>CAYXUF010000001.1:0-131936 GCA_964468155.1 uncultured Treponemataceae bacterium
CGGCGTCCTGGTGTCCCGGCTCGCCCTTGAGCATGATGTACTGGATCTTGCCGTCGCCGTTCTTGTCGGCGGCGGGGTTAGCCTTCCAGTAGTCGACGACGATCTGACCCTGCATGGTTCCGGACTGCTCGGCCTTGGCGCCTACATAGTAGACCTTGTCCCAGGACTTCATGTCGTCGGCGAGGGGTTCGCGGTTGAAGAAGACGACGGGGGTCTTCTTGGCCTTGGCCTTCGCGATGATGGCGGCGGCCGCGGTGCGGTCAACGGGGTTGATGGCGATGGATTTCATCTTCTTGGAGAGGAAGGCGTCCACCTGGTCGTTCTGGGTGGGCTGGGCGTTCTGGCTGTCCACGACTTCGACATCGGCCTTGTCCTTGGCGTTTTCGGTGATGGCGTTGCGGACGTAGGACATGAAGGTGTCGTCGAACTTATAGATTGCGACGCCGATCTTGGGTTTGCCGCTGGCGGCTCCGCCGCAGCTCGCGAAAATGACGGCAATGACTGCGAAAGCGATGAGAAGCTTTTTCATCTTCTTCCTCCTGTACAACATTGCGCGCATCAATGCGCACAGCTAAAAGTTTATCGGCTTAAGCAAATTTTGTCCATATATCAGCCAACGTTTTCTGCGGCGCGGCGCCATAATCGCCTGAATTTTATCCAAAAAAAATATTTGGTTTGAAAATTTGAAATTGACAAGCCATGCGGCTCATTCTACTATTCAAAAAGTCCACTCAATATTTGAAATGGATCAAAGCAATCAGGAGGAATGAAATGAAGCGAATCGGTATCGCCGCACTGGCTGTCGTGGCATTTGCCCTGCTTTTCTCATGCGGTCCCGCCGCGCCGAAAACCGTAAAGTTCGGCGTCTTCGAGCCCTTGACCGGCGCCAACGCCGGCGGTGGAGCTCTCGAAGTCGAAGGCGTCAAGCTGGCCAACGAGTTGTATCCTACGGTAAAAGTCGGCGACAAGGAATACAAGATCGAACTCGTGATCTCCGACAACAAATCGGACAAGGTTGAAGCGGCCAACGCCGCCCAGCGCCTCGTCGACAAGGACAAGGTCCATGTGGTTCTCGGATCATGGGGCTCCTCCCTCTCCATGGCTGCCGGCCCCATCGTCAAGCAGGCCAAGACCCCGGCGATCGGTCTTTCATGCACCAACCCCCTCGTCACCAAGGGCAATGAATACTACTTCCGTGTCTGCTTCCTCGATCCATTCCAGGGAACGGTCATGGCCAACTACGCTTTCAAGGAAGCCAACGCCAGGAAAGCCGTCATAATCCGCGAAGTGTCCAACGACTACTCCGTAGGCCTCGCGAAGTTCTTTGCCGACGCCTTCAAGCTCCTCACCGGCGATAACGATGCCATCCTCGCCGAACTCAACTACAACACCGGCGACACCGATTTCGCCGCAGCCCTCACCGAAATCAAGAAATTCAAGCCCGACGTCATCTTCGCCCCCGGCAACTTCACCGAGAGCGCCCTCATCGTGAAACAGGCCCGCGAACTGGGCATCACCACCCCCTTCCTCGGCGGCGACACCTGGGAAACCCCCGAGTTCCTCGATGTGGGCAAGGCCGCTGTCGAAGGCGTGGTCTTCTCGACCTTCTTCGCCACCGAAGTTCCCATCACTGAAACGTCCAAGGTATTCCTCGACGCCTACCGCAACAAGTACAACAAGGAACCCGCCGCGGTCACCGCCCTCGGCTTCGACGGTTACCTCGTGGCCCGCGCCGCCATCGAAAAGGCAGGCAGCCTCGACAGGACGAAGATTCGCGACGCCATCGCCGTCACCAAGGATTTCCCCGGAGCGGCCGGCGTGATCACCCTCGACGAGAACGGCGACGCGGTGAAGAGCGCCGTCATTAAAACCGTCAAGGATGGCCAGTTCTCCTATCTGACCACCGTACAGCCCTAAGACGGCTTTCCGGGATCGGCGGGCGGGGGTACGCCCCAGCCTGCCGATCTATCTTCATTCAAAGAAACATACCAGGTTGAATCGCGCTCAACCGGAATCGAGGACGCATGACTCTTGCGCTATTTTTACAGCACATCGCCAACGCCCTTTCGCTTGGCAGTCTCTACGCCCTCATCGCCATCGGCTATACGATGGTTTACGGCATCCTTCGCCTCATCAACTTCGCCCACGGCGACGTATTCATGCTGGGCGCCTATGTGGCCTTCTACGGCACGGCGATTCTGTCGCTGCCCTGGTGGGCTTCCCTCATCCTGACCATACTCTGCACCTCGCTTTTCGGCGTGGGCCTCGAAAGAGTCGCCTATAGACCCCTGCGCGATTCGCCCAAGATTTCCATCATGATCAGCGCCATCGGCGCTTCCTACCTCATCGAAAACCTCGCCGTCCTCCTCTTCGGCGGACGACCCAAGGGAGTGACGGTGCCCGAGATAATGGGCAGGGTGCTCCACTTCGGCTCCGTCTCGATCGTCTTGGTCAGCCTCGTGATACCCCTTTTCACCTTCCTCCTTCTGGCTATCCTCCTCTGGATCGTCAACAGGACTAAGACGGGCATGGCGATGCGCGCCGTCTCCACGGATGTCGAGGCCGCCCGCCTCATGGCTGTCGATGTCAACGGCATCGTGTCCATAACCTTCGGTATCGGTTCCTTGCTCGCTGCCTTCGGCGGCATCCTCTGGTCCTTCAAATATCCCCAGCTCAACCCCCTCATGGGCGTTATGCCGGGCCTCAAGTGCTTTATCGCGGCCGTCATCGGCGGCATCGGAAGCATCTCGGGAGCCGTGCTTGGCGGTTTTCTTCTCGGCCTGATCGAGATCATGACCGTCGCCCTCCTGCCCACCCTTTCCGGCTATCGCGACGCCTTCGCCTTCGTCCTCCTCATTGTGGTTCTCCTCGTCAAGCCCACGGGTCTGCTGGGAAAACGGCAGTCGGAGAAGGTGTGACCATGAAACTGAAGAAAAATTCCCTATATACATTGATCGCCCTCGTCGTTGTCGCGGCCTTCCTCGTCGCAGCCGATACGTTCTTCGACGCTTTTACCCTGCGAGTGCTGAATCTGAGCGCGATCTACATCATCCTCGCCCTCTCCCTCAACCTGCTGAACGGCTTTACGGGCCTCTTTTCCCTGGGACACTCGGGATTCATGGCGGTGGGAGCCTATGTCTGCGCCCTCCTCACGATGCCTGCCGAACTCAAGGAGATGAACTTTTTCCTTGTGCCGATGCTTCCCTTCCTGAAAAACCTTACCCTGCCCTTTATTCCCGCCCTCATCGCCGGCGGCCTGGCCGCCGCCTTCGTGGGCTTCCTCATCGGGGCGCCCGTTTTGCGGCTTAAGGATGACTACCTCGCTATCGCGACCCTCGGCTTTTCCGAGATTATCAGGGTTCTCATCACGAACGCCCAGACCATCACCAACGGAGCCCAGGGACTCAAAGGCCTTCCACGCTTCGCCACGACCTACGCCGTCTGGATTACGGCAGCTCTCGTGACGCTTTTCATGGCCTTCCTGATGCGCTCGAGCTATGGCCGGGCCATGAAGGCCGTTCGCGACGACGAGCTTGCCGCCGAGGCCATGGGCGTCAATGTCTTCAAGGTCAAGGTCACTTCCTTCACGGTTTCGAGCTTTATCGCCGGGATCGGCGGCGCCCTCCTTGGCCATATGATCACGACGATCGATCCCAAGATGTTCACCTTCCTTCTCACCTTCAACATTCTCCTCATCGTGGTACTGGGGGGTACGGGTTCCATTTCGGGGTCGGTGATAGCGGCCATCGTCGTCACCATCCTCATGGAAATCCTGCGTTTCCTCGACGAGCCGATGAACTTGATATTCTTCAAGACGCAGGGGCTTCCCGGCTTGCGCATGGTGGTCTTCTCCCTGATGCTGATGCTCGTCGTGATTTTCAGGCAGCGGGGCCTGATGGGGGGCAGGGAATTCTCCTGGGATATGCTCAAGAGCCTGGGCGGAATTTTCAGGAAGCGCGGCTCTTCCGGCGGGCGCGATTCCCGGGGAGGCCGCCATGTCTGAGACCATGCTCTCCACCGACAATGTTGTCATGAAATTCGGCGGCCTCACGGCCGTATCCGACCTCAATATCGAAATCGGCAAGAACGAGATCGTAGGCCTCATAGGGCCGAACGGCGCCGGCAAGACGACGGCTTTCAACGTCATCACCGGGATGTACAGCCCGACCGGCGGCAAGGTTCTTTGCAGAGGCAAGGATATAACGGGCTACAAACCTCACTCGATAACCGAACTAGGCATAGCCCGCACCTTCCAGAATATCAGGCTCTTCAAGGAGCTCACCGTCCTGGAGAACGTCCTCATCGGCTGCCACATAGGCATCGGAACGGGCATTTTCGGCGCCACCCTCCACCTTCCTGCCTACCGGAAGAGGGAAGCTGAGTCCCGCGCCTTCGCGATGGATCTGCTCGCCCAGGTGGAGCTCGACAAGGCCGCGGGGGAAAAGGCGACGAGCCTGCCCTACGGCAAACAGCGAAGGCTGGAGATTGTTCGCGCCCTAGCGACAAAACCGACGATGCTCCTCCTCGACGAACCTGCGGCCGGCATGAACCCCCAGGAATCCTTCGAGCTGATGAACCTGATCCGAAGGCTGCGCGACGAGTTCGACCTGACGATCTTCCTCATCGAGCACCATATGCAGGTGGTGATGGGCGTCTGCGACCGGATGTATGTGCTCGACTATGGGGTGACGATAGCGCAGGGCGATCCTGCTTCGATTCAGAAGAATCCGAAGGTCATCGAAGCCTACCTGGGGGTGGACTGATGCTCGAGATACACAACCTGTCCGTGCACTACGGCGGCATCCACGCACTCCAGGGCATCGACATCGAGGTACCCGAGGGGAAAATTGTCACCCTCATCGGCGCCAATGGAGCGGGGAAAAGCACGACGCTCCGGAGCATCGTCGGCCTCGTGAAGACATCGGGCGGAAGCGTGAAATGGAATGGCGAAACCCTCACAGGGCTTGCCACCAAGGATATTGTCTCGAAGGGTGTCGTCCTCGTGCCTGAGGGCCGGAGGATTTTTCCGAACCTCACGGTGGAGGAAAACCTCAAGCTGGGAGCCTATGGCCGGAAGGACAAGGCGGGCATAGCCGCCGACGAAACCCGGGTTTTCGAGCTCTTCCCCCGCCTGAAGGAACGCATAAGGCAGAAAGGAGGAACCCTCTCGGGCGGTGAGCAGCAGATGCTCGCCGTGGCGAGGGCCCTCATGACCAAGCCCAGGCTTCTCATGATGGACGAACCTTCGTTGGGCCTCGCCCCCCTCTTCGTCAAGATGATCTTCGAAATCATCAGGGCTATCAACAAGGAGGGCACCACCGTCCTCCTGATCGAGCAGAACGCGAAGGCCGCCCTCGAGATAGCCGACTACGGCTACGTCCTCGAGACGGGAAGGATCATCCTCCAGGGGAAGGGCAGGGAACTGCTGGCCGACGACGGAGTGCGCAAAGCCTACCTCGGGGAGGGACAATAAAGCCCGGCGGGCTGCCTAGCCTCGTTCCAAGTGGACGAACCAGAGCATTCTTGCAGCGTTCCTCATGATTCCCGCAAGCATCGCCAGTATGAAAAAGGTGCTCCCTCCCGGCTCGACAGCCAATAAGTCATGGTACAGGATCGGTTTGCCGACGATTCGACCTATGAGGGCCGGAGCAGCTATCAGGAAGGCCGCCCTCAGGGCTATGCCGGCGAAGGTTCGTATCAGAACGAGATTCTGAAAGGTGTTTCTGCTGCTCGTCTCTCTCCTGTCGCGCAGGGTTTTTGTCCAGGAGAGAGCGGTGGCTGTCTGCAGAAGCAGGCTGATCACGTAGACGGCCAACGAGATTCCGACAATGAAAAGCACCCTGCTGATGGGGAAAAGCCGCGGGCTTGATCCGGTAAAAAGCAGCTTTTCGGCTGCCTGAGTCAGCCAGGGCAGGACGATATTCGACTGTATAAAGCCGCCCTGGGCAGAGAGAATGGCGATAGCGGCATTTCGCTCCGGCCAGATGACCATCCTGGAGGAAAAGCCCTCCACGGAACCGCCCTGGTAAACGAGACGATTGCCTTCCTTTGTGATGATGCGCCAGCCGAATCCCGTATCGCCGCCCGGAAGGAGGGGCTGGTAGAGGCCAGCCACCGATGAGGGGGGCAGGCTTTTGATGCCGTTTTTGGGCGGCGAAGTGATGTAGGAAAGGAATTTGGCAATATCTTCCGATGTCGACACGATGCCGTCGGCAGGCGCCGCGATATAGGGAACGCGCGAGTCGTAGGGAAAAGAGAGGCCGAAAAAAAGGCCTGATCCCGTGGCTACCCCCTGGAGGGAATCGGGGCGGGCTGTTGTGCCATGCATCTCCAGGGGGATGAGAAGCTGCGACTGGAGGAGCTCATCGAAGCTTAAGCCTTCCGCGTTCTCCATCACAATGCCCAGAATTCTGTAGGCCAGCCGGCTTCGCACCGTAGTTCCAGGCTTGAATCTCGATTTGAGGTATTTTTCGGGATCGAACTCGCCTGCTTCCAGCCCCGATATCCTCGATCCGAAATTTTTGAGGGCCTGGTCGCTCAGATTCAGCGAATGCGAAGCGAGCTGGCGGAGGGTGATGGCTCTCCCCTGTTCAGCCGGGCTGGGAGGCTCCGCGGCGGTCGGATCTACCTTAATGTTTTTTATACCGCTCGCCGGGAGCTCGGGCAGGAACTTTCGGATATCGTCGCCAAGCGAGAGGCTTTTCTGGAGCGTCAGCGAATAGAGGAGGGCTCCCGAAAGGATTTCGGAGCTGGGGCCGAGATACATCGGCGTATCCTTGGCCAGCGGCTGGCCGGATCCGTCATGGCCGAAGGACTCCTGGTAGAAAATCCTGCCGTTCCTGCAGATGACCACCGAATAGCCGGCATTGGCCTGGCGTGACCGTTCGTGCCTGAACATCGCGGCAAGGTCGGTATACCGCTCCGGACCGATATCGGGCAGGTATATGATCACCGCCAGGGAGAGGGCGATGACGATCCAGGGAAGCAGTCTCCTCAACCATCGCATCGCCCGAGTATAGCATGACTAGAGCGTATAGAGGAGATCCTGATAGCTCGGGATGGGCCAGTCCGCCTTGGGCATGAGGCGCTCGAGGTCATCGCACACGGAACGCAGGGCGTCCATCCTGGCTACGACGGCATCCCTGTACGATTGGGCGCTTGCCAGGGTGTCATCCACACGCTGAGCGTCGCCGAGGGCTACCTCGAGCCTGTCGGATTCCTCCACCAGGTGGCCGGTAAGGGCTGCGATACGGCGAGAACGCTGCTCCTGCGCCACGCTGGTTGCTCCTATGGCGGCCAGACGGGCAGCTTCCCTGGCATATTCGCTCGCGCTGGCTGAGGCTGCCGGAAAGATGTATCGCCGCGCTATATCCAGGGCTACCCCCGCTTCTATGTTCACCTGCTTGGCATACCGCTCAAGGTAGATGATGCAGCGCGATTCGGCTTCTTCCTTCGAAAGAATGCCCAATGCGGAAAGCATCGCCACATTGGATTCGTCCATGAACTCGGGGATCGCTTCCACCGCCGACCTGAAAAGGGGAAGGCCTCGCTTTGCAGCTTCCTTGATCCATTCGGTCGAATAGCCGTTTCCATTGAACACGATGCGCTTGTGCGCCTTCCAGGAGGCGCCGGCAACTGCCAGGGCGGCTTCGACGGGGGAGGCCCCCTTCGCCAGTTCCTTCTCCATCTTTTCGGCGATGTCGGTGAGGCTTTCGGCGACGGCGGCATTGATCGCCATGGTCGGCGTGGCGGCCGACTGGGATGAGGCGACCATCCTGAATTCGAATTTATTGCCGGTGTAGGCGAAAGGGCTTGTCCTGTTCCTGTCCGATACGTCCCTCATGAGCTTCGGGAGGCTCTTCGCTCCCAATTCTATCAGATTTGCGGCCAGATCGGGTTTTTTTCTGCCGTTCGAGAAGGAATCGAAGAGCTCGGTCAGGGTATCGCCCAGGAATATGGAGATGATGGAGGGGGGAGCCTCGTGTCCGCCCAAGCGCCTGTCGTTTCCGGCGGTTGAAGCCGAAGCCCTGATAAGGGCGGCTCTCGTGTCGACTGCCTGCACGACGGCGATCGTAAAGAGTATGAAGCGGGCTATGGCTTTCGACATCGCTCCGTCCTCGCTGGAGATGGCCTTTACGGGCTCGAGGAGATTGATGCCCGTATTCGTGGCCAAGGACCAGTTGACATGCTTGCCCGAGCCGTTGACGCCGTCGAAGGGTTTTTCGTGCAGAAGGGCTGCCATCCCGTGGCGGGTTGCCACCTTCCTGAGGGTTTCCATGACGAGCTGGTTGTCGTCGGCGGCGATGTTGGCCTGGGTGAAGATGACGGCCAGTTCGAACTGGTTGGGGGCCACCTCGTTGTGCTGTGTCTTGGCCGGCACGCCCATCGACCAGAGCTCGGAGTTCACCTCGCTCATGAAGGCGGCCACTTTTTCCTCGATGGCTCCGTAGTAGTGGTCTTCCATCTCCTGGCCCTTGGCGGGCATCGAACCGAAGACCGTCCTGCCCGTGAGAACCAGATCGGGCCGCTTCCGGTACAGTTCGGCATCGACGAGGAAGTATTCCTGTTCCGGCCCAACCGTGGGAATGACCCTGTCCACGTCGGTGTCGCCGAGGAGCTGAAGCACCTTCGTCGCGGCCTTGCTCAAGGCTTCCATCGACCTGAGGAGGGGCACTTTCTTGTCGAGGGCGTGGCCGTTGTAGGACACGAAGGCGGTGGGTATGCAGAGGGTGACGCCCTTGGGATTCGTCTTGAGGAAGGCCGGGCTCGTCACGTCCCAGGCCGTGTAGCCGCGCGCCTCGAAGGTGGCGCGCAATCCTCCCGAGGCAAAACTGGATGCATCGGGCTCGCCCTTCACGAGTTCTTTTCCCGAGAATTCCATGATGACGCTTCCGTCGGAGAGGGGCGAAACAAAGGATTCATGCTTTTCGGCCGAAAGACCCGAAAGGGGATGGAACCAGTGCGTATAGTGGGTGGCGCCATGCTCGGAAGCCCATTCCTTCATGGCGGCGGCGACAACTTCCGCCACTTCGAGGGTGAGATCCTTCTTGCCCGTCTGGACGAGGAGAAGCTCCGAAAATATGGAGCGGGGCAAGCGCTCACGCATGACATCGTTGGAAAAACAGTGATTGCCGTAGATCACTGAAAGCCTTTCCGCGGATTGCACCCTGTCCACGCCATATGATTCCATCGTTCTCTCCTTGAAAAAGTTCAGGATTCAATGCCTTGATATACAGCAAGCGGTGTGCCAAGTGCGGGAAAATTTGGAAATACGATGCAAGTGCCTAATAACTCCATGAAGCAGAGAGAGCTCTGGGCATTTTGTGGCCAGGCGCCGTGCGGGAACAGAGAATAAAAACGAGAGGATGGCAGGAGAAAAAAGACAAATATGTAGTAATATGAAATAGAAACTACATTTTTGTTCTAAAACTGCGGTAGTCCAGTTTGTACTGCTGCAGGGCAAAGCGAAAGCGCCGTTCGGTGATGCCGAGGCGACGCGCGGCCGAAGCCGAATTGCCTCGCTCGATCTTCAGCGCTTCCACGAGCATTTCCTTTTCCAGCCGGGCTATGGCTCCATCGAAGGTGGACATGGGCTCGGTTCCCGTCGATGTGGCCGATTGAAGGCTGGGGGGCAGGTTGTAGGAATGTATCACCTCGTCCGTCGTCACGATGCCCGCCCTGGCGACGCAGTTCTCCAGTTCCCTCACGTTCCCGGGCCAATGATAGATCATCAGGAGATCAAGGGCAGGGCTGGATATGCGTTTGATCGATTTGCCTGAGCTTGAGCCGAACTTTTCGGCGAAGTGGTCGGCCAGGAGAAGGATGTCGGCACCCCGTTCGCGCAAGGGAGGGAGATGGATGGGAAATACATTGAGGCGGAAATACAAATCCTCCCTGAAGCCGCCTTCTTCCACGGCTTTTTTGAGGTCGCGGTGGGTGGCGGCTATGATGCGGGCATTGGTCTTGATGGCCTTGTTGCCACCAACCCTCTCAAAGCTACGTTCTTGTAGGATTCTGAGGAGCTTGACCTGCACGGTAGGCGATAGATCGCCGATTTCATCCAGGAAGAGGGTGCCATCCCTGGCTGCCTCGAAACGTCCCTGCCTCGCCGCGATGGCGCCCGTGAAGGCGCCTTTCTCGTGTCCGAAAAGCTCGCTTTCGATGATGGATTCGGGAAGGGCCGAGCAGTTGATGGCTATGAAAGGACCTGTTGCCCTGCTGCTGCATTCGTGTATAGCTCTGGCTACGAGTTCCTTGCCCGTCCCGCTCTCGCCCGTGACGAGGACGGTGGCTTCGGTGCCAGCTACCTGTCCGATGAGGGTGTAGACTTCCTTCATGCCATCCGAGTTGCCGATGATTCCATGGAAGGAGATACCATCCATGGCCGCCTCACGTTCAGGCATGAGGCCCGCTTCTCCGCTGGACTCATAGCTGGAACCGGATGTCGTCCGCTGCAGGAGGGCTGCCCTGAGGCCGAGGGATTCCTCGATGAGGTAGCAGGTCCACTGGAGGAGTTCTTTGGCCAGTGCCATTCGGGAGACGGAACACTCCGGGCCAACGATAAGGCTCACGGCGCCTGCGATGCGTTTTCCGCTCCATATGGGCGATTCCATACAAGACCGTTTCCCTTCAATGGTGAACTCGACAAATTCCTCTTTTTCAAGGGCGAGCCCACAGGGAAAGGTTCCCATCCGCAGGGAAAGACGGGCGTAGGCTTCCTGCGCCGAATCGGGAACGGCCGCCACGATTTCCATTTTATCGTTTGAGTTTCCGGCGAAGGCGATGATGACGTCGCAAGGCACGTAGGCCTCGCTGATTTTTTGGGCGCAGAGGGGCAGGGCTGAGCGAATATCGCTCTTGAGAGTGAGGATTCTCTGGATGGCGAAGAGAGTGGAGCAATTTTCCACGCTCGGCTGTTTTCTCAGTGAACTCGACGCAGCCATGGGTTTTCCTCCATGGATAATGATCCATCTCCAAGGGTCTTTGTCAACAGACAGCCCCATGAATGCATAAATATCGAAAAACCCTCCAAAATGTCGAATGCCACTTGATCGGTGGTGGAATCCTATGCTAGTTTCCTCGTTACCGATGGAGGAGCGATTCCCATCAGTACGGCGATGGAGGACTTGGGTTCCTGCGAAATCGCCCGAAAGGGGAGAATCGCCGAAGGGCAAAAAGCCTACCCAAGGCTTTCGTCCTGGGCGACCGGGTCAATACCCGACGACTGTCGCGGGAATTAAAAACCCGCGGAGAGCCAGACGTATCCTTTCTGTCTGTGTCGCGGATTTTCCGCTGCGCGTCGAAGGACTACACATGGGCCTTCCTTCGGATTGGAGGCACCAGTGAGTAGCTTTCGATCCGTGGGGCGGAACGGTCTGCAAAGCGCCGATTTCCGAGTTCCCCTTCAAAATGGCGATGAATCGCTCCATATTCCCAGCGGCGGAGGCGTCAGGCCTGAAGCCAAGCTGCGCGCAGCGGTGCTGGGCGCAACGGGTATCGTTGGTCAGCGTTTCGTTCGAAGGCTGGCCAGCCACCCCGACTTCGAACTGGTGGCGCTGGCCGCGAGCGAGCGTTCGGCGGGGAAAAAATACCGCGATGCCTGTTCATGGCACCTGGATGGCGAGGCTTATGCCGGTTTCGGAGACATGACCGTCCAGGCCTGTTCGCCCGACGCCTTCGGTGCTGACCTCGTATTCTCCGCCCTGGATGCCGAGCCTGCCCGCGGGATCGAGCCGGCTTTCGCTGCTTCGGGATCCTTCGTGTTCTCGAACGCGAGCGCCTTCAGAATGGATGAGGATGTGCCCCTCCTCATACCCGAACTGAACGCCGGCCATCTTGGCATTATCGAACTCCAGCAGGCCAGGAGGGGATGGAAGGGTGCCATCGTCACAAATCCCAACTGCACGACCGTCGTTCTCGCCAGCGCTCTCGCTCCGCTCGAAAGAGCCTTCGGCATCGAGGCGGTAATGATGACGAGTATGCAGGCGATCTCAGGGGCGGGCTACCCCGGCGTGAGCGCCATGGACATCTCCGGCAATGTGATCCCATATATACGAAATGAGGAGCCGAAAGTGGAGTCGGAAACAGGCAAGATCCTCGGCAGCCTGAGCGGCAGGGGTTTCGAGGCGCGGCAGGAAGCCGCGGTCTTTCCCGTTTCCGCTACCTGCACGCGGGTGCCTGTCGTCGAAGGTCATACGATAACGGTTTCCGTCAGGCTCAAGGGCTCTCCTTCCATCGGAGCTGTGGAAGAGGCTATCAGGGCTTTTGTTCCCGATACGGCGGGGCTTGGGCTGCACAGCGCCCCACAGCGCTTTCTGGCCTTGAGCGACGGTCCCGACAGGCCACAGCCCAAGCGAGATGTGGAAGTGGATGGCGGCATGCGGATTACGGTGGGGCGTATAAGGCCCTGCCCAATCTTGGGTATCAAGTTCATCGCTCTCGGCCACAATACCGAGAGGGGCGCGGCTGGCGCTTCCGTCCTGAACGCCGAGCTGGCCTATGCCAAGGAGGTGCTGCGTTGGGCACGATAGTGATGAAATTCGGCGGAAAGGCTCTTGTCGATACCGCCGCGATACGTGAAGTAGCCGCCCGGGCACGCGAAGCCGTGGAGGAGGCAGAGGGGCAGAACTCTGTCCTTGTCGTGGCATCGGCCATGTCGGGTGTCACCGATTCTCTCTTCCTCGCGGCAAAGGCAGCCGAGGGGGCAGATCTCTCTGTGGCCAGGCGCGTCTGCGCCGACCTGCGCAGCCGGCACATGGCAGCTGCCCGCGAACTTGCGCCCGGCGAGGATACGCCAGGCGTATCCTCGCCGAGTGCCGGTGCCGAGGCCGAAATTGAATCCATCATCGCCGCCCTCGATTCACGGCTTCAGGGCGTACGCCTCGTCGGCGAACTGAGCGACAGGAACATGGATGAGATCGCGGCGGCAGGCGAGCGGCTCAGCAGCATTCTCGTAGCCCTGGCCCTGGAGGTGCCCTGTATCGATGCCCGCAGCCTCCTGCGCACGGATTCCCGCTTTGGCCGGGCGAGAGCCGACGAGTCCGCGACAGCCCGCCTCGTCTCTGAGCGGCTTCTTCCCCTTCTCAAGCCGGGGAGGGTCGCCGTGACCCAGGGTTATATAGGATCGGACAGCCTGGGCAGTACGACGACACTGGGCAGGGGAGGCTCCGACTATTCGGCGAGCCTTTTCGGCGCAGGGCTCGGTGCTTCCGAAATAAGGATATGGACGGAAGCCGAAGGCATCCTCACGGGCGATCCGCTGATTGTGCCCGAAGCGGAAACAGTGGAGGTTCTCGGCTGCGAGGAAGCCTCGGAGCTTGTAGCCTTCGGAACGAGGATCCTGCACCCGGCAACCATTCGCCCCGCATTGGAGGCAGGCATACCTGTGACGGTTCGAAGCACGCTGCAACCCAAGGGAAAGTTCACGACCATCAGGCCTGGATCTTCCAGCGGCAAGGCTGTTGTAGCCATTGCGATGCGCCGTGATGTGGCCGTGATAAGCATTCGCCAGGAATTGATGATGGAGCAGTCGGGATTTCTCGCCCGACTCTTCGCCGCCTTTGGCCGCCTCGGTGTCAGCGTCGACCTCGTGTCGACTTCGGAGATCTGCGTTTCGGTATCCCTCAATATGGATGCCCCACTCGAAAAGCTGGTATCCGAACTGACCGAGCTCGGTACGGTGGATGTCATGAAGGAGAGGGCTGTCATCGCCATCGTCGGTGACATGCTGAAGGAGACGCCCCCTCTGCTCAGAAAAACCTTCAATGCCCTTGGAGACGTGGACATCGACATGTTGAGCATGGGCGCGAACGATATCAATCTCAGCATTGTCCTCAGGGCTGAAGAGGCAGATGAAGCCCTGCGCCGGCTCCATGCGGCATTCTTTGGCAGCGGCGCGGCGACGGGCTCGTCGGGAGATGGATCATGAGGTTGGGTGTCTTCGGAAGGGGGAGGATGGGAGGAGCCATAGCAGCCGAGATCGCCCGCTATACGGCATCGCCCGACGCACTTGAACTCGCCTGGACCGAGGGCAGGGAAGCTGGACCTAGGACACGCGTGGAAGTGGCGGTCGAGGCGAGCCATGCATCGGCTGTCGAAGAACATCTGGAATGGGCCCTTTCCACCGGCACCGACATCGTCATCGCAACGACGGGCTGGAAGATACCCGATCTCGCGGAGAGGGTGGGGACAAGGATCGGCGTCCTTGTAGCGTCCAACCTGAGCATGGGGGTAGCCCTGATGCGGAAGCTTGCCGTCATAATGGGCGCCTATGCGGCCACCGACCAGGAAGCCGACCTGGGGATTATAGAGCATCATCACAAGATGAAACTCGATGCGCCCTCGGGCACGGCGATCACCCTCGCTTCGGCCATTCAGTCCTCCTGTCCACGTTTCTCGGGCTGGAAAATCGGAGCCTACGAAAAAGACAAGATCAATATCGCTTCACTGCGTTCGGGCTTCGAAATCGGGAGACATGACATAATCCTGGACTCTCCCTTTGAAACGCTTACCATCAGCCATCACGCCAAGGACAGGCGCGTTTTCGCGGCCGGCGCGATGAGGGGAGCCACGTGGATCTGGGGACGCAGGGGTGTCTTCACGATGGATGATCTGGCCACCGATGCATTCGGAGGCACTGCGCCGGCGCGAAGGCCGGCAGGAGGATGATATGTCAGTAGTTACTACGTTGCGAGGTCTCGGGGTCGCTGTGGCGACACCTTTCGATGCTTCGGGCCGGGTGGATTTCAAGGCTTTCGGCGAACTCCTCGAGTTTCTGGCGGTGAAGCGAAGTCTGGGTTCCCAATCGGGCAGACCAGCGAAGACCCAGGCTGAATTCATGGCCAACGAGGCGGGGGGCTGCGACTTTCTCGTCGTCCTCGGCTCGACGGGGGAGGCTGCCACCGTGGAGCCTGAGGAGCGTCGGGCCATTGTCGAATTCGCCCTTGCCCACGGCCATGGGCTTCCTGTAGTGATAGGCACGGGTTCCAACTCCACCGCCTCGGCTGTACGCCTCACGGCGGAAGCGGCTTCCCTGGGTGCCGATGCCGTCCTCGTTGTGACGCCTTTCTACAACAAACCGACACCCGATGGCCTCGTTGCCCACTATACCGCCGTAGCCGAGGCTGCGGACGGGAAGCCTGTGGTGGTATACAACGTCCCTGGCCGCACGGGATTGAACCTCATTCCCTCCAGCCTGGCGAGGCTCTGGAATATTCCCGGCATCCTCGCCGTCAAGGAATCATCGGGCAACCTGGCTCAGATCGGCGAGATCGCACGCAGCCTCCCCGAGGGCAAGATTCTCCTGTCGGGCGACGACGCGCTTGCACTGCCGGCCTTGGCTGTAGGCGCCACGGGTCTTATCAGCGTCGCCGGAAACGTCCTGCCCCGCCGTGTAAAGGCGATGCTGGACGCCGCCCTTGAAGGGCGGAGGGAGGAATCCATCCGGCTGCACCAGGCCTTGCTACCCTTTATGGATGCCCTCTTTCTTGAATCCAACCCCATACCCCTGAAAGCAGCCCTCGCCCTGACGGGCCTTGCAGGCGAAGGACTCCGTCTGCCCCTGGCTCCCGCATCGGCCGCGACGCGGGCAGCCATAGCCAGGGCCTTGAGCCCCTTCATCGAGGCGAAAGCATGAGCCTGCATGGTGAAGATCTGCAGGCGCTGTTCGCCGCCCAGGGCAGTTTCGATGCCGAGGCCTGGGAGGCCTTCCTCCAGAGCCTTGAATCGGGCAGGCTTGCGGCTACGGCTATGAATGAAGAGGGGCAATGGGAGGCTGTCGCCTGGGTGAAAAAGGCAATTCTTTCAGGCTTCAGAGCCGGCGGCCTTGAAGCCTGGGATTGGCCGGGCGGGGCCTTCGACAGGCCTGCCTTTCCGCCGCGCCGCTTCCTTGCCGCCGACGGGGTTCGCGTCGTGCCCGGCGGCAGTTCGGCGCGGCGCGGCGCCCACATAGCCGCCGGAGTTGTCATCATGCCGCCATCCTATATCAATGTCGGCGCCACTGTCGGCGCAGGCACCATGGTGGACAGCCATGTCCTTGTAGGTTCCTGTGCACGAGTAGGCGAAAAAGTACATCTCTCGGCAGGAGTACAGGTCGGTGGCGTCCTCGAACCGCCACAGGCCCGCCCTGTCGTCATAGAAGATGGGGCCTTCATAGGCGGGCTCTGCGGAATTTTCGAGGGTATTGTCATACGGAAGAACGCCGTTCTCGCTCCGGGCATCATTCTCTCCAGGTCGACGAGAATCTTCGACCTTGTACAAGGAAAGGAATGGATGGGGGAGGTGCCCGAGTCGGCTGTTGTCGTCCCGGGAGCTCGCCCCGCCAGGGGCGAGTATGGGGCGGCTCAGGGCATATCCCTTCAGGCTCCTGTCATCGTAAAATACCGCGACGCGGGAACGGAAGCCTCGGTGGCCCTCGAAGCGGCGCTGCGCTGATGCTGCGCTGATGCGGCGCTGCGATAATTCGACAGGCTCTTGTTTTGACGAGGCAGCGCATCCAGGCGAGGGTGGAGAAAAAACATGAACTACAAATTGGGAATCATCGGTGCGGGCAAGATAGGCGAAGCTCTTCTGGCTGGTGCCTTCGCAAAAAACCTCTTCGCTCCGAATGAGGTTATTCTCTCCGTCCGCAGCGAATCCCACAGACTGGATCTGGAGAATCGATACAAGGTTGCGGCTACCCTGGACAACCGACAGGTAGCGGCCAACGCCGACATCATCCTCCTGGCCGTCAAGCCGAAAGCCCTTGTCGACATCATCAACGCCATCGCCGACTGCATTCCTCGGGGGGCTCTCGTGATATCGGCCGCCGCCGGCGTTCCGCTGGATGTCATAGAATCGAGGGTGCCCCAGTTCGTGGGCGTGATCAGGGCTATGCCCAATCTCGCCGTATCGGTAGGAGAGGGCATGACCGTCTTCGCCTGCGGGAAAAACGCGAGCCCGGCACAGATACAAAACGCCGAAGATCTTTTCGGTTCCGTGGGTCTGGTCCTGCGATTGGAAGAGCAGCATATGGACGCGGTGACGGGGCTATCCGGCTCGGGTCCCGCCTATATCTACATCGTTATCGAATCCCTCGCCGACGGAGGAGTGAAAATGGGTCTGCCCCGTGACGCTGCCATTAAAATGGCCGCCCAGACTGTTCTCGGAGCGGCCCGCACTGTCCTCGCGACCGGCGAGCACCCAGCGAAACTCAAGGACCAGGTGACGACGCCAGCCGGTGTCACTATCGATGGCATCATGGAACTCGAAGAGGGAGGCCTGAGGGTAACCCTGATCAAGGCGGTGGTGAAGGCGACGGAAAGGTCCAGGCAGCTTCTGCACAAATAGCCGGATCGGGCTGACTGGATGCCTAAAGTAGGCCGGGATCTCCGCGCCCTATTCTCTGCTCAGGATGGAGCTGAGAATCTGCCGGATTGAAGCGGGGAGGGGCAGGGTCTTGCCAAGAGGCTTTTTCCTCGGCGTGAACTCGGACAGCACTTTTTGGGCGAACATCTGTGCCCTGCGCGTCAGTTCATTGCCCGAGAGCGGCACTGATGCCTCGAGGGCATCCAGAATCTTCTTGCTCCTGCTGGAGGCTACGCTCGAAAAGAGCCTGTCGTGGGCGATAGGCTCCATTGCCTGAATGAGGGAAGCGATGATCTTCGGATCGCTGTCCGATACGACGGACTTCAGAAGATGTTCATCCAGCTCAAGTATGAGGTTGCTGATATCGGAGACAAGCCCCGCATCGATGTCATCCGGACCTTCGGCCGAACCCGAGGCGGATCTGTCTTCGGCATCGGGCCGTATGGAGCCGAGCAGTTCCAGAAAGGCATTCTGCGCGTCGCTGAGCTCCTCCGACGAGAGCCGGTTTCTTGCGTCCCTGATCTCCCACTCAAGAAGAGTTGCGCCGAGCCGCGAACGGGAAATCGATTTTACATATTCGATTGTCTCGCGCGGGCAGCCGGCGAGGGTAGCGGCCAACAGTTGCGGTCCCGCAAGGCGCATGGCGTGACTGATCGAGCCTTTCAGGCTGCTTCTTTCCTGCAGCATGTCGGGCAAGTCACCGGGAATGATGAGTTCCTCATCCGATACCTTTTTCGCCTCAAAATGCTCAACCAGCCATTTTTCGACGGCATCGAACACCGAAAACCCCAGGAAGGCCGTCATCGTGCGCAACATGACGATCGGATGCGCTTTTCGGAGCGCAAGCTCGGTACCGGCAATTATCATTTCCACTTCACATTCTTCCTGGACAGGGGATTTTCCAGAAAGGCCCGCTGCCATAAAGGCGGATCGAATATAGCCGGCGGGTGAGGCTGAAGCGTTTCTTCCGGAAACGATGAGGGAATAGGCAAATTTATGGAGCCTTTTTTTTTCGTCCCTCATGCTCCCGCTTAAGCCTGTCTCGCCGGCGTTGTTCGATTTTACTGACTGATATTCGCTGACCGCGAGGACAAAACGTTTGGCCGATTCAAGATAGGCTGAGGTTTTCCTCGCGCTGGCTTCGAATATCGTCGCCAGAGATTCCTGTTCTTCATGGAGTGAGTCCGCTTTACGTGAGGATTTTTCTGCGATGGGGACTCCCCCCTTTCGGAAGAACTGCCGGTGCATCCGGCAGAGTGAATTGATTGTCATAGGCTTTGTGTGCCGCTCTCCGAATCCATGGCCTTGAGCAGTGAATAGGCTTTTTCGGCTCCGCAATACGGAGCAAGTTTCCTGAGGAGGAGATCCCGGGAATCACCGGCCGCGATGGAGAGAAGGGCCTCGACGTAGATGCATTGTTTCAGGAATTCGAAACCGGCGAGGGTGCTTGTAGAAAGGTAGATAGCGAGGATTTCCTCGAGCACCTCAGGCGACAGCCCCTCGGCAATGAGCTTGAAACCGTAGCGCAGCATCGCAGGCTGTTTGGATGATTCTTCGGCCGACGTGAAGGGCAGGATTCCCTCGTTCCGAGCCTTGTCGGAAACAATGAGCATTTCCTCCACGATCTGGGGGAGAGCGGCCTTCTCCTTGTCGGAACAGGCGAGGCGCTTGGTCAGTTCAGCGTTCCACAGTATCATCCATAACTCCGGCGTCCATTCACTATGGACAGTTTATTCCTTTTTTAATAAATTCCGGCTCTTACTATAGAGCCCCTTTACAGGTCTGGCAATGGAAAAAAGGTAATCCGCGATAGTCGAAGCCAGTGTTTCGGCATCAGAATCGTCTGCCCGAAAACGCTTTGCCGGACCTGTAGCCGTCATTGCGGAAAGACGTACCAGGAGGCTTTCCTCGAATTCGGGGCGGAGCGTCAGAACGAGGGGGGATTCGCCATGGTCCATAGCCCAGACTGCCACCTTCAGAAAACCGCCGCCTTGCCTGATTTCAAGCGCTCCGATTTCATCCAGGATCACCGGCCCGCAGCCCCCTTCGATGGCGGCCTTCAGTCTGTCCATTGCCCATGCAAAGGCCTCCGCACGGAAAGCAAAGGGCGGATACCCGTTTCCCGGGGAGGCTCGTTCCTGGGAAAGTCCTTCCGGCACTGCTTTGCGGGATGCAAAGGCTATACTCTCGCCTGTGGCCAGATCGAGCAGGTCGATCACCAGGGGTATCCCCCTGTCGTCTCTCCGGTTTTCCTCGATAATGCCGAATGGGCGGGCTGTTTTTTGCCTGAGTATGCGAAAGAGGGCTTTGCAGAGGCTGGTTTTTCCAGCACGCATGGAGCCGGTGACGAGGACGAGTTCCCGCATAGGCTATTTTCCAATGGATATACTGCTTTGTCCACCTGCTTCCCCGGGATGCCCTTTTCTTTTATACTGAGACCATGGATATCAGTGAGTTTGACGGCTGGTGCCGCACTTTATTGCAGATTGAAGCCCTCAGGGATATCGACGATTCCCTCAATGGCATACAGGTGGGAAGATCGGGAAGCCCGATCAGGAAAATTGCCTTCGCCGTCGATGCCTGCGCCGAATCCATCCGCCGCAGCCGGGATGCCGGCGCCGATCTTCTATTTGTCCACCACGGCCTCTTCTGGGGAAAGCCGGTTCGGCTGGAAGGCAGCCTCCTTGAACGCCTTCGGCTTCTCATCGCCTCGGATATCGCCCTCTACGCCTGCCATCTTCCCCTCGACATGCATCCCGAAGTAGGCAACAACGCTGTTCTCGCCGACCTCCTTGCCCTGCGCGACAGGAGCCCTTTCGGCCTCTACCATGGAATACCGATAGGCATATCGGGGCGGCTTGAAGCCCCCCTCTCCGTGAAGGAAGTGCTGTCTCTCATCCTTCCCGACAACAGCCAGCCGCGAGCCCTCATACTCCCCGGCGTGGAAAAAATATCCACCGTGGCTGTCATATCCGGCGGAGCTCCCTTCGAAGCGATGCAGGCCTTTGGGAAGGGCATCGATCTCTATATCACGGGCGAGCCCTCCCATTCCGTGTACCATGAACTGGTGGAGAACAAACTCAACTTCATCGCCGCCGGCCACTATGCTACCGAAACATGGGGAGTGAAGGCCGTCGCCGCCCGCTGTACGAAGGAAAAAGGCATCGAGACGGTATTTATCGACATCCCTACAGGGCTGTAGAATTCGAGAATGACAACCATGGAGCGTACTATCATACAATCCGATCGAAACCCCAAGAGAATCGCCTTCCTTTTCCCTGCCCTCCTCACCCTCGCCCTCGTCGTCGCCGATCAGGCGACAAAAGCATGGATTGTCAAGAACGTGGCCGAGAACACCATCGCTTCAAGACATATGGGGGATTTCCTCTGGATCGTCCACATGCGCAACCTGGGAATCGCTTTTTCGATTGGCGATTCCGTCTCCAGCCTCCTCCGCCTGGGGCTTTTCATACTCCTCCCTGCCTGCTTTCTTGTGGCCGCCGCCATATTCTCCTTCGTTTCGAAAACGCTCACCACGTTTCAGCGTTATGCGATTTCGATAATCATGGGAGGCGGTATAGGCAACCTTATCGACAGGATTTTCCGTCCCGAAGGCGTCGTGGATTTTATCTCCTTCTCGCTGTTCGGCATTTTTGGTCTTGACCGCTTTCCCACCTTCAATATCGCCGATATGTCCATAACGATAGGCGCTTTCCTCCTCATCCTCAGCGGTTTTCTCGTTGATGGAAAGAAGGCTGTCAATGAATAAGGCAGCCAAGACGGCCATCTTCGTCATCGCCGCGTCCATCGGCAATATACTCGCTACGGGCATCATCTTTATCGCTTGCCTCGGCATCTACTCGATGACTCTGGGGCGCTGGCTTCCCCAGGCGGCCGTCATGTGGGCTGTAGTCGCAAGCTTTCTCATCGCCATGGTGGGTGCCTTTCTATTGTATAAAAAAGCTCTTTCCATCGCCCAGAAAAAATTCAACCTTGAGGAAAAACTGGGTTTCTCATCAGGCTCGAAGCGACCCAGGGACTAAAGACAGCTGGAAGGAGCTTTTTCGTTTACGGTTAATATTTTTTATGCCATAATTTTCCTGGGAGGAGAAGGCAGCCATGGATAGATTTGCGTCTGAAATCAAGCCGGCGACGAGGGAAAAATTCCTGGAATCGGGTCTTGGCCTGCCGGAAATCTACCTCCCCCGGGAAGAAATCGATCACCAGGCCTGGGCTGTCGTCGCCTGCGACCAGTATTCTTCGGAACGCGAATATTGGGAAAAGGTAGGCAGCCAGGTGGGTTCCAAGCCATCCACCCTGAACCTGATCTACCCCGAATGCTACCTTGAGGACGGCGACAAGGCTGAACGCATAGGCCGAATCCAGGCTTCCATGCGGGATTATCTGGCCAAGGACTACCTTGCGACGCCGGGTGAAGGTTTTATTCTCGTCGAGCGGACGACGCCCTATGAGAAGAAACCGAGAGTCGGCCTCCTTGTGTCGGTGGATCTTGAAAAATATCAGTATGGCAAGGATTCCAAGAGCCTCATCCGCCCGACGGAAGGCACTATCGTCGAACGTCTCCCTCCCCGGATGGCGATCCGGCGCGGAGCTCCTCTCGAACTGCCTCACATCATGATTCTGATGGACGACCCCTCGCGCGGGGTTATCGAGCCGTTATATGAAAAAAGATCGTACTTTAAAAAACTCTATGATTTTGATCTCATGGAAGGGTCCGGCCATGTGCGTGGCTGGTTCGTGAGCGACGAGTCCTCCCTTGGCGCAATGGCTGAGGCTATCGCACAGCTGGCCGATCCGGCGCAATTCAAGGCGAAGTATGGAAGCGGCGATGTCCTCCTCTTCGCCGTGGGCGACGGGAACCACTCCCTGGCAACAGCAAAAGCCACATGGGAAGAAATAAAGGCTTCATACTCCGGCAAAACCGGCGCCGAAGCTCCCGGAGCCGCCGATATCCTCGCCCGGCACCCGGCTCGCTTCGCCCTCGTCGAGCTCCTCAACATCTACGATGAGGGTCTGCCCTTTCACCCCATCCACCGCGTCCTCTTCAATGTCGACGCGAGGGAGCTCTTCGCCGCATTGACGGAAGCAGGTGCCCGTGTTTTGACAATGCCGGGCTCACGCGAGGCATTCGGGGCATGCGATCAGCCGGATCCCGAGGGGGCGCACAGGGTAGCCTGGACCGACGGGCGCAGTTCGGGCCTCATCGTCTTCGACAAGCCCAAGGCCAAGCTGGCGGCGGGCAGCCTTCAGGAGCTCCTTGACGCCTTCCTGAAGTCCCACCCCTCCACGACGATCGACTACATCCACGGTTCGGGGAGTCTTGAGTCCCTCGCCTCCAGGCCGGGAAACCTGGGTCTTTACCTGCCCCCCGTCGACAAGGCTTCCTTCTTCGCCACGGTGATACAGAACGGTGTCATGCCACGCAAGACCTTCTCGATGGGCGAGGCGCCGGAAAAGCGCTTCTATATAGAGGCGAGGAAAATAAGCCTCGCAGGCGGCTGAACTTGACAGGCTTTGATGCCGTGCTAGTATTGAAATACTCGGATTCAGCCCTGCCTGGTTGACGAAAACCGCACGCAGGATTCCAATAGGAGGATTTTATGGTTATTCTTCTGGCCGATGCCTTCGCTCCCGACCTTCCCGGCAGACTGTCGGCATTCGGCGAAGTCGTCAGCGATTTTTCGCGCCTGGCCGATGCCGAAATACTCATTGTCCGGTCCAAGACAAAGGTGGACAAGGCGATGATGGACGGGGCCCCAAAGCTGAAATTCATAATAAGGGGCGGCGTGGGCGTCGATACGATCGACGTCGACTACGCCAAGGCCAAGGGTATCCTCGTCGACAACACGCCCGAGGCCTCGAGCCTCGCCGTGGCCGAGCTGGCCTTCGCCCTCATGCTCGCCATGCCCAACAACATCACGAAGGCTGACGCCTCGATGAAGGAAGGCAAATGGCTCAAGAAAGAGCTGGAGCGGACAGAACTGTGCGGGAAAACCCTTGGCCTCGTGGGTATCGGGCGCATCGCGAGGGAAGTGGCGACAAGGGCTGCCGCCTTCGGCATGAAGGTGATCGCCTACGACAAATATGTCGCCAGCTCCGACGTCGCCCGGATGATGAAACTCGACGAGGTTTTTGCTCAGGCTGACTACATAAGCCTCCACACTCCTCTCACCGATGAAACCCGGGGCATGATAAACAAGGCGACAATAGGGAAAATGAAGGACGGGGTCCGCCTCGTCAACACCTGCCGCGGCCAGGTTGTCGTGGAAGCCGACATCGTGGAAGCCCTCGTTTCAGGCAAGATGGCAGGCTACGCCACCGATGTCTTCTACAAGGAACCGCCTGCCGATTCGCCCCTCCTGGCTGCCCCCAACGTCATTTTAACGCCACACCTGGGCGCTTCGACGGAGGAGAACCTCCTTCGCCTGGGCGACAGCATCGAAAACCGCGTCAGGAAATACCTTTCCAAATAATGGAGAAAAGAGTATGAAAAGAGTCATAAATTTCAACGCCGGCCCAGCGGCCATCCCTCTCGATGTTCTCAAGCAGGCCCAGGAAGAGATGCTGGACTGGAACGGCACCGGCATGTCGGTCATGGAAGTTTCACACCGCTCGAAAGAGTACGAAGCCATGCACAACGAGGCGCAAGTACTCTTCAGGAAACTGGCGGGCATGGGTCCCGAATGGAAGATTCTCTTTCTCACCGGGGGCGCGTCCAGCCAGTTCTTCCAGGTTCCGATGAACTATCTCTTCGACGGCAGGAAGGCTTCCTACCTCGTCACGGGCACCTGGGGCAAGAAGGCCATCAAGGAAGCCAAACGCTTCGGCCCCTGCGACAACATCAGCACGGAGAACCCCGACGGCACTTTCACCCGCATCCTGAAGCCCGCCGAGATCAAAATCGACCCCGCCTCGACCTATGTCCACATGACGAGCAACAACACCCTCTTCGGCTCCCAGTGGCACTACTGGCCCGAGACGGGGAAGGTTCCCCTCGTCTGCGACATGTCGAGCGATATCTTCTCCCGCCCCTTCCCGGCCGACAAGTTTTCCCTTATCTACGCCGGCGCCCAGAAGAATCTTGGCCCCTCGGGCCTCACCATCGTGGCCATCAAGGATTCCTTCTACCAGCTCTGCCAGGAACAGGCCAAGCTGCCGACCATGCTCTCCTACAGAACCCACGAGGAAGAGAATTCGCTCTACAATACGCCTCCCTGCTTCTCCATCTACATGTTCAGCCTCACCCTCAAGTGGCTGGACAAGAACGGCGGCCTCGGCGCCATGGAGAAGGTCAATCAGGAAAAGGGCAGGATCATCTACGGTGCCATCGACGCTTCGGATGGCTACTACCGCGGTCCCGTCGAAAAGGACGCCCGCTCCCTCATGAACGTCGTGTTCAGGCTCAAGGACGAGGCATCGGAAGAGCTCTTCGTCAAGGAAGCCAAGGCCGCCGGCATCATCGGCGTCAAGGGCCACCGCTCGACGGGCGGCATCCGATTCTCCATGTACAACGCCAACCTCGTCGACAACGTGAAGGTAGCGGCGGCTTTCATGGAAGATTTCAGGAAGAGGCACGGCTGAGCCTGAATCGCGAGAATACAATGAAAAAAAGCCCGGGCATGTCACCCGGGCTTTTTTATTCTATGGGAGTTGGATCGAGCCTCAGAAAGGCAGGTCGATCTTCAGGTTGCAGCGTTCCTTGACGGTCTTGAATGAGGCCTTGAGCGAAGCGTTGAAGGGCACGCCCTTGTCCTTGCGGAAGAGGGATATTTCATATTCCTTCTCGCCCGGCGTCCAGATGCGCGAGGCTCCCGGGGCCTTCCTGGACGCGCGGATCTGGCGGCAGATTTCTCCTACCTGATGCCTGAAGGCGTCGAGGTCGCAGAAGGCATCGATCCTGATGGCGAGGAAGGAGTGGCCAAGTTCGATGGAAGTGGGCTTGCCGTTTTTGTCGACGCCCGTGAGGGCTTTGAGGAAATTCGCCTGCGAGAGGGCGGAGGACAGAAGCTCGACGACCATGGAGTTGCCGTAGCCCTTGTAGCCGCCCAGGTCTTCACCCTGGCCTCCCACGGGCGTGAGGGCTGCCTTGTCCTTCGTGAGGTCGATGAGCACCTGGTGGGTGTCGTGCCTGTACTGGCCGTCCTCGCCGATCACCCAGCCGTCGGGCAGATCCTTGCCGAGGCGGTCGTAGAGCTCGATCTTGCCGCGCTGGGTCACCGAGGTGGCGTAGTCGGGCATAAAGGGGAAGGGTTCGTCGGAGGGCATGCCCCAGGTCATGGGATTGGTGCCTATCATGGGCTCGACGCCCCAGGTGGGGGCGATGGAAGGACGGGCAGAGGTCGTGGTCATGCCGATCATGCCCTTCTCAACAGCCATGTTGGGGTAATAGAAAGCCGCTCCATAATGGGTGGAATTGCGCACGACCGTCATGCCGAGCCCGTTCTTTTCGGCCTTGTCGATCGCCATCTGCATGGCGCGCTTGGCGATATAGTGGCCCATGCCATTGTGGCCGTCGATGACGGCCGTCGTCGGGGTTTCCCTTACGATTTCAAAATTGGTGGCGGGAAGCTGGGTGCCTGCCCAAATCCTGTCCAGATAGATGGGCTTGAACCGACCCACGCCGTGGGAATCGACACCCCGCTTGTCGGCTGACACAAGCACGTCGGCGCAGACATCCGCTTCCTCGGGCGGAACGCCCACAGCCTCAAAACCGGCGCGCATGAAAGCCTCTACCTCGTCGAATTTCCACCAGGTGATGTTCTCGTCCATTGGATGCTCCTTATGTAGTGAGGGCGCTTTTAAAGCGCCCATGATAGAAAAAGTACAAAGGAATCATAGTCCAATTTTGGACGATTGGCAAAGGTTATTTTTAGGCAGTGACGCCGAGAACATCCTTGATGGCCGACTGGAAAGTAGCCTTGGGCAGGGCGCCCATGGCCATCTGGGGCTTGGCTCCGACGGGTATGAACAGGAATGAAGGGATGCTCTGTATGCCGAAAGCCGCGGAAAGCTCCTGTTCCTGGTCGGTGTTCACCTTATAAACCTTTAGCTTGCCCTCGAATTCCTTCGACAGGGATTCAAGGACGGGAGCCACCATTTTGCAGGGGCCGCACCAGTCGGCGTAGAAATCGATGATGGCCGGAAGCTCGCCCTTGTACTCCCACTCTTTTTTTGTCTCGAAATCGAAGATTTTTTCAATGAAACTTTCTTTTGTCAGCTGTTCGGTCATCAAACGCTCCTTATATTAAAAAATATATATATAATGTTGGCTTTAGACAAGCCCTGCCCAAGTCCATGAAAAGGGTAACCAGATTCCCGAAATCGAAGTATACTGCAAGCTGGTAATTCCTCGATGGAGGTTGCTTGTGAAGCAGATAAAGCTGCCCGAGCTCATGCTTGCCATGGATGAGCTCCCCCCAGACCCGGTATTCGAAGCAGGCATACGGAGAGCCCCTCGCAGAGAGGGAGGCTTGAGTCCGGCTCAGGAGAGACTCGCCCTGCGCAATGCCCTGCGGTACATACCGCCCCGCTGGCATGAAGCCCTCGCGCCCGAATTTCTGGCGGAATTGAGGGAGAGGGGGAGGATCTACGGGTACCGCTTCAGGCCGGCTGGGCGGCTCAAGGGCCTCCCCATCGAAGAGTATCCGGGGAGAAGCGTCGAGGGGAAGGCCTTCCGCGTGATGATCGACAACAACCTGGACTTCGATGTAGCCCTCTACCCCTACGAACTCGTCACCTATGGCGAAACGGGCCAGGTCTGCCAGAATTGGATGCAGTACAGGCTGATCTGCAGGTATCTCGAGCTTCTCGATGAGGAGGGCACCCTGGTGCTGGAATCGGGCCATCCCCTCGGCATTTTCGCGAGTCACCCCCTCGCGCCCCGCGTCATCGTCACCAACGGTCTCATGGTAGGCATGTTCGACAACCAGAAGGACTTCAATCTGGCGGCGGCTCTCGGCGTCGCCAATTACGGGCAGATGACGGCCGGAGGATGGATGTACATAGGCCCCCAGGGCATCGTGCACGGCACATTCAACACCCTCATGAACGCGGGAAGGCTCAAGCTGGGCATACCCCACGATGGCAACCTCGCGGGCAAGCTCTTTGTCTCCTCGGGGCTTGGGGGGATGTCGGGAGCCCAGGGCAAGGCCGCCGTCATCGCCGGCGCCGCCTCGATCATCGCCGAGGTGGACCGCTCCCGGATCGAGACGCGTCTCAGGCAGGGCTGGGTTTCCAGCGTCACCGATTCGATGGAGGAAGCCTTCAGGCTTGCGGCCGAAGCTGCTGCCAGCCGAAAGCCTGTCGCCGTGGCTTACCACGGCAATATCGTCGATCTTCTGGAGTATGCGGCGGGCGAGGGCCGTGGCCGAGTTCCCCGTATCGATCTGCTCTCCGACCAGACAAGCTGCCACGCGCCCTACGATGGGGGCTACTGCCCCGTCGGCATCGGTTTCGCCGAGCGCACAAGGCTCCTGGCCGAGGATAGGCCGACCTTCAGAGCCCTCGTCGACGCCTCGCTGAGGCGCCATTTCGCGGTGGTCAAAAAGCTTGTGGCATCGGGCAGCTACTTTTTCGATTACGGCAACGCCTTCCTCAAGTCCGTTTTCGACGCGGGCGTTCGGGAAGTGTCGAAAAACGGCCTGGACGAAAAGGACGGCTTCATCCTCCCGAGCTATGTGGAGGACATACTCGGCCCCGAGCTCTTTGATTACGGCTACGGGCCCTTCCGCTGGGTCTGCCTGTCCGGAAAACGCGAGGACCTGCGGAAAACGGACGCCGCGGCCATGGACTGCATCGATCCGGACAGGCGAGGCCAGGACAGGGACAACTGGCTCTGGATTCGGGATGCCGAAAAGAACGCCCTCGTCGTGGGAACCCAGGCCCGCATACTGTATCAGGACGCCCTGGGCCGCACGAAGATAGCCCTGCGTTTCAACGAGATGGTGAGGAAGGGGGAGATAGGACCCGTGATGCTGGGAAGGGACCACCACGACACGGGCGGCACGGACAGCCCCTTCAGGGAGACGAGCAACATCAAGGACGGATCGAACATGATGGCCGATATGGCCACCCAGTGCTTCGCCGGCGACGCGGCCCGCGGAATGAGCCTCGTAGCCCTCCACAACGGCGGGGGGGTGGGCATTGGCAAGGCGATAAACGGGGGATTCGGCCTCGTTCTCGACGGATCTGCGCGTGTGGATTCGGTGATACGGATGGCCATGCCCTGGGACGTGATGGGCGGCGTCGCCCGGCGGGCCTGGGCGCGGAATCCCCACGCCATGGCGACCTGCGCCGAGTACAACAGCGAGCACGCCGACCTGGGCGCGATAACCCTGCCCCATGAGGTCGATGCCGACCTTCTCGCGCGAACCCTCGGCGGTAGCGCCGCGATACAGCCCGGCTGATCAGAGCGCCGCTGTAAGCCTCTCCAGATCCCCTGCCAGGGATTCGGCTTCCTGCCTCGTCTTCCTGACGAAGGAGTTTTCCTCGGGCTTGCCCAGGACGGCTAGCATTTCGGCTTCCGATCTATAGGTTGCCTTCCTGAATCGATTGCTCCAGTCCTTGGCACGCGACTCGAAAACACCGTCGGCGACGGAGTCTGCGAGCGTTGCAAGTTCATCGAAGGCGGCGGCGAGGCCTTCCTTCGAGGGGCCTTCCTTGGCGGCTGGATAGAGCTTGCCGAGCAGGGACCATGAATAGCGGAGCTTGTCCCTTGAATAGGATTCCGAGAGCAGGCCGTACTCGGCATGGAATTCCTTCCACGTGGAGTAGCCGCCTTCGGCGGCCTTGTCGAGAATTTTGGCGAGCCGCGGCATTGGAACGAGAAGGCCGCCGAGATTTTCCCACTGGGTTCCAACGCGGCAGTTCTCATCGGGAGCGAGGGCGGCCGCCAGCTCTTCCCATGTCGGCAGGGTTCCGGTTTTCGCTATCCCGGAACTGGCCAGGGCGAAATGAGCGATCTCCCGCCCGGCGAACCAGAGGAGCATTTCCCTGTAGGCATGCCATGCCTGGACGGGTTTTTTCACGAAACACTTGCGCGAGGAATGCTCGATATCGTGAAGTTCCACTTCCGGGAGAAGCTGTCCTTGCGTCGTATCCGTGCAGAGGCCGCCTGTCGCCTCCTCCAGAAGGGCCATGGCGGCAAGGATTTCTTCCGCCGTGTCCGGGGCGAAGGGCGAATATTCCAGGCGCAGCGACTTGTCGAAGCGCGCGTCGCGCGAGCGGAATTTTCCCTCGTTGCGCATGAGCGCGTACTTGTTGCTCATCCACCAATAGGCCGGAGCGAGAATAAGGCTGTCGCGCTTATAATCATTGTCGACGAGACAGTAGGGGAGGGGGATGTCCAGCTCGAAACGGTAATCTCCCTTGGCGAGGAGGCAGAAGGAGGCGAAGCGCGAGGAATGCTTCACCGATGTGCAGAGGCCAGGCCAGAAGCCCCGTCCTGCCTCTATCTCGCCGTCGGGCGCCCTCGAATTGTGGTTCGAGCCGATCGTGGCGCCGGCGGCCATGTTGGATTGGCCTTTGACGAGGCTGGCTATGAGAAAGCTCGTGTTGTGATGCTGTTCGTGGGCGGGGAAGATGAGGTTGTTGAGGATTTCGCAACAGGATACCGTCGAGTTTTCGCCCAGTATCGAGTGGATGAGGCGCGCTCCGTATTTGAGCGAGGAAGCGTCGCACATCACGAAGCGCACGGCCTTGCAGCCGTAAAAAACCTTGCAGCCATAGCCCACGATGCCGTTGACGAGTTCGACGCCCTCGCCGATCTGTGTGCGCGCGTCTTCCCGCGACTTGATGGTCAGGTTCTTGAGTTTGTTGGCGCCCTTGATGTAGGCGCTCTCGCCCACCGCCACATCCTTCACAACCCCATTCGACTTGAGCACCGATCCCTCGCCGATAGTGCCGTAACGCCCCCTGCGGTTGTCGAACATGGCATCGGTCATTCGGCAGAACTGCTTCATCAGCGCCGTCTTGTCCCTGTGGCGCGCCCAGAGATAGGCATCGGCGCAGGTCATTTCGGCGAAGGGCCAGACCCAGCGCCCGCCACCCTCGTTCATGACATCGATCGCTATGCGCAGCTCCTCGCTTTCGCCCTCGATGACGTTGCCGTTCCCGAATTTGGAGTGGTTGGACACGTGGATTTCGGCGTTGTCGATCAGGATGCAGTTATCGCCGATGATGTAGTGGGCGATATAGGCGCAGTTGCTGATGACGCAGTTGTCGCCGATGTCGCAGGCGATGATCTGGGAGTTGGAAATACCCGCGATGAGGTGGAGATCATTATGTTCGAGGGTAACTTCCTCGAGATGGCCGATACGCACGAGGCCGGAGAAGGAGGTGTTGTAGACGAGTTCGGGCGTAAAGGGTTCTGCCACGAGTATCTGCGACCAGTCGCTGCTCGTATTGTTCTGCCTTACGAGGGTTTCCAGTTCGAAGGGCTTGAGCTTCCTGTAGCGGGAGGGATCCTTGCCCATGACGCGAAACTGCTCGTTGCGGATCCTGTATTCGTCATCGTTGGGTCCGAGAAATTCCGGAGGCACAAAGCCGATGCCCACATTGAGATCGTAGCCAATCTTTATATCGTTATTCATAGCCCGAATTATCCGACATTTGAATGGCAGGCGCAAGACTTTTCTACCCCCTTGACCAAAAGGTGCCCTTTTCGACATCGTACAGCTATGGATCACGCCGATACTTCCATGTTGGATTCCTATCTCTCCGATTCCGAGAAAAGGACCCTGGAACTGTTCCATGCCCTCGTCAGCGAGAAGGCAGCCATGCGTGAATCGTACGCGATCCGCCTCGCCGACCTTCTTGGCAATCCGGGTGAGTTTTCCTTCTACATCCACTGCACCGAAGACCAGAAACTGATCCGAACCTTCCACCTCCTCCGTGTCTTCAGGGAGAATGTCGAACTCCTCGTCCACAAGACTTGGGTGAACGAAGCCGACGAAAAGCCCAAGGAGATACTGTTTGAGGATCTGAAGGTCTTTATCGAGGACTACAGGGCGGGCAGGATGGGATCAGCCTTCAGGCGCTTCGTGAGCATTGCCCGGGCCATTCCCTCCCTCCTCTTTGGTTCGGCGGGCAGGGCTCCGGACTTCCTCGAATACGCCTTCCGCATCGACCCCAAGTTCGGCCTTTTCTTCTGGTACGTCGGCGAACTTGAAAAGCAGATGCGCTCCAGCGCAGAGATCGCCGACAAGGATGATCTGTGCAGGATAGAAACCCTCCTGGGAGCCTATATCCTTTCCTGCTTCTGATATCCTCTTTTTCGACTATTCCCTCATACAATCCGGGCTTCGGCTGACGTCTATTTTCCGGACTTCGGCTGGAAGTGGCTGAACTCCATCGAGAAGGAAGCCCGACCCTGGCTGACCGAGCGCAGGGAGGTGGTGAAGCCGAACATGGTCGACAGGGGCGCTTCGGCGTGCACAACCTCTATGAGGGCTTTCGTGTCCGAGCCGTGGATAAGGCCGCCGCGCTGGGACACGAGGCTCATCACCTCTCCGACAAAATCCTTGGGCGTGAAGATATCCACTTTCATGATCGGTTCGAGGAGGACGGGGCCGGCGGCTCTGCAGGCCGCGTCGTAGGCCATGTTGGCGCAGGCTTCGAAGGCGAAGCTGCTCGAAGTGAGTTCGTCGTACTTGATGTCGACGAGGCTGATGCCGATATCGACGGCCGGGTAGCCGAACTGGATGCCCGAGCCGAAGGCTGAGGTGATGCCTCTTTCCACTGCTTCGAAGATTTCGTCGGGTACCTGGGGAGCCCGCAGGGCTTTTTTGTAGAGATTCCCGGTTCCTCTGGGGAGGGGAGCTGCCTCTATAGTGAGGACAGCCGTGTTTTCCTTGCCGGCGAGGACCCTGTTGAAGGTTTCGGTGTGCCTTATCGCCTGAGTGATGGACTCCCTGTAGGTCACCTGGGGATTCCCCACCCTGGCCTGTACCTTGAAATCGCGGATCATCCTGGTGACGAGTACGTCGATGTGGAGTTCGCCCATGCCCGAAATGACGAGCTGGCCCGTTTCCTCGTTGTCGCGCGTAAAGAAAGTGGGATCCTCGCGAGAGAGAATCTCGAGGGTTTCCTTGAGCTTTTCCCTGTCCGAGAGGGTCTTGGGCTCGATGGAGACGGAAATGACGGGTTCGGGGAAATGCATCCTCTCGAGAAGGACGGGCCAGCCCTCGGTGCCGATAGTGTCGCCTGTCTGGGCCGTCTTGAGGCCCACGATGACGGCGATGTCGCCGGCTTCGGCCGACTCCAGAGGCTCGCTCTTGTTGGCGTGCATGCGCAGGAGCCGCGTGATGCGCTCCCGCTTTTTCTTCGACACGTTGTAGACGACGCTTGCGTTGTGTATCGCGCCCGAATACATGCGCACATAGCACAGGGGACCCGCTTCCCTGTCCCACTGCACCTTGAAGACGAGGCCGAGGGGGTAGCCCGACGCCTTGCAGGGCACCTCGATTTCCTCTTCCTTCTTGGAATGGAAGGCCTTGGCCGGCTCAACCTCGTCTGGCGCGGGAAGGTAGTCGACGATGGCGTCGATGAGGGGCTGGACGCCAATGTTCCGACGCGATGCTCCGCAGAATACGGGCACGATGACGCGGGCGATGGTGGCTTTTCGCAGTTCCGCCCTGATGAGATCGTTCGGGATGTCTGCGCCTTCGAGGTAAAGCCCCGTGATGGCGTCGGAGTGGGCGGAAAGGCTGTCGATGAGGACTTCCCTGTGGGCGAGGGCGGAAGCCAGCCGCGTTTCCGCGATGGGTGAAATCTCCATGTCGTGGCCGTCGTCGGTCCAGCGGATTTCCCTCATTTCGATGAGGTCGATAACGCCTTCAAAGCCGCCTTCTGCGCCGATGGGCATGTTGACGGCGATGGGCGAGGCGCCGAGCTTGGCTTTCATGTCGGCGATAACGGCGTCGAAGTCGGCGCCGAGCCTGTCCATCTTGTTGATGTAGGCGATGCGGGGAACCTTGTACTTGTCGGCCTGATGCCAGACCGTCTCGGATTGGGGCTCGACGCCGCCCACGGCGCAGAACACGGCCACGGCCCCGTCCAGCACCCGCAGGGAACGCTCGACCTCGGCGGTGAAATCCACGTGTCCCGGCGTATCGATGATGTTTATCTGATGGTCGCGCCAAAAGGTGGTGGTGGCCGCGCTCTGAATCGTTATGCCGCGCTCCTGCTCCTGGTCCATCCAGTCCATCGTGGCTTCGCCGTCGTCCACCTCGCCAATCTTGTAGGTTTTTCCGGAAAAATAGAGGATGCGTTCCGTCGTCGTCGTCTTTCCGGCGTCGATATGGGCCATGATGCCGATGTTCCTGGTTCTGTGAAGTTCCATCGATTGCTCCGAGGCGCGGGATAGTAGCAGATGACAATATATACAAAAACGGGCACTCTTTTCAACATCATTCGGCGCCATCTTGAAATAGAGGGGCTTTGCATCCTATAACATTGTTGTGAAAAGAGTAGAATTGCTTGCGCCGGCCGGTTCTCCGGAAGCGCTTGATGCCGCCCTCGGCGAGGGCGCTGACGCTGTATATCTCGGGCTTCGCTCATTCAACGCGCGCATGCGTTCGGCGAATTTTGCATTCAACCAGTTCGAGGCGGGTCTCCAGACCATCCACGAGCGCGGCAAGAAAGTATACGTGACGGTCAATACCGTCTTCGAGGAGAGGGAAGCCGACAGAGTCTACCAGCTTCTCCAGTTCCTCAACAGGCTGAAGCCCGACGGCATCATCGTCCAGGATCTTGGCGTCCTCAAGATGGCCAGGGACAATTTTCCCTCCCTCGCCCTCCATGCCTCGACGCAGATGAACGTGGCTTCCTCGCGGGGCTGCAACTTTCTCTCGCGCCAGGGCTTCAAGCGTGCCGTCCTCGCCAGGGAGCTCACCCTGGAAGAGATCAGGGCTGTCCGCCAGAACACGAGCCTCGAGCTCGAGGTCTTTGTCCACGGTGCCCTCTGCGTATCGGGCTCAGGTATATGCCTTTTCTCCTCCTATCTGGGCGGAAAGAGCGCGAACAGGGGCGCCTGCACCCAGGCTTGCCGACGGCTCTACGAATCCGAGACGAAAAAGGGGTTTTTCTTCTCCCCCGACGACCTCCAGCTCATCGACTACGTGCCCGATCTCATCGATATGGGCATCGACTCCTTCAAGATCGAGGGGCGGATGAAGTCGGCCGAATATGTGGGCACCGTCGTGGCCGCCTATCGCCACCTCATCGACAATTACCAGAACGACAGGGAGCGCGCCCTCGCCAAGGCGAAGTCCATGCTCCAGGCCGATTTCGCGCGCCGGAAGACCAGTTTCTTCGTCGGAAGCGACCATCCCGACTCCATCCATCCCGATCAGGCGGGCGGAACGGGCATCCACCTCGGAAAGATCAAGGATATCAAGGCTCTCGACGATGAGCATTGGGCCGTGATGGCCAGCTTCGAAGGCCTCTCCGAGGGCGATTCGATACGCCTCCACAGGTCGGACGACTCGGGCCGCGTGACGGCGAAAATTCGGGGCATCAAGAGCCAGATAGGCGGCATGCTCCTCAAGATCGACGGCGACTGGCGCATGAACGACGACGTGTACCTCATACAGACGGCTTCCATGGCGCGCAGATACAAGAGCCTGCTGCCGCACAGCCTCGACCGGTTCAGGGCCTTCCCCTCCAGGGACAGCGCTCCCAGGCCGCAGTTCGCCATGCCTCCGAAGAAAGACCAGAACAGCCTTCCCTCGGGGTATTACGCCCTCGTCGGCAAGGTGGCCGACCTCCACGCCGTCCTCGCCGCGGCCCCCGAGAAGGCGATGATCCTTTTCGACAAGCTCAACGCCGAGGCGATGCGCAAGAACGAGGCCACCATCCCCTACAAGCGCGACAGGCTCGTGCTCTGGCTCGACCCCTTCTACACGGAGAGCGATTTCGCCTGGCTGGAGCCAGAGCTGGATTACTGGATTTCAAGAGGCGTCCGCTGCGTTGTCGCGAACAATCTCGGCCATCTCGGCTATCTCCGCGGCAAGGACCTGGAGGTTGTTGCCGGCCCCTGGCTCTATGCCTTCAACTCCTGGGCTGCCGGCTTCCTCTTCGATCAGGGAGTAAAATACCTGATTCCTCCCCTCGAGATTTCCAAGCAGAATTTCATGCGCATGACGGAGAGCCTTCCCGCATCGGCGATGATGCTGGTCACCTTCTCCTATCCCCAGCTCTTCAGGATACGGGGCGACCTTTCGGCGAAGTACGATTCGACCAGCTTTATCGACAGGGACGGCGCTTCCTACACGATGAACGGCCGCAGGGAGTATACGGTTGTTGTCCCCGACAGGCCCTTCTCCATCATCGACAGGACCTCTTTCCTTAGAAAAGAGCACATCGACAAGTTCATACTTGACCTTTCGAACGCCAACCCGGCGCGCGGCATGTACAGGGATATAGCCAAGGCAGCAGCCGAAGGTAAGGTTCTTCCGGACGCCTCCCGTTTCAACTGGAAAGACGGTTTCTACAATGAGGAAGAATCCCTGCCTGGAAAGACGGCAGGCAGCCAGGCACCGCTCGGCAAGGTGCCCTTTGGCAAGGGGCCCTTCGGAAAAGCATCCTTCGGCAAGGCGCCCTTCGGAAAAAACCAGCAAGGTAAAAAGCCCTGGGGCAAAACGAAGGCTTGAGCCGACCGGTTGAAGCGCGTCCAAAACATTGCCGAAAATTTTACTTGACGCGGCAATACCGTCGCTATATTCTGATTCAAATAATGAAACGCGGTTTTGTTATTTGCCCTCTTTGAGAAGGATGAGATACACTCATGAGCGAATCAGCCGGGAAAGCACTCGATATTCTTTTCTATCTTGCGAAAGTCGAAGAAGAAGTCAGCCTCGCTCGCATGTCCAAGGATACGGGGATGAACAAGGCCACAGCCCTTCGATATCTTGCCGTCCTCGAGTCGCGCGGTGTCGTCGAAAGGCGGCAGGGTGGATGGTCGCTCGGCCTTTCCCTGTTCGAACTGGGAAGCAAGGTTCCCGTGCGGGCACTGGTCGTCGAAAAGGTGCGTCCCATTATAGAGCGACTCGCGCGCGAGTCCGGCGAATCATGCAACCTCGCCTGCCTCGCCGGTGACAGTGCCATCTATCTTGACAGAGCCGAGGCTAACCGTAGCCTCCGCATGAGGTCGGCACCCGGCGACAGGCTCCCTCTCTACTGCACGGGCGTTGGCAAGGCCATTCTGTCCCAGCTTCCTGAAGAGCGCATCAGGGCAATTCTCGGCTCGGCTCCACTGCCCAAGATCAATGAAACAACTCTCACGGAACCCGAGGATATCATCAGGGAAGCCCAGCGAGCTCGAGAGCAAGGTTACGGCGTGGATCGCGAGGAATATGAAATAGGCCTCACCTGCTACGCCATGCCCCTCAGGCTGCCCGGTTCGGATTTCGCCGGCGCCGTAAGCATTTCAGGACCCTCAGCGCGGATGCGGAATCCGGAATCGAAAGAGCACTTCCTGGATCTTCTGAGGGTCGCGACCCAGGAAGCGCTTGAGGCAATAAGCCCCTACTACCTTGTTCAGAAAACTGCCGGACTCTCGGAAACCACGTCCTCCTCCGCTTCCTGAGCCGCGGGAAGGGCTTCGTCGGTCGCCTTGCCCTCCGGTTTGATCGTCTTGAATTCAACGTGTTCGGCGACGATCTTTACCCTTGCCTTCTGTTTGCCTTCCGGATCGACCCAGCGATCCTGCTTCAGCCTGCCCACAACGCGCACGCCCCTGCCTTTCTTGAGGTTCTGGGAACAGGCCGTCCCCAGCCGCGACCATGCTTCGATATCGAAGAAGGAAACCTCCTTTTCGAAACCTTCCTCGCCATTCTTGTAGACGCGGTTGGTGGCCAGCGCAAATTCGCAGACCTGGCTGCCTGAGGGCGTGGTTTTTATGTTTGGATCCTTGACCAGGTTGCCTTCGACGAGGATGCTGTTCAGCGAATTCATAAATCCTCCTTTGCCATTTCACGGAGCAGGGAAGCGCCGCGGTCGCCGCCCAGTCGCTCCGCATATACAAGACGTCCGGGGCTTCGGGCTTTGATTCAGGGATTGGAGGATTTTTTTATCACTTTCCTCTTCTGCTGCAGCCGCTTTCAGATCTCCGTATCGGACGCAAGCTTTCCGCGCTTGCCCTTTATGACTGAAATGAAGCTGAAAACGATGACGAGGATCGCGATCACAAGCACCGTACCTGCTATGGGTCGGGTAAAGAACTGCAGAAAGTTCCCTTCAAAATAGATCATCGACTGAGCCAGTGTGCTCTCCATCAGTTTTCCCAGCACGAAGGTGAGGACGAGCGGCGCTAATGGGATGTCGACCTTCTTGAAAATGTAGCCGACGATGCCGGAAATAATCATGACGCCCACCTGGAAAAGGCTGCCGCTGACGGAATAGGCGCCGACGACGGAGATCGCGACGATGGCGGGATACATGATGGACTCCGGCACCTTCGTGATCTTTGCCCACAATCGTGCCATCGGCAGGTTGAAAATGAGGAGCACGACATTCCCTATGTACATGCTCGCTATGATGCCCCATACAAGATTTGGATTGCTCTGGAAGAGGGCTGGCCCGGGGGTAAGCCCGTGCATGATGAAGGCGCCGAACAGAATCGCCACCGTGGGGGATGTGGGTATTCCCATCGTGAAGAGCGGGATCATGGCGGCGCCTGAGAACGCGTTGTTGGCAGTCTCGGGACCGGCGACGCCCTCGATCGCTCCCTTGCCGAAGCGGGATGGATCTTTCGCGATCTTCTTTTCAATCGAATAGGAAAGAACGGAAGCTATCACGGCGTTGGCCCCCGGGATGAGCCCGAGGAAAAAACCGAGGACCGTTCCCCGGCCGATGGCGCCCATGGTTGGCTTCCATTCGTGCCTTTCCGGAAAGAGCTTGCTTATCTTCGAGATGGCTTCGGATTTGCCCGCGGCTTCGTAGCCGATCATCACTTCGGATATCCCGAAAAGCCCCATGGCTATGACGACGAAGTCCAATCCTTCCATGAGGTTTGGCTCATTGAAGGTGAAGCGGAGGAGACCTGTCATCGGATCCATGCCGATGAGGGCGATGCTGAGGCCGATGAAGGCTGAAAGCATGCCGCGTATGACGGATTTTCCGATAAGACCCATCAACATGGCAAGCCCGAGCACCATGATGGCGAAGAATTCCTGTGGGCCGAAACCCAGAGCGAATCTGGCGAGGGGCGGACCGATGAGGGTGAGCCCGATGACGGCGACGGTGCCGCCGATGAAGGAGCCGATGGCGGCGACGCCGAGGGCTGTTCCGGCCCGGCCCTGCTTGGCCATGGCATAGCCGTCGAAGCAGGTGACGACCGAGGCTGCCTCGCCCGGGACGTTTATGAGGACGGAGGTGACCGTGCCCCCGTACATCGAACCATAGTAGATGCCTGCCAGCATGATGATGGCTGGAATGGCGTCCAGCGTGAAGGTGATGGGCAGGAGGAGAGCTATGGCGGTGACAGGTCCCAGGCCCGGAAGGATGCCGACGAGCATGCCCACCGTGACGCCGATGACGCAATAGAGGATATTCCATCCATTCAGCGCCGTCGCGAATCCGTTTAAAAGGCTGGTGATCGATTCCATTGTCGGCTCCTTACCAGTTGAATTGGTTGACAGGCAGTCTCAGCCCGAGGAGCGACTGGAACACAATGAGAATAAGGATGGAAGAGACGAGAGCCGCGGGGATGGCAAAGTACCATTTGTAATGAAATACAAGCATGATGCTGAGCATTATCGCGCAGGGTATGACGAATCCCAGAAGGGGGACGAGGAGGGAAAAAGCAACCAGGCTGCCGATAGTCGCGACAATATTGGCGAGGGCTTTTCCTTTGGGCCAAGTCTCAGTCGAGGACCCGGGTTTTTCCCTGATGCTCTCGATGATGAACAGCGTCGCCAGGACGATGAGGCCACCGTTGATCCACAAAGGGAAGAACCCCGATCCCGGACCGAAGCGGGTGTAGTATCCGTAGGAAAACGACATGATGAAGAACAGAACGGCAAATGCCAGGATGACTGCCCCGGTTATGATTTTAGTCCGTTTCATTGTGGAGTTCCTTGCTGAAAGAAGATATGCCGCGGGATAACGTTGCGGGAACGGGATGTGATCCCGCGGCACTACAGCGACTTATTTTATGGAATCGATAACCGGCTTGAGTACGTCGATATCTTTCTTGATATAGGCGGTCATGTCGGCGGAGTTCTTGAACAGCATGCCGATGTAGGATTTGTTCATGAAATCGATGAAGGCCGGATCGACAGCCACTTTCGCCAGCGCATCCTCGAGGATCTTCACGATCGGTTCAGGGGTGGCGGGGTTGACGCCGAGTCCGCGGTAGGTACCCGTGACGACATCGTACCCGAGTTCACGGAGGGTGGGAACGTCCTTGAACAATCCTGCAACCCTGTTTTCGGACATGATGCCGAGGGCGCGGAGATTGCCCGCTTCCACCTGGGCTCTGGCTTCGCCGGGACTGCAGATGGAGAAGTCGCCGCGGCCGCCCAGCACTTCGGTGATGGCGGGAGCAGCGCCGTTGTTGGGAACGGTGATGAAGGTGACGCCGCAGGCTTTCGCGAAGGGAACGCCATAGAAGTTGGGGACTACCGTGGCCGAGAACTTGAGCTTGTCCGGGGTTTTCTTCATGTCATCGATGAGGTCGGCCAGGGTGTTGTACTTCGACTTTGAGTTGACCACGATGAGGGGAGGGTCGAAGTTGACCATGCCGATATAGTGGAAATCCATGGTCTTGAACGGCGCCTGTCCCATCAGGGGGAGGGACACCACTTCGCGGGTGACGACGCCGATCGTATATCCGTCCGGCCTCGCGCGGAGCGCTTCGACCATGCCTACCGATCCGCCGCCGCCAACCTTGTTGCTCACGACAACTTCCTGCTTGAGGATATTCTTGAGGGAAACCGCGATCGCCCGCCCAACGGCATCGGTGCCGCCGCCGGCAGCGAAGGGGACGATCAGTTCAATCGGTTTTGTAGGGTAGTTGACGGCTCCCTGTGCGAAGCCGGAGGCGGCGACGAGCGCCAGCAGGACGGCGAGAGCAACGATTCGTTTCATACTTTTCCCCTCCAGGGTATCTATTCCGCAGGCCTTTGGCGGAGTCACTCTGGACCCCTCTCCCGGCCTTGCGGTATCGGACACAAGGTGTTGAACTGGAGAATACTTCGTCATAAATGATAATGATCCATCATTCTGACCCCGTCAACAGTTTCTTGACTTTTGGAGTATTTTCACCGCTGTGCCCATCTGCTATAGTCGACCCATGACAGACTACGAAGGATACCTCTCGCCCTTTTCATGGCGCTACGGCACGACAGAGATGCGACGGATATGGAGCGAAGTGCACAAGCGGGAACTGTGGCGGAGGATCTGGGTGAGCCTTGCCCGTGTGGAATCCGGCTATGGCCTCGTGAATGCCGAGCAGGTTGCCGAACTCGAAAGCCGGGCGGGCGACATCGATATCGAACGATCCCTCGCGATAGAAGCCGAAATCCGCCACGATCTTATGGCCGAGATCAAGGCCTTCGCCGAACAGTGCCCAAAGGCCGGCGGCATCATCCATCTCGGGGCGACCTCGATGGATATAGAAGACAATGCCGACGCCCTGAGGATCCGCGAATCCCTGACCCTCGTCCGATCGGGGCTGGCAGGCCTTCTCGAGAGTCTGGCTGCCTCCATCGACCGCTATTCCCTTTTGCCCGTCATGGCCTTCACCCATCTTCAGCCCGCCGAGCCGACGAGCTTCGGGTATCGCTGCGCCGTCTGGGCGCAGGACCTCCTCACTGTCTTCACCGACATCGGGAGCCTGCAGGCCTCGATACGGGGAAAGGGCTTCAAGGGCGCGGTGGGAACATCGGCGTCCTATGCCGAGCTCGTCGGCGAGGGAAATCTTGAAAGCTTCGAGGGCGCTCTCGAAAAGGAATTGGACATCGGCTTTTATCCGGTGACAACCCAGACCTGCTCGAGGCTCCAGGAATACAAGCTTCTCTCGACCCTCGCCGAACTGGGCGCCGCCCTCCACAAGATGGCCTTCGATCTCCGCGTTCTCCAGTCGCCGCCGATAGGCGAGCTGTCCGAACCCTTCGCCGCGAAGCAGGTTGGATCCTCGGCCATGCCCTTCAAGCGCAACCCCATCGACGCCGAAAAGATTGATTCCCTCGCGCGGCTGCTTTCGTCCTATCCGCAGGTAGCCTGGAGCAATGCGTCGCTTTCCCTGCTCGAACGCACTCTCGACGACTCGGCCAACAGAAGGACGATTCTTCCCGAAGCTTTCCTCATCTGCGACGAGCTCATAAAGACGGCCAGGAAAATAATGGATGGATTGCTGCTCGACGAGGCGGCCATACGGCGCACCTATCTGCGTTACGGACCTTTCGCCTGTACCGAGCGCATTCTCATGGCCATGGCGAAAAAGGGCGCCGACAGACAGGAAACCCACGAGAGGCTGAGAAAACTCGCGCTGGCCGCCTGGGCCGAAATAAAGGAAGGAAGGGAAAATCCCCTCGCCGCGAGCATCGCTGCCGACGATTTTTTCGCCGCGCAATTGGGGAAGCCTGAGCTCCTTGCCCTCATGAACATCGATGAATATCTGGGCGACGCTCCCCGAAGGGCAGAAAAATTCGCCCGAAAAATCAGGGAGGAGATTGGAGCCGGGATAGCCTAGCGGCTCTTGACTCGATTTCGCCGTCGGTGGTATTGATGTGTATGGGAAACCAATTGCCTGTCTATCGGTTTACGATACGGGAGTTACGGCCGGGGGCGCGATCCTCGGCGGTCATTGCGCGCGGAGCAGGGCGGCTGGGCCTTGTAAAGGTCAGCGCCGTTCTGCGCTCGGAAATCTACTTTGTAAGCGGGAATATAGCGCCCGGGGAGCTCGAGCTCCTCGGGCGTTTTCTTTTTTCCGACCCCGTCACCCAGAGCTGCAGGGTTGAAACCTGCCCGCTTTCCCCGCCTTCCGAAGGGAACATCATCGAAATCGCCTACCATCCTGGAGTAACCGACCCCGTCGCCGACGAGATCCTACGTTCGGCACGCGAGCTGGGCATTGCGGGCATCGAGGCCGCGTCCACGGGGCAGCGATATGAGGTCAGCTGCGAGGACGGCTCACGCCTGAGCGCCGAAGAACTGGGGCTTCTCGCCTCCCGGCTCCTTGCGAATCCCGTCGTTCAGCGCTATGCCGTCGGTCCCATCGAACCGAGCTTTCCCGGCAAGGATGAGACCAAAGTCCCTGTCGAGCTGCTGCCCGTGCACAGCCTCGATGACGAGGGTTTGAAAGCTCTCAACCTCGAACGCCGCGCAGCCCTCGACTTCGAGGATCTTCAGGCTATTCAAAGCTACTTCGCCTCCGAAGGACGGGCCTGTACGGACGTGGAATTCGAGATGATAGCCCAAACCTGGAGCGAACACTGCTTCCACAAGACCTTCAAGGCTCTCATCGAGGTGGAGGGCGGCGAGAAGGCCGGCCTCCCTCAGCGCGTGGACAACATTCTCAAGAGCTACATCAAGGCGGCAACCGATGAAATAGCCGCTCCATGGATCGTGTCCGCCTTCAAGGACAACGCAGGGATCATGGAATTCGACGACGAGTATGATATCTCCTTCAAGGTGGAGACCCACAATCACCCTTCGGCCATAGAACCCTTCGGCGGGGCCAACACGGGGGTGGGCGGCGTCATCCGCGACGTTGTGGCCGTCTCCGCCCGACCGATCGCCGTCACCGATGTGCTCTGCTTTGGAATGATAGGCGAAAGCGAAGAGGCAGCGCCAGGCGCCGGGCTCTCCGTCGAGCACATCCGCTCGGGCGTCGTCGCTGGCGTCCAGGATTACGGCAACAAGATGGGCATCCCGACGGTGAACGGCGGCATCCATTACCACGCGAAGTACGCGGCCAACCCCCTCGTCTACTGCGGATGCGCTGGCATTGCCCCGAAGGGCGCCTTCTTTTACAAGCCCGAAATCGGCGACAGGATCGTCGTCCTGGGCGGCAGGACGGGCAGGGACGGCATTCGCGGCGCCACCTTCTCATCGATGACGATGGACGGCGCCACCTTCGAGACAGCGGGCTCCTCGGTGCAGATCGGGGCTCCCATCGTGGAAAAAAAGGTGACGGAAGCGATCCTGGCCGCCCGCGATGCCGGCCTCTATTCGGGCATCACGGACTGCGGAGCCGGCGGGCTCTCCTCGGCCGTGGGCGAGATGGCCTCCGACCTGGGCGGAAGCGTGGATCTTTCCGAGGTGAGACTCAAGTACGCAGGGCTCGCCCCCTGGGAAATCTGGCTCTCCGAAGCCCAGGAGAGGATGGTCATCGCGGTTCCGCCCAAAAACATGGCAGCGCTCGCGGCGATATGCGACGGCAACGACGTCGAATACTGCGACCTTGGCTTCTTCACGGGCGATGGAAGGCTCGTTGTGCGCTACAGGGATGAGAAGATCCTCGACCTCTCCTGCGAATTCCTCCATCACGGAATGCCGCAAAGGCGGATGAAGGCCGCTGCGCCGCAAGCAGCATCGGATGGAAGAATCGGAGCCGGCGGTCAAGCCGCGCTTCACGCGCCCACCCCTAGCCTCGAAAAGCTTTATATCGCGATGATGTCGCACAACGCCATCGCGTCGAAGGAATGGGCGATACGGCGTTACGACCACGAGGTACAAGGCGCCACAAAAATCGGTCCATTCGCGGGCAAGCTACAGTCAGGGCCTTCGGACGCGGCCCTCATCAAGCCGCTGGAAACCAAGGGCCGCAGGGGCATCGCGATTTCCAACGGATTCAATCCCCGCTACGGCGAGGCCGATTCCTACAACGCCGCGGCCTCGGCGATTGACGAGGCAGTACGGAACGCTGTCGCATCCGGGGCCGATCCCGACCGCATCGCCATTGTGGACAATTTCTGCTGGGGCGATCCGCAGAAGCCTGAGAATCTCTGGACTCTCCTTCGCGCGGCCAAAGCCTGCAAGGACGCCTCGATCGCGCACAGGGCTCCATTTTTCTGCGGCAAGGACTCCTTCAACAACGAATTCGAAGGAGCCGACGGAAAGCGCGTCGCCATCCCGCCATCCCTCCTCATTTCAGCGATGGGCATCGTGCCCGATATCGCCTGCGCGGCGACCACCGATCTGAAGTCCAGCTCAAGCCTCCTCTACCTTGTCGGAGAGTTCTCGCCTTTGTATGCGGCCTCAGTTCTTCAGGATCTTCTTTCGAAAGCGAAAGAGTCAGGGATCCCGGTAGGCAGCGGCCCGGCGTTTTCACAGGCGGCCCCCGCTGTCTACCGTGCCTTGCACGCTTCGATGAGCGATTCCATCGTCCTTTCCTGTCACGATCTTTCCGACGGCGGTATTGGCGCGGCCCTCGCGGAGATGTGCCTGGGCGGCGGCATTGGAGCCAGCATCGATCTGCGGAGCCTGTATACAGCATCCTTGGCGCTTGATGCCGACGGAGAGGTGCTGCCTCGACACCTTGCCGAGCCTGGCCTGGACGCCCTTATCCTCTTCGGGGAGACGAATGGCTGCCTCCTCGTGGAAGTAGCGCCCGGGGACGCAGATAAACTTGAAACCACTATGGCGGGCTTGCCCTGCCGCAAAATCGGACATTGTGCGGCCGAATCGCGCATCGAAGTGAAGCTGACGGGGGGCGGCAGGCTGTCAGCGAGCCTTTCCGAGCTTGAAAAAGCCTATATGGCCGAATCCGCCCTCGCCCTGGGCGATCTGGCCGAGGCTGTCGATGAGTCCGGAGACATACTATGAAACCATTGGCTATCGTACTGCATGCCGCCGGCATAAACAGGGATATCGACGCTGCCTTTGCCCTTGAGCTCGCCGGCGCCGAGGCAAGAATAATTCATGTCAACGAGCTGAAATCGAATCGCGGGCTGCTGTCCGAAGGCAGCATCCTTGTCGTTCCCGGCGGATTTTCCTATGCCGACGCCCTCGGGGCCGGCCGCCTTTTCGCCTTGGATATCGCCTCGTTCTTCAAGGACGAAGTGAGCGAGTTCGTGGCGAAGGGAAAGCCGGTGATAGGCATATGCAACGGTTTCCAGACCCTCGTGAAGGCCGGCATTCTTCCCGGAAGCGAGGCCCCGCGAGAGGAAGCCGCTGAACGTTATGCGACGCTGACAGACAACGAAAACCGCCGATTCGAATGCCGCTGGGTGACGCTTCGCGTCGAGGAGAGCCCCTGCATTTGGACGAAAGGCCTGAGCGATCCGATCGTCTGCCCCGTCGCCCACGGGGAAGGCCGTTTCGTGATGAAGGACGAGTCCCAGCTCGGCGCCCTCAGCCGAAAGAAGCTTATAGCACTTACCTATGCCCTTCCCGACGGCTCGCCCGCGGCAGGCAGGTATCCCGACAATCCCAACGGTTCGCTGGCCGACATCGCAGGCATCTGCAACGCGGCGGGCAACGTGCTGGGCCTGATGCCCCATCCCGAGGACAATGTCCGCCCAGGGCCGGGCGAGAGAGCCTACAGGGGCGGAAAGGTCGGTGGCGGGCTGGATTTGTTCGCCAACGGCGTACGTTATGCGAAACAGCTGTGACTAGAAGGAGCGATACATGATGGAACGCGAGCTTCTCCAGGCGATGCTTCCCAAGGCATTCACGGGCCTGGGTGAAATTGGGCGCCAAAAGCATTCGGGCAAGGTGCGCGACTGGTACGCGCTCGACGACTCCACGCGCCTCATGGTGACGACGGACAGGATATCGGCCTTCGACAGGATAGTCTCGGCGGTGCCCTGGAAAGGCCAGGTGCTCAACGAGCTTTCGGCCTGGTGGAACCGAAAAACCGCCGATATAGCGCCCAACCATCTCATCTCCACGCCCGACCCCAACGTATCCATCGTGCGCGAAGCCTCCCCCCTTTCGGTGGAAGTGATCGTGCGCGGCTATATAACGGGGGTTACCTCGACAGCCCTCTGGCAGCGTTATTCGCAGGGGGAGAGAAGCATCTACGGCTACAGCTTTCCCGAGGGCCTCAGGAAGAACCAGAGGCTTCCCGAAGCCATCATAACCCCTACCACAAAGGCAGAAGCGGGCCAGCACGACGAGAGGCTCACCGTGAGCGAAGTGGTCGACAAGGGCTTCGTAGCGAGGAAAACCTGGGATCGCGTGATGGAGATAGCCCTCGCCCTTTTCGCCAGGGGCTCGGAAATCGCCACGAAGGCAGGCCTCATCCTCGTCGACACGAAATACGAATTCGGCCTCGACGCCGAGGGGCGGGTCATTCTCATCGACGAGATACACACCCCCGATTCGTCGCGGTTCTGGCGCCTGGACAGCTACGGGCAGCGCTTCTCCGAAGGCCGCGAGCCCGAGCTTTTCGATAAGGAATTCGTTCGGATGCGCTACGCGGAGAAAGGCTACAGGGGGGATGGGGAAATTCCAATTCTTCCCGACAGCGTTTGGGCAGACACGGGCATCCTCTACCAGACAGCCTACGAGCTTCTGACGGGAGGAGCCTTCGTTCCGGGCGCCTATCCCGTCGGGCAGCGTCTCATGGCCAATCTTGAAAAGGCAGGCATAGAGCTATGAAAAAGAATTGTGCCCTCATCGTGATGGGAGCGAAATCGGATTATCCCCACGCGGCGCGGATAATCGAGTGGCTCGATTATTTCGGCATCGCCCACGAGACGAGGATAGCCTCGGCGCACAAGACGCCCGAAAAACTCCTCGCCATCATCCACGAGCAGGAAGAAAAGGGCGACAACGTCGTCTACATAACGATAGCGGGCCTTTCCAACGCGCTCTCGGGGATGGTCGATTTTTCGACGAGCTTTCCCGTCATAGCCTGCCCCCCTCCCAGCGAGTCCTTTGGGGGCGCCGATATCTTCTCCTCCCTCAGGATGCCTCCCGGCGTCGCCGCCGCCACCGTCCTCGACCCGCGCAACGCTGCCTTCTTCGCGGCCAAGATTTTCGCGGCCAGCGATAACAGCCTGAAGGCCAAGATCGAGGTGTATCATGCCGAGCAGCGCGAAAAGATCGATCGCGACGAAACAAGCCTTGCAGAGGAAACGCACAAGGGCGGCGCCTCCCGATGAGCCTTGCGCACGAAGACCATTGGCTGGCGGGCGACGAGCCACACGAGGAGTGCGGCGTCATGGCCATCTACGCCCCCGGGCGCGACGCCTCGAGGCTCGCCTACTACGGGCTTTTCGCCCTCCAGCACAGGGGGCAGGAATCGGCTGGCATCGCGGCCTTCGATGGCCATGTCATCAACACGAAGAAAAGCATCGGCCTCGTCTCGCAAGTATTCTCGGAGTCCGACATCGAGAGCCTTCCGGGAAGCCTGGCCATCGGGCACAACCGCTATTCGACGACGGGATCGTCCAACGTCAGGAACGCCCAGCCCTTCCTCATCGACTCGCGCCACGGCCCTGTCGCCCTGGCTCACAACGGCAATATCGTCAACGCGGGCGAGATCAGGAAAAGGCTTCTCGACAGGGGCGTCGGCCTCACCTCGGCCAGCGACACCGAACTCATGATCATGGACCTCGCCGGGTCGGACAGGAAAGACTGGGTGTCGCGGATACGCACGGCGATGGGCTCCTGGGTGGGAGCTTTTTCTTTCGTGGCGCTGACCCAGAACGGGGTTTTCGCCGCGCGCGACCCCTGGGGACTGCGCCCCCTTTCCTACGGCTTCACGGCCGAGAAGGCCTTCGTCGTCGCCTCGGAGACCTGTGCCCTTTCGACCCTTGGCTGCCACGAGATCCATGAGATCGAGGCCGGCCAGATCGTCTCCTGCGATGCTTCCGGCAACGTTACGGTTTCGAACCCGAAAAAAAAGGCCAGGCCGCAGCGACTCGCTTCCTGCGTCTTCGAGTTCATCTACTTCTCAAGGCCCGACAGCGTCTGGAACGGCCTTTCAGTGCACGAGGTCAGGCGCAGATTCGGCGAGGAGTTGGCCCTGCGATCCCCTGTCGATGCCGATCTCGTCATCCCCGTGCCCGACTCATCGATATCGGCGGCCATTGGCTACTCGGGCGCCTCGGGGATACCCTACGGCGAAGCCTTCGTGAAGAACCGCTACATCGGCCGCACCTTCATCGAGCCGACCACCTTCCTGCGCAAGCGGGGAGTCTCGCTCAAGTTCAACGTCCTCCACGATTCGGTGAGAGGGAAGCGCATCATCGTCATCGACGATTCCATAGTGCGCGGCAACACCATCCGTCCCCTCGTCGCCCTGCTGAAAAACGCCGGGGCGAAGGAAGTCCACGTGAGGGTGTCGAGCCCGCCCGTGCGCCACTCCTGCATGATGGGCGTTGACATGGGCGAACCGAAGGAACTCATCGCCAACCTTCTGCCTGTCGGCGAGATGGCGAAATGGAGCGGAGCCGATTCCCTTTCCTATCTTTCGCTCGAGTCGGTGGGCAAGGCTATCGGCGACATCGGCGAATATTGCACGGCCTGCTTTTCGGGGGAGTATCCCTTCGACGTGGGCGGCTCCGCGTCGAAAAACCGCTTTGAATTCTGATGCCAGGGGGAAATGCCGCATGAGAGTACTGCTCGTAGGATCCGGGGCGAGAGAGAACGCCATCGCGTGGAAGTTAGGCGCCTCATCGCGTCTCGATGCCCTTTTCTGCGCGCCGGGCAACGCAGGCACCGCCGCTTTCGGCACAAATCTCGACATCAGGGCTGACGATGTCGATGGGATCGTCGCTTTCGCCATCAGGGAAGCCATCGACCTTGTCGTCGTGGGGCCGGAGCTGCCTCTTTCCCTGGGACTGGCGGAGAGGCTGGCGGCGGCCTCCCGGAACGGCAAGCCCCTCTGCTTTGGCCCTTCCTCGTCGGCAGCGCGCATAGAATCGTCGAAGGCGTTTTCCAAGGGCTTCATGAAAAAATACGGCATCCCCACCGCCGATTTCCGCGTATTTTCATCCTACGGAGAAGCGCTTGCCTTTATCCGCGCCGCGCCCTGGCACTTCGTGATCAAGGCTTCGGGTCTCGCCTCGGGGAAAGGGGTCTTCCTGCCTTCTTCGGAAAGGGAAGCCGAGGAAGCCCTCGACCTTCTCATGCGGGAAGGAAAGTTGTGCGACGCAGGCGCCGAGGTGATCATCGAGGAAAGGCTCGCGGGGGAGGAAGTGTCGATACTGGCCTTCTGCGACGGCACAAACGTAAGCCTTATGCCGCCTGCCCAGGACCACAAGCGCCTCCTCGAGGGCGACGAAGGCCCCAACACGGGCGGAATGGGGGCTGTAGCCTCGGCGAAGAAAGATGCTTTCAACATCGCCCGCGAAACAGGTTTTCCTTTCCTCGCCAAGGCCTGCGAAGGCCTTGCGAGCGAGGGCTGCCCCTTCGTCGGCGTGCTCTACGCTGGGCTCATCATCACGGAAAATGGCCCAAAGGCCCTTGAATACAACTGCCGCTTCGGCGACCCCGAAACGGAGGCGATCCTGCCTCTCCTCGGATCCGATCTGCTCGACATTTTCGAAGCCTGCGCGAAGGGCAGGCTTGGCAACATCGACATCAGATGGGAAGACAAGGCGGCGGCCTGCGTCGTGCTGGCTTCCGAAGGATATGCGACCGAAGCCCCCGCCGACGCCGATCGCGAGGTCAGGGATTTTGGCGGTACTCCCGATGCGATCCTCTTCCATGCCGCGACGCGACTCGCCGGCGAGGGCAGGATAGTGGCTTCGGGCGGAAGGCTTCTCTGCGCCGCCGCCTGGGCCGATTCCCTGGACGAGGCTGTCGAGGCGGCCTACGCCCGGGTCGCTCGGATCGATATCCCCCGCGCGCGTTTCAGGAAGGATATAGGAAGCGGAAAAACATTCCTTAGACGCCCAGCGACAATATCGCAGGCAGCGCCCTTGTCGCCAGCCCCGGTTTCCGCGGCGGGCAGCGCGACCTTGTACGCCGCCGCCGGCGTCGATATCGACGCCGGCGACAGGGCAGTCGAGCTCATGAGCGCCGCCGTCAAGGCCACCTACGGGCCCGAAGTCCTCGCGGGCATCGGATCCTTCGGCGGAATGTACGACGCGTCGGCATTGAAGACGATGGAGAATCCCGTCCTCGTCTCGTCCACCGACGGCGTGGGCACCAAGGTCAAGCTTGCCGCCTGGGCAGGCAGCTACGGATCGATCGGCCAGGATATCGTCAACCACTGCATCGACGACATCCTCGTCCAGGGCGCCAGGCCCCTCTTTTTCCTCGACTATATCGCCACTTCCAAACTCGAGCCCGCGATGATAGCCGAAGCCGTAGGCGGCATGGCCAAGGCCTGCGGGGAAGCCGGCTGCGCCCTCATCGGAGGGGAAACCGCCGAAATGCCGGGCGTCTATATGCCGAGGGAGTTCGACGTGGCGGGTGCGATCGTCGGCCTCGCCGAGAAAAAGCTCATGCTGCCCCTGAATACGATGCGCGACGGCGACCTCCTTCTCGGTTTCCCGTCGAGCGGCCTCCATACGAACGGCTTTTCCCTCGCCCGGGCGGTTTTCGCCGATGAGGAGTACGGCGCTTACGCCGATCGCCTCGGAAAGCCCCTCATCGAAGCCCTCCTCGCGCCGCACCGATCCTATCTTCCCATCGTCTGGCCGATCCTGAGCGGGGCTCCGGGGCTCATAAAAGCCCTTGCCCACATCACGGGCGCCGGCTTCGAAGGCAATGTCCCGCGCGTGCTTCCATCCCATCTCGACGCGCACATACGGACGGATTCCTGGCCGAGACCCCCGCTTTTCCGGCTCATCATGGAAAAGGGCGGCATAAGCGAAACCGAAATGTACAGGGTTTTCAACATGGGCATCGGGATGATCGCCGTCATCGACCCCGAAGGCCTGGAAGCGGCCAGACGCCTCGCAGGCGCGCCCTTCTTCATCGTGGGCGAACTGAAGCCGGGCTCCGGCGGCGTCATCATGGAGAAGAGGGGAGTTCAGCTATGAAACCGCGCCTCGTCGTCATGGTTTCGGGCAATGGCTCCAACCTCCAGGCTCTCATCGATGCCGTGGAAAAAGGCGCTGTTGAGGCTACCATCGTCTTCGTCCTCTCCTCGATGACGGAGGCGTACGCGCTGCAACGCGCCGAGGCCGCGGGGATTCCCGCACTGTCCATACCCTATCGGCGCGATCCAGACCTTTCAAACGCCGAATCGCGCGCTCTCTATGACAGAACAATCGCCGAGGCGATCCAGGGCCGGAATCCCGACTATATCTTCCTCCTCGGATGGATGCGAGTTCTCGGCAGGGAGTTCACGGATCGCTTTCCAGGAAGGATCGTCAATCTCCATCCCGCCCTGCCGGGAGCCTTCCCCGGAACCCACGCGATCGAGCGCGCCTGGGACGCCTGCGCTAGGGGGGAAATCGAGGAGAGCGGGGTGATGACCCACTTTGTTCCCGACGAGGGCGTCGATTCAGGTCCGGTGATAGAATTCGAGCGCGTGCCGATGCGGAAGGACGAAAGCCTTGATGCCTTCGAATCGCGGATGCATTCTGTCGAGCACGCCCTCGTCGTACGGACGGCGGCCCGTCTCGCTTTGGAAGCCGCGCGCGGCGCTAAGGAGGGCGATTGATGCCACAGGCGATACTTTCCGTATACGACAAAACCGGTCTTATCGATTTTTGCAGGCGGCTCGCGGGTCTCGGCTGGAAGCTTCTCGCCTCGGGCGGCACGGCCAAGGCTCTCAGGGCTGCGGATATCGATGTCGAGGAGATAGCCGAGTATACCGGTGCCCCCGAAATCCTCGGCGGCAGGGTGAAAACCCTCCATCCCGCCATCCACGGAGGCATCCTGGCGAGGTCTTCAGACAAGGATCGCGGGGAACTGGAAGGTCTCGGATACAGAACTGTCGACCTTGTCGTCGTCAACCTCTATCCCTTCGAAAAAACGGCCGCCGATCCCGCTTCGAGCCGCGAGGATATCATCGAACAGATCGACATCGGCGGGGTGGCCCTCATCAGGGCGGCAGCGAAAAACCATGGGAGAGTGACAATTCTCTGCGACACCGCCGACTATGATTCCGTGGCGGAGGAGATGGAGGCTGCAGGAATGGTGTCGGAATCCACGCGACGCAGGCTCGCTGCCAAGGCCTTCGCGCTCACCTCGGATTATGACAGGGCGATCGCCGAATGGTTTTCCGGAAGCTCAGTCAGTCCCCTGAAGGGCTGGAAGGCCCAGACCCTCCGCTACGGAGAGAATCCCCACCAGGCGGCCGAACTCTATTCCTTCGAAAAGGGCAGGGGGCCGCTTGGAGGCCGTGTCCTCCAGGGCAAGGAACTGTCCTACAACAACATTCTCGATCTGGACGCGGCTTGGCATGCGGTGGGCCGCTTCGAAAAACCCGCCGTCGTCATCGTGAAGCACCTGTCGCCCTGCGGCATCGCCGAATCGGCCGTCGCCGATTCCTCGACGCTCCCCGCGGCTCTCGAAAAAGCCATCGCCTGCGATCCGATATCTGCCTACGGCGGGGTGATAGCGGCCAACGCTCCCTTCAGCGCGGCCTGCGCCGAGAGCCTCGGCACGCTTTTTGCCGAATGTATCGCCGCGCCGGCCTTCGACGATGAGGCTCTCGCCATCCTCGCGAAGAAAAAAAACCTCAGGCTGGTTGTCCCCGGCGAGGGCGCCCAGCGCGATGAAATCAGGACGGTGCTGGGCGGCTTTCTGCGCCAGGATGTCGACTCAGGCGATCCCGCCGGTGCCCAGTGGCGCCTCGTATCCCAAAGGGCTCCGACGGACGCCGAGCTCCGCGACCTCAAATTCGCCTGGAAGGCCTGCATGTCGGTGAAATCCAACGCCATCGTCTTAGCGAAGGATGGGGCGACCCTGGGCATAGGCGGCGGCCAGCCCAACAGGGTCGATTCGGTGCGCATCGCCGCGCGGCACTCAGGCGAAAAATCCCGTGGCGCCGTCCTCGCCTCCGACGCCTTCTTCCCCTTCCCCGATTCGGTGGAAGAAGCCGCAAAAGCCGGCATTACGGCGATCGTCCATCCGGGCGGATCGATACGCGACGGCGAATCCATCGCGGCGGCGGACAGAGCCGGCATCGCCATGGTGGTCACGGGCGTCCGCCATTTCCGGCATTGATGAACAGCATTGAATCCAGGCAACAGACTTTAAAGCGGAGGAGCATTCCATGAACGAAGAGATTTTCGGATCCAGCACGGCCCTCACCTTCGACGACGTGCTCATCGTCCCCGCCTTCAGCGAGATTCTGCCGGCATACACCGACACGAAGGCGAGGATTGCGCGCGACATCATTCTCAATATCCCGCTTTTATCGGCGGCGATGGACACGGTCACCGAATCGGCCCTCGCCATAGCCCTCGCGCGGATGGGCGGCATGGGCGTCATCCACAGGAACATGTCACCCGAGCAACAGGCCGGGGAAGTGGACAAGGTGAAACGCTCCGAATCGGGCATGATCCTCGACCCCGTCTGCCTGGAAAAGGACGCTTCTCTGTCCGAGGCGCGCGGCCTCATGGAGAAATTCAGGATCTCGGGCATCCCCATAACGAGCGGTCCCGAAAAGAAGCTCGTGGGCATACTCACGAACAGGGACATTCGCTTCTGCGCGCCCGAGGACTACGAAAAGCCGGTGAGCGAATTCATGACAAGCGAAAGGCTCATTACCGCCCGCGTGGGCACAACCCTCGAGCAGGCCCGGAACATCCTTCAGGAACACAGGATCGAAAAGCTCCCCCTCACCGACGAGAAAGGCAGGCTCAAAGGCCTCATCACCGTGAAGGACATAGCCAAAAAGGCCGACTACCCCAACGCCAGCCTCGATTCGTCGGGACGGCTCAGGGCCGCGGCAGCCGTGGGCGTCGGCCCCGACCTCGAACAGCGCGTCGAACTCCTCTCCTCCAAGAAAGTGGACGTCCTCGTCATCGACACGGCCCACGGCCACTCCAAGGGCGTCATCGAAGCCCTCAGGCGGATCAAGGCGGCAGCCCCCGACCTCCCCGTCATCGCCGGCAATGTCGTCACCGCCGAGGGCGTGGAAGCCCTCGCGAAGGCGGGGGCCGACGCCGTCAAGATAGGCGTGGGCGCAGGCTCCATCTGCACCACGCGCATCATCTCGGGCGCGGGCATGCCTCAATTGTCGGCCATCTACCACTGCGCCCAGGCCGCCGCCCGTTTCGGCATCCCCATCATCGCCGACGGCGGGGTCAAGTTTTCGGGCGACATGGTGAAGTCCATAGCGGCGGGCGCCCACGCCATCATGCTCGGCAGCCTCCTCGCGGGCCTCGAGGAATCGCCCGGCGAACTTGTCCTCTACAACGGCAGGCAGTATAAAACCTACCGCGGCATGGGCTCCCTCGCCGCCCTCCAGGGCTACGGCAAGGACCGCTACGCCACAGGCATCGGCGCCTCCGACAAGCTCGTTCCCGAGGGTGTCGAGGGCATGGTGCCCTACAAGGGCAAGCTCGCCGACTTCGTCTACCAGCTCGTGGGCGGCCTGCGCTCGGGCTGCGGCTACGCGGGCGCCGCCACCCTGGACGATCTGCGCACGAAAACCCGCTTCGTGCGGATCACCAATGCGGGCCTCATCGAAAGCCACGCCCACAACATCACCATCACGAGGGAGGCGCCGAACTACCAGCGCGGCGAATGAGCGCTTTGCCTCTCGCGCCTACAATAGTTGGCTTCGTCGTGGATAATCGTTGATTGAGGCGATATACTACCGATAAACAGTATAGGGATTTTTCCGCATCAAGGAGCTGTCATGATCGATTTTATAGTCTTAGGCGGATGGGTGCTTTGGGTCATCATGGCCCTTTCTGTCGTCGCCTGCGTGATCATCATCGAAAGATTGCTTTTCCTGCGCCGCATCTCGGGCGACGAGGACAAGCTTTTTGTTCGCATCAAGGCGAGCCTGCTGGAAGGGCACTTCAATGAAGCGCTCTCCATATGCGACCAGAACCTCTCGCCTTTCTCCGCCCTCCTCAAGACTGGAATCGAAAATCGCCGCCAGCCGGAGCAGGTGCAGCGCGATATCCTCAAGGACGCGGCCGCCCTTGAGGCTCCGAAGCTGGAAAAGGGGCTTTCCACTCTCGGCACAATCAGCACTATCGCCCCCCTTCTTGGTCTTCTCGGTACCGTGACGGGAACCATGAGGGCCTTCGGCGTTCTGGGAAAATTCGGCGCCGTCAGCGATCCTTCCGCCCTCGCGAGCGGGGTATCGGAAGCCCTGATCACGACGGTGGGAGGCATCGTCGTGGCAGTCCCCGTCATCATCTTCTACAACTTCCTGGTCAGCCGGGTGAATATGATCCTCACCACGCTGGAAAACCGCGTGAATATGCTCGTGCTGCTGATCAACGCCGGCAATGGCGCCTCGAAGAAGGGCGAATCGGAGGAATCATGAGCAGAAGACGTCTGACCCAAAGGGTAGGGGTCGACATGACGCCGCTGATCGATGTCATCCTCCAGCTCATTATCTTCTTCATGATCACGACGACCTTCAGGTCGGCTCCCGGCATTTCGCTCGACCTTCCGGGCTCCCGAACAGCCCAGTCCGTTTCCTCCTCGGCGCTCAGGGTCATCGTGATGTCTGAAAGCGAAATCTATGTCGACAATGCGCGGACATCGCTCCAGGAGCTCTCCTCTATCCTCAAGCAGCGGGTATCCGGATCGGATTCCAGCAATGTCAGGGCGGTGCTCGAGGGCAGATCGAGCGCCTCGTATCAGCTCATCGTCTCCGTGCTCGACGCCTTTCGGATGAACAGCATCGAAAACGTCGGGCTTATAACGCGAAAGGAGACAGGCGTTCGATGAAGTCCCCTCTGAGCTATGCCGAAAAGCAGCAACTGAAGCGAAGGATGACCTCGGTCGGCATCACCTTCGGGCTCTATGGCATCGCCTTCGCCGTGGGTATAGCGCTCAGCATCCTGAATCCCCAGGAAGAGCTGTATTTGAATACCATCCAAGTGTCGGCTCTTCAGGGTCCTGTGACGAATTCCATCGGACTTGGATCGATCGATCCATCCGACAAAGGGGATGAGGCGATCGTTTCCGAAGCGCCGGCGCCGGTTAAGACCCCGGAGCCCAGCAAGAAGGTCGAGGCGCCCAAAACGCCTGTCCCCGAGAAGCCCGCCGTCAAGCCAGCCTCCAAGCCCGAACCGGCGCCGATACCGGTCGCTCCGCCCAAGCCGGCGACGGCTCCAGCCGCGGCCGCGAAGGCCGACGCAAGTTCGCCCTTGCCCGAGGAGAACCTCCCCAAGGAGCCGACTCCCGGCGCTCCTTCGGCGGCTTCCCCGCAATCCGCCGCCGCTCCCGTCGAACCCTGGGTTCCCGGGCAGCGCGATCAGGGATCGCACATAAGCGGCACCGCATCGATGCTCTATGTGCCGGGCAAGGGCAACGTGCCCTGGACGGGGAGCACGATCAATATCCATAAGGCCGAAAAGGGGACGTCCTCGGATACGACGCTCGGAGGAGCCCAGGGGACGGTCGGACCCAACCTCTATTCGCCTGTTTACTCCAGCTTGCCCCTGCCTCAAACCGTGTCGGCGGCGGTCTACAACGCGATCCCTGATCTCAAATTGCCGCCCAACACGATAATCTATTCTTCCGAGGCGAGAAAAAGAGCTTTTGGGATGTACTATGAATTCGACGGATCCGCCTACAGGCGCAAGAGCGATGTGCCCCTGGACCAGCGCGAACCTCTCTGGCAGATCCTGGAAGACGCCGGCTATAATCCCGCGAACGCCGATTACAAGACGGGGAGGAACTTGATGCCCGTCGTGATAGGATTTTCGGTCACGCGCGACAATCAGCTGAAAGGCGTCGAAGTGCTTCAGTCATCGGGCGATCCGGAGATTGACAAGTCAGTCGTCTATGGATTCAAGCGCGCGTCCTTCTGGAACAAGACCGGCGAGACCGTGCCTGGCCGCTTTACGTATCGATTCTAGAGATTTCGAGGTATTCGTCGTAGAGCTTCGCCCTGAAGAAGGCGTCCACTACCTCGGGCGAGAATTGTCCACCCCTCTCCGACCGTATCTCCTCGAGCACCTCCTCCAGAGGCAGCGCTTTCCTGTAGGGACGCGACTGGGCCATGGCGTCGAAGGTGTCGGCCAGGGTGATGATGCGCGCGAGCGGATCGATCTCCTCACCGGCCACCCCGTCGGGGTAACCCTTGCCGTCCCAGCGCTCGTGATGGTGGCGTATGCCGTTGATGGCGGGAGCGAAAAACTCGACGCTGGAAAGAATCTGCGCCCCGATGAGGGGATGCATCCTCACCACATCGAGTTCCTCCTCCTCCAGGGCGCCGACCTTGTTGAGGATGCGTTCGGGTATGCCGATCTTCCCGATATCGTGGAGGAGGGCGGCGAACTCAAGGGGTTCTATCAGGCTTTCGGGCAGCCTGAGCTCGCGGGCAATCCTCACGGAGAGCTTCCTCACCCTTTCGCAGTGCCCCTGGGTGTAGGGATCCTTCGCTTCAATGGTCTCTGCGAGGGCCTGAACCGTCTGCATGTTGGCGGCCTTGAGTTTCTCGTAGGTTTCGCTCAGTTCCAGGCTCTTGGAATGCATGCCTTTTTCGAGTGACAGGCGGTATTCCTCGTTTTTCCTGTCCTGCTCAACCTTCTCCCTCACGATGTCCCTGTAGCGGATGGCGCGGGCTATGGTTTCAGCGATATGTTCGAGCCTGCTTGGTTTGACGAGGTAGTCGAAGGCTCCGTTTTTCATCGCCTCCAGCCCTGTGGCCAGATCGTTGTAGGCGGTGAGCATGATGACCGGCGTGAGCGGCCTCAGTTCCCTGAGCTTCGGCAGGGCTTCCCTGCCCGACAGCAGGGGCATTCGGATATCGAGAAGGATGCAATCCGGATCGAAGCTCCCCCCGGCGACGAGATCGAGGCCTTCCTGGCCGTTCACTGCCAGCCTGATTTCGTAGCCGAGCCTTTCGAGGCCGAGGGAGAGGACTTTGCGAATCGAAGGGTCGTCATCGACGACGAGAACCGTGCGGACTGCTGATGCCATCGTTATGCCTTCCAAAACCGCGGGATGAGGAATGGTACGCTCTTCCTGTAATTGCTGTAGCCTATGAACAGTTTGGGAAAGGTATAGGTATCCTGGACGATGATCAAGACAAGGTCCAGCCCTATCATAAGCAAAACAGTGAGGAAATGGTCGGGAAAGCCCTTGAGCAGCCCGAGTGCGGCTGTCAGGAAGGCGAACCACCAGAATCCTGGATGCCTGCAGAGGCTGTAGCTTCCACTTTGGATGACATCGGTGGATCCCAGCCTGAGTTTTTTCCTTTCGATGCCGATCTCGAAGAATACGGACCAGAGGAGGAGGACCGAGGAGACGCCTGCGGCGGCGACAAGGGCGAGCGACAGGATGCTGCCGGGCGCCGTCTGTGAAGGCGACGATACAGCCCAAAACCCCAGGCTCCCAAAGACGGTCAGGTAGCCTGTGCCACGGAGGAATGGGGCAACCATCTTTCCCTTGACCCACAAAAAATCCGAAAAGAGGAGGAGGGAAAATCCCAGGGCAGCCAGCGAATTCTGTATCATTGCAGATTTCATTATGCTATAGTATCGAACAGCTTTCCAGCCATCCGCTGAATACAGAGGTTTTCGACATGATACTGGATGCATCGTCGCTTATTCCGGCCGTATCCTTCATTGTCTATATCGTCTTCATCATTTTCGGCATCTATAGCCGGAAGGAAAAAGTCGACGCCTCCTTCCTTCAGTACATGTTCTTCATGGCGCTATGGAGTTTCGGCTCCTTCATGATGCATGCCGATACGGGGCTCTTTACTCCCCTGATCTGGAACAGAGTCATGCTCCTCGGTCTTTTCGGCGGACCGATTTCCTTCCTTCAAACCATGATCTATCTCTCCGGCACGGAGAAGCGGCGTTACCAGGTTGTTCTGTATATCGGCTACCTGATTTACTTCTACCTGATCTACCTGAACCTTTCCGGCAAGGTAGTTTCCGATGCGGGTTTCAACGCGAGCGGTTTCTATTACTTCCTCGGTTCGGGCGCGATGCTCGCCTACTCCCTTTCCTATTTTTTCCTGGGCATTTCGATTCTCATGCTCATGCGCCAGCTCACCAAGAGCGACAACAAGTTCAAGAAAAAAACCCTTCGCCTCCTCATAATCGGCGCTGTCGTCATCGTGGTCGGCGTCGCGGCCAACCTGTACAAGCCTGTCGGCAGGTATCCCATCGACCTTCTCGCCACAACGATAAACGCAGGCATCATTTTTTTCGCCGTCTACAAATACCGCCTCATCCACTATTCCTCCGCCGTGCTCAACATCCTCCTCACTTTTTTCGTAGCCATACTGACAAGCGCTCTCTTCCTCTTTTTCTTTTTGCCCGTTTTCCACCTCGACAGCAGCATTCCCTTTGCGCGCCTTCTCCTCCTCGCCATCATCCTGGGCCTCATCACCTCGGTGATTCTCTCCCCCCTGAGGACGACAACCCTCTCCTTCCTGGAGAGGCTGTATGGAGGCAAGACCTTCACCTACTACCAGAGTCTGAGAACCTTTTCCGCCAGCCTCACCTCCATCGTCGACATGGAAACCCTGGGCAATCTCACCATCGAGAAGATAACCTCCACTTTCGGTCTGGAATGGGCGCTGATGCTCGTCAACGATTTCAACGACAGGAATTACAAGCTCAATGTCGCCAAGCAGCTGCCCTTCAACGGGCAGATCATCGAGGGCCAGGATCAGTCGATATGCCTGAAACGCGGCAGCGACTTCGTCAAGGTCTTCGCCATGCACCAGGGCGTCGAAAAGAGCGAGATGCAATACCTGTACATGCCACAGACGATGATCGACATCGCGCTGGAGCGGGGCGATGTCACGGAGACGCTCAAGGCGAGCCTTGTTCTCCCTTTGAAGTTCAAGGAGCGTCTCAACGGCTTCGTCATCCTCGGACCCCAACTGGACAAGGATTATTACAACCAATTCGACCTGGAAATGCTGCAGCTTCTGAGCGTCCAGTGTTCGGTGGCTCTCGAGAACGCGATCACCTTCGAAAGGCTCAAGCAGCAGCAGAAGCGGCTGCAGAGCATCAACAATCAGCTGGAAATAAGCCGCAACAAGCTGGAGGCGTTCTTCGACGGCATCACCACACCGATAGCCATACAGGACATCAACTACAACATCATCGAGGTCAACTACGCGGCGCGCCGCTACTTCGAGAAATCGGCCGAAGATCTGATCGGAAGCAAGTGCTACAAAGCCTTCTTCAACAGGGACAGGCCTTGCCTGGAATGTCTCGCCCAGGATTGCCTCCACACGCGTCTGCCCTTCAATGCCGAGCGCCAGGACGTCAAAGGGCTTCTGACCTTCCAGCTCAACTTCTACCCAATTCCGGTGCCCAAGACAGCCCTGCCCATTTTCCTCGAATTTTTCCAGGATGTGACGAAGCAGAAAACCCTTCAGGACGAACTTATCCAATCCGAGAAGTTGGCTGGCATAGGTACCCTTGTGTCCGGCATCGCCCATGAGATCAACAATCCCCTCGGCGCCATTCTTGGTACTGCCGACATCATGCTCCCCGAAACAGCCGAAGGGACGAGGCTTCAGGAGTATACGCAGGACATCATCCGCTATGCCCAGAACGCGGCCGAAGTTATACGCGACCTCATGCTCTATTCGAGAAAGACGAAGAGCCAGCCCGACTTGGTCAATGTCGTCGCCATCATAGAGAATTCCCTCAAGCTTGCGATGCGTGGCATCGATTTTTCCTCCGTGACGGTGCGCAAGAACTACGACCAGACGAACGATGTCCAGGCGAACGCCAATGAGCTGCAGCAGGTATTCCTCAATCTGATAGTGAACGCCGTGCAGGCGATGAACAGCGACGGGACGCTGACCCTGGAAGTCAGGCAGGTGGGGGCCGATGTCATAGCCATCGTTCAGGATACGGGAAGCGGCATAAAAAAGCAGAATATCGACAAGGTGTTCAATCCATTTTTCACGACAAAGGAGCCCGGCGCGGGCACCGGCCTGGGCCTGAGCATCGCGCATCACATAGTGTCCAAGATCGGGGGCAGGATCATTATCGATTCGGAAGAACTGCAGGGAACGAGATTCCAGATTGTCCTGCCCGCCGCCAATATGGATCACAACAAAATCCGCTTTATGCATGCCAAGGAGCCTCGGCATCTGGAGGACAGCTTCTACCTGCAGCGCAAGATCCTCGTAGGCGAAAAGGGCTATCTCGAAGAAACCATACACCGCAGCGAGGATGAGAGCGCCTTCCACCTCCTTGCCTATAAAGGCATGCAGCCCGTCGGAACCACAACCCTTCACCTGAGCGAAGTTGAGGGCGAGATTCCGATCCAGAGCAATTTTGACATCTCCTCCTTTCTGGACGGATCGCCCTACGCCGAGATCGACAGGCTCGCCATCGTGCGCGAAGAGAGGGGCTCCATCGTTCCCTTCAGCCTCATGGTGCTGTCCTATCTCTACATCAGGGGCAGGGGCATCGACACGATATTCCTCGATGTCTTCAGCGACGAGTCGAAGCTCATCCGCATGTACGAGAAGCTGGGGTTCCGGATCATCGGTACCTACAACAGACCCCTCGCTTGTACCGTCATGATGCTGAACCACGAATCCAACTACATCGATACCGTTTCGAGGATGGAGCATTTTGTGCAGAGTTTCTTTTCGCGCCTCATTCCGAAGCTGGAGTTCGAGGGCGAGGACAGGGCATACATCTACAAGACCATGGACGAGATAAACAAAAAGACGGCGATGATCAGCGGGGAAGCAGAAAGCGAAGTGGATCAGTAGTCGATTCTTCGTCCGCTTTCGGAGGATCTGTAGATGCCCTCGATGATTTTCACCGCTTCCCTGCCGTCCTCGCCGGTCACCATGGGCTTTCGTCCCTCGGCGAGCGCGCTGGCGAAATCGTCGATCTGGAGCGAAAAGAAATGCCAGGTCGGTTCGATGCGCGAGAAATAGGCGGCATCCTCGCTTTTCCATCCTTCAAGCAGCTTTTCCTGTCCGGGAATTGTCCACAGATCGTTATAGGGCGGCTCGAGCACGCCGCTCATGCCCGCTATGAACATGGCGCCCCCGTCGGTTTGAACCCCCGCTGAAGCGCCGGAACTTCCGTGAATATATACCTTCGCGTAGATGCCGGGCTTCTGCGAATTGGAGACAAAGATGGAGCCCAGGCCGCCGTTCGCAAAATGGACGGTGGCGACGGCGCTGTCATCCACTTTTATGTAGGGATGGTTGACGTTGATCCAGGAGCCCGAAACGCCGGCGACAGGGCCCATGAACCAGGCGAGCAGATCGAGCTGGTGGGGCGCCTGATTGACGATGACGCCGCCGCCCTCATGCTCCCAGGTGCCGCGCCAGGGGTCGGAATGGTAGTAGGCCTCGTCGCGCCAGCCGAGGATTATCGCCTGGCCGAGAAGGGTGATGCCCAAATCGCCCTTCTCGATGGCTCGTTTTATGCGGATTGTGGAAGGATACCAGCGTCGCTGGCTGATGACGCCAAGGCTGAGGCCGCGTGAACGCGCGGCAGCGATCATGGCGTCGCAGTCGGCCACCTTGAGGGCCATGGGCTTTTCCACGATAACGTTGAGGCCGGCTTCCAGGCATTCGATGGCATGAAGAGCGTGGAGAGGGTGGGGCGTGGTGACGATGACGGCTTTCACCCTGTCGCGCTCGGCCATCTCGGCCGCGGAGGATCGGGCTTCAACGCCCCAGCTTTTGGCGAAAGCGGCCGCTTTTTCGGCGTTTCGCCCGCATACCGAAACGAGGGTGGCGTTGGAGCTGGCCGCTATGGCCTTTGCGTGAAGTTGGGCGACTTTACCGTAGCCGTACAGGCCGAACCGTATCTTTTCCATGCTGCTTATTCTCCGCTTTTAGTCTTCAGGGTTCTAGCACCACTTTCAGGAGCCCCTTTTCGCGGGCATAGAGCCTGGCGAACCAGGATGCGCCTTCCGAGAGGGGGGCTGTCGCGCTGATGATGGAACGGGCATCGATCTTTCCTCGGGCGAGGAGATCAAGGACGAGGGGGTATTCGCCCGCCATGGCGCAGGAGCCGTAGAGGGTAATTTGCCGCGTAACGACAGCCTGAAGCGGCAGCTCCACCTTGGGGCTCACGTTGCCGATGAGGGTCACGGAGCCGCCCTTGCGAACGGCGCCGATCGCGGTGGCGATTGGCGCCGAGGCGCCTACGGCCTCAAAGGCGCGGTCGAAGCCGCGGCCGCCCGAGAGTTCGAGAATCGCGGCCTGGGCCGACGGCTCGGCGGGATCGAGGGCGGCCGAAGCGCCTGCCTTTATCGCGGCCTGCCTCCGCTCTGGATCGGTGTCCAGGGCGAGTATCGTCGCCGCGGAATGGGCGCGCAGGATTTGCAGGAGGAGGAGGCCGATGAGACCCGCTCCCACCACGACCATGGAATCGCCCAACGCTATGGGCGTTATCGCGGCCGCGTGGGCGGCCACCGCCGCCGGCTCGGCGATGGCTGCGGCCGCATAATCGAGGGCATCGGGCATTTTATACAGGATGCGCTTCGGTAGGACGATGTATTCGGCGAAGGTGCCATCGCGCCTGTAGTCGCCGCAGGATACGCCGAGCACCTTCCTGTTGTCGCAGAGATTCACCTCGCCTCGCCTGCAGTAAAAGCACTCGCCGCAGTACTCGGTGGAATCGAAGGTGACGCGGTCGCCTAACGCGAAATCCTTGACGCCTGAACCTGCCTCGACGATCTCGCCCGCCGCCTCATGGCCCATGACGATGGGCGGTATGCGACGCCCCGTGGAGCCGTCCATGCCGTGAACGTCGGAGCCGCATATCGCGGCAGCCCTCACCCGAACGATGACGTCGTCGGCGGATCGGAGGGCCGGGTCAGGATAGTCCCTGAAGGAAAATTTCTTGTAGTCTTCGAGAACGAGGGCTTTCATCGCTGAATCCTGGCCGATCCGCCCTTCGCGAAGGAAACGACCTGATCGAGGGTTGCCATCGTGGTGTCGCCGGGGAAGGTGGTGAGAAGGGCTCCGTGAGCCCAGCCGAGGGCGAGGGCCTCCTGGGGATCCTTGCCCTCGAGCAGGCCGTAAATGAGGCCGGCCGCGAAGCCGTCGCCGCCGCCCACGCGGTCGTACACGTCGAGCTCCGCTGTCGGTGCCGCATAACGTTGGCCTTCGAGCCAGAGCACGGCGCTCCACAGGTGCCGGTTCGTCGATTTTACGTCGCGCAGGGTCGTGGCCACGGCTTTCACGTTGGGCCAGCGCGCCGTCACTTCCTCGATAGTCTTGTAGAAAGCCTCGGGGTCGAGCTTGGAGGCGGCGTGGATGTCGGGACCCTTGAGGCCTAGGCCCATCTGGAGGTCTTCCTCGTTGCCGACGAGGACATCCACCTGTTCGGCGATGCGGCCGAGGATCTCGGGCGCCGAAGTGGAGGAGCCGTTGGCGGCCCAGAGCTTGGCCCTGTAGTTGAGGTCGAAGGATACGATGGCGCCCGCTCTGCGGGCGGCCTTCATCGCCTCGATGACCAATTCCGGCGTCGTGGCCGAGAGGGCGGAGAAGATGCCCCCCGAGTGGAACCAGCGTAGGCCTTTCGCGAAAAGGGCCTCCCAGTCGAAATCGCCGGGCTTCAGGAGGGCAGCCGCCTCGTTCGCCCTGTTGTAGAAAACGACGGGAGCGCGTACGCCCTGGCCTCGGTCCGACCATACCTGGGCCATGTTCGGCCCGCGCACTCCATCGTGCTTGAAGCGCTTGTAGATGCCTTCAACGCCCATCTTCCGCGCTTCGGCCTCGATTTTAGCCCCTATGGGGTAATCGACCATGGCGCTCGCTATGGCCGTCTTCTGCCCGAAGCAGCGGGAGAGGTTGGCAGCAACGTTGAATTCGCCGCCCGACACGTGGATGTGGTAAGTATCGGCGAACCCGAAGGGGATGATGCCCGGATCGAGCCGCGTTACGAGGGCTCCGAGGGCCAGAAAATCGAGGGAATCGGCCTTTTTAGGCTGTATTTTCATTGCCGCCATGCTGAGCCTCCTCTAAACAGAATACGTGGACGCCGAAGTCGAGCCGCCATGGCCCGTCCAGTTTGTATGGAAGAACTGGCCGCGAGGCCTGTCGATCCGTTCGTAGGTGTGTGCGCCGAAATAGTCGCGCTGGGCCTGCAGCAGGTTGGCGGGCAGACGCTCCGTCCTCATGCCGTCGTAGTAGGAAAGCGCCGTGTAGAGAGCCGGAGCGGGAATCCCCGACATGGCGCATTCGGCCACGACCCTGCGCCAGCTGGCCTGGCTCGCCGCCAGCTTCGTGGCGAAAAAGGGCGCCATCATCAGGTTGCCGAGATCCCTGTCCGCATCGAAGGCTTCCTTTATTTTCCCGAGGAAGACGGAACGGATGATGCAGCCGCCCCGCCACATGAGGGCGATGGATCCGAAGTCGAGGCTCCAGCCGTATTCCTTGGCCGCTTCCTTCATGAGGAGAAAGCCCTGGGCATAGGAAACGACCTTGGCCGCGTAGAGAGCCTGACCCAGATCGGCGATGAAGGCCGCCTTGTCGCCCGCAAAGCCTTGTGCCTTCGGGCCGGCGAGGATTTTCGACGCGGCGACCCTGTCGTTCTTGGCGGCCGAGAGGCAGCGCGCGAAGACGGATTCGCCGATGAGGGTGAGGGGAACGCCGAAGTCGAGGGCTGCTATGCCGGCCCATTTGCCCGTGCCCTTCTGGCCAGCGGTATCGAGAATCTTACGCACAAGAGGCTGCCCGTCCTCGTCCTTGTAGGCGAGGATGTCGCGGGTTATCTCGACGAGGTAGGAATCGAGGTCGCCTTCGTTCCACTTCGCGAAGACGGCGCTCATCTCGTCCTCTTCCATGCCGAGCCTGTCGCGCATGATCTGGTAGACTTCACAGATGAGCTGCATGTCGCCGTATTCGATGCCGTTGTGCACCATCTTCACGAAGTGCCCGGCTCCGTCCGATCCCACCCAGTCGCAGCAGGGGCTGCCGTCTTCCACCTTGGCGGCGATGGCCTGGAAAATCGGCTTGACGAAGGGCCAGGCCGCGGCCGATCCGCCCGGCATGAGGGAAGGTCCCAGCAGGGCGCCCTCTTCTCCGCCCGAGACGCCCGAGCCGATAAAGAGGTAGCCCCTGGCTTCCAGCTCCCTCGCGCGGCGCATCGTGTCCTGGTAATTCGAGTTGCCCCCGTCGATGATGATGTCGCCCTTCTCCAGGTGGGGTAGAAGCTGGGCGATCGTGTCATCCACGGCCTGGCCTGCCTTGACCATGATCATCACCTTGCGCGGCGAGGCGAGGAGGGATGCGAGTTCGGCCGGCGAATGGGCGCCCAGTATCTTCTTGCCCGCGCCCCTGCCTCCGATAAAATCGTCCACCTTGCTCGTCGTGCGGTTGTAGACGGCGACGGTAAAGCCCTTGCTTTCCATGTTGAGCACGAGATTTTCGCCCATGACGGCGAGGCCTATCAAGCCGATGTCAGCTTTCATGGCTTCCTCCATGTTTTCTACTATTATAGTCTTCGATCCGCGATAACGGATCGCATTTTTTCAACCTTGCTCAGGCCCTTTTCCTTAAAAATTTCCATAGCCTCGATGTAGAGGGCATCGATGATGGCCAGGTGGGCAATCCTGGCCGAAAAAGCCTCCGAAATGGTGGAAGCGCCTGGCGCGGCCGAGACGAGGAGATAGTCGGCTACCTTTGCCAGGGGAGATCGCGGATAGGTAGTGATGACGGCTATCTTGCAGCCTGACTTCCTGAGCACCTCGATGATGGCAAGGCAGTCCTTGTTGGCTCCCGTGTTTGAAATCACCAGGGCAAGGTCCTTCGGACCAGCCTGTGAGGCCAGCATGAGCTGGAGATGGAAATCCTCGGCCGCCTGACAGTGTATTCCGGTACGGACAAACTTGTGGAAGGCGTCCTTCGCGACGATGCCCGAACCGCCGAGGCCAAAGAGGAAAAAAACAGGGGCACAGCAGGCGACGCGCGCCACTTCGCCGACAACCTGTCTGTCGAGGAGCTTTTCCGTCATGTCGAGGGCGCTTCTGGCCGCGCTGAAGGCTGTTGCGACGGCATCCTTGGGATCGACGAAAGCTACCTCGTAATAGCGCGATTCGGGCGCGAGTGTTTCGGTGGCCAGGGCAATCCTGAACTGCTGATAACCTTCGTAGCCGAGCTTTTTCACGAAACGGAGAAGGGTAGAGACCGAAACGCCAATGCGAGCGGCCAGTTCCTCGATGCTCGGATGCACGGCCTCGGAAGAGTGGGAAAGGATGAAGTCGGCGACGGTTTTTTCCTTGTCGCTGAAGGAATTCTCGAGGGTGTTTATGAGATAGATACAGCTCTGCTCAGACATTATGCAACCTCTCCCGTTTCGTTGTACCACTGACTGCCCATTCTGTAAAGCATATCGTGAAAAAAATAATCATTGAAAAGAAAATATTTTTCATAAGAAAACTTGACGGCATGGGAAAACCGGATAATACTCTATAACGGTAAATCACCCAACCGAATGAAGGAGGTCTTCATGAAATCGAAGTTTTTCGCCCTGGCTCTCGTGCTCATCGTCGTTATGGGAGCCGGTGCCCAGGCCAAGGAAATCCGCGTTCTTCTCGCCAACCATCCCTACGGCGAGCTTCTGAAAGCCGCAATCCCCGAATACGAGAAGGCGACCGGCGTAAAAGTGAACGTCGAGAGCCTGCAGGAAAGCCAGCTTACCACCAAGCTGACCACCGAATTCGCCACCAGTTCCTCCTCGGCCGACGTCTTCATGACCAGGCCCCTCCAGGAAGGCAAGATGTTCTACAAGAACGGCTGGTACGAGCCGCTCACCACCTACGATTTCTCCGACTATCCCTCCAGCGCCATGGGCGTGGCGAAATTCGGCAACAAGCCCTATCTCGTCCCCCTCGTCACCGAATGGCAAGTTCTCTATTATCGTAAAGACCTCTTCAAGAAAGCCGGTATCGCTGTTCCCAAGACCTTCGCCGAACTCGAAGCGGCGGCCAAGGCTCTCGACACAGCCGACGTGGCGGGATTCGCTTCCCGCGGCAAGGGCGCCGCGGCGGTAACCCAGCTTTCCAGCTACATCTACAGCTACGGCGGAGCCTATCTCGACAAGGGCGTGGCCGTATTCGATTCACCCGAAGCCCTCGCCGCCATCCGCTTCTACGGCAAGATGCTCGCCCTCTACGGGCCCAAGGGCGTCACTTCCATGTCCTGGGAGAACATCATGCCCCTCGTCCAGGCCGGCAAGGTAGCCATGTGGACGGACGCCTCCGTCTTCTATGGCCAAATCGTCGATCCCGCCAAGAGCCAGGTGGCCGCCGCAGACCTCGGCATCGCCAACATGCCCGCGGGTCCGAAATCCGGCACCCCCTTCTTCGTCGTCTCCTGGGGCATGGCCGTGGCCCGCCAGTCCAAGAACAAAGCCCTCGCGATGGACTTCATAAAGTGGGCGACCAACGCCGACCTCGCCAAGCGAGCCCTGGGCGTCGCCAACATCCCGATGTCGCGCAACTCGGCCTGGGCCGATCCCGCCGTCATCGCCAAAGCCAATCCCGAGCTTGTGGCTACCCAGGCCTACGCCGCCAAGAACGGAACCCCCTTCGACCGCCCCTACATGAGCGCCGTCGGCAACGCCCGCGACCTCATCGGCGAGGTGATCATCGATTCCATCAATACGGCAGGTCTGTCCCAGACCCTGGAGAACCTGGCGAAGGCCAAGGTGAAGGCCGTCAACGAACTGCTTGAGGATACCGGAGAATACGGCATGCAATAAGGGCAGTCGATGCCGATCGTGCTGTCGGCGGCGGGGCGGAGCTATCCGCCCCGCCGCCTTTCCTTTCAATTTTCCCGGAGGATACCATGACAAAGAGCGGCTTCGTCGAAAGGAACCTGAAAATTCTCTTCCCCCTGCCGGCAGTGACCTTTGTCGTTGTCATGATGCTCTTTCCCGTTCTCTACACCCTTTTCCTGAGCTTCACCAACTGGAATCTCACCTCGGGCATGCCCCTGAGCATCGTGTGGCTGAAATCCTACATCAGGGTGTTCAACGAACCGCGCTTCATCAGCGCCGTAGGCCGCACGTTTTCCTTCACCTTCCTCGCCGTGGCGGTTGAGACAGTGCTCGGTCTCGCTCTCGCCCTCCTCCTCAACAGGGAATTCAAGGGAAAATCGGCCATGAAGCTGATCCTCCTCCTCCCCCTCGTGGCGACGCCCGTGGCCATCGGCATCGTATGGAACCTCTTCTTCGATCCCACCATCGGCTTCATGAACTACATGCTCAGCCTGCTCGGGCTGCCTCCGTCGGAATGGGTGTCGAACGTGAGGACGGTTATTCCCTCCCTCGCCCTCGTCGACATATGGCAGTGGACGCCCATGGTCACCCTCATCGTCCTCGCGGGCCTTGCGGGGCTCTCCCAGGAGCCTTATGAATCGGCCAAGGTCGACGGGGCCAACGCCTACCAGACCTTCACCCAGATAACGCTGCCGATGATAGCGCCTACCCTCCTCACTGCCATGATACTGCGCTCCATCGACGCCCTCAAAACCTTCGACATCATCTACGCCATGACGGGGGGAGGTCCGGGCTACGCCTCGGAAACCCTCAATATCATGGCCTTCAAATACAGTTTCGAGTATTTCCGGATGGGACAGTCCTCCGTCATCCTCATATTCCTCTTCCTGCTGGTTCTTCTGCTCAGCATGACGATCATGCGGCTTCGCAAGCGATTCGAGCTCTAGGAGGCAGGGATGCGAGTATCATTGATGCGCCGGTTCATTTTCGCCCTCGCCCTGGCGGCCATAGCCATTCCTGTCCTCTTCCCCTTCGTGTGGATGCTGGCCTCGTCCTTCAAGACCCAAGTGGACATCATCTCCTGGCCGCCGAAGTTCATCTTTTCGCCCATCGTCGGCAACTACCTGAAGGTCTTCACCGAGCAGAACTTCCTCAAGTACTTCATCAACTCCTCGATCGTCGGCATCGTCTCCGTCGGCCTCTCGGTGATACTCGGACTGCCGGCTGCCTACTCGATAGCCCGTTTTCAGCAGAAGAAGCTGTCGGTCTTCATCCTCGTGGCCAAGCTCATGCCCGGAATCTCGTTTCTAATGCCCTGGTACATCATCTTTTCGCGCCTCCACCTGATGGACAGCTACACGGCCCTCATCCTTTCGCACATGCTCATAGCCCTGCCCATCGTCGTGTGGATCATGTCGAGCTACTTCGAGACGATCCCCATCGAGATGGAGGAGTCGGCCATGGTCGACGGGGCCACGCGCCAGAGGGCTTTCATGTCGATCATCCTCCCCGTCTCGGGTCCGGGCATCGTCACCTCCATCACGCTCTCCTTCATCTTCTCCTGGAACAACTTCATGTTCTCCCAGGTTTTGAGCATGGAGAGGACGAAAACCCTGCCCATAGCCGTCTACAACTTTGTCTCCTACGCCGAGGTGGACTGGGGCGCCGTCATGGCCGCCGCCGTGGCCATCATGACACCCGCCATCATCCTGACGATGATTTTCCAGAAGTACGTGGTGAAGGGGCTCACGATGGGAGCGGTGAAGGGGTAGGGCGTCGACAGTACGCGTCGATAGACGCGACGCGACCCTCATGGACAGAAGGCTGAAGCGGGATTATCCTGTGGATCATGCGCCCAGAAGATTTGGCCGATGGCATAAAATCCATCCTTGAGCATTCGCCGGCATTTCCCGACAGCAGGCTTTTCGTCGATATCATCGCCAACCCCCAGGCTGGCGGCTTCAAGCGCCGGCGTTTCGCCGCGAAGCGCAAAAGCGAACTCCAGCAGGTAGTCGCACTGGCTGCGGCCCTTCCTGTCAGGAGAACAGAAGTGCAGGTGAGGCTCCATCTCACCCAGCGCTGCGGCCACGCTTCGGCGATAGCGCAGCGAACCCTGGATCATTCCACCTCCAATGGACTCGAATCCTTCCACATCATCATGACGGCGGGCGGTGACGGCACAAGCCTTGAGATGGCCGAACGCCTCCTCTACCTCCCCGACGACAGAAAGGACCAGTTCGCCCTCCTGCGGCTTCCCATGGGGACGGGCAACGACGGCTCCGAGGGCAGGGATCTCGTCACCGCCCTCGGCCGCTTTCTTTCCCCACTGAAGCTGGAGCGGAGGGCTGCCGTCCAGGTGCGCCCGGCCCCGGAAGGCGGCAAGCCGCCCCTGTGGGCATTCAACATCGCGAGCGTCGGCCTCGACGCCTATGTTTCGGACAAAACCAACAAGCTGAAGTCGGTGTTCCCCGGCGATTCCTACAAGTTCTGGGTCAATATCGCCACAATGCTCTACGACAGGGCGTACAAGGTTATTCCCATGGGGCTGAAGGTGTGGGATCTCGAAGGGAAGCCCATCCACGAGTCGAGGAAGGACAGGCTCTTCGTCGCCATGGGCGCCTCCGGCAACCGCCAGTACGGGTCCAACAAAAAAATTCTTCCCGGGCTGGAGAATATCGTGAGCTGCGAACAGACGAGCCTGCTGCGCAAACTCCTCGTCAAGGGTTCCATTGAGAAGGGAAAGCATGAGGCCGTTCGCGAAATCGAGCATTTTATGGCATCGCGAATCGAAATCCAGAACGACGACAATATCCCCCTGCAGTGCGACGGGGAGGCGGAAATCCTTGCGCCCTGCGATTTTCCCCTCGTGATGGAGAGAATTCCCAACCTCTACAATGTGATCGTGCCGGCGTAAAAAAGGCGGCCCCGACCGACAGGCCGGGGCCGCCCCTGGGATGCCCTTGTGGCGTCCGCCCTCCGGGCAATCCTCGTTTCAGAAAGCGAATTTCGAGGAAAGGCTCACATAACTCCTGTCGTTGAACTGTCCGAGCTCGCCTGAGGCATCGCCGCCGAAGTACCGGCCGCGAAGGGCAATCTCGGCATCGCCGACCGCGAGCACGAGGCCAGGCTCCACTATATAATCCAGTTTTTCCGCGCCCAGGAGCCCCAGCAGCTCGATTTTCAGCTTTTCCTGCATGAAGCTGCGCGAAAGGAGGGCGGCGACTTGTGTTGAGGTGATTTTGGTTCCCGCCTCGATGTCGAGTGATGTGTTCGAGGCGTCGATCTTGTCATGATTGAGCCGTACCTTGCCCATAGCCTGAAGATTGAGGTTTATGCCGGCGAAGAGGTCCCTGTCGAAGCCGGCGGACCAGACGGCGTGCTGGTTGTAGACGAGGGTGTCAGTGCCCGTCGCGTCATCGGTGAGATTGACCCCCGCTTCCAGCCGGACATTGAAACCGGCCGCGACGAATGCCAGATCCGCGCCGATCTGATGGTAAGGGTTCCAGCCTATGTCGATAGTCGTACCAGGCACTCCGAGCAGATACATCGCCGCGTCCATCGTGTCCATGAATGGCGTCGTCAGCCGCCCATAGTAGTACTGGGCGCCGAGGTCGATGCCCTTCAGGCTGCCGGTGAGGCGCAGGCCCGCCTGGCCATAGTCGAGGCTCGCCGTTGAGGGCGTATTGATGGTCGCCGCCGCGAAAGGCTTCAGCTGGGCGGGAACCCAGAGGCCTGTCCTGGCTATCCTGTCGCCCTCGAACCAGGGCAGGTAGACAAGGTCGGCCGAGAATCGCTCGCCCAGGCTCTGGGTCAGGCGCAGCATGGGCAGGGCGATTTTGCGGTCGTTTTCATCGCGCAGGGTGAGGTCGCTCACGTTTCGGGGATTGAGGACGTCGAGGACGCTCAAGGAGTCGGCGCGGCCCCATGTGGCGCGCATGATGCCTCCCTGGATCGTCGTCTGGCCGGCGAAGACGCGCAGCCAGGCCTCATCGAGGATGTCGGCAGAGCCGTTCGCGAGAAGATCCTTGTCGAGCTTTACACCGACGAAGGCATCGGCCTTCGAGCCTGAGGCTTTCACGCTGAGCTTCGCCGCCGGCAGGGCAGTGCTGTTCGTAAATTTCCCGTCGACAAGCTCGCCGGGAAAGGCCAGCATGGAGAAGGATACCTCTCCGCCCGGCATCGCGCCGGCAATAGCCGGCAGCTTTTCATCAACCGCTTCGCCCCCGAAGCCGAAATCCTGGGCTCCCGTCTGGGCGCCACCGAACATCAGCAGCGCTGCCAACAAAATAGCCGAAACGATGCTTTTCCTGTTCCTGTTCATGCCAGACTCCTTCATGGACGGCCCGTCTGGAGGAAGCGCTCGGTGAACACGCTCGCCGGGATCGGGTCGTCATATTTCATGATGTCCATATAGATGGTGGTGGACGTCTTCGCCTGCACTGTCGTCATCTTTGTCACTGTGGGCGTGAGCCTTCCCTGGATGTCCTTCACCTCGCCCATCTCCATCACTTTGACGAGGCTGCCCTTCTTGTCGTACAGCTCCATCTTCAGCGAAATGTAGGTGGCTTTTTCTATCCAGGCCTTCATGCGCGAATATTGATAGGCAGCATCCTTGGGCTTGGCCTCGATCACCCAGCAGGGTTTTCCGCCGAGGTTCTCCTCGCCGAGGAGGCTGTAGGTGTCGAGGTCGATGTCGCGGTCGGCCGACGCGACATCATCGTAGGACATGTCGGTGCCCATGAAGCTGGCCGATCCCTCGCTCGCGGCGATGCGGCGCACCTTGCCCAGGGCCGGCAGGAATATCCACTGGTCGCCTTTCTTGCCTTTCTCGGCGATGGTGAGGAAGCGCGTCCCCGCCACGGACGCCGGTTTCTGGAAGACGACCATCGTCTTCGTGACACCGCCCGCCGTGCTCGTGTACTGGTCGACGAGGCGCTCGGTGGTGGAGCCGTCCTTGGCGCTGATGACCATGCGCGCCCTCGTGGAGACGGTGTCGGCCTTAATCCTGTCGCGCGACGCCTTCATGATTTCGGCGGCGCTCTGGGAGTAGGCCATGCTTGCCGCGAGGCCGAGAGCCGCGATCAGGCAGAAAAAACGTTTCATTGTGTAGCCTCCATAACTTTCAATGCCTTGTCGGACGGCAGGGGCCGCCGGATGAAGGCTGGGTTGATGGTGATGAGGAGAACGGGGAGCAGGGTGAGGCTGACGAGGGCGCTCGTGCCCATGGTGAGCGCGATGAGAAGGCCCAGTTCGGCCAGGATGTTGAACTGCGAAAAGGCGAGCACGCCGAATCCCGCGCCTACCGACACGGCGTTGAACAGGATGGCCTTGCCCGAGGTGAGGAAGGTGCGGCGAAGGAATTTGCCTTTGCCCTTTGTGAGCATGTACTCGTGGTGATAGGCGGCCATGTAGTGGATGGTGTAGTCGATGCCGATGCCCACGGCGATGCTCGCCACCATGGCCGTGCCAATGTTGAGCTTTATGCCCGCGAAGCCCATGACGGCGAAGTTTACCAGGATCGATATCGAGAGCGGCGCGAGGCCTATGAGGCCGGCTATCGCCGATCGGTAGAAAATAGCGAGGATGAGGAACACCATCACGAGAGAGAGGGCCACCGATATGAGCTGGGACTGGACGACGAGGTTGTTGAGCGATTTTTCCACGAGGGCGGTGCCCGCGATTTCAACCTTGACATCTTTGGGGAAGCGCTCGTCGATATAGCTTTTCATGGCGGCGATGCCCCTGTCTGTATCGATCTGGCCGACCGTCCTGAGCTGTATGTCCATCCTTATGGCCTTGGGCTCTAGGGGGTCGTCGGCGTAGGAACTGATGTTGCCCGAAAGGAGGACGAGGTAGTTGGATATGAGGGCTTTCAGCTCGTCCATGTTGGTTTTTCCATAGCGGGCGGGGTCGACGGGAATCTCGTAATAGGAAGCGCCCCGGTAATTCGTGAGCCGCGAAAGGCCGCCGACAAGATCGCGAGCGCTGAGTTCATCCCCGCCTTTTTCGGCGAGGGCCTTGTTGAGAAGGGCGACCATGGCCAGAGAATCCATTTTTTCCTTCGGGCTGGCGGCAAATGTGCCTTCTGTGGATTGTGCGTCTTCCGGTACAGCCGCGGTCGCGGGAACCCCTGCTTCGACTGGTTCGGAAAATCCGAAGCCAAAAGCCATGGCGTCGCCACCATCAGCCGCAGGCTGCGAGCTTGCGGGTTTGATTCCCTCGGGGCTCTCGTCGGCGTTGAACACCTGGTTCACCCGCTTGATGAGGTCAGTGAAGCCGCTCGTCTTGCCCACTTCGGGAACATGTTCCTTCAGGTAGAGGGCGAGCCCGTCCATGGCGGCAAGGACATCGGGGCGCAGAACTTCGCCGGGGATTTCCGAGCTCACGACGAGGCTCAGGGATTTCGAGCCGCCGAATTTTTCGCGGATAAAACGGTCGGAGCGGGCGACATCGGTGTCGGGCTTGAAGTACTCGACAAGCACGTTGTCGATCACAAGGTGGCTGAGGCCGATCGCCGACAGGAAAACAATCGTGAGGGCGGCGAACAGCACTGTCCGTTTTTTAGCGACGACATGTCCAAGGGCGTCGGCGAGGGCTCCGCTCAAGGGGTCTTCTTCGCCGGGCTCCATTTCCGAGGTCTTGAAGCGCGGGAGTTTCTTGGCGGGGCCGCGAAGGATGATGATGGCGGGGATGAGGGTGATGGAAATAACGTAGGCGACAAGGACGCCGAAGCTCGAGAAGATGCCGAATTCGAAGATGGGGATCACCTGCGTGAAACAGAACGACGCGAACCCCGCGAAGGTGGTGAGCGCGGCGAGGAGAACGGGTTTTCCCACACGCTTGAGTACGGCTAGCACTATCCTTCGGTGTTCGTCGTCGCTCAGGTTCTTTGCGCCGGCGATTTCGTCGTAGTAATGGCTGACGACATGGATGCCATAGGCGCTTCCCACCGCCACCAGTATGACGGGGAGAATGGTCGAAAGGATGGAGAGCTTGATCCCGAAGAGGGGCATGGCGCCTATAGCCCACAATACGGAAATCAGAACCGTAAGGAGGGGAAGAAGGACGCCGCTCAGCCGTCTGAACGACATGAAGAGGACGAATACCACGACGATGATGACGAGAGGAACGAGAAAGATAAGGTCGGCTTTCGTGGCGTCATTGACGACCGAGCTGAAAACGGGCATGCCCGTGATATAGACATTGGTGTCCAGAAAGCCTGTCTCGTCGGCGAATCGCTTTATCTCCTTGTGAACCAGAACCACTTCGGGTTTGCCGGCGTCTTCGGGCGGAATGTCAAGAAACACGATCATCTGGGTGCCCGAAAAGTCCTCGGAGACGAGGGCTCGGCTGTAGAGGTCCCAGCTGAGAAGCTTGTCCTTGAGTTCGGCGAGTTCGGCGTCGCTGCCGCTGAAGCTTTCCGGCACGAGGTCCTGGGCGACGATGGCGTCGCCCTCGCCGGTGAGGTAATCGGTGGAGACGATGGAGGTCGTGGTGTCGACGATAGGAATGGCGGCGACTTTTTTATCGAACTCGCGCAGCTTTTCTATAAAGTCCGCCTCGAGCACCGAGCCGTGCCGGCGCTCCAAGCCTACGAGGATCACGATCTGGCTGCCGAAGGCCTCGTCCACTTTTTTCAGGGCAATCCTTTCGGGATCCTTTTCCGGCACGAAACGGAAGTTGTTGTTATCCAGCTGAATCCGCGGTATCTGCAGGGCAAAAAACAGCGTGATCAGGGAAATTATCGCCACAATCCATTTGGGATGTTTGAAAAGTTTCTGCATAGGGATTCCTTTATAAAGCCTTCAGGGAGAGCAACGATCGATCGGAACCCTCGGCGGCAAGGCCCCGAAGGAGTATTTCGAAGGTTTCTCGCATGGCGAGGCTGATTTTCCGCGGGTCTCTCTGCGGTCGGGGCAATCGGGTTTCGCTGTCGATTATCGATGTTGCGATCATGATGATCGTATAGGCGAGGCGCTCCGGGTCGGGGATTTTTTCCAGGGAACCGTCGCTGACGCCCTTCTGGAGCACTTCGATAATGAGGGCAAGCATCTCGCCCATCGCGGTGCCGAAGCGCGAACCCCCAGCTTCCGAACCGAGGGGAAACTGGGGATCGATGTAATTTTTAATCCCCGTCAAAACGATGATGTCCTGGGATTCGCCGAAAAGCCTCAAATAGCTCATCCACAAGGCCTGGAGGGATTGAAGTCCCGTGGAGCCGGCAGGGATGCGCAATCGCGCGAAGCGAACGAAATCCGAAGCGGCGCTCTCCAGTATCTCCATGAGAATCGCGTCCTTGTTCTCGAAATACAGATAGAGGGTGGCCTTGCTCAGTTCGCTGGCCTCGGCCAGGGTCTGCATCGTCAGATAGTCGACGCCATGCTCCAGAATCAGCGCCTTGGCGTTTTCGACGATAAGGCTGTGGCGCTCTTCTTTTTCCCGCAGCTTGCGTTCTTCGATGCCCATCGGCGCTCCTTGATATTACCCATAGTTATTAAATGACCATCGGTCACCTTAGTCAAGAAGGGTTCGATGAGAGCGGTGAAGAAAAGTGAAAATATATGCGATGTATCTATTGACAGAAACAGCAAAGCTGTTCTATAAGGTTTCTATCGATAGAAACATATCTCCAGGGAGGAAGCCATGATGACGAAGATTTGTCTCGATGAAAGCGAGATGCCCAGACAGTGGTACAACCTGGCCGCAGACCTGCCAACGCCGCCATTGCCACCCCTCGGGCCTGACGGGAAGCCAGTAAGCCCCGAGCAGTTGGCAGCCGTATTCCCCATGAACCTCATCGAGCAGGAGATGTCGTCGGAGCGCTGGATCAATATTCCCGAGGAGGTGCTCGCCATCCTGTACCGCTGGAGGCCCTCTCCCCTGCATCGCGCCTTCGGTCTCGAAAGGGCTTTGGGAACTCCCGCCCGGATATACTACAAGAACGAGAGCGTTTCGCCGGCGGGCAGCCACAAGCCCAACACGGCCATCGCCCAGGCCTATTACAACAAGGCGGCCGGCATAAGGAAGCTTACGACGGAAACGGGAGCGGGGCAGTGGGGCTCGGCCCTCTCCTTCGCCTGCTCCCAGTTCGGCCTCGAATGCAAGGTGTACATGGTGCGATCCAGTTACGAGCAGAAGCCATACAGGAAGTTCATGATGCAGACCTGGGGGGGAACCTGCATCCCCAGCCCGAGCGACAGCACCGAGGCCGGCAGGGCCATCCTCCGGAAGGACCCTGCCTCGCCCGGCAGTCTCGGCATAGCCATAAGCGAGGCGGTGGAAGCAGCGGTCTCGGATCGGTCGGGCGAAACCCGCTACGCCCTGGGTTCGGTCCTCAACCACGTGATGCTCCATCAGACCATCATCGGCCTCGAGGCGAAGAAGCAGCTGGAGAAATTCGGCGAGAAGAAGGTCGACGCGATAATCGCCTGCGCGGGCGGGGGCTCGAATTTCGCAGGGCTCGCCTTTCCCTTCGTCGCCGACAAGATCGCCGGGGCGGAAATCGAGATAATCCCCGTCGAGCCTACATCCTGTCCCAGCCTCACCAGGGGCAGCTACGCCTACGATCTCGGCGATGTGGCGGGGATGACGCCCTACCTGCCCATGTACACGCTCGGCCACGGTTTTATGCCCCACGCCATGCACGCGGGGGGATTGCGGTATCATGGAATGTCGCCCCTGGTGTCCCAGGCCGCACACTCGGGCCTGCTGGCTCCCAGCGCCGTGCCCCAGCTCGAGTGTTTCGACGCGGCGGTCGCCTTCGCCAGGGCCGAAGGCATCATCGTCGCTCCCGAAACGAGCCATGCCGTTGCTCAGGTGATACGCGAGGCGAAAAAAGCCAAGGAAGAAGGGAAGGAGAAGGTGATCCTCTTCGGACTGTCGGGACACGGGCTCCTCGACCTGCAGGGCTACGCCGAATACTTCGCCGGGAAGCTGGGCAACCTCGAACTGTCCACGGAATCGATCAGGCAGGCTATAGCGGAACTTCCGGAGTTCGCGAAGATCGCCTGAAATTCAAGCCCGCCTGAGCGGGCTTGAATTTACATGAGAGGGCTTAGGCGCCCCCGGCTTTTTGCTTTATGAAAGTGCCCGCGTCGAATTCGGCGAAGGCCTTGCGCAGCTCGTCCCTCGTGTTCATGACGATGGGACCGCCCCAGGCTATCGGTTCCTTCAGGGGCTTTCCGGCGATGAAGAGGAAGGATGCCCCCGCGCCTGACCCGTCAGCTGCTGACGCGTCAGTACATGACGAAACTTCCACGAAATCCTTCGTATCATCGTCGGCCGAGGGGGTGTTCGATGCCGGAAAATGCCCGAGCTTCCCGGCGCCGATGGCTTTTCCCGCAAAGCTGGCTTCTCCCTTGAAGACATAGGCGGCCGCGTTGTGCGTCGCAGGAATGGGGATGCGGATTGTCGAACCCGGTTTCATCGTGACGATGAGATAGAGGACGGGGATAAAGAGATCGGGCGTGGCTCCGCGCATGCCGCCATATTCGCCGGCGAGGATGGCTATCTCGCAGCCATCCTGTCTGAAGCGCGGTACTTCATCCGCCTCGATAGCCCTGTAGCGGGGTTCCGTCATCTTCAGGGCAGCGGGCAGATTCACCCAGAGCTGGAAACCCTCCATGAGTTTGCCGTCGGCACCCGGCTCCGGCATCTCCTGATGGATTATGCCCGAGCCCGCAGTCATCCACTGGGCGTCGCCAGGGCCGATGATGCCCTTGTTGCCCATCGAATCGCCGTGGGCAACCTTGCCGGCCAGAAGGTAGGTGACTGTCTCTATCCCGCGGTGGGGATGCCAGGGGAAGCCCGGCAGATAATCGTCGGGATTGTCCGAGCCGAAATGGTCGAGGAGGAGGAAGGGGTCGAAAACGTTGCGCTCGCTGAAGCCGATCACCCTCTTCAGGCTGACGCCGGCTCCATCCACGGAGGGTTCGGCTTCAATCACGCGAGCCAGGCTGCGTCCAGCGCTCATTTAACTCCCTCGTCGCAGGGAGCTTCTTCCTTGTCGGGTCTCGAGGTCTCGTTGCTGTGGGCTTCGGTGCACTTTTCGAGAGCGTCCTTGTCTTCCTTGGATGTGGTTTTTTTCTTTTCGGAATCGCCGTTTTTCATACAAGCCTCCTGGTAAAGATGTAGCTTTAACATACTCTAAAATCTTTTTTGAAGCAAATTTATCAGCCCCAGCCAGCGGACGCGAGGCTACTTCCCGAAACGGAAAGATCTGACTATCTCGTGGTGCGCGCCTTTCGGCGACAGCGTGGACTCCATGAGGTCGAAGGATTCGGGCATGAAGGAGAGCCGGGAGATCGCGGGGAGGGCGGCTGCCCTGAGGGAAGCGGGCAGGGGACCCTGCCCCTTGAATCGGGCGAGCGTTAGGTGCGCGAGCCATGGCCTTGTTTCACAATCGGCGCCGATCTCCGCCGCCAGCCGTCTTGCCTCGGCTATGAGCGGATCGAGCGCCCACTCAGGCAGGGTGGAAAAGCCGAGATAGAGGAGGCGCGGAGCCCTGGCGGAAGGCAGATAGCCGAGGCTTTCGGCGCTCAGGCGGGGTGCGGCGACTTTTCCTGTCAGGCTGTCCAGCCCGGCGATCGCGGCGGCGATTCCGGCGTCGTCCATTTCCCCGAAAAAATGGAGCGTGAGGTGGTAGGACCGAGGATCGACCCATGAAGATCGCATAACTTTATATTTCGATATCATCTCTTTTGTGAAATCGCCTAACGCTGTCTTCGTGTCATTGTCGAGATTTATGGCGAGAAAAATCCTGTGCATCCCGTGCCGCCTCCGCCTTCCCTATGCCAGATAATCCGGCTTGACGTGGCTCATCGACGCGAAGATATTGCGTTTGGCGAGGCTGGAGCCGCCGGTGAGATTTTCGATGAGCCTGCGCGTGTTCTTGCGCGTCCCCTCGAGGTTGAAGCCGCAGCTGCAGGTATGGGAGACGAATCCGAGTTCGGAAGCGCAGGCTATAACCTGGCGCTCTTCGCAGAGGGCGAGGGGCCTGATGACCGTGAGGGGATAGTTGTCATACTTCATGACGGGGGGCATCGTGGCGAATTCGCCTTTTCGCATCATGTTCATGAAGAGGGTTTCGAGGATGTCGTCCATGTGATGTCCCAGGGCGAGCTTGTTGAAGCCATTGGCCCGGGCGTAGCGGGACAGTTCCGTGCGGCGCTGGGTGGCGCACCAGAAGCAGTTCATCCTCTCCCCTTCCTTGAGCCTTCCCGCGATGGGCACGTCGATGCGCCGGTAGGGAATGCCCCACTCGGCCATCCGCTCAGCTATCCAGACATCGTCGGTTTTTTCGGCGAGACCCGAGTTGTTCATGTCGGAGGCTATGAAGCAGGCTTCCATCTCGAAGGGAATGTCCCACCATCGGCGCTTCATGGCGAGATCGCGTGCGAGGCATGTGGAGTCCTTTCCGCCCGAAACCCCGATGAGGATGCGGTCGCCTGCCTCTATCATGGCGTAGCGGCGCAGGGCTATCTCGACGAGCTTGGCCAGAAGGGTTTCGGCGTTCTTCACCGCTGGCTGCTCCCATTCCGAGCCTGCGGCAGCAGAGCCTTTTCGAATTCCGCTTTCATGTAGGAGTAGGTTGAAGAGCAGTAATGGCACTCTGTTTCGAGGGGCCAGGGACCTTTGTCGAGGATGTCGGCGACGACAGCCTTGTTCAGACCCGCCATGTGGGCGAGAAAGCGCTCCCGCGAGCAGGGGCAGTCGAATCGGAATCCTGCCTCGGCCGTCCTTTGGGCGCCTAACTCGCCGAAGAGCGAGGCGATGAGGTTGTCCCTTGTACCGCCCTGGGCGAACCAGAGGCCGAGGGGAGGAAGGCGTGAAAGCATGGACTCGGCCGATGCGAGAAAACTCTCGTCGGCGCCGGGTAGGGCCTGGAGGAGGAGGGCTCCTGCCCCGAAGGCCTTGCCTTGCTCGGTGAAGTAGATGCCCGAGTCTATGGCCGTTCTCGTCTGCTCCGATTCGAAGAAGTAATGGGTCAGGTCCTTGTTGATGCTGCCTGTTCTGAGCGGTATCGATCCGGAAAAAGGCTTTGACCTGCCTTCCATCCGCGTCACAGTGAGGGCTCCAGGACCGAATATATCGATAGGGGACTGGGCATCGAGGGCTTCACTTGGCAGAGGATTCCTGAAAAGCCTGCCCCTCGCGCTGATGCTGCCCGAAGGGGCTTTTATCCCTTCGGCGCTCATGCCTTCGGCTGAACCGGATCCGTCTATGCGCAGCATGATGGACCCTGGGTCCTTGAGGAGGGCAGCCATGAGGCCTGAGCAAAGGAGGCCCTTGCCGAGAATCATGGTCTCGACGGGGCCAAGGCTGTGGTTCGCCCGCATCTGGTTGACTGCCCGCGTGCCGTGAATGAGGACGCCGCGCATTTCAATGTTCCCGTTTCGCGGTCCCATCGAGAAAAATGTCACACCATCGGGGCTGAGGGTTGTGCAATGGGCTTCGAGCGGGGGGTCGTTGAGCGCCTTTCGTATCATGAGCGGAATGTACGCGCAAGGAGGCGTAAGGGTCAAGCAGGATTCCCGCACTTGCAATTCGCCTTGGCTGTGCCATACTTTAATGGAATACATGGGTAAAATCGAGGCAAGGCGATGGAAAAACGCAAAAGGCTGGTGATTCCATGGTGGGCGATCCTCACCCTCCTCGCGATTTCCTGTACTACTGTGCCGAGACCCCAGCCGAATGCGGAAAATGAAAAGGCAAAAAGCCTCGTGCAGGGAGCAAAGCTGGTCGATGCTCCGCAGCCCATAGGGCTGCCATCCTCAGATCAGCCTGTCTCGGCCGCGGTTAAGCCCGAAACCTCGACCACGACCGCGACCACGACCTTGACCGCCGAAGAAGAAGCCTTTCTGTCGAACTATCTTTCCCGCCTCAATTACATGGTCTACTACAGCGACACGAGGGGCGTGGATTCCCGCCTCGCGAAAATAGCCGTGAGCCAGGCCAACCGCTATCTCATCGAAAAAATGGGGCTCTCCGTCATCGATTTCGATCAGATTGAACGTAACAAACGCGACCAGATGGACGCCTGGCAGGCGGAAACCGGCGGCTCCATCGATATGATCCAGTACCTCGCACAAAAATTCAGCGCCGATATCTACATAGAAATCGATCTCAAGGCCAGAGGGGAGGGATTCCCCGGCTCCTATTCAGGCAGCGCGCAGGGAACGATGAAGCTGTTCGAGACTTCGACGGCCGTTCTCCTCGGCTCGATAGCCTTCATGAGCCCGGCTACCTTCAGCCCCGTTTCCGCCGATGCGGCTATCGCCAACGCCATCGCCGCGAGCGTTTGGCAGGCCATGCCAAGGGTGACGGAGCAGGCAAAGGCATTGATGGCCGCTTCCATGCGGCGGGGTCTGCGCTATGAGCTCATCGCCCAGAAGATCCCCGACGCCAGGCAGGCCTCACAGTTTGTGAAGGCCCTGTCGCGGAAATTCCGCGAGGTGGAGCAGCTGTCATTCTCGCAAGGCGAAACGCGGATAGCTCTCTTCGGTTTTATGGAGAAGGCCAAGGTTCAGGAAGCGATCTACGAGGCTGCCCTTGCCTCCGCGATGCCCGATATGTATCTCGTGTATATGCGCGGCCGGTCCTTCACCTTCAACAGCGGGATGTGAAAGCCGCTCGCTGAGGCACTCATAAAATGTTTTAGGAGGGAAATACGATGAAAAAGACGAGCCTAAAAACAGGATTGATTTTTATTCTCGCGGCTGTACTCCTCCTGGCTTCCTGCGTAACCAGGCCTCCCCTCATGAAGGGGGAAGTCCTTCTCGAGGATAAGGGCACGGCCTATAAGGTGAAAACGCCCAAGTGGGTGGAATCCGCCATCATCGGAGGATCGAAGGAAGTCGAAAAGATGGCCGATTACAAAGGCTTTGTCGTCTTTATCGCCCAGTTCGAAGGCCAGAACCTCCAGAGCGCCCAGCTTCTCGCCGAGCGCATGCAGGCCCAGACCGAGCTGGCCTCCTACCTTTCCACCAGGGTGAAGGACGCCTTCAAGGGTGCCAACGTGGCCAGTGCCGACTCCAAGAATTTCGGCGTCTACGGGGAGCGCTTCGTGGCGAGCGTCGCCGAATCCACCTACTCGGGATTCCGCAAGGACACGGACTGGTGGGTGAAGGTTCAGACCTTTACGCCGAACAACAAGCCCGACAAGCAGATCTACCGTGTCATCCAGCTCTGGACCATACCCAGGAATATGCTCAACGAGCAGTTCGACATGATGCTCGCGAGCCTGGCGGCGAGCGAGCCCCCCACGCCTGAAACCAAGCGGGCGATGGACCTCGTGCAGGGCACCGTGGCCAAGGATTTCTTCGAGGGGAAATGAGGGTGAGCAGGGGTTTTGCCGCGGGCGCCTTCATTCTGGCTCTTCTCGCTTCCTGCGCCACGAGCCCCGGGCTGCCTGAGTGGGTTCTTTCGACGCCGCCCGCCGATGGCGCCACTACGTACTTTACCGGATCGTCGACGCAAGCCGACCTCGGTACCGCTGTCAACGATGCCAGCGCCAATCTCATCGCCGGCATCATGCAGTACATGGGCGTCACGGTGAACGTGAAGACAAGCGCCACGGCCAAGGCTTCCCTGGATGCCTATTCGGCCGAGATCAGGCAGACGGTGGAGACTGAGTCCTCCAACAGGCTTGCCGGCTTTCAGGTCAGACAAAAATACGTGAAGACCGACAAGGCTTCGGGCAGGGTCACCGTCCATATCCTCGCGAGCTACGCCACGGCCGAGCTTGAAAAGGAGAAGGCGCGCATCGCGGCCCTGTTCCAGGAAAAGCTCGATGCCGTCGCGAGGCCGGAGGCCGAGGGCGACGAGCTTGCCGCCTCGGGCCGCCTCTTCGAGGCTGTAGTGAAGTACATCGAGGCTATGGCGGCTGCCTCGGGTTCGGATATCGAAAATGCCGGCATAAAAGTCGAGCGAAACGCCAACAAGGCGCGCAGCCTGGTTTCGACCTTCGATTTTATGGTCAGCGACGGGGCTGAGCTTACAGGGCGGCTCGGGGAAAGGCCGGCGAAGCCCCTCGCCATACGGCTTATGGCCGGCAGGGGAGGGCAGAGAGCCCCTGTTCCAGGGGCGTCCCTCTCCGTCGCCTATCCGCGGAGGCTGCCCTCGGGCCAGGTCGGATCAAGGACGGAAGGCCTCCTCACGGACGCATCGGGCGCCGCGTATTTCCAGCTGCCCGCACCCGACTTTATAGGCAGGTCGAAGATATCGGTCAGGCTGGATTTATCCTCCTCCCTCGAACTATTGAGCGGGCTGGAGGGCAGGTTCGAAGCCGCCTGTTCGGCTCTCGAGGAGGAGATTCTATCGAAGAGCGGAAGCCTCGCCTACATCGTGGAATCGGCCGCGGCCAGTCTTCCAATGGGCGCTTTTATCCTGGATTTCGACGAGTCGGGAGCCCTTTCCCCCTTCAAGGCCATGGAGGAGGGCTTGATCGAGGGACTGACGAGGGAAGGTTTTTCCATGAGGACGATTCCTCTCGATGCCTCCCTTCTGGGCTTGCCCGACGAGAAGATCCTTTCCCGGGCGCGGATCCTCGCGCCTTCCGGCACGGTACGGCTTGTCTGGGGTTCTGCCAAAATCGATGCTCTGCGCCAGGATGGAGCCTTTTTCGTGGCTCAGGCGAGCGCGTCGGTAAAGGTGGCTGATATGGCTACGGGCAGGATTCTCTACGCGGCCGCCAAGTCGCGGCAGGCCCTTGCCTCCGATGAGGGTTCAGCCCGAAGAAATGCCCTCAGGGACTTGGGATTCCAGGTTTTCGGCAAGGATATAGCCGCGAATCTGCCCTGAACTCGCACCTGAGTTTTTCCAAGCCTCGCTAGAGCTTGAGCGTGAGGCCCGCTCCCATCATGATGCCGCCGTAGCTGGGATCGTGCAGGACATAGAGGCTTGAGAGCGATGCCCAGTTTTCCAGTCCGAAGTCCAGGAAGACCCTCGCGTTCCTGCCGAAAAGGTATGCCAGCCGCCCGCCGAGCTGAAAGCCGACGTGGGAGAGCACCTCCGTATCGGTATCTATCCCGCCTGAGGTGACATGGTAATAGGAAATCCCGACGGCGGCGCTTGGGGCTATCGAGAGCCTTCCCGCGTTGAGGACATATTCGAGGCCCGCAAGAACGTTGACAGGGAAAATGCTCACCCAGTAGAAGTTTGAAATGAGGCTGAGTGGAATCTGCGCGGCTATGAAAGGTCGCAGGGCATAGAAGCCGCGCGAAGCTGTGGCGCGCAGGCCCGGCAGGACCTGGGTTCCGACGATGTGCAGGTAGAGGTCCAGATCGACGCCCAGCCTGGGGATTTCGCGCAGTTGGGTATCCTTGGCCAGTTCGATCGAGGCATAGAGAACCTGACCCGTGGAAACTTCCCGCCCTACATCCTTGATAACGATGAGGCCGGCTTCCCGCGAGTCGTCGAAGCCTTCCACGGAGCGCTGTTCCACGACAGCGTACTCGTCGCCCTTTCTGATGCCCATGTTTGAACCCATCTGCAGCCTTACTGTCGGTCCGCTGACTGTCAGGATTCTCGTGCTGATCTGGAACTTGGGGATGGACCGTATTTCGTACTGCAGCTGCATCGGAATGGAAGCGATAGCCGAACTGATGGACTGGAATTCGTTGTTGGCGTCCGATCCCGAACTGTTGAGCCTCTTGATGGCGATGAGAGAGCCGCTCGCCGCTTCGATAAAGCTGATGTTTGTCTTGATATCCGTCCTGAATTTCAGATTCTTCGAATCCCACCAGGAGTTGAACTCGACGACGACGGGCACGACGACGACAAAGGCTCCGACGAGCCTGTTGAATTCCGCCTCGGTGAGGAAGGCTTCGCCGAACTGGAACTTTTCCGGCAGGACGAAATCGGATTGCTTGGTCCTCCTCACGGTGTCGATAAACTGCTCGAGGCCGCCGGGAGAGAGCCTCTGGCTCATGCCGAGGATGGTGAAGCGGCCAAGATCGGCGAACACCTTCTGGATCTCGCCGTCGATCGAACCCAATGCCTGGTAGGGGAGGTCCCAGCCGTAGTAGCCGAGGGCGAAAATTGCGATGTCCTGTTTTTCGCTGATTACGGGCTGGGCCGACAAGGTGGCCGCCGCCACGACGATGAGAAGTATAGCAAGGGCGATCAGGCATTTTTTCATCGGCTTTTCCCGCTTACCCCTTTCCCGCCCATTCTACCGCTCTATGGCTCCGGACACAAACACTTCTTTTTTATTTGCGCCGTCACGAAGGCTATGCTAAGCTCAAGAAGCCCGATTGCGGCGCACCTCGGCAGAAAGTCGGGACATCAGGAGGAACTGCATGAAACGGATCACCTTCGCTGTGCTCGCGCTTTTCATCGTATTCGGCACGGCCTTTGCCGCCCCGAAAACCAAGGTCAAGATCGCCCTCATCGTGGAGTCCACCGTGGACGACAAGGGCTGGTGCCAGGCCATGCACGACGCCATCGTCAACGTGCAGAAAAAATACGGCGCCTCCCTCGTCGAATACAGCTACACCGAGAAGATGAAGCCGGTGGACGCAGGCTCGGCGGCCCGCCAGTACGTGGCCAAGGGCTTCGACATCATCATCGGCCATGGCGCCCAGTACAAGAACCTCATCCTCGAGATGGCCGATGAATACCCGAAGACGACCTTCGCCTTCGGCACCTCGGGCGAGATCGGCCCCAAGAATGTGTTCACCTACATGCCCGAAAGCGAGGAGACGGGCTACATCAACGGCATCATTGCGGGCCTCGTGACAAAGACCAATATCATCGGCCTCGTCGGCCCCGTCGACGGCGGCGACGCGGCGCGCTTCAACAGGGGCTTTGTCCTCGGCGTACGCGCATCCAACCCGAAGGCTCAGGTTCAGGTAGCCTACACCGGCAGCTTCGGCGATTTCGTAAAAGCCGCCGAACTCGCCCACACCCAGGTGAAGGCCGGCGCCGATGTCCTCACCGGATCGGCCCAGCAGGCGCTCGGGGCCTTGCGCGCCGTGGCCGAGTACAAGGACAAGAATATCTGGTGGGTCGGCCAGGACACCGCCCAGCTCGGCATCCCCGAGAGCTACAAGGTCATCGCGGCCGCCAGCTATGCCTATGAAGCTGTGGTCGAGATACTCATCGACAAGCGGCAGGCCGGCGTTCTGGGCGGCGAAAGCATCCCCATGAACTTCGCCAACGGCGGTTTCATCTACATGTTCAACGACAAGGTGGGCCCCGTCCTCACCGCCGACCTGCGCAAGGCGGCTGAAAAGGCCAAGGCCGACATCACCGCGCGCAGCCTCATCGTTCCCTGGAAGGATGTAAAATAAGCATCTGAACAGCGATCCCCGGAGGGCGTTTTTGCTATCCCCTCCGGGGGCGCCCTCCGGGAACGTTTCATTCTCGCATACGGAAGGCCCATGCACGCGACTATCGGCACCAGGGAAAAAATAACTAGCCTCAAAATCGAGGGGATTACAAAGCGCTTTCCCGGCGTTCTCGCCTGCGATTCCATCGATCTCGACATAGGCGAAAACGAGATTCTCGCTCTGGTGGGAGAAAACGGGGCCGGCAAGACCACTCTCATGAATATCCTCATGGGGCTTTACACGCCCGACGAGGGCAGCATCTCCATCAATGGCCAGAAGCAGCAGTTCAGAACCCCCGTCGACGCCTACAGGGCCGGAATCGGCATGGTGCATCAGCATTTCATGCTGGTGCCAACCCTGACGGTGGCCGAGAATGTCGCCCTTGGAGCTCCCGAGTTCCAGAAAGCCTTCCGCATCGATCTCGCCGGGGCGAAGAAACGCATCGTCGAGATATCCGAACGATATGCCCTGCCGGTACAGCCCGATGCCTACATCTGGCAGCTTTCCGTCGGCGAGCAGCAGCGCGTCGAGCTGATAAAAACCCTTTGTTTTGGGGCCCGTTTCCTCATCCTGGACGAGCCCACCAGCGCCCTCACCCCGCAGGAGACGGACGAACTGATCGGCCTCCTGGGCAGGATGTCCTCGGACATGTCCATCATCTTCATAAGCCACAAACTGGCGGAAGTGACGGCCCTGTCGGACAAGGTAGCCATACTGCGCCAGGGCAAGCTTGTGTTCCGCGGCCGGACATCTGAGCAGACAGCCTCCCAGCTCGCGGCCCTGATGACGGGCCACGAGGTCAATCTGCCCCACAACGAGTGCGTCGACGGCTGCGGCGAGGAAAGGCTGGCGATCAAGGGCCTGAAGGTCAGATCCGACAGGGGCTATCTCGCCTTGGACGACCTCAGCCTTTCAATCCGCGCCGGAGAAATTTTAGGCCTCGCCGGCGTTTCGGGCAACGGGCAGAAGGAGCTCGCCGACGCGATAGCAGGACTGCGGAAGGTGGAGGAGGGGAGCATCGTCCTCGCCGGCGGCGATCTGGCGGGGAAAAGCCCGCGAGAGATCATCGGCTCCGGCCTGGGCTACATCCCGGAGGATCGCCATCACGAAGGCATCGTGCCCTCCTTTTCCGTCTCCGAAAACCTCATGCTCAAGGATTTCGCCTCGCTCGGTTTTTCAAGGGGAATTTTCCTGAAGCTGGCCGCCTCCGAAACCAACGCGGAAAAACTGAAATCCAGCTACGACATCCGCTGTTCCTCGGTGAAGACGCAAGCCGGCTCCCTCTCTGGGGGCAACATACAGAAGGTGATCCTCGCCAGGGAACTCGCGCGGTCGCCCAAGGCCCTCGTGGCCGTCTATCCCACGCGTGGCCTCGATATGGGAGCCGAGGAATTCATCCATTCCCGCCTCCTCGATCTGCGGCGCACGGGCACGGCTATTCTTCTCATTTCGGAGGAACTGGATGAGCTCATGAACCTCTGCGACAGGATAGCCGTCATCTACAAGGGCAGGATTCTCGAAGTGCTGGAGAGCAGGGACGCGACGAGGCGAAAGCTGGGCCTCCTCATGGCTGGGATTATGGAAGAGGCGGGCGCATGAGAAAGTCCTGGCAGTTCCTGTACACGGTTCTGGTAGCCATCGCTGCGGCGATAGCCGCCATTGGCATCGGCGCCATCGTCCTCCTCATCCTCGGGGCCGATGTTTTCGCCGTCTACAAGGTCATCCTCACCGAGCCTTTGAAGGACATGTTCGGGATCACCGAGATTTTCGTGCGCGCCGTCCCCCTCATCCTTGTGGCCTTGGGCATAGCCATCGCCTTCAGGGCTGGCATCCTCAACATCGGCGCCGAGGGGCAGATCCAGATGGGCATCGTAGCCGCTGCTGCCGTAGCCATAGCCCTGCCCTCGGCTCCTCCCTACATCGCCCTTCCTCTCAGCCTCATCGCGGGCGCCATCGGCGGCGGCCTCTGGGCTTCGATAGCAGGCTGGCTCAAGGCGAGGCTCGGCGTCAACGAGATCCTCTCCACCGTCATGCTCAACTATATCGCCGCCCAGTTCTACGGCTTTCTTCTCCGCGGGCCCATGATAGACCCGGCCGAGCTGCAGATGGGTTCGGGCACGCCCCAATCGGTACGTCTGCCCAAGACGGCCTGGATTGGGAGAATGCTGCCGGGCACGCGGCTCCATTGGGGCATCGCGATAGCCCTCGTGCTGGCTGTTCTCGTCTACATTCTCCTGTGGCGCACAACCTGGGGCTACAAGATGAGGGCGGCCGGAGCGGAGGCAAAGGCCGCCCGCTACGGCGGCATCAGGGTTGAATCCTGCCTCCTCGCTGCCATGATCCTCTCCGGAGCATTTGCCGGCCTGGCGGGCGCCGTCGAAGTGACGGCCGTCCACAGAAGGGCTATCGAAGGCATCTCCTCGGGCTATGGCTTTTCGGGCATCGTCGTCGCTCTCTTCGGCGGGCTCCATCCCGCGGGCATCATCCCCTCGGCATTCTTCTTCGGCCTCCTCCTCATCGGGGCCGACATGACCCAGCGCGCCATGTCGGTGCCTGCCAACATGGTCCTCGTCCTCCAGGGAGCGGTGATACTCTCCATAATCTCGGCCAAAATGTTCATCAACGATCCCTATGCCCGCGACAAGTTTGCGCGCTGGGCGACAAAGCTGTTCGGGCGCAGGGCTGCGCGCGAAGGCGAGGCGGGGCGATGAGCATTTCCACTATCATCCTGAATATCCTCTCCATCGGCGTGCCCTTCTCCGTTGCCCTTCTCCTCGCGGCCTTGGGCGAGATGTACAACCAGAGGGCAGGCATCTTCAACCTCGGCTGCGAAGGCATCATGTCCATGGGGGCTTTCATCGCCTTCCTGCCTGCCTACTATCTCCAGAAGACAGCCCTCGCCGGACAGGCCAATCTCATCGGCATCGTCGCGGCAGGGGGTGTTGGCCTGCTTCTCGGCCTTCTTTTCGCCCTCGTCACCGTCACCTTCAAGGCGCCCCAGGGCATCGCCGGCATAGGCCTGCAGATGCTGGGCTGGGGCACAGCCGGCACCCTTTTCAGGTTCTTCGTGGGCGGTGTCACGGGCATCCCCGGACTTTCGCCCCTGCCCATTCCCATTCTCTCGGAAATACCCTTCATAGGGCCGATTCTTTTCAACATGAATCTTCTGGCCTATATCGCCTTCCTTCTCGTGCCGGCGAGCGCCTATGTCCTCTTCCGGACGCCCTGGGGCCTCAAGGTGAGAGCGGTGGGCACTTATCCCCGCGCCGCCGACGCGATGGGCGTCCCCGTCAACAGGCTGCGCTATCAGGCTCTCGCCGTCGGCGGCATGTTCGCCGGCCTCGCCGGGGCCTACCTCTCCCTGGGGCAGGCGAAAATGTTCGCCGACGACATCGTCGCCGGTCGCGGTTTCATAGCCGTCGCCCTCGTCTATTTCGGCCGCTGGCATCCCCTGTGGATCCTCGCTGGCAGCCTCCTGTTCAGCATAGCCCAGTCCCTCCAGCTTACCATTCAGGTGCTGGGCATCAACTTTCCCTACGAATTCGCCGTCATGTTGCCTTACGTTCTCGTCATCGTCGTCCTCGCCTTCGCCCGGAATTCGGCCATCCGGGGCCCCGCCGAACTAGGAAGGCCCTATCACAGGGAAAAGAGAATTTAACGCTTTATAGTTGGGGTATTCTCACCCCGTTAAGGGTAATATTTTCCCAGTCTAAAAGGAAATTTCTCGGCAGAAAGGCCAAATGTGCTCAACTGAACACCTGATGAGATGAAAAGCGCTATGATTACCACTGCAAACGCTCTTTTTAATTGCATTTCCATCAATACTGATGAATAATTATAAATATAGAATAATTGGCATGGTACTTGCTTGAATATCTACGCTATCGTTCTCAAGGAGGAACTATGACGACGAAGAGCGCGCTGCTAAAAAAGAAAAGCGCAAAAAACATCAGGCATATCGTGCAGGCGGCATTTTTTATACTTGTGGCGGTGACGGCCACAGCCGGAGCCCTTGCGGAAAAGGGTATTGCCATACCTTTTCTCCCCGAAGCCTCCCTCCATGCCATCTGTCCCTTTGGCGGTGTGGTTTCGTTCTGGCAGCTTCTCAATTTCGGCACCCTCGTGAAGAAAGTCCATCAATCCTCGGTCGTTCTCGCCGTACTGGGGCTGTTTCTGGCTCTTCTCTTCGGTCCCGTTATCTGCGGTTGGGTCTGTCCCTTCGGAACCTTGCAGGAATGGATTGGAAATCTTGGCAGGAAGCTTTTCGGGAAGAAATACAACAACTTTGTGCCCCGTAAGCTGGACAAGGTGCTGCGCTACCTCCGCTATCTCGTCCTCGCCTGGGTGAGCTACATGACGATCATCTCGGGAAAGCTGATCTTCCAGGATTACGATCCCTACTATGCCCTTTTCAATTTTTGGTCAAGCGAAGTGGCAGTGACAGGCCTCGTCGCCCTCGGACTCGTCGTTGTCCTCTCCCTCTTTGTGGAAAGGCCCTTTTGCAAGTATGCCTGCCCCTACGGCGCCTTCCAGGGAATCTTCAACCTGTTCAGGATTTTCGGCATCAGGCGCAACGCCCCCACCTGCATTTCCTGCAATAAATGCACCAAGGCCTGCCCGATGAATATCGAGGTCGCCACATCAAAGGTAGTGCGCGACCATCAGTGCATTTCCTGCCTTGAATGCACGAGCGACGCCGCCTGCCCCGTGCCGGCCACGGTCGACATGGTGTCCTTCCCCGGCAGGGTGAAGGACAGCTTCACCAAGCCCGTAGCGGACAAGAAATAAGGGAGGTTGGACATGAAAATCAGCATAAAAACCATGGCGATCATTGTCGCTGTCGTATTCAGTGTCGGAATTGGCGGCGCCAGCCTCACGGGGCTATGGAAAACGACGAGCACCAAGCAGCCGGTCACGATCAAGGAAGGGGAATTCGCCGGCCTGCCCAACCCATCCGACATCAGGGGTTCCTATACCTGGGCCGATGTGGCCAAGGCCTTCAATTTCGACGTAAAACTTATCCTTCGGGGTTTCGGCGCGACCATTGAAACGGAGAAAGTGAATACGCTCGAAGCCCTCTACGCAGAGGCCGGCCTGCCTGAGGGCGTAGAAATCGGAACCGATTCCGTGCGGCTCTTCGTGAGCCTGCTGACGGGTCTGCCCCATACTTCCGAAGGGGGCACCATCCTTCCGGCTTCCGCCATCCCCGTCCTCCGCGAAAACGGGAAGGCCGATCCTGCCTTGATCGATGCGGCCGCCGCCAAGGCCTTTGATCCAGCCGCCAAGGCAGCTCCGACTGCCGCCCCCGCCGCTGCACAAGCCACAGCCCCTGTGCCAGCCCCGGCGCCGACAGTTCCCGCACCCAAAGCAGCCCCCGCCACCAAGGCCGCCCCGCCTGCCGAGGTACCGGCAGTCCAGCCCGCCCCAGCCGCGCCCACCACAGCGACGACGGTCAAGGCCGCGGGCGCCGAAACCGAGCATGTCGCCGTGCCCGGATCCGTGACGGGAAAGACAACCTTCAAGGAGTTGAAGGATTGGGGCTTGAGCGAGGAAAAGGTCAAGACCGTCACGGGAGGAAAGATCGGCCCCGACGGTTCGGCCGTCAAGGATTGGGCAGCCGCCAACGGGCTTACCTTCTCCGAGCTGAAAGTCAAGCTCCAGGAGCTGCTGACCACGAAATGATGAGAGGTTCTTTCAGCCGCGCTCTTCGGTGAGCCTTGCCCTGAAGAGAGAGCCCAGCCGCGATTCGCGGCTGGGCTCTCTTTGTCTTTTGGGAGAGCTGTACGCGCGCCCTAGGTGCCGATAACCGAGTTGATGAAAGAGACGAGGACATCGAGGGCGCGTTCGTTTGCCCCGCCTTCCGGAATGATGATGTCGGCGAAGGCCTTGGTCGGCTCGATGAACTCGAAATGGCCAGGCCTGACAACGCCCATATACTGCTCGACCACCGAATCGAGGGTGCGGCCCCTCTCCTTGATGTCGCGTAGGAGCCTGCGTATAAAGCGGATATCATCGGGGGTGTCGACGAAAATCTTGAGGTCGATCAGGTCGCGCACTGCCTTGTTCGTATAGATCATGATGCCCTCAAAGAGCACCACTTTCTGCGATGCGACATGGATTGTCTCCGCGGTGCGCCGGTGATGGACGAAATCATAGGTGGGCATCTCGATGCACTGACCGTTTTTAAGCGCCTTCAGCTGTTCGATGATGAGGTCGTTGTCGAAGGCGTCGGGATGGTCGAAATTGAAGGCCGTGATATTGGAATTCGATATGAATTCCGCCGACTTGTAATAATTGTCCTGTGGTATGAATACAAAATCGGAGACAAGCTCCGAGATTTTTCGGACTATGGTTGTTTTTCCCGATCCCGATCCACCGCAGATACCGATTACTCGCACAGGCGTCATTATTCTCTCCCCTCCCATACTGGCTTATTCTCTTCGCCGAGGATCATGGTTCGACTATACAGCAAGCATCACGTCATGTCATCGTTGTGCGCCAGGAGCTCAAGACAGAGAAAAGCATAAATATCCACAATTTATAAATATTTATATAACATGTATATAGCATCGTTTTCTCCTTGCCGGTCCGGCAAAAAATGATATACTTGTCATCCGGCGCGTTGCGCCTTAAAAGGAGATTTTGTGACAAACCGAAAAACGATAGTCGTCGCCATGGGTGGCAATGCCATCATCGAGGAAGGAACGGAAGGAACGATAACCCAGCAGTTCGCCAATACGAGGAAGAGTCTCGCGGCGGTGGTGGGCATGATAAGCGAAGGACACAAGGTGGTTCTCACCCACGGCAACGGACCCCAGGCCGGCGTTCACCTCATCCGGAACGAGGCCGCCAGCGGTCAGGTGCCGCCGTCGCCGCTGGGCGTCATCGTGGCCGATACCCAGGGTTCCATGGGCTACATGATAGCCCAGAGCCTTGCCAATGCCCTCCACAAGAACGGCGTCAAAAGGCAGGTTGTCACCGTGATAACCCAGGTCGAGGTGGATCCGAATGATCCTTCCATGAAAAACCCCACGAAGTATGTGGGTCCCTTCTACAGGGCTGACCAGGTCGAAAAGCTCCGAGAGCGCGGCTGGCAGATAAAGGAAGACCCGGGCAGGGGATTCCGCAGGGTTGTACCCAGCCCGATGCCCCTCGATGTTGTCGAAAAGGAAACGATCAAGGATCTCCTCGATGACGGAAAAATCGTCATTGCCGTAGGAGGCGGCGGATGTCCCGTTTACCGCGAGGCCGATGGAACCCTCGAGGGTGTGGACGCCGTCATCGACAAGGACAGGGCTTCAGCTCTTCTCGCCAATCTCATCGCCGCCGACGAACTCATCATTCTCACGGGCGTCGACAAGGTGGCCATCAATTTCAAGAAACCCGACCAGAGGTTTTTCGACCATTTGACGGTTGCCGAATGCGAGCGCTACCTCGCGGAAGGGCAGTTCCCCAAGGGTTCGATGGGGCCCAAGATCGAGGCTGCCTGTGATTTCGTAAAGAGGGGAGGCTCTCGCGTCATCATCACCAGCATGGAGAACGCCACCCTCGCCGTGGACGGAAAGGCGGGCACAGTCATCACTGCCTAGGCAATCGAGGATGCGCCGGCCCGAAGCGGTGTTCAGCTTGACGAGCCGCGGTTTTCCGTGGTACTTTTTTTCGAATCTTTACGCAAAGGATCGCATATGAACGCTATTTCCAAAGGCTTGGTGCTTCTTCAGGCCGCGGCGGCCAACCCCACCGGACAGATGGTCTCGACCCTCGTCACTTTCGGCCTCGTTTTCGTCGTTTTCTACTTCCTCATCATCCGTCCCCAGAACAAAAAGCAGAAGGAAGCCAAAAAGATGATCGAAGCCGTCAAGAAAGGCGACAAGATCGTCACTATCGGCGGCGTCCATGGCACCGTTCACGCTGTCAAGGAAGGCACCGTCGTCGTGAAAGTCGATGACGACTGCAAGATCGAGTTCTCCAAATCGGCAATCGCTACGGTCTCCGTATCCAAGGCGGAGGAGAAGCCGGCTGAAGCCGCGCCCGAGAAAGCCGAAGAAGAGAAGAAATAGTCTTCCGGGCCTGCCTCCCTCAAGGGATACTCCGAAACAGCATCTTTGTGTCGCGTTCGGGCGCCAGAGGTCGATGTCGGGCCATGTCAATGCGATCAACAATGTGGAGTTATCGGAATGAGTAAAATCCGTCGCCTTATCATCGTGCTCATCGTCGTCGCCGTAGCTTTCGCCTTCCTTTTCCCGACCATCCAGTGGTACGTTCTGACACCGAAGGAAGATCAGGCTACAGCCGTCGGCTCCCGCGAGCAGATCCGTGATTATTCCCGCAGGATGGCCTACGCCAGCCTTGGGGAGATAAAGAACAAGGCCATGGCCGGCGACACGGCCGACCTCTCCGGCGCCTATGACATCGTCGCGAAGGCCGCCAGGAAAGCCTACAAGGACAGCAAGCGGGCGGTGCCGAGCCCTATGACTGCAGCCAGCCTCCTCGCCGCCTTTTCCAGCGAACGCGCGATGTTCGATGCCGTCGAGGCGAAATACAGGGAACGCGCCCTCAACCTGAAAAACCTGCACGGCAACGCCGTTCAGCTCGGCCTCGATCTCGCAGGCGGCATGTCGGTGATAATCCAGTCCGATATGAACGCCCTCTCCGAGAAGCTGGGCCATACGGTCACCTCTGCCGAGCGCGAGGATGCCATGCAGCGCGCCATCGAGGTGCTCAACAGCCGCATCGACCAGTTCGGCCTCACCGAGCCCGTTATCCGTCGCCAGGGCACCGACCAGATCTACGTGGAAATTCCCGGCACCGCCGACCCCGAGCGCATCAACTCAATCATCATGGGCAAGGGAAACCTGGCCTTCTACATCGTCGATTCCGAAGCCACCTCGGCCCTCGGCACCTATTTGACCACCAACCCCCTCGGCGTGGACGAGCGAACAATGACCGTTTCCGAGCCAGGCATCGTGCCTGAGGGAAAAATTGTCAGGAAGGTGTACAAGAAAGACAGCTATGGTCTCGATGAGTTCACGGGCAGCTACCTTGTTCTTGAGGGCAAGCCCGGACTCGATGGCAGCCATGTGCAGAGCGCGACAGTATCGAGCGATCCGATCACCGGTACTCCGGAAACCAACTTTGTGCTCGACAAGGAAGGCGGAGAGCTCTTCTACGCCTTGACGAACGCCAACGTCAACAATTCCCTGGCCGTCGTTCTGGACGACAGGGTGAAGTCCTACGCCAACATCCAGGAACCGATACGCGAATCGGTGCGCATCACCGGCTTCGATGCGGTGGAGGCCCAAAACCTCGCCACCCTGCTGCGGACTGCCGCACTGCCGCTCTCCCTCAGCGTCGCCAACCAGCAGGCTATCGGCGCCTCCCTCGGCGAGGACGCCATAGCCCAGGGCAAGAACGCGGTTATCGTGGGTCTCCTGGCCATATTCATCTTTATGTTCGCGTACTACAAGGGCGCCGGCGTCAATGCCACTGCCGCCCAGATCCTCAACGTCTACATCATGATTTCCGTTCTGACCGCCTTTAAGCTCACCCTTACGCTGCCATCCATCGCAGGCTTCGTCCTGACTGTAGGCATGGCCGTCGATGCCAACGTCGTCATTTTCGAGCGCATCAAGGAAGAATTGAGGGACGGAAAATCGAGGAAGGCATCCATCGAGGCCGGATTCCACAAGGCTTTCTGGGCCGTCATGGACTCCAACATCACGACGATCATCGCGGCGCTCTTCCTCTCCCAGCTCGGATCGGGCTCGATTCAGGGTTTCGCGATTTCGCTCGCAATCGGCAACATTACCAGCCTTTTCACCGCGCTCTTCGTATCCAAGCTTATTTTCGACTTTGAAACCGATGTTCTTGGCAAAAAGAGCGTCTCCATCAGCTGGAGGATCAAATAAATGAAACGCGTCATCCGGTTCAGCCGATTTTTCCTTCCCTCGTACATTCTTTCGGGGGTCCTCATCACTATCGGGCTTGTCTCGTATTTCACGATGGGCTTCAATCTCGGCGTCGACTTCCAGGCAGGCATCAACCAGACAGTCCAGCTTGCCTACCCTGTCGCCACCGTCAGCTATGAGGGTAAAGGCAACGCGGAACTTCGCGTTTCCGATTCGGCCCTCACGCTCGTGTTCTCCGGCGCCGAGGTAGAGCAGAAAACCGCCACCTTCGACTACAGCGCCTATCCAACGGTGGCCGATCTGGCCAAGGTTCTGGCCGCGGAACCATCGGTCAAGGTCAGCCTCGAGGCGGGGCAGGAGTCTTCAGCTTCCAGCCTTCTTGTGCCCACCTATCAGGGCAACACCCTCATCAGCCAGAAGCCGATGACCCTGCACAGGGCTCCTGCGGGCGGCTCCGAGTTCTTCGCGTCCATCGATGATGTACGACAGTCCATCACCGGCCTCGGCGAAATATCCGTCCAGACGGTCAAACCGGCCTCCAACCAGCGCTACCTCATCCGCGTCCAGGACAATGGGGAGGATCCCAATTTCACGGTCACCGCCCGCTCCAAGCTTCTTGCGGGTCTCGAGGCCAAGTTTGGCGCCAACAAGGTTGTCGAACTCAAGACGGATTTTGTGGGAGCCAGATTTTCCGAGTCTCTCTCGCGCACCTCCTTGCTTCTCGTCCTGGCGACCCTGGCTCTCATTCTCATCTACTCGACCGTGCGCTTCAAGATCGAATACGCGATCGGCGCCGTTCTGGCCATCGCCCATGATGCCCTTATCATGGTGGGATTCATCGTCGTGACGAGGATGGAGTTCAACGCGGCGACGATAGCCGCCATATTGACGATTCTGGGCTATTCCATCAACGACACCATCGTGCAGTTTGACCGCGTAAGGGAAGAGAGGAAACTCCGACCTACCGACAAGTTCGTCGACGTGATCGATTCGGCCCTTACGGTGACGCTGGGGCGAACGATCATAACGACAGCTTCCACGATGTTGACCGTCCTCGCCCTCTTCTTCTTCACGACGGGCAGCATGAAGGATTTCGCCCTCGCGCTCTTCGTGGGCATGGTGTCGGGCACCTATTCCACCCTCTATATCGCTTCGGGTTTCATTGATTGGTGGCACAGGCGCGCAGATCATAAGGCGGCAGTTTGAGCCTGATTCGAAAAGGCCTGGCACTTTACATAGTCGGGGCGTTCAGGCTATAGTTTGCCCCGCATTGGCGCCGTACCCAAGTGGTAAGGGAGAGGTCTGCAAAACCTTTATGCATCGGTTCAATTCCGATCGGCGCCTTCCGATGAAAGCCATCCGCGCCCTGGGCGAGGATGGCTTTTTTGTTGACTGAAGGCTTTCTTCATTCTACAGTAGAGGCTTGGAGAAGGGTAACAAGTGTGACCAAGACTAATCGACAGGCGGTGGAAAGAGACAGGGCTATAAGGAAGGCATTTCCTCTTCCTTTCCTTTTCGCTCTCATCGTCGTCACAGCCTTTCTGGCTTTTTCATCCAAGGTAAACGACAGCGAAAGGAATATCTGCGGCGCCATCGCCTTCAGGGCATCCGCTGACATCGCCGCCTCGGTGGAAAAAATTCTTGGTCAGGGATCGACGCTGAAATCAGCGCTTGAGGCGAATCCTGCCTTGGGGAAGGCCCAGATTGAGGCGGTTTCCCTGTCGATCATGCGATCCCAGCCTCTGGTTGTCGGAGTGAGCACGGCGCCCTCGGCAATCGTAAAATATCATTTCCCCGAATCCGGCAATGAAGCGAATATCGGTCATGATCTTCTTTCGAACCCGGACAGGCGCGATGCCCTCGCTCTCTCCGTCGAGACCCGTTCCGCTGTCGTTTCGGGTCCCTTTGAGTCGGTGGATGGGGGACATGTAGTTTTCCTGCGCTATCCGGTCTTTTCCGGCGCCAAGCTCTGGGGCTTTGTCAGTCTCACCCTGGATTTCGAAAAACTGGTGGATTCATTCGCCCTGCAGAATCAGTACCCCGGCATCAACTTCGCATTTTCCGATGGCGGAAACTTTTTCGTCGGTGAAGGCTGGGCGGAACCCTCAGGCGGTGCCTCCAGTGCCGTCAAGCTTCCTGGAGCAAGCTGGCAGATCCATGCCTTTCCGGCGGGGGGCTGGACGACGGCCGATCCCTTCCTCTATGTTCTTTTCGCCGCCGGACTCACCGGATCAGCCCTGCTCTTCGCGTTTTTTTTCTCCAGGGCGCGCAGAATCCCTCGATCCCAGGGGGAAGCGGCAGCTGATTCTGTACTCGCGCCCCTCGCTGCCCCAAGCTCCCCTGAAAGCGCTGTTCCGGAATCCCATCATGATCCAGTTTCCGCACGAGCTTCCGTTCAGGAAAGAACTGCTCCCCAAGAACCTGCCCCGGTTGCAACGGAACTTTCCAGGGCAGTCCGGCAGGCTCCCGTGAAGGAAAACAGGGCGGCTCCCACGCCCATCATCCTGCCGATGCGCAATGGCAAGGAAGTAACATTCAAGGGGCCTGCCGTCAAGGGGCAGCTTTATATGCCCGAATTCGTATTCGAGGATGAAGTGCATGAGGAACCGCTTCACGAAACAAAGCCCGAGGAACCGCGGTCCGAGTCCCATCCTGAACCGAAGCCTGAACCCCGGCGAGAGCCGAAGCCAGAGCCGAAGCCAGAACCTCGCTCGCCAGCCTACGAAAAGCCGCTTCGCCCTGCGCCCGCAGCACTGAAAAAGCAGGATTTTCTCTTTTCAATCGAGGAGGAAAAGCCCAAAGCGGCAATGCCCATCCTCGTCGTCGACGACAGCGGAGCCAACCGCGACATCATGGGCAGAATGCTTTCCCTTCGGGGTTACAAGGCCGATTTTGCGGCTTCAGGCGAGGAAGCCCTTGCGCTCTGCGCCTCCACACGGTATTCGGTCATTTTCATGGACTGCTTTATGCCGGACATGGACGGCTACAAGACAGCGAGCCTGCTCAGGGCCGGACATCCCGACATGAGGGCTACAATCGTAGGAATGAGCGCCCGCGTGGGAACCCAGGAACTGGAACGCTGCATGCAATCGGGAATGGATGACCTTATGGCAAAACCGTTCACGCTCAAGGATCTTTTGTCGCACATCGAAAAAAGCTGACCGGCCTTTTCCTTGGAAGGCAAATTGCTTATCCTTGAATGATGGCAGCCGCAGCAATAATCAGAAAACCCTTTCGCTACTCGTATTTCAACGCGACGCTCTACATCATCGCCGCCAATATCCTCTTTTTTGCGCTCAGCTATGCCTTTCCCATCGTGAAGGCCTACATGGCCCTCAACCCAGCCGCCGTGCTCTCAGGTTACCTGTGGCAGCCCCTCAGCTATATGTTTGCCCATGCAGACCTCAGCCATCTCCTGGTCAACATGCTGGGCCTCTTTTTCTTTGGCACCCAGGTGGAACGGAGCATGGGGAGCAAGGAATACCTGCTTTTCTATTTTTCCACCGGTCTTCTCGCGGGGCTGACTTCCCTCGCCATCTATGTGGCTACGGGAGCCTGGTATACGATGCTTCTCGGCGCATCGGGGGCTGTCTTCGCCCTGCTTCTGGCCTTCGCCATCGTCAATCCCGAGGCGATGATCTATCTCTATGGGATACTGCCGATACGGGCACCCGTGATGGTGCTCGGATACGCCGGCATAGAGGTGGCCTCACAGTTGCTCAGCTTCAGGAGTTCGGTGGCCCATCTCACCCACCTCGCCGGCTTTGTCTGGGCTTGGCTCTATTTTCTTGGGCGTTTTGGGATACATCCCGAAAAACGGCTGTTCAGACGGCGCTAATTGTTCCGTTTTTTCTCGGCCGCGACGTGCATCAATTCCAGATCTTCCATCAGGTGATCAACGATCTCCTGCTTCTTGTCATCCCTGAAATGATGCTCGGCATCGATGTGCTTTAAAAAATTTTCGCTCTTCTGTACAGGGCTCACCGTGAACACAACCTTGTCTTCGTGGAGGGTGTCGTCCTCCATCTCGCCCTTGGGGTTGATCCGCAGAATGTTTCCATTCACGGCCACAAGGCAGAAATTGTCGAATCCTTTGATATAGGAGGCGATCTCCCGCACCCCGCGTTTTGAGCCTGGATCCCAGGGCCTGTAGCGTGTGCCAGCGGGAAAGACCAGGAGGATCTTGCCCGAAACCTTGACTTTTGCGAGGGCGCGAACCGCAGCGCGGTTTATGGACATGCCGCGCATCATCTCGCGATAAAGTCTGGAAGGATCCTTGAGGTTTTTCTTGAGAATCTCGATCGAGCGGCTGGGATAGATGATGATGCGTGAATATGCTTGGGCGAAGGCGCTCACCACGGGATTGGCTTCGCTCAGCTTGACGCCGGCTATGGCGATGAGAGCATCGGCTATTTCCCGACCTTTCTCCTTCGACTCCCTGAGCAGGTAGTGAAAGGCGGGCAGATCAAAATTGGAATAATGTTCAAGCAGGAGCAGACAGGACTCGCCCTTCTTCGCCCTCTTCAGCAGGTCTTCGAGGTTGGCGAAGCCCTCGATCCCCGAGCCAGGCAGAAGATGGTCGACCAGGATAGGATCGATATGAGGAAGAAGACCCGCATCGCCGGCCTGGAATACATCCTCGTCTGATATTTCCTTCTGCTTTTTCATCCTTTCCATCATGCGGGCGATGAGAGGCATATAGCGGTCGCGGATTGAATCCATCGTGGCTCCATTCAGTATCGGGTAAAACGACAACTGCCAAATATCAACTATAAGTGCGATACCCATCCTTGTCAATTTAGGGCATAGTCTGAGAGGATTGGGGGTAAGGGGTTAAATCTGAAAAGAAAGGAGGGAGCTGCCCCGGATGGGTTCAATGCCGGGCAGCTCCTCCTCTGGAAATCCCGGATTCAGACCTTGCGGGCGCGCAGGCCTTTTGCGGCGAGGACTTCCGCGATCTGAACGGCGTTGAGGGCCGCGCCTTTGCGCAGGTTGTCGGAAACTACCCACATGTTGAGACCATGGGGAACCGTAGGATCGAGGCGGATCCTGCCGACGAATACCTCATCGCGTCCCTCGCAGTCCAGGGCCGTGGGATACACGATGTTGGAAGGATCATCCATGACCACAACGCCCGGGGCCTTCCTCAAGAGCTCGAAAACCTGCTCGAGGGTGAAAGGCTTTTCGGTTTCGATGTTGATCGATTCTGAGTGGCCTCTGAAGACGCCTATCCGGGCGGCGGTGGGGCTCACCAGAATCGAAGGATCGAGGATCTTGTGCGTTTCGTTGACCATCTTCATTTCTTCCTTGGTGTAGCCATTCTCGAGGAAGACATCGATGTGGGGCAGGGCGTTGAAAAGGATTTGCTTCGGGTAGACAGACACGCTGATCGGCTTGCCATTCGAAAACTGCCTGGCCTGGTCCTTGAGTTCGGTGATGGCAGGTCCGCCTGTGCCCGAAACGGCCTGGTAGGTAGCAACGACGATGCGCTTGATCCTGAAGGCGTCATGGATGGGCTTGGCGGCGACGAGCATCTGAATGGTGGAGCAGTTGGGGTTGGCGATGATGCCCTTGTGGTAGGCGAGGGCTTCGGGATTCACTTCAGGCACGACGAGGGGAACATCGGGATCCATGCGCCACTGGCTGGAATTGTCGATGACGATGGCGCCCTCCGAGGCAGCGGCGGGGGCAAGGATGCGGCTGGCGTCGGCGCCGGCCGAAAAGAGGGCGATGTCGACGTCGCCGAAGGCGCCGGGCCTGGCTTCGCGGACAGTAGCTTTTTCGCCTCTGTACGTCACGGTCCTGCCGGCCATGGAAGCCACGTCCATGGGGATGAGGGCGGAAACGGGGAAGTTCCTCTGCTCGAGGGTTTTGATCATCTCGGTGCCGACGGCACCCATCGCGCCGACTACGGCTACACGGTATTGTTCCATAATTTTTCCTTCTTGTTCGGTGATTATCGCAGGGATTTCAGGACCGAGGCAAGCCTTTCAACGCCGCGCTCGCACTCGGAAGTGGAGCAGGAGTAGGCAATTCTGAGATAGCCCTCGCCCGCGTCGCCGAAAACGCTTCCGGCAACCGTGGCTATTCCATGCTCGGTTAAAAGCCAATCGGCCAGGTCCGAGGAACTTTTCCCGAAGGATCTGATGTTGGGGAAGACATAGAAGGCACCCATGGGTTCGGCGACGGTTACGCCCGGGATGGCGCGCAGCCCGCGCAGCAAAATGCCGCGGCGTTTGGAGAATTCGCCGACCATCTCGTTCACGCAGGTCTGGTCGCCCGAGAGGGCGAGGGCGGCGCCGCTCTGAATGAAGGTGTTCACGCATACGGTGGTGTATTGCCTCACTTTCAGGATGGCTCGCGTGAGCTGCTCCGAAGCTACGGTCCAGCCCAGGCGCCAGCCGTCCATGGAGTAGGTCTTGGAAAAACCGTTGATGATGATGGTTCGTTCCGCCATGCCGGGGATGGAGTAGATGCTCGGCGCGACGGGTTCCTTTCCGTAATAGATGCGGGCGTAGATTTCGTCGGAAAGGACGAGGAGGTTGTGGCGCAAGGCGATCTTCGCCAGGGCCTCGAGGCTCTCCTTGCTCTGGACGCAGCCTGTGGGGTTGCCCGGCGAAGTGATGCAGAGCATCTTCGTGCGGCTCGTGATCTTGCTTTCAACCTCGTCCGGATCCATGGTGAAGCCGTTGGCTTCCGTAGCCCTCACCTCGACGGGTACGCCGCCGGCCAGGGATACGCAGGATTTGTAGTGGTGCCAGTTGGGGTTGGCGATGATAACCTCGTCGCCGGGATTGATGAAGGCGAGCATGGAAACCATGATGCCCTCGTTGGCGCCCGCCATCACGACGCTTTGTTTTTCCCCGTCGACGGCGACGCCGGTGTCGATGGCGGTGCGGGCGCCGATGGCCCGACGCAGGGCCGGGGTTCCCAGGTTTGGGGCGTAGTGGACTTCGCCGCGGTGCAGGGCGTCGGCAGCTGCCTGCTTGATGTGGGCGGGCGTGTCGAAATCGGGGCGGCCGATCTGCCAGTGGATGACGTCCTTACCCGCCGTTTCGAGTTCCTTGACCTTGTCGAACACCTTTCGTATCCCTGAAAACGGCACGATCTTGAGTCTCTCCGACATGAAGGCGTCGGGGCTGAATACGGGCGTGTTTTTACTGGATTCCATGGGGATCCTCCTATTTATGTTTCTTCAGGATGAGGCTTTCGTATTCCGATGGGTCGATGTGGGCTTCCACGATGACGGGTCCGTCGGCAGCAAAGGCCTTTTCGAGGGCGGCCCTGTACTCTTCGGCGCTGTCGGCGCGGATCACGGGCACGCCGAACACATTATCGGCGCTCTTCGCGTTCTCCTCGTAGAGGACGGTGGAGAACTGTGTGAATCCCTTGTGGTGCTGCTTGAGTCGGATGAGTTCGAGATTCTGGTCGGCGAGGACGATGAAGACGATGGGCATCTTCCGGCGTCGGGCTACGGCCAGTTCGCCCGCCATCATGAGGAAGCTTCCATCGCCGACGACGCAGGCTACCTTCTTGTCGGGGCGGCAGAGCTTGGCAGCTATGGCCGCCGGGATGGAGAAGCCCATCGAGGAGCAGCCGTTTGTCATGAGCTGGAGTCCGGGTTCGGGGGTGGGCCACATCTGCCCGATGAGGTGAGTGTGGGCGCCCACGTCGCAGGCCATGACGCCGTCCAGGGGAAGTATTTCGCGCAGTATGGACATGGCCGCCAGGGGGCCGAAGCTGCCCGGTTTGGGGATAAAGCGCTCGAACATCTTTCGCCGCCTGTCCCCGATCACCTGGACATCCCAGTCCGACTTCAGGGGGGGCAGGGCAGCCAGGCGTTCGAGGGAGGCGTTGATGTTGCCGACGATGTCGTATGTTTCGCGGTAGACGCTCCTGTCGATATCGGCTTCCGTCGTATCCAGGTGGAGCAAGGGGACGGGGGGCATCCAGTCCTCGAAGTTGAACTCAACGGGATCGTAGCCTGCGGCGACGACGAGGTCGGCTTCACGGTGGGTTTCGGCCACCTTGTCGCTGAGGGCGTGGAAAAGAACGCCCGTGTACCAAGGATGGTTTTCAGAGATGATGCCCTTGGCCATGGGAGTGAGGATTACGGGTACACCGTGCTTTTCGGCGATCTGCGCGATGAGCTTCCCCGCCCTGCTTCGAACGGCCGAGAGGCCGACGGCGAGGATGGGGCGTCGGGAACCCAGGAATACCTTCTCCATCGAGGCAAGGAGGGCCTCGTCGGCAGGGGAGGGGGCGGGGGTCGAAAGGATCTGTCCAGCGGGGCTGGTTGAAATGGCTTCGCGTGAGCCTATATCCTCGGGCAGGCCGATATGGACGGGGCCGGGAACCTCGGCCGAGGCGATGCGCAGGGCCTGATCGACAATCTGGTCGGCGCGTTCGCGCGTCAGTCGCGTTGTCCACTTGGTGATGGGTCGGAAAAGGGCCTGATGGTCGATGGCCATCTGGACGGTGCGTCCGATCATCTTCTCGGGCGGTTCGCTCGAAAGCACTATCATCGATGAGCGGTCCAGAAGAGCGTTGACGACGCCCGTGCTCAGGTTCGTGGCGCCAGGGCCCACTGTTCCGTAGCAGGCAGCGGGCTGGCCCGTGAGCCGCCAGCAGACATCGGCCATGAATCCGCCCGAGGCTTCGTTGCTCACCAGCACGAAATCGAGCCCTTCCTTGCGCATGGCTTCCATATAATAGAGCCAGGAACCGCTCGGTACGCCGAAAACGAAGCGAATTCCCTTATCCTTGAATCGTTTGACTAATTGCTCAGCGACAGTTTTCATCGGTTTCTCCCACATAGGCGATATTTTAATATATCCAACATCCTATATCATATATTCTAACACGATAGGTGAGAATTGACAAGCCACATTTATTAAACAAGGAGATCTCAAGATTGTCAATTTATCTATCCAGGGTATTGAATCGATGCTATATTCTAGATGTTAGCCGGTTTCTAACCGACTCCAAGGCTAAAAGGGAAGGCTGGAAAGAAAATGACGAAAAAAATCGTAACCCTCTCCATGCGCGATCAGATCTATGACGCTCTGCGGGAATCCATCATTAAAAATGTATACACGCCCAATTCCGTACTTCCCATAGACCGTTTGGCCGAAGATTTCGGTGTGAGCGCCACTCCGGTGAGGGAAGCCCTCGTGCGCCTCGAAGCCGAAGGTCTCGTCACCCTCATACCGAACAAGGGCGCCTTGGTCACCGATATCCAGGCTGAAGACATCCTCAACAACTGGGAGATGCGCCAGCTTCTCGAGCCATACGCCGCCAGCAAAAGCTCAGGCCTCGTGCCTGAATCCGAGTTGGAGGCAATTCGGGCCGAAATCGATGCCATGAAGCACTCACCCTTCGACAACGATCGGTATGTGGCCTGCGATACGCGGATGCATGAAATACTTTTTATCCACCTTCCCAATGCCTTCCTGAAGGATACGATTCGACGAGTGCACCAAATGTCCATTCGCATCCGCTACTTTCCCGAAGATTCGAAATCGATGCACGAGCAGGCCGTCAATGAAGTCTTGAAAGAACATCTTGCCATTATCGATGCTCTCAAAACCCGTGACCCGGCCGCGATTACCGAAACCGTGCAGGTACACCTGCGGAATGGGGAAAAACGCGCCATGGCCGCTCTCCTCCGAAAGCGCTGAAACGGGAGTTTCGAAAAAAAATCTTTGGACTTGCGTGTTGGGTCACCCTGTGTTATAGTTAACGATATAGGATATAGGATATAAAAGGTGCGAGTCGTCTTTTTGAAAGGAGCAGGACATTGAACTGGAAAAATTTGTTCGGAGAGCGCAAAAAGCCGCTCTCTTCCAACGATGCCGACGAGATTCTCGAGGACGTTGAGGCCGAGTTCAACTACAGGAAAAAAATAGATCCTTTCTGGATGACGGTAATCCTCGTCGTGTCGGCGCTTTTTATCGGCTACCACATGGTGACGGCAGGCATGGGCATCCCTGAAGTCTACAAGCACCGCAGTGTGCACCTTGGCTTCCTTCTGAGCCTCACCTGGTTGTATTTCCCCGCCAGCAGGAAATCCCCGCGCGGCAAGCCCAGCAAATTCGACCTCGTCCTCTTCGCCATATCCCTTGTCGTAACGGTTTTAACCATCATCAACCGTGACGCCCTCCTCTTGAGGGGCGGGGTGCTCGTGATGTCCGACTATGTGGTCGGTTCCATCGTGATGCTGCTCGTGCTCGAAGCCACGCGGAGAACGGTAGGCGGCCAGATGCTCTGGATTTCCATCATCTGCCTCATCTACATGTGGGCCGGCCCTTACATCCCCGGTGTTTTCTCCCATCGCGGACAATCCGTGCCACGCATCATCCAGGCTATCTACTCGGGCGGCGAGGGTATCTTTGGCATGCCTTTGGGCGTGTCGTCCACCTACCTTATCATCTTCGTCATCCTCGCCTCGATCCTGGACAAGAGCGGTCTGGGCAAGCTTTTCAACGACCTGGCTCTCGGCCTCGGCGGACGTTATTCCGGCGGTCCCGCGAAAGTAGCCGTCATCGCTTCCGCCCTGGCGGGAACGATTTCCGGTTCGGCGGCTTCCAACGTGGCCACCACCGGCGCCTTCACTATCCCCCTCATGAAGAAGATCGGCTACCAGCCCACCTTCGCCGGCGCCGTTGAGGCAGCCGCTTCGACGGGCGGGCAGATCATGCCGCCCATCATGGGTTCGGCGGCCTTTATCATGGCCGAGTACCTGGGCATTTCCTATTTGACCATCGCTGTGGCGGGCATCATTCCCGCTATCCTCTACTTTACAAGCGTCTACTTCCAGGTCGACCTGCGCGCACGATCCCTGAAACTGAGGGGACTCGACAAGTCCGAGATGCCCGATGTCAAAAAGACCGTCCTGCGCTACGGCCAGATGATCTTGCCGATGGTCGTCCTCATCTACCTGATGGGACAGGGAAGAACGCCGCTCTACTCGGCCTTCTACGCCGTCTGCCTCACGGTAATTCTCTCCTGGTTCCGCAAGGAGACAAGGATACTTCTCCCCGAAGCCAAGGCAGTGGCCATCTCCTCGGCACGCACCAGCGTCGCCATAGGCATCTCGATGGCGGCCGCCGGCTTCATGATCGCCGCCTTCTCCACCACGGGCCTGGGCATCGTCCTCGCCGACTCCATCGTGGCTATCTCCCGCGGCAATCTCATGATTGTCCTCATTCTCACCATGATCGTCGCCATCATCCTGGGCCTCGGCCTGCCGACGAGCGCATGCTACGTCATCACGGCCTCGATCTGCGCGCCCATCCTTATCAAGGTGGGGCTTTCGCCCTTCCTCGCCCACTTCTTCGTCTTCTACTACTCCTGCCTTTCCACGGTCACGCCGCCTATCGCCCTCGCCGCCTACGTGGCCGCCGGCATCGCCAACGCCAACGCCGACAAGGTGGGCTGGATGGCCTTCAGGCTCGCCCTCGCGGGATTCATTGTCCCATTCTTCTTCATCTATTCTCCCGCCATGGTCCTCATGGGCGCCGATGGCGGCATGCTCACGGCTCCCTGGACGAGCGTTGTTCTCGCCGTGGTGTCAGGCCTTATCGGGACGTATTTCCTCGCGGCTTCCGTGGAAGGCTTCCTCATTATCAAATACCCCTTCTGGCTCAGGGCGCCCCTCTTCGTCGCCGCTCTCCTTCTCATCGATCCGAGGCTATTGACCTCGATGATCGGATTGGGTATTGCGATCGCGTCGATTCTGGTCATACTTTTTATCAAGAAGAAGCAAGGTACACCCGCGGCTCCCAGCGCCGCATGAGAGCATGGATGCCGGGGTCCTGGACTCACGGCTACCGAAATAGGCAACAAAGAAACGGATTCCAAGGAGGAAGGACAATGAAGCAATCAATCAGGATTCTCGCTGCGGCTCTGGTGCTCTTCGCGATCGCCGGAACGGGGGCTTTCGCAGCCCCGATCAAGCACCTGACGATGGGCACAGCCGGCGTAAGCGGCAGCAACTACCCCACGGGCATCGCCATGTGCCAGATATGGAACCAGAGCATCGAGGGCATCAAGGCCGTCGCCATCGCCACCAACGGCAGCCCCCACAACATCGACCTTCTGCGCACCAATGACGCCGATGTAGCCATGTGCCGCTCACTTGAAGCCTACAGGGCCACGAGAGGCGAAGGCACCTACAAGGAAAAAATGCCCTGGCTCAGGGCTCTCACCGGCGGCCTCTTCTCCGACGTGTTCCAGGTAGTGGCCCTCAAGAACTCGGGCATCAAATCCATCGCCGACTTCAAAGGCAGGCGCATCGCGGTCGGTCCCATCGGCTCGGGAGGAGAAGTCGACGCCAAGGAAACCCTCGCGGCCTATGGTCTCACCTACAAGGACATGAAAGTTTCCTTCGTGGAGTACACCCAGGGCATCGAAATGCTCGATGACGGCCAGGTGGACGGCGCCATTCTCGGCCTCGCCCTCGGCGCCTCGGGCATGACGGAGCTGATGTTCGGCAACAAGACGAACATGATCCCCATCACCGACGAGGCCCTCGCCAACGCCAGGAAGGTCAATCCCTTCTACGGCCGCCGCGTCATCCCCGCCAACACCTATCCCAACCAGGACTACCCCGTTCCCACGATCGGCACGCCCCCCGACATCATCATTGTCCGCGCCGAGCTGGATGAGAAACTCGCCTACAGCATGACCAAGGCTCTCTACGAGAACCAGGCCACGCTCAATGGTGTTACTTCCCTCATGAAGCAGTTTGGTCCCTCTCTCGTTCTCCCCGAGGACCAGATGCTCGTCCCCTACCATCCCGGTGCCAAGAAATACTTCATTGAAAAGGGCTGGCTGAAGTAAGACTTCGCTTCTGAAAAGCATATACTATGCGAAGGGCTGTCCATAAAATTGGACAGCCCTTTTTCAATGAAACTCCGTTACTATTCCGACGAGCGTGTGGCCGCTTTCTCCAATGGGAGCAGGAGCCCCTCGGGTACATAGAATCCATTGTGGGCAAGCGGAGCTACGACCTTTCTCCCTTGAGGACGACGACCGACATGGAGATTGTCCTTTCGGGAGGCTCAGACTCTCAAGGATGACGAGGTGAGCATGGAAGCCTTTAGATGCCTGGACTGTAGCTGCGTCGCCGTCTGCGCCAACAAGATACCCCCCGCCCTCGTCGCCATGGGGTCGAGGGTGGCTTTCTTTATGCGATATTTATAGCTTTAGCCGAAAACCCCACACACTATTAATCCCGTTTTCTCTACACTGATCAGCTGATCATGGATTTTCAACCATCACGGACAAGAGCCGAAGGATACAGGCTCGTCGCAGGCTATCTTGGCATCGCCGCCATGCTGGCAGGCGCGATTCTCCTCCTTCCTCTCATCTTCCTCATCGCTTTCCCCGAAGAGCTTCCCTATGCCGCCTGCTTTATCGGCCCGGGCGCGGCGAGCATCATCATCGGCTACCTCCTGTCCTTTTTCATCAAGGGGAAAAACCGGGCGAAGCCTCGCCGAAACCAGGATTCCCTGATAGTCGTTTGTACATGGATCATCGCGATTCTTGTTTCGGCGATGCCATTCATGCTCACGGGGCGCTACGATTTCGCCCAGGCGGTTTTCGAGACAACCAGCGGCTACACGACGACGGGGCTCTCGATTGTGGATGTGGAAAAGTGTCCGAACATATTCCTCGCTTTCAGAAGCATCATGCATTTTTCCGGCGGCATCGGATTCATGCTCGTTATGGCATCAGTATTTTCCGACCGCAACGGTATGCGGCTCTATGCCAAGGACGATCGCCCCGAAAAGCAAATCCCCTATCTTTTAATGTCGCTGCGCAGCATCGCGGCAATTTACTCGGGCTACATTGCTATGGGCTTCATCCTCTACATGGTCGCCGGCATGGGCTGGTTCGATGCGCTGAACCACGCGATCGCCGCCGTCATGACAGGGGGCTTTTCCACCAGGGCTCAAAGCATAGGATACTATGACAGTTACCCCATCGAACTCATCACCATGGTTCTCATGCTACTCGGCGCTACGAATTTTCTCGTTCATCTCCTCATATTCAAAGGCAGACTCTCCGGATGGGCGCATCATTGCGAAACGAAACTATCCACGATCCTAATCGTCCTTGCGGCACCGGCAGTGGGCATCTCCCTTCTGGGGGCTTTGGCCGTCGGCCTTCCGGAAGCCGCCAGGATCGCCCTCTTCCAGACGATCTCGGCGCTGACGACGACTGGGCTCCGCACGACTCCGGATTTTACCCTATGGCCTTCCGCTTCGCTTTTCATCATCATCCTCCTCATGCTTGCGGGGGGAGGGGCGGGATCCACGGCGGGCGGAATCAAGCAGGCGCGACTCGTCATCCTCTTCAAGTCCCTCTGGTGGGAACTGAGGCATAAATTTGATCCGAAGAGAATCCTTAAGTCGCCCGTGGTGTGCCATTATAGCGCCAAAGATGATGTTATCGAAGAAGATACCAGCCAGACGGGCTTATTCGTTTTCCTCTATCTCGCTATATTTGCTGTGGGTACGCTGGCCTACTGCTTCTTCGGCTATTCCGTACGGGATTCGGCTTTTGAATTCGCCTCGGCCCTGGGGACAGTCGGCCTGTCGTCCGGCATCACGAGGTTCGGAGCGCCCTCGGGCGTCCTGTGGATCGGGATTTCCGGAATGTTCCTGGGCAGGATGGAAATCTATTTCGTGCTCCTGGGCTTCGCCAAACTTGCCAAGGATGCCGCGGACGCGCTGCGCGGGAGGTACAATGGAGGATAAGCGGATCACCGCTCTCAAGCATGCCGCCGAAACCCTGGGCATCCTTCTCCTTTCGACGCTTTTAGCCTTCCTCATCAGCAGTCTCCATCTGCGGGTGGAGAATATCCTCATCGTCTATGTGCTCAGCATTTTGGTTATCGTCGTCGAGACGAAACGCTATGTTTGGGGCGTCATCGCCTCGCTGTACTGCACCTTTTCCTTCAATTTTTTCTTCACCGAGCCGCTTCATACCTTCGTGATCGCCGATCCCTCCTATTTCATCTCGCTGGGGATTTTCCTTACAGCGGCTTTTATCGTGAGCACACTCACCTCAAGGCTCCAGAGCCAGATCGAGATTTCGAAGCGCAATGAGGAGATGACCGACAAGCTCTACAAGGTGAGCTCAGGATACCTGAATATTTCCGAAAAGGAAAAAATAGTCTCGTACGGGGAAAAGAGCATCACAATGCTGCTCGGCAAGCCTTGCAGGATTCTCTATGGCGAAGCCGCCCCGAAAAACCCTTCCGGCGCCGCAACCCGCATCCCCATCATGAATAAGCAGGTCGAGGTGGGAACGCTCGAAGTGGACTGCCCCGAGGGCGCGATCGCCAAGGATGAATGGCTCTATCTCGAGACTATCCTCTCCCAATTCGTGATGGCGATGGAACGCGAGGAACTGCACCAGGCCGAGGAACGGCACCGCATCAATATCGAAAAGGAAAGGCTGAGAAACAATCTCCTGAGGAGCATTTCGCACGATCTCAGAACTCCGCTCACCGCGATCGCGGGAGGATCGGAATTCCTCCTCGACAGCAGCAGAAACATCGACGAGGAGACAAGGCTAAGCCTGCTTGCCGATATCCATTCGGATGCCGTATGGCTTGGCAGCATGGTAGAGAATCTGCTCAACATGGCCCGGATCCAGGACGGCAAACTGATCATAAAAAAGCAGACGGAGATAGTGGACGACATCATAGACGAAGCCCTCTCGAGGGTGACAAAGAATCTTGGGCAACACTCGCTGTCCTATATCCCCTCGAAGGGCATCATTCTCGTATCGCTCGACGCCCAGCTGATCATACAAGTGCTGATCAACCTCCTCGGCAACGCCATTGGACACACGAAAGCCGACTGCCATATCACCGTTAAAACGGAAAGCAAAGGGAAATTCATCGAATTCTCGGTGTCCGACGATGGAGGGGGTATGAAACAGGATATCCTCGATCATCTCTTCGAGAGCTTCGGAACTTCGGGCAATCGGGCTTCGGAAAATCGAAGAGGGGCTGGCGTGGGGTTGAGCATCTGCAAGGCTATCGTCTCGGCTCACGGCGGTTCCATCGCGGGACGGAACAATGCCGAGGGAGGAGCCACCTTCTCATTCCTGCTACCCGTGGAAGAGGAGGGAAACCATGCATGAGGCAAGGGTTCTCATCATAGAAGACGACAAGAGCATCCAGAATTTGCTGAGAATATCCCTCAAGGCGAGCGGTTACGACTGCGAAGTCTCGGAGACAGGGCTCTCCGGTCTCTCGCTCTATATGGCCAACAATCCCGACATCATCCTTTTGGATCTCGGTTTGCCCGACATCGATGGTTCCGAGCTGCTCTCGCAGATCAGGATGGGATCGAGCGTCCCCATCATCGTCATTTCGGCACGCGATCAGGAGAGGGAAAAGGTGGCGGCCCTGGATGCCGGAGCCGACGATTACATCACCAAACCATTCAATATTCCGGAACTCCTGGCGAGAATTCGCGTCGCGCTACGGCATGCCCTCCCGCAGGATTCCAATCCGACCAGCTTTTCGGTGGGCGGGCTTGTCATCGATTTCGAGCGGCGAATTGTCACTGTCGACGGCCAGGAGGTACACCTCACGCCGATCGAGTACAGGCTCCTCGTCCTTCTGGCCGAGCATTCAGGCAAGGTTCTTACCCATCAGTTTATTCAAAAAAAGGTGTGGGGCTACGAAACGAACGACGAGTACCAATCCTTGCGGGTGTTCATGGCGAATATCCGCAGGAAAATCGAACCCAACAGTTCGCATCCCCTCTATATACTCACGGAAATCGGTATCGGATACAGATTGGCTGAAGAGCTGGCCTGAAATGTGCATTGGAGAAATGGGCATGAAGCAGATTTTCAAGATCACTTTTCCGAACAATAAAATCTATATCGGCAAGGACCCGACCGGCACTCTGACCTATCTGGGCGGTTTCGATCCCCTCTCTGTCAAGGCCGATTATCTGAACGTGAAGATTCCCAGTTTCACCCTGAAAAAGGAAATACTCTGGGAATCCGAGACTGCCGACGAATCCGAGGTGAGCAGAAGAGAAGCGCAATACATAGCGATATTCGACTCGACAAATCCTAAGATCGGCTACAACTAGTTTTTACCGCTTCGTAGGACTTGCTGCGCCCGTTTTTAGCCGTTTCGGCGATGAGGCCCGCCCGGCAGTAGCAGTAGAGAATCTTCCTCGCCCTTACGCTGCCTATGCCTATGGCTTCGCCAAGCGCGGCCGATGTCCAGGGCGGCGGCAGGGCTTTGGGGATAAGCGCAAGCCACTGGGGTTTCGTGCGGAATACGCGGGAGGAGAGAACAGCGACGAGTTCCCTGTCGATCGTGCTGTCGCCCTTTCGCCACCAGGAGCCCTTGCCGTCCCGCGTTTTCGTTTCGGCCGTCTTCACGAAAAGATTCTCGAAAATGACGTTATGCGACGCGATCAGCTCGGGAGCGTGCAGGAGCTCGTCGAAAAGGCTATAATCATCGCCGCGCTTGGGACTTTTCCTGATGGACAGGATTTCGCCCGTCGAGGGATCGAGCCTGCGCAGTTCGCGTTCGACCGAAACGGGATACACGATGCGAACCTTGTATCCCTTCGCCGCGAGAGCCAGGACTTTCGGCTTCAGTTGTCCAAGATGGCCGGTCTGGACCTCGACGAGTTCGCCGCTGGCGCGCACCAAGTCGATCACCTTGCCCTCGACGAGGGCCTCGAGGCGATCGCCTGGCTTGGCGAGGTAGGCTTTCAGCTGCTCGTGGAGGCTGTATTCGGAGTAGAGGTTGATGCCCCTGCGCTCGGCCGCGATGATTCCCATGCTATTCAGTATGCACAGCGAGGCTGGAATCGCCAAGAGGAATCGCCAGGAGAGCGCTTCCTCCTTTGTCTTGCCCGCGGCTTCCGCCGATTCTATAATGAGGGCGATGAAACGCATCCTTTTGTCGCTTGGGCTTATCCTGCTCTTCCTGTCCTGCGAACCCCCTTCGCGGCTGCCCACAGTGCGGTTCGGCGCCGTTTCGCCTCGAGGCGGACTTCTGGCGGCTGACATCGCGGCCCTCGGGGTCGCAGATCATATAACGTCAACGGCTTCGGACAAGGATATCGCCGATGGCATACTCGCCTGGCAGGCTGATCATATGTTTTTAGCGGCGCCCGACGATTATCCCGATGTATCCTACCCCATGCGCTGGAATTTCATAATGCCGGGCATCTACCCGGTAAAGGATATGATAGCGCCGGGAGTACGGCGGACAACCGACGATAAGATCTATGGAGTCTGCTGGGATTTTTCCGCCATTTTTGTTTCCATAGCCGACTATTACGGGCTGGAAACCCGGATCACGGCCTGGAAGCGCTACATGTCGGGGGTGGCTGGCGGACGAGGGGGAATGAGCGAAACCGAGTATGGTGCGCTGAAGCCCCGCCTCGATGCGAAGGACCTCGATTTCTCTTCCAACCTCATGAATGAAGAGGCGAGGGAAACCTGGGTTCATTACCGCGCCGAAGTGAAAATCGGCTCAGTCTGGCAATCCTACGACGGGACAGATCCCACAGGCGACTATCTGATCAACGATAATTACACCGAAGCGGCATGGGATGAGGGCAAGAGCCCCATTCTTTGCTACTGAAAAACCCTCTACATCTTGAAGGCCAGGCCGGCCTCGAGGCTTGTGCATTGGAGCGAATCGTTGCCGGTTCCGATGAGCGATGCGGCTGTGTCCAGGCTCAAATAGGATGCCATGGAATAGCGGCCTCGCACCCAAATCCAGGTGCCGGGATCGAGCGCCAGATAGAGCGATGCTTCAGGCCCGAATATGAAGCCAAGACCAGTATTGCTGCTGTAGGGCGAATCTATCGTTATGTCGAGAATCGACAGGCCAACGCGCGCCCCGAGATTGAACCTCAAGGGTTTCAGATTGATTGAATAGCCGAAGATGGCCATGCTGTTCATGAGAAGGCGGGAACCCTTGTCGTTGATCGTGATGGAGAATTCGCCTTCCGCTCCCGACAGAAACGACGAGGCTTCGGCTGCCGACGTTTCGATGCCCAGGCTGAAGTTGACGGGGCTGCTGAATTTGGCGAGATCGTCGGCGAGGGGGCCGTAGAGGGTGGGGATATCATAGCCGATGAAGAAAACGTTGAAGGCGTTGGCAATTTGGGCTACAGCGGCGGCCTCCGTGGCTGTATCGGCAGCGGCTTTCCCTTCACCCTGTTCCTTTTCCAGTTGCTTTTCTGTCTCCCAGGCAGGCTTCACCGTTTTTGGATCTGCTCCCTGGGCTAAGGCCGAGGAGAGCAGGAAAAGACCCATGGCCGCCGAAAGAACCCATTTCCCTGCTCTCATGTGGGCCCTCCTGTCTGCTCTATCGCGAGGGTGAAGCCGAGAGGCACAAAGATTTCCACATAGGTCTTCCCTTCGATCCTGTAGCTTCGCCTGATGCCGGCTATCGGAATATCCTTCGCGCCAGCCGCCGCTGCGGCGTCTATCGCGGCGAAGAGCTCATCGCCTTTGTGAACGGGCTTTCCCCCGACATTCGTGATGATGTCCTGGGGCGAGAATCCCGCCTTTTCGGCCGGGCTTTCCTTGAATATCCAGGATACGATGATTCCCGCCGACTGCAGTATGCCGGCTGCCTGGGCCTGGGCTTCGGTCAAAGTGGCAAGAGCGGCGCCGAAGCGCGGATTGGGCATCGCGAGGGGCGCTTTTCGGCCCTTGGCCAGGACGAGGATGGCCTTGCCGAGGCGTTCCGCTACATCCCTGGTCGGCGTGCGGACAAAAACGGGGTTTCCGCTCGTAAAGTAGATCTGGAGGCCCCATTTGTAGTCCTTGTCGATGGCCGGGTAATGTTCGAGAAGGATGGACGATATCAAATCGAAGGGGACGATGAAGCCGGCGCTTTTCTGGAAGCTTCCGCCCTCGATCCAAGTCCAGCGCGCCCTCATGCCGTAGGGATCGACATTGAGTTCCGAGATCGGCAGGTTGGCGTTGAACTCGACCATGGAATTCTGGAGGTTTCGTATTGAGCCCATCGCTTCTTCTTCCGACCAGGAGGAGGCAAAGCTGGTGAGATAGGTCTCGTCGGCGTAGATTTTCGGCCATATATCGGTCTTCGGGGCAACCGCCGTAGTGGGCGCGGGGGCGGCGGCGGGAGGGGCAACGGGGGCCGGGGCGCTCGCGCAGCCTGCTAAAAGCAGCGCGGAACAGAGCCAAAGCAAGGGAGCCGAATATTTCACGATGCGCCTCCGCTATTTCTTTTTCTTCATTTTCTCCGACGATGCCGTGGATTTATCCTTGAGCGCCTTGAATTCCTTCGAACCTGGCTTGATTCCGAGTTCCTTGGCGAGAGCGCCCCATCCCTTGGCCTTGTCTTTCTTGTACAGCTCGACAACGGTGGCCAGGGGTTTTCCTGATATGTTCGCCAGGGCCGCTGCCAGGTAGACCTCGGCGGGCTGGAGTCCCTGGCTGAGGGCTACCTGAATGCCGGCTGCCGGCTGGCCCCAGGTGAGGGAGACTTCGGCCTGGAAGCCGCCGATATCGAGCTTGGCGCTCGCGCCAAGCTCATTCAGGCTGGTCTCGAGGGCGGGATCGCCGAGTCCGAAAGCAAGGATCTGGGCGCCGGCGCCCGCGATTGAGAAAAAGAGCGAAAATGCCACTATCAGCGCGATTCTGTTTTTCATCGAAACCTCCATGTACTCTCATTGGGTTGTAAATAGTGAATAAGCTATATTATCATGAATCGGGCTTGTAAAGAAACCAGATACTGGAGGATAGCGCAGTATGATACATATTCCGGCCGCCGAAGTGCAGGCCCAGCTCGAATCGGTGCTGTCGGGGCGCGGCTGCCCCTCTGACAGAGCCGCGAAAATTGCGCGCGAAATGACGCGCAACTCACTGGAAGGTACCTATACCCACGGCATCAACCGCTTCAAGCGGCTTGTAAGCGACATCGACTCTGGCTACATCAGGATGGATGCCGATCCGAGCCTCATCGCCGGTTTTAGCGGCATCGAAAACTGGGACGGCAATCTCGGCTTCGGCATCCTCAACGCGTGGGCTTCCATGGGCAGGGCGATCGAGCTGGCCAGGAGCCACGGCATCGGCTGCGTCGCACTGCGCAATACCAATCACTGGCTCAGGGCCGCCACCTACGGCTACCAGGCCTGCGAGGCGGGCATGGCGGGCATCTGCTTCACGAACACAAGGCCGAACATGCCTACCTGGGGCGCTATCGATCCTCATCTCGGCAACAATCCTCTGGTGATGGCTTTCCCCTGGAAGGAAGGCGAGATCATCGTGGACATGGCTATGTCGCAGTTTTCCTACGGAGCCTTGGAGCTGGCCGTTCTGGAAGGCCGACAGATGCCCGTAGCGGCTGGCTTCGATGCCGAGGGAAACCTGACCAGCGATCCGGCTGCCGTGCTCGCCACGCGGCGATCGCTGCCGGCGGGCTATTGGAAGGGCGCGGCCCTCTCCTTTGTCCTGGATATCTTCGCGGCCGGCGTTTCGCTCGGGAAGACAACTTCGGCCATAGGCAAGCTCGACGCCGAGATCGCCCTCTGCCAAACCTTCATCGCCGTCGATTTCGCGCGGATAGCTCCACGCGAATCCGTGGATGCCATCGTGAAGAGCGCCGTGGAGGATCTCCTCGCCTCGAAGCCTGACGGATCGTCGCGCCCCGTCGTCTATGCTGGGCAGCGCATGAGGCAGATAAGGGAACGCAACCTGGCCGAAGGTATTCCCGTCGACGAGAGCGTCTGGTCGGGCATCCTGGCTCTCTAGCGGCCGGGCAGGCGCGCCTTGGCCTTATTGTCCGCGCGTTTTCGCGATTGCGCGGGCAAAACCGGGCAGGGCTCCCCGTATGACGGCCTGGTCCACGCAGAAGGCTATGCGGAAATAGCCCGGCGTTCCGAAGGCCGAGCCCGGTACGACGAGGATGTTCTCGGCTTTCAGAAGGTCGAGGAAGGCCTGGTCTCCTGCTTTGCCCGGAATCTTCGGGAAGAGGTAGAAGGCGCCTTCGGGCAGGCCGAACTCGTAGCCGGCCTCTTTCAGCCCCGAGGCGAGAAGATCCCGGGCGCTCTGGTATATCGACACATCCACGAGGGTAGGCCAGGGCAGGGCGGCTATCACGTGCTGCATGAGGCTGGGCGCGTTGACGAAGCCCAGTATCCGGTTGGCGAGGCTCAAGGCCCCCATGATATCGCCGACATCCTCAGCCTTGGGATTCACCGCCACGTAGCCGATCCGCTCTCCCGGAAGCGAGAGCTCCTTCGAGTATGACGTGACGAGGATGGAGTGAGGGTAGGTGGCGAGAGGGCTGGCCACCCTGGCCCCGTCGAAGGCGAGAGCCCGGTAGGGCTCGTCCGATACGAGGTAAATCCTGTGGCCGAGGGCTGTGCTGCGCCGTTCCATGGCCTCTGCCAGGGCGGCGAGGTCGCGGGCGGGATAAATCCTGCCCGTGGGATTGTTCGGCGTGTTGACGAGGACGATCTTGGTTTTCGGACCCATCGCCGCGTCAAGTGCCTCGATGTCGAGGCTGAAGTCGGCCTTCGTGGGCACAACCTTCAATACCCCGCCGTGATTGTCGGCGATAAAGCCGTACTCGACGAAATAGGGCGAATTTACGATCACCTCGTCGCCCGGCTCCAGGAGAGCCTTGAAGACGATGTTGAGACCACCCGCGGCGCCGCAGGTGACGATGAGGTTGGAGGCTTCCACGGGAACGCCCTGTTCGGAGGCAATCCTCGCCGCTATGGCTTTTCTCGTCGCGGGCAGGCCCGCATTGGGCATGTAGGCGTGGAGGCCGGGCGCATCGGCCGACACCACCTTGCCGAGGGTCGCTTTGAAGGCCTCGGGCGGCGGAACGTTGGGGTTGCCGATGCTGAAATCGAAAACCTTGTCATCGCCGTAGAGGGCCTTGAGCCTCGAGCCTTCCTCGAACATCTTTCGTATCATCGAGCCGTTGGCCACAAAATTCTTCATTTTAGCCGCTATCGCCATAGTATGCTCCTGTCACAGCATCGTTTTCTCACTGCGGTGCCTCATCCTGGGGATAGAGCCCCATCATCCTCGCCTTGAGGCGGGTGAGGCCCAGCGTCATCTCTATGAAGGGCGTTTTTTCGCCCACGAGGGCGCCGATCTCCACCACGGCCGAGAGGATGGCGTCCAGTTCCAGGGGCCTTCCCGCCTCCACGTCCTGGAGCATCGAAGTCTTGAAGGCGCCCAAGGTTCGACTGATCGTGATTCTGTCATCCACGCTCTGGGCGATCGGACATCCGATCCTCTCGCCGACGCGCTTCGCTTCGATCATGATCTCCCTGCAGAGCTGGAGGACGAGAGGGTCGCCGAGTATGAGGTCCATCGTCGCGCCGGTCAGGGCGGAGAGGGGATTCATCGTCATGTTGCCCCAGAGTTTGTACCATACGTCGCTCTGAATGGCCGAGCTCAGTCGGGGCTCGAAGCCTGCCTCGGCCAGGATTGAGCCAAGGTTTTTCAGACGTTCCGTCAGGGCGCCTGATGGTTCACCGATGATGAGGGTCTTGAGCGGCAGCGATTTCACGAGGCCGGGTTCGGGGCAGGAAGCGCCCAGATGGATGACGCAGCCGATGATGGAGCGGGGAGGAATGGCAGCTGAGATGGATCCGTCGGGATCGGTCGATCGGAGCATCGTGTCGGCCAGTCTTCCGCCGAAATCCTGGAAAAACCACCAGGGCACACCGTTCATGGCTGGCATGACGATCGTTTCCGGACCGATGAGGGGCGATACGCTGCGGGCTGCCGCCGCCAGGGCGGGGGCCTTGACGGCCATAACCACCAGGTCCTGGACACCAAGCTTTTTTGGGTCTTCCTCGGCCCTGATAGCCGCCGCGCTCACCCGGCCATCGCCTGAGCCGTCGATAAACCGCAGGCCATTTTCACGAAGGGCATTGAGGGTCGCGCCGCGCGCCAGCCCCGAGACTTCGTGGCCGGCGCGCGACAGGGCGAATCCGAGGGTGCCGCCGATAGCCCCTACCCCCACAATGCATATTTTCATACTGCTTCCGAATCCTTTCAGGAAGAATATCCTCAGCCGAGGATGATCGCAAGAAGAGCGACATAGAGCATCGCGACCACCAGAAAAATTGCGATAGGCAGGATGCATCTGCGGATAGTGGCCGGAAGGCTTGATCGGAAATGCTCGACGCTGACAACGAGACAGGAATGCAGGGGTGAAAGCATCATGCCCGCGTAGCCGAAGGCTCCGGCCAGCACGATAGCCGCCTCGCGGGGAAAGGATCCTCCCTCGGGAACAAGGCCAACGACAATGGGGAATGCCAGGCCGACATAGCCCAGCCCAACGCCGGTTACCAGCCCCGTAATGAGGGGAATGAGGGCCACTGCGAAAATGGAGGGAATGCCGGCGCCGGCGAGCTCCTCTGCTGCCGCCTGAGCAATTCCCGCCCCGCCGAGGAGGGCTGAGAATACCCGTATGCCGATGATGACGGCTATCAGTTTTATAGTGGAGGCGGTGATGCAGTTTTTGAACGAGGCGAATCCGCCGGAGCCGAAGCCAATGAAGAGGCTGCCCGCCAGAAGGCCAATGAGGATGGGAGGGTATCGGCCGATCAGGGCTTTGGCCGAATCCGAGATCCTCAGGCCGGGGCTCAGTGCGCTCCAGATGACGGCCAGAGCGATGTAGCTGCCAAGCACGAGGAGGAGTGGTGCAGCCCCCCGAATAAAGACAGCGGCCTTCTCCGTGAAGGCCTGCAGACCCTTGGAAAGAGCCGATTCACGGCTTGGCATAGCCCGGAGCCCTTTCTGTTCCTTTTTTTCCTGAAGGATAAATGCCAGGCCGAGTACAGCCAGAACGGGAAGTGCATAGGCATTGAGCAGCATCAGGCGTGTCACAGGAATGCCGGAGATGGATGTGGTGAGAATAAAGGCAGGATAAAGCGGCCAGAAGAGCTCCAGCATATGTCTGAACCAGTAGTTCGCCGCGGTGAGGGTAACCGGGCTGTGTTCATGATCCTCGTCCAGGGATTCCACGAGGGGGGCTGACAGAATCGCGCCGCCTGGCATCGGCAGGGTTCCGATGAGGAGGGGGGTGGTGACCATGGCTGCCCTTGTCGAAGGAGAAATCTTCCCGATGGAGGCAGAGAATTTCGCCATGGCTCCGGAGGTTTTCATGGCCGAGGAAAAGGCCATGATGCAGGCCATCAGTGTAACGAGAAGGAGGGTGTCGAGCTTGAATGCTTCGGCGATGACGAGGCTCGACACTTCTCCAATTCCAAGCCCTCTCCACAGGGCGAGAAGCACGCCGCCCAGAGCGGCTGCCAGGCCGATATGAACCTTTTTGAACGTTGCGAAGACAATAACTACAAAAACGACAAGAAGCTGAAGAAGGGCAGGAAGGCCAGGCATCAGATAGCGCTGGTGGAGAGCCTCTCCTGCTGTCCAATCTCGAATGCCTGCTCCGAGATCTGTTTCTCTTTTTCCTCGATCAGGGCCTTGACGACATCGCCTATCGAAACCAGGCCGACGATCTTCCCGTTTTCCTTTACCGGAAGATGGCGGAAATGATTGTCGGTCATTATATTCATGCAGTCGGCAATGCTCGTTTTCGGTTCGACATAGATGAGATCCTTCGTCATCATGTCGCCAACTTTGGAAGTGTCACAGCTGTAGCCCTTCAGGATTATCCTGCGGGCGAAGTCCCTTTCGGAGAAGATGCCATTGACGCTTCCATCGGGTGAGAGCACGAGGCTTGCGCCGATATTCTTCTCCGCCATAATCACCAGGGCTGCGATAACCGGCGTTTCCGGACTCACCGAGACGACCGCGCTGCCCTTTTTATCCAGAATATCCTTGACTGTTGTCATTCTGCCCTCCTGAAACTGAAAGTTAAAACACTTTACCCCGCAATGCAAGCGCAACCCGACGTGATTCGGAATCGGCGGGAAAGTTTGCGGCGGTATTGACATTATTTTGTATTCCGTCAATATCCATAGTATACTGATAGAAGGATTCCTTTTCGGCTTCAGCAGTCGCCGGGAAAATGTGGGATTCCTTCCGGAGTATCCATGAAAAGCAGACTTCTTGCGGTACCCTTCGAAACTGCTTCCCGGTTTCCTGAACGTACCTCGCACAAATGGAAAACCAGGGAAAAAACGCTAAGCCGGACATATAAGGATTTTGCCCATACCATCAGGGTTTTAACAGCTGGATTCAAGGCCGCCGGCATCATCAAGGGCGACCATGTCGGATTCTTCGTCAACAACCGCTTCGAATGGATCTGCACGGATTTCGCTCTCATGGCCCTGGGGGCTGTCAGTGTTCCCCGCGGCTCGGATACAGCGCCAAAAGAAATTCAGTTCATTTTTCACCACTCCGACTCCCGCCATCTCATCGTTGAAACCGTGCAGCAGCTGGTCTCCCTGATGGAGGACTTCACGGACTCCGACTGGGAGCGCTGTGCCACGATCTACGTCGTCGATCCGGGGGACAGATCCCTCGTGCCCGAGGTGCTCGCAAAAAAGACCCGCTTCTGGGATGCATTGCTCGCCGAGGGCGAAACTGCCCTTGCCCTCGAGCCCGATCTTGTGGAAAAACTGGACGCACGCATCAAGCCCGACGATATGCTCACCATCGTTTATACTTCAGGCACCACGGGCAACCCCAAGGGTGTCATGCTCTCGCACGCGAACTTCATACAGAACCTTGTGGCCAACACGCCGCGGCTCGGCATCAAGATCGACAAACCCGAGACGACGGTGCTCATGCTGCCCTCCTGGCATGTCTACGAGAGGGCTTTCGAATACTGCGGCATCTCGGCGGGATTGACCTTCGTCTACTCCTCCGCCGGCCGCTTCGCCTCCGACCTTCTCGCGGAAAAACCCGAAGTCCTCATCTCGGTGCCGCGCGTATGGGAATCCGTCCACCAGAAGCTCATCAAGGCTTTCAGCGAAATGCACTCGGGCAAGCGCAATCTCGTTCTGGCTTTCATCAAGGGCAACCAGATATGGCTCACTTCCTCCCTCTATCTGAAAGGCTGCTATATCGCCCTGCACGACCGCTCGGCGCCGGAGAAAATCCTCGCCGCCGTCTGGCATTCCCTTCGCTATGTCGTTTACCTGCCCATACACAAGATCGCCGGCGTACTGTTCAAGCCCTTCAGGGAAAAGGTAGGCGGCCGCCTGCGCATCGCCACCTGTGGCGCCGGTTCCCTGCCCAAATACCTGGATGAGCTCTTCAACGCCGTCGGCATCACCCTTGTCAACGCCTACGGAATGACGGAATGCGCTCCAGGCATCCTTTCGCGGCAGGTTGACCGCAACACCTTCGGATCGACAGGCCTGCCTTTCGACAACACCGAAGTGGAGATCCGCCTCGAGGACGGCTCGGTGGCGGGCACGGGCGAAAAAGGCATCCTCTTCGTGCGCGGACCGCAGGTGATGTCGGGATACTACAAGAACCAAAAAGCGACCACTGCCGTTCTCGGCCCCGACGGCTGGCTCAATACGGGCGACCTTGCGGTTCGGTCCGAAAACGGCGAGTTCATCATCGTCGGCAGAGCCAAGGACACCATCGTCCTAATGGGCGGGGAAAACGTCGAACCTGAACCCATCGAGGACAAGCTGAAGGAGAGCGTCTACATCGACCACGCCGTCGTCGTCGGCCAGGACCAGAAACAGATATCGGCCATCGTGGCGATAAACGAGGAAGAGCTCATGAAGCTCGCCGCCGAGCTCAAGCTGTCGCGCAACGAGGTTATCATCGAAGGCTCGGCTTCGATCGAAAACGACATCGTCTACAACGCCCTGCTCAAGGAAGTGAACATGCTCATCACGAAAGAGCAGGGCTTCAAGCCCTTCGAGCGCATAACGAAGATTTTCCCCGTTCTGAACGATTTCTCCGTGGGCAAGGAACTCACCCAGACCTTGAAGGTCAAGCGGAAATATGTCGAGGAGCGCTTCAACAGGCTCGTGGACAAATACTTCAAGGGCGAAAAAAAAGGAGATAAGTGATGATGTCGGGGCCTCTTGCCATCGCCGCCATTTCAGCCTTTGTCATCAATGGGGTATTTTTCGCCTATGCCGTGGCAAGAAAAACCGATGTTGTCACCGATCTCTCGTACAGCCTTTCCTTCGCCTTCGTCGCCGCAGTCCTCATCTTTCTCAATTGGGGGGCTTCGCCGGCGACCCTTCTGCCTGCTTTTCTCACAATCGTCTGGGCAGGGAGACTTGGAGCCTATCTCTTTACCCGAATTATCACAACGAAAGTGGATCATCGCTTCGACGGCATGAGGGAAGTTCCCCTGAAATTCGCCCGATTCTGGATTCTGCAGGCTATAGCGGTTGTCGTCATCCTGCTTCCCGTCATCGCATCGGTCGGCTCGCCCGAGCCTGCGCGCGGTTTCGGTTTTTTCGAAGCCGCCGGCGCTCTTCTCTGGGTGCTGGGCTTTATCGTGGAAGTGATCGCCGACAGCCAGAAATCGCGGTTCAAGCGAAACGGAGGTAAAGGCTTCATCGCCACAGGACTGTGGAAATATTCCCGGCATCCCAATTATTTTGGCGAATCCCTGCTCTGGTGGGGCATATGGGTCTACGCCCTTCCAGGCTTGAGCGGTATCGGCCATCTCTCGGTGCTTGGCCCGGCATTCATCACCCTTCTGCTGCTGTTCGTGAGCGGGATTCCGCTGCTTGAAAAGAGCGCCGACGCGAAGTACGGGGCCGACCCCGGATACAGGGAGTATAAGAGGCGGACAAGCATTTTCGTTCCCCTGCCGCCGCGAAGATGAAACCCTACTCAGCCATCGTGACGACGGAGACGGCGCCAGGCCCTGAGTTGAGCGCGACGACAGCCGATATCTCCTCGACGTAGAGGGGCGGAAACCCAATCGCTTCCTCGAGTTCCCAGGCGAAGGCCTCTGCCTTTTCGGGGGCTCCCGAGTGTCCAATCGCGTAATACTTCAGCGGCCGCTTCGCCATATCCTCCAGCACCATGCGCTTAATTTTTCTCAGGTTGGCTTTTTCCGAAAAAGCCTTGCCGTAAAGGATGGACTTGCCCGTCGCATCGACAGAGACGATCGGCTTGAGGTTGAGGGCTGAAGCGAGGAAGCCCTTGAGAGGGCTGACCCGTCCACCCTTGACCATGTAGCGGAGGCTGGATACCGAAACCAGAATCCGCGCCTTGGCCGACCATTCAGGCAGGAGGGAGAGGATCTCTTCCCTGGATCCTCCTGCTTCGGCAGCCCGGGCAGCCCTGAGCACGATGAGGCCGAGGGAGCCGGAGAGGTGGCGTGAGTCGTAGGCTGAAACCAGGCTTCCGTATTTTTCAGCCTCCCTGGCGCTTGCGGCGTAAGTTCCCGACATCACCGATGAGAGGTGGATAGCCAGTATCCCCTCGTAATAATCGGAGAGATTCGCGTAAAGACGCGAAAAAAAAGGGGCTGGCGGCTGGGAGCTGCGGGGGAAGCTCGCCGAATTTTCCGAATGATGCCGCAGCTGTTCGGCGTTCATGGTCAGTTTGTCCAGGTATTCGTTTCCACCGGCCAAGAGCATAAGGGGCACAACGTGGATGCGGTGAGCGTCGAGAAGGGCTGGCGGCAGATCGCAGGATGAATCCGTGACAATTGCCACGGCGGCATTTCTTTGGTGAGCATCCGTGTACTGAAGGTACATGTCGTCGGCTTTTTGTCCTGTCACAGCTCCGAAGGCGGAGAGCCTATCCATGACAAGCGAAGGCTGATCACTGTGGATATGTATTTTTATCCTCGTTTTCCCCCCGGCCACGATGAGGCAGTCGCCGAGGTCGCCGATTGCCGCCTTCACTTTTTCATGGTCGATGGCTTCGGCGGTGATAATGGCTTCGATGCAGTACCGAAGAACGGGAGCCTCGGCAGGGGCCGATTCGTGGCTGTGCCCGAGTGATACCATGGCTTCGCTGGGAGGCCTCTCGGCTGCCGCCATTCCGTTGACAAGATAATCGTGCCCACCCTCGACAAACTCCACGAAGCCGGCCGCTCCTGCGTCGACGACGCCGGCAGCCCTGAGCGCGGCGAGCTTGCCCCTTGTCTCGAAGAGTGAACGCTTGAGATCATCACGGCTTGCCCCGATGAGTTCAGTTATGGAGGAGCTGTGGGGGCTCAATCGGGACAAGGCGATAGCCCATGCCTCTATGACCGACAGGATCGTGCCGTCCTGAGGATCGCTCACGGCCTCCCTGGCGCGAAGATGGGCTTTCTGTACACTGGCTGCAAATTCATGAACGCGCAGTTCGGTGCTTTCCACGGCCTCGCTCAGCCCCGACAGAAACTGCGCGAAAATAACACCGGAATTGCCGCGGGCGGAAAGCAGGGCCGCATCGGCCAGGCTGGCGAGGGTGGTTGAGGCAGAGGAAGCGGGAACCGTCGCATCGATGGCTCCCGAGAGAGTAAAGCAGAGGTTCGTTCCCGTATCCCCGTCCGGAACGGGAAACACGTTGATCGTGTCTATGTATTTCCGGGCGGCGTGAATACGGAAGAATCCGGCTTTGAAGAAGTTGTACAGCTCAAAACCATCGAGGTCTTTCATTGCCGCCCCGTTCGCCGCTGCTATTCCACGATGATGGTGAATTCGGGGAATTCTTTCCGGAATTCCTCGGTGGCGCGGCGCGCTATGCCAGCGCCAACAACGCCGTTGATGGCCACGCAGGCGGGGCAGTTGCCCGCCGCGTAGCCTATGGCGAGGCGCAGCTCGATGCTCTTTTCCTTTTCGCTGTAGCGCACGTTGGACACCAGCCCCAGGTCGACGATGGGCAGCTCCGACTGGGGCTCCTTCACCCTTGCGAGGGCAGCGTCGATTTTTTTTCGAACCGCAGGACTCATCGTTTCGGGATTCGTTTTCTCAATGTCCATGGCCGCCTCCCGTTCTGCTATCGGAAATACTCGGGGCAGATATCGAGGAATTTCTTGAGGTTTGCTTCGATCTCTCCCTTCTTGGGCTTGAGAAAGAGGTAAAGGTTCTTGTTATCGCCAAAACAGCAGAAATGAGCCAAGGTGGATGGATCGGGCATAGCCTCGAGCGTCCGTTTGAGAACGGGCAGGACCTCGGCGTTTCTCCAGAGAAACACGAAGGTCTTGCCCCCCGCCGCGATTTCCTCGCGCTTCATCTCCGAAAGGCCATCGATCTTGGCCCGCCCGAGGTGACCCTTCTCGATGATATGTCCTTCCCCTGCCAGTTTTTTGTCGGTAAAGAGATTCACATAGAAGCGATCGCGGTTGCCGATAAGGAAATACGAGAAAGGGACATAGAGAAGGGAATGCCGCGGAATCATTATGAAGGTTCCCTTGGCTTCCTTCCAGGGATCCCGGAGCTTGTACACAAAGTGGTGGCCCAAGACCCCTCCGATGTTGACATAGTCCGTATCCTTGGGGTTGAGAACGCGTTCGGCCTGGATGGACATCTGTTTGCCGAGCCAGCGGTTTTTCTTGCTTCCAAGGATGTACTGGGCGCTTCCTGCAGCTCCCAGGAGGAGAAGCGGGATGAAATAATTGGTCGTAATCATTTTTTTGTCCTCCGGATCGCTGGGTTGCTCGATTTCTCCAGAAAATGGTCGGCGAGAGCCTCGGCACCGATGGTGAGGAGATCCTCCCTTGTCGAGATGCCGCCCCGTGAAAAATCATAGACAAACTGAGGATATGCGGCCAGGGATGGGTTTTGCGCCCATTCCATGTCCGAAACGCCTTGCTTGTTGATGCAGACAGCCGAAAGGGGGATATTCAGCTTATTCAGTTCGTCCTGGATGCGCAGCGCTTCGTCGACGGAGAGCTGGTCGGGATTGACGATGACGCTCAAAAAACTCTCGCAGGCGAAGAGATGCTCGAGGCTGCGGAGCCTTGCTCCTATGCTCTTGAGCTGCCCGTATACCTTGTCGTCGTCCTTGTCCACGCAGCTCGAGGCGACGGGCGACTCGGGATTGAGGCGGGTGATCGTCTGCCTTTTCGAGAGTATTTTTTCCCTCAGCGTACCGAGCTCCTTCACCCAGAGACCCGAGATGGTCGGCAGGGAGAGGAAGCGCAGGGAAAGAGCCGTGGGCGGGGTGTCGAACACCACGATATCGTAGAGGGGACCCAGCCTGCTGTGGATGTCTTCAATCGCCCACAGCACGGCGTATTCCTCTGTGCCGGGAGAATATTTGAGGATGTTGAAGAATGAGTCGAGGTTGAGGGTGACGTTGTAGGAGTAGTTGGCCTTCAGCTGCCGGCGGCTGTCGTCGAGGTACTTGTCCACCCAATAGCCGAGGTCAACTTCGAGGGCGTCGAGGTTGGGCTCGACGCTTTTCACCTTGCCGTTCAAGCTTATGTCGAGGGCATCGCCGAGGTTGTGTGCAGGATCGAGGGATGCGATGAGAACCTTCTTGCCTCGCCGCGCAACACAGAGGGCGAAGGCGCTCGAGAGGGTCGTCTTGCCCACTCCGCCCTTGCCCAAAAAAAACGCCGTGGTATTCATGATGTTTCCTCAGCCCATCTCGAACATGCCGGCGAGGACCCCGATGGGATCCTGGGCCAGATCGGTCCGAGAAAGAAGCATAATCAGCTCTCTTTCCATATAGGGCAGCAGTTCGATCGCTATCGGGGAGGGAGGCGAGGGGAGTCCGGCGAATCCGCCGAGTATCAGGAGGGCGAAGATATTCTCCAGTTCCTTCACTTCGAATTCGAGCAGTCCCGTCGCCCTTTCGCGGTTTATCTGGCCGGCGATCCTGATCGCGGATTTGATGATATGTCCGATACTTCGAGGCATCTCTGCTCCTGCATCTCCGGAATTTCTGCAACTATACTACCATGGAATCTTGTGGACAAGCGAATGCCGTTCTCTTATCCATAAAAAAGCCGGACGGTGTTTAACCGGCCGGCTTAAATGTCACACCCGACAATTTACGACTGTCAGGCCTTATCCAAAGCGTTCCTCGCGTACCACTGCTTCCTGAACGCGAAGAGCATTACGAAGGAGAGGATGATCATCAGGAGGTTCATGATACCGACCACGGCGCCGGTGATGACGTTCATGGTCTTGGCCATATCGACGAAGAACACGGGGATGATTACGATTTCATACCAGACGAGGGCGCAGACCACTGTCACCCAGAGCAGCAGGGCGGGGAGTACCGTCGCGAGGACGAACTTCACGTTGAGCTTCTTGTTGACCCAGATGGCGACCGTGAGCATGGCGACCGAGGCCAGGAGCTGGTTGGCGCCGGAGAATGCCGGCCAGATGACCGTGTATCCGCCGGAACGGGCAAGGAAGAGTCCCACGAAGGCGATGATGATGGAAGCTACCCACTTGTTGTGGAAAATGCCATAGATGACGGGGCTCTTGTCCTTCAGAGGCTCTGCCATCTCCTGCATGATGTAGCGGCCGAGGCGGTTCGTCGTGTCGAGGGTGGTGAGGGCGAAGGTCGATACCCATACGGCGGCGAAGAGCCGCATGAAGCTTTCGCCCATGAAGGGTATCTGCATGCTGACCATCTTGGCAAAGGAATTGACGAAGCGTCCGAGGGCCGGCGTGGACATTACCTTGTCGCCCATCGCGAGTACGCCCCATCCCGCTATAGAGATGATGACGAGGGTGGCGAGGAAGCCTTCCACGAGCATGGCGCCGTAGCCGACGAAGAGG
>CAYXUF010000002.1:0-119126 GCA_964468155.1 uncultured Treponemataceae bacterium
CGCTGGGGATGAGGTCGCCGGGCTTGAGCTTTTGTTCAATGAGGAGGGCCTTGATCTTGTCTATGACGACGAAGACGGCCGAGGGCCTGTTTTCGTCAATTTCGAACATATCGGCGCTGGACATCGCGCTACGCTCCTCGTGAATCTCGGCGATCCTCTCAGTCTATGTATTCGGGCCTCGAAGGGGCGAAGCACTCCAGGAGTTCGACCTCCTCGAAGGCTCTCAAGCCATGGGGCTCCATCGGGGCGAAGTAATAGGAATCGCCCGCCTTGAGATGCAGAACCTCCCCGTCGCCCTTGGCGAAATCGATGACGCCTTTTATCACAATGCCTATCTGGGACTGGGGGTGAGTGTGCATCTCCAGTATGGCATCTTTTTCGATGTAAAAGTAGCACATCATGTTGTCTTTGTCATAGGTCAAGGTTACGCGCTGTATCCCCTTGGACCGCTGTACCTTGGGATCGGTAGCGAGACTCCCGCGGCGCTTGTTTTCCGGTTTTTCCGTCATGCGTTCCTCCTGCGTTCGGCCACGAGGGCCAAAAGCTGCTTCCATCCCTTCATGAAGGCGGTTCTGAAGAGTTCGACGCCGCCGTAATCGTAGAATTCGCCCGGTTCCATCCCGTCGATTTCATAGGCGCGTCCGTAATCGGGGAGCTTCGCGAGGAGTTCCTCGACAATGCCCGATTCCACAGGTTCGGCGATCCTGTCCACGACAGGTCCGTCCTTCGCGATGAGGATGTCGGCCGTCCCTTCCCAGTTTATCGTCACCGACAGATCCCCGCCGACGAGTTCGGTGAAATCCTCGAGCTTCCTCGCCCCGCCGCCCATAAAGATGCCGGGGTAGCCCCTTTCCTTCATGAGAGCGTACTGTTTTTTCGCGATCGAGAGTCCGGCCCATTTGATGGCCTCGGGCGAAATGCCGAGCCCGCCAGCGTCGGCGGCGATAACCCGCTTGAAGTGATCGTCCAGGATGCCCGTTATGTGGGTGACGTAGAAGACGGGAGCCTTGCCCGAAGCCTTGGAAGCGTCGCGGTAGGCCTCGCAGATGGCGACTGCCTGGGAGATGCCCATCACTTCGGTGGCCATGGTCGGAACATCATGGTCCACGAACCAGCGTATGGCTTCGATTCCCGGCTCGGTGACGGGGATTTTGATGGTGATGTTCTTTCCGATTTTGCGGTTTTCGATTCCCTCGTCGATGATGCTCTGGGCCTTCGTTTCCTCGAAGGGGTCGCCCTGAATGGTGACGAAGCCGGCCTTGCCTTCCGAAGCCTCGTAGAGGGGAAGGAAGATGTCGCTGAGGCGGGCGACCATGGCTCCTTGAGCCTTTGCGGCGACGATCGTGTCGTTCTTCTCGTAGGGCAGGAGAAGATCGATCGCCCTCAACAACACCCGATAGTCTTCAGGCGAGGAAAAGAGCTTGGAAAGGTAGGCTGGGTTGGTTGTGCAGCCAACAGCTCCTGCATCGAGGGCCATCTTTGCCTGGGCAGCCGTCGGATTGTTGATCCAGAACCGTGTGGGCGTTTCGGCGCTCACCCTGTGGAAGTATCCTTGTTTGCTCATTGCGCAACTCCTGAGTTATCGGCCTTCTCAACCGTAGAGCATGTTGGGCAGCCAGAGTGAAATCGCCGGGAAATAGGTGAGGACTATCAAGGCGACAAAAAGCGGGACGAGATAGGGCATAACCGATTTGAATAGCTTGTTCACGGGAATGCCGGATATCGGGCTCAGCATGTAGATGCTCATCCCCACGGGGGGCGTGAGCATGCCTATCATGAGGTTAAACACCATCACAAGGCCGAAATGGACGGGATTTATGCCTGCTGTCATCAGGGTGGGCAGAAGAATCGGCGTGAAGATCATGATGGCGGCCGTCGTCTCGAGGAACATTCCCGCGATGAGAAGGATGACGTTGGTCAACAGAAGGAGGATGACGGGGCTAGAGGAAATGCCCAGAAGAGCCGAGGAAATCTGCTGTGGAAGCTGTTCGACGGTGAGGGTCCAGGCGAAGATCGCCGCCGCGGCGACGATGAAGAGGACGGAAGCAGTCGACACGAGGGTTTCCCTGGCGACTTTCAGCATCCGTGAAAGCGAAAAGCTTTTATAGCAGAGGCTGAGAAATATCGCGTAGGCGATGGCTACGGCAGCCACCTCGGTCGGCGAGAACCAGCCGGAAAGCATGCCGCCCATGAGGATGATGGGCATGAGCATCGATGGCAGGCCCAGCTTGATGATGCTCATCACTTCGCCCTTCTTCCATTTACCGTCGACGCCGCGGGGCCAGTTGTATTTGCGGGCGTAGATCGCGACCTGAACCATCAGGACGGCGGTGATGAGAAGACCGGGCACGACGCCCGCCATGAGGAGGCGCATCGATGAGGTTTCGGCCGCCGCGGCATAGATGATGAGGGGGATGCTCGGCGGGAAAATGGGTCCGATAGTAGCCGATGCCGCGGTGATGGCGGCCGAGTCTTCCATCGAATAGCCCTGATCGCGCATCGCGTCCAGCTCGATATTCCCGATACCACCGATATCGGCTAACGCGGCTCCCGAAATGCCCGCGAACACGAGGCTTCCGAAGACGTTTACCTGGGCGAGGCCGCCGCGCATCTTGCCGACGAGGAGCCGCGAAAAGTTGAACAGTCGCGTCGTGATGCCCGAGTTGTTCATGAGGTTGGCCGCCAGTATGAACATGGGCACGGCGAGGAGGGGGAAAGAGTTGAGCGATGTCACCATCCGCTGGATGACTGTGCTTATCGGTATCTGGTTGACGAGCATGTAGATGCCCGAGGGTATCACCATGGAGACGGCGATGGGAACGCCGAGGATCATGAGGAGGACGAAAAGGCCGATGATGATTGCGCCGCTCATTTCGCAGCCTCCTTGGAGCCGAAGAATCGGACGAAACTCTCAATAGCCGCGATGACGTTGAGCGCCAGACCAAAGGTAACGGGCATGTAGAAAAGCCAGTTGGGCATGCGCAGCGCCGCTGTCTTGACGTTGTAGTTTCGCTTCATGATGTTGGAGATGGCGACGATGAGGAAGACGGAACAAGCCATGCAGAAAACCTGGATCACGAGGTCGAAGACCCTGCGGGTCGGCGCTGGCAGCTTGTTGAGCACGAAATCCACGATGATGTGCTGGTTCCTCAGCGAAAGCACGGGGATCATGAGGAAGACGAGGGAGACGAGGGAAAAGCGCGCAAACTCCTCGAGGACGACGGAGCCGGCCGAGAAAAAGTTCCTCATTATGATCTGGATGAAAACCGAAAGGGAGAGTGTCGTCAGAAAAACGACCGACAGGTTTTCGAAAATGTCGCTTAAAAAGCGAAGTGTACGCTTCATGATATTCCCTCGGGCAGATAATGATAGGAAAAGCGAGCGATCCTGGCGAAACAAGGCCAAGACCGCTCCTTAAAGTTATGCGATTTCGTCTTACTTTATCGCGGCGATCTGATCGTAGTACTTGCCCCACTTGGCGCCGAAGCGCTTGGCCACGACGGCGTTGACGGAAGCCCTGAACTCGTCGATCTTGAGGCCCTCGGCCACGCCGATAACCTTCATGCCCTTGTCCTTGAGGGTCTGGAGATCGGCTGCTTCGCTGTTGCGCACAAAGTCGGAAGCCCATTTGCAGGTTTCGGCAGCCACTTCCTGGAAGATTTTCTTGTTCTCGTCGGAGAGGGCCTGGTAGACCTTTTCGTTGATGACGACCGGCTCGGATCCCATGATGTGGTGAGTCTGCATCACGTACTTCTGGATTTCATAGAGCTTGGAGGTCACGAGGGTGGAAACAGGGTTCTCCTGGCCATCGGCGACGCCGGTGGAGAGGGCGACGGGCACTTCTGCCCAATCGATGGGAACGGCGACGGCTCCCATGCCTTCCACGGCGGCGAGATAGATAGCCGAGGGAATGGCGCGGATTTTCTTGCCGGCGAGATCCTTGGGCGAATACACGGGCTTGTTCGAGGTGAGGTCGCGGGTTCCAAAATAGAAGGAATAGAGAACGCGGACGTTGCGCGTCGCGATGAGCTTGGCGTTCAACTCCTGGAGGACGGGCGACTTCGTTGGATCGGTCGCTGCGAGAAGATGGTCGACGTCGCGATAGAGGAAGGGCGTGTCGAAGAGGCCGAGATCATCGAGAAGGGGCTGGAGGCCGCCATAGGTGTTGTGGTGGAGGGCTACCGTGCCCGCCGAAACCTGTTCGGCCATTTCGGCGATGGAGCCGAGCTGGGAAGAAGGATACACGGTGATTTTGATGGCGCCCTTGGTCCGCTCGGCAATCTTGTCGGCGAAGTACTGGGCCTGGAGCCCGTTGGGGCTGTTGGGGGGATTCATGTGCGCGTAGCGCAGCTGAAGGGGTTTCTGTGGGGTTTGGGCCGCCACGGACATGACGCCGAACGCCATGCTCAGGATCACCACTGCGAACAGTGCCTTTTTCATTCATAGCCTCCTTGGAAACAATACCTATTCTCGACCGGCCCATTTCGGAACCGGCTAAAGCACCAAAATTACGCTCAGCGCCCTCCGGCGACGAGCTTTGTGGCCGCGGCCGCGATGTCGGCCACCGACATGCCGTAGGCGTCCAGAAGCTCGTCCGGATGGCCCGACTCCCCGTAGCAGTCCTGGAGGCCGAGGCGTACGAGCCGGGCCGGCGCGCCCGCTACTGAGGGCGCGCCAGCTACGGCTGGCGAACCCTCTGCAATCACTTCCGCGATGGCGCTGCCGAGGCCGCCGATCACGTTGTGGTCCTCCACGGCGAGGGCGAGGCCGCAGCGGCCCAGGATGGCCGAGATGCCCGAGACGTCCAGGGGCTTAATCGTCGCCACCTCGACCACCGTGGCGCGGATTCCCGCCTTCTCGAGCTCCTCGGCAGCCTTGAGGACGCGGTTCGTCACGAAACCGTGGCAGAAGAGGGCTACGTCGTCGCCGCAGGATTTCAGGACGCGGACTTTGCCGATCTCGAAGGGAGTCCCGAGGGGGAATACCCGCTCTTCCTTCCCCGAGCCGATACGGATGTAGACGGGACCTTCGATGTCGACCGAGGCTATCACCGCCTGCTTCACCTGGTCGCCGTCGGCCGGGCAGAGGATCGTGAAGCCGGGGATAGTCCGCAGGATGCCGATATCTTCTATAAACTGATGGGAGACGCCTTCGCGGTTGCCGCCGAAAATGCCGGCGTTGACGCCGACGAAGCGAACCTTGGCCTGGGGATAGCCCACGAAGGTGCGCATCTGCTCGCAGGCGCGCATCGTCAGGAAGCCGGCGTAGGTGCAGAGATAGGGCCTAAGGCCCGCGGCCGCGAGTCCGGCGGAGAGGGCCACGCCGTTCTGCTCGGCTATGCCCACTTCTATGCAGCGCTCTAGCCAGCGCTCGGCGAAGGGCTCTCCCTTCACCACCTTGATGGAGTCGGTGGAAACGAAGACGATATCGTCGCGCTTTTCGGCGAGGGCGATGAGCCCGTCGCGGAAGCCGATCCGCGTGCTGTCGTACGCTTCGCTCATACTGTCCCTCCCAGCTCGACCATCGCCTGTTCGTATTCGGCTTTCGTATAGACGCGCTTGTGCCAGGTATTGTCGCCGATCATAAAGGAAAGGCCCTTGCCCTTCACCGTTGTGGCGATAATTGCGCTGGGCTTGTCTTTCACGAGCCTGGCATTTTCCACGGCCTCGAGGATTTGCCCTACATCGTGGCCATCGATCGCCTGTGTATGCCAACCGAAGTCGCGCCATTTTTCCTCGATGGGATAGACGCCCGAGATTTCACCCACGGTGCCGCCGCTCTGGTAATTGTTGTTGTCCACGAAGACGGTGAGGTTGGAAGCCTTCTGGTGGCCGGCGCACATCGCGGCCTCCCAGATGAGTCCCTCGCCCAGTTCGCCGTCGCCAGTGATGACATAGACGCGGTAGTCGAGCTTGCGGATGCGCGCGGCCAGCGCCATGCCGAGGCCTACCGACACGCCGTTCCCGAGGGAGCCCGTCGTGGCGTCGAGGCCGGGCGTCTTGGGGGCATAGGGATGACCCTGGAGGCGGGAATGGATATAGCGCAGGGTCATGAGCTCCTCGGGAGGGAAATAACCCTTTCGCGCGAGGGCGGCGTAGAGGGCCGGACAAGAATGTCCCTTCGAGAGCACGAACCTGTCCCTTTCCTCCCAGGCTGGGCGGGCGGGATCGATGCGCATCAAGTCGAAATATAGTGCGGCGATGATGTCGGCGGCAGAAAAGCTGGGTGAAGGGTGTCCGTCGCCAGTCCTGTACACCATCTCGACCACATCGCGGCGTATTTGCCGCGCATGTTCCTCGATATTGAGGATTCTTTCGCGGTCTATCATATCAGTCTTTTCCCTCCAGCATTTTCTTCACCATCTCGATGGCCAGGCGCGGGCTGGAGTACACGGTCTTGCCCGTCAACTCGCGCAGGGGAGCTTCCATGCGCCCCATGGAACCCTGGGCCAGGAGGATGATGTCGCAGTCGGCGGACACCTTCTTCGCCGTCTCGGCGAGGAGCCTGTCGTGGGTGGCGGCATCGCCGGCCGTGATGGCGGGGAAGGCTCCCTCGGCCACGGCGGAGATTGTCGTGATCGTCCTGCCGGCTTCCGCGGCGCAGCGCCGCAGGAGGGCGATGGTCGGATCGATCGTGGTGGACAGGGTGGCGAGGACGGCGATGCGGCTGCCTTCTTCCACCGCTCGCCTGGCCATGGCTTCGTCGATGCGGACGATAGGCACGGGGATAAAGTCCCGGGCGGCGTACACGGCCTCGCCGATCGAGGAGCAGGTGTTGAGGATTAGTTCGGCGCCCGCGGAAGCCGCGGCGTCGTAATAGGAATAGAGGCGGCGTCGCACGGAAGGCGTGAGGCGTCCTTCGGCGATGATCTCGGCTATCATGCTGTCGTCGAGGATGTTCATGATGCGGTAGCCCGGCAGGGCTTCCTTGAGCTGGTCGGAAAGCGGCTTCACAAGGGCTACGCCGGTATAGATGGCGGCGATGGTTCGCATAGGGCTGACCTCACTTCGCGATCTCAATCATAGGACGTATGATGTCCTATGATCAAAGTATTGAGGCAGTTTCCGGATCTGTCAAGGGTGAATCTTCAGAAATTTCCTACTGCAGTTTCCTCACCCTTATCTCTATGCCAGACTCGTCGGCAAGAAGCTTCGTAAGCCGGGCAGTGTCCGTCGTCCCGAAATGGTAGGGGTAGAGAATCTTCGGGCGGATCGTCCGCGCCGCTTCGGCCGTCTGCTCAGGCGTCATCGTGTATGGCTGATTCATCGGAAGGAAGGCGATATCGACATGGCCCAGCTCGGCCATCTCCGGGATGACTTCCGTGTCGCCAGCCACGTAGATGTGGAGCTTCCCGACCGTGAGGATGTAGCCATTGTCGAGCCTCGCCTTGGGATGATAGTTCGTCCGCCCCGCCGATACGTTGTAGGCCGGCACAGCCTTCACCGAGACGCCGGCGGCTTCCAGGCTTTTCCAATGTTCAAGGCTCTCGCCCTCGCCCAGCTTCCTGCGCGACGACTCGTTGAGGACGATCCTCGTCGCGCCGGCCTTGAGGGCGGCGATCGATCCTGCGTCCAGATGGTCGGCGTGCTCGTGGGTGACAAGGATGAGATCGGCCTTTGGAAATTTGGAGAAATCCCCGTACTGCCTCACGGGATCGATATAGATCTTCTGGCCCGCGAATTCCAGGGCCAGGGTCGCATGGCCGAGGAAAGTGATCTTGAGATCGCCAGCCCCCGTGTCGAATATATCGAATTCCTTGCCATCGGCCCCATCCAGGGCGAAGGACGAGGGAAGGGCGAGGAGAGCGAGAAGTGCGGAAAAAGCGAAAGATGCTTTCGAAAGAGCGCTATTTTGTTTCATGGTAACCTCCATAATTATATAGAGGAAAATAGATATACGCTCCGTCTGAGTCAAGAAACCCTAGAAAAGCCCTACCACGAGCTCGGGCAGGAGCTCCGCCAGAGTCTTGCCGAGCTTTTCATGCTCTTCGGGATCGAGGTGGATGCCGTCGCGATCGCTTGAGCGGATGACCGTACCGGCGTCGAAGAAGCGAATGCCCTTCGTGGCGGCCAGAGCGCCGATATCCCTGCCCAGCGTGAGCGACTTTTCGGCCCCTCCCTCGAAATCCTGGGCGAAGCCGCTCATCGCGGCGAAGGGGGGCGGTGCCACGAGCAGTACGGCCGGAGCCTTGTTCTCGGGGCCGAATTCCGAAACCTTGACGAGATCGGCCAGGTAGACCATGCCCTTCGCGACATCCCAGGATGAAAGGCCGAAGCGGTGCTTCAGGTCGTTGGTGCCCAACATGATGACAACGAGGTCCACGGGCTTGTGGCTTTCAAGGCAGGGCAGGAGGTAGTGCGAGCCTTTTTTCTGCCCGACGGGATCTTCCCATACCGTTGTCCTGCCATTCTGCCCCTCGGCGATGACCTCGAAACCGCCGGGAACCTTGGCCTCCAATGCCGAGGCGAAAACGCTCGGCCAGCGCAGAGCCTTGGCATACCGCGTCGCGGTGGCCGGGTTGTAGCCCCAGGTGTTCGAATCACCAAAACAGACGATGGTTTTCAACGAAGCGCCTCCATGTCGTATCAGTGTAGCTTCCTCTTTCCTGTTTCGATACAGGGCGCGGCGGCCCTACGCTCGGGGGCGGCACACGAAAAAAAGTAAAAGTATTTGACAGTGTTTTCAACCTGACGTACACTATGCGTGTACGTTACCGCAGATTATTTTCACTTTACCCCTCTAGGGAGCGAGCAGAATGACACTTCGCGAAATAGCGGAAGCCGCAGAGGTTTCGATCGGCACGGTGGATAGAGTGCTACACAACCGAGGCAGAGTCTCGCCCGCCACGAAGGCGAAAATCGAGATGCTCATCAGCGAGCATGGCTACAGGCCAAACCCCATCGCGCGTCATCTGAAACTCAACAAAAAGTACAGCTTCGCGGTCATTCTGCCCAATATGGAAGACGATTCAGGCTACTGGAAGCTGGCGTACAAGGGCATACAGAAGGCCGCAAAAGAATTGGAAGCTTTCGGCGTCGGCGTCGAGCGGATCAGGTACGACCGTTACGATACTGTCCATGTACTCGAGCGCATCCAAGAACAGATTGACGATCTCAACTTTGACGGCCTCCTCATGGCGCCCGTCCTGCCCGCGGCCAGCTACGCCCTCATCAAGACCTTGCCCGCGGACTTCCCCATCATCTTCTTTGATGCCCAGCTCCCCGATTTCCAGCCACTTTCGCGGATTGGGCAGGACGCATTCCAGAGCGGCGTGCTGGCCGGCAGGCTCCTGGACGCTTTTTCCACCCGAAAAGGCCCGTACTGCGTCGTCAGCGCCCATTCCGAGGATTACCATATCCGCAAGCGCATAGAAGGATTCTTCCATTATTTCGAATCGCTGGATGCCAGCCTGGCGGCTGATCCAGACCGGCGAGGCCTTTCGACGGCGCGCCGTGAAGTCAGGATTTTCGAGTGCTTCGACCTGGATCACCGGGATACGCGTGAATCCTTCCTGCGAACGATGCTGAAGGAGACCGAAAGCCCGGGTGGCGTATTCGTCACCAACGCCTCGGTGCATGGCGTCGCCGCCCACCTCAACCGAAAGGGTTCCGAGCACATCGCGGTACTGGGCTACGACCTCGTGCCGGAGAATGAACAGCAGCTGAGGCTGGGAACCATCGACTGCCTCCTTTCCCAGAGGCCCGAATACCAGGCCTACGAAGCCCTCTATCAACTCTACAGCCACGTAGTCCTCCAGCAAGTCATCGAAAAACAGATCATCGTGCCGATCGACATCTATGTACGGGAGAATCTTCCATGACAAACGAAAACTTGGTTCTGGGCGTCGATTACGGAACGGATTCGTGCCGGGCCGTAATCATAAGCGCCGACGACGGAAGCGAAATCGCCGAGGCGGTGGCGGCCTATCCGCGCTGGGCGGCGGGACGCTTCAACGCGCCGGGGAAGAATATTTTCAGGCAGCATCCTTTGGACTACATCGAATCCATGGAATCGGTCATGGGCAAACTGCTGGCCCAACTCGGAAAGGATGCCCTCGCCTCCATACAGGGCATCGCGATCGACACGACGGGCTCGACGCCCTGCGCGGTGAACGCCGAGGGCAGGCCGCTGTCCCTATTGCCGGAATTCGCCGAGGACCCGGACGCAATGTTCATCCTGTGGAAGGATCACAGCGCCGTCGACGAGGCTGCCGCCATCAACAGGGCGGCGAAAAGCTGGGGCGGCGAGGACTTCACAAAATACGAGGGCGGAATCTATTCCTCGGAATGGTTCTGGGCCAAGGTCATGCACGTTCTCAAGGTCAATCCGCGCGTCGCGGCGGCGGCCTCCTCCTTCGTCGAGCACTGCGACTGGATGCCCGCCCTCCTCACGGGAACCCAGGCCCTGGGAACGGTGAAGCGCAGCCGCTGCGCCATGGGCCACAAGGCGATGTGGCACGCGAAGTTCGGCGGCTACCCTCCAGCCGAATTCCTGAACCTCCTCCACCCTGAACTCTCCAGAATCCGCGAAACACTCGGGAACGAAACCTGGACAAGCGACAGGAACTGCGGCCCCCTCACGGAGGAATGGGCAAAAAGACTCCATCTGAAGGCGGGCATCCCCGTCGCCGTGGGCGCCTACGACGCGCACATGGGCGCCGTGGGCGGCGGCGTGAGGGAAGGCGTCCTTGTCAAGGTTATGGGCACGAGCACCTGCGACATGACGGTGGGCTCCGTCCCGGTCTCCGACGAAAGGCTCGTCGGCGGCATCTGCGGCCAGGTCGACGGCTCGATCATCCCCTCTATGCTCGGCTACGAGGCCGGACAGTCGGCCTTCGGCGATATCTTCGCCTGGTATAAAAAGCTTCTGTCCTGGCCGATCGAAACCCTCCTGCCCGACAAGGCGGAAGAAATAGGCGCGAAGATGATGTCGGCCCTCGAAAAGGAAGCGGCGCTTATCGAACCCGAAGGCTCGACCCTCCTCGCCCTCGACTGGCTCAACGGCCGCCGGACGCCCGACGCCAACCAGCTTCTGCAGGGAGCCATCGCGGGGCTCAGCCTCGGCAGCACGGCGCCCATGATCTACCGCGCCCTCATCGAGGCCGCGGCCTACGGCGCCCGCGCCATCGTCGAGCGCTTCAGGAGCGAGGGCGTGAGGATCGACCGCATCGTCGCCATCGGCGGGGTTGCGAAAAAATCGCCCCTCGTCATGCAGATCGTCGCCGACGTGCTCGGAAAACCCATCGACATAGCCTCGGGCGACCAGTCCGTCGCCCTGGGCGCCGCCATGTTCGCCTCCGTCGTCGCCGGAATCCATCCGACGGTGGCCGAGGCGCAGCGGCGCATGCTTCCGCCCGTCGAGCGCGTCGTCGAGCCCGACCCCGCGCGCGCGGCTTTCTACGACAAGCGGTACGAAAAGTATGTGGAATTCGGCCGCTTTATCGAAAAGGAGCTCTCATGAACACGCTCAAGAAACATGAGTTCTGGTTCGTCGTTGGCAGCCAGGACCTCTACGGCCCCGAAGTCCTTAAAACCGTCGAGGAACACGCGCGCGCCATGGCAGGCGGCTTTCAGGCTGATCCGGCCCTCCCCTCGCCCCTCGTTTTCAAGAAGGTGGCGAAGAGCTCCGAGGAAATTCTCGGCATATTCAGGGAAGCGAACGCCTCTCCAGCCTGCGCCGGCCTCGTCACCTGGATGCACACCTTCTCGCCCTCGAAAATGTGGATCGCGGGGCTTTCAGTCAACCATAAGCCCCTGCTTCACCTGCACACCCAATTCAACAGGGACATCCCCTGGGCTACCATCGACATGGATTTCATGAACCTGAACCAGTCGGCGCACGGCGACAGGGAGCACGGCTTCATCCAAACGAGGATGAGGATCGCGCGCAAGGTCGTCGTCGGCCACTGGCAGGATCCCGAAGTGCGGCAGCGCATCGGCGCCTGGATGCGCGCAGCCTGCGCCTTCGCCGACGGCCAGAAGAAAGCCGTAGTCCGCTTCGGCGACAACATGCGCGAGGTCGCGGTGACGGAGGGCAACAAGGTATCGGCGCAAATCCAGCTCGGCTGGTCGGTCAACGGCTACGGGATAGGGGATCTTGTCCGGGAAGTGGAGGCGGTGAGCGAAGCTGACATCGACAGAGCCATGGACGAATATCGCGGGCTTTTCGATTTTGCCCCCGATGTCTCAGGCAGCGAGGCCGCGATGGCCAGCGTTCGGGAACAGGTCCGCATCGAGCGGGGAATCCGCCGGTTCCTGGAATCGCATAACGCAGGTTCGTTCACCACAACCTTCGAGGACCTGGGCAAGCTCGCACAACTTCCCGGCCTGGCATCACAGCGCCTCATGATGGACGGCTACGGCTTCGGCGCCGAAGGCGACTGGAAAACCGCTGCCCTCGTGCGCGCGATGAAGGTGATGGGCGAAGGCCTCGCTGGCGGCACGTCCTTCATGGAAGACTACACCTACCATTTCGAGCCGGGGAACGAACTCATACTAGGCGCGCACATGCTCGAGGTATGCCCCAGCATAGCGAGCGGCAAGCCCAGGATCGAAGTGCATCCGCTCGGCATAGGCGGTAAGACCGCCCCCGCGCGCGCCGTGTTCGAGGCGCGCACCGGCAAGGCCATTGTCGCGACGATGCTCGATTTAGGAGGGCGATTCCGGCTCCTCTCGAACCTCGTCGAGTCCGTGAGCCTGCCCGCCCCGATGCCCAAGCTGCCCGTGGCGAGGGTGCTCTGGAAGCCTGAGCCCTCCCTCAAGGACGCGGCGAGGCTCTGGATCCTCGCGGGCGGCGCCCATCACACCGGCTTCTCGACCCAGGTGAGCGCCGAAATGCTGGAAGACTACGCCCGGATCGCCGGCGTCGAGTATTTCGAGATCAACAAGGAACAGGACTCCAGAATGCTGGAGGCGATGCTGCAGTGGAACGAGGCGGCTTGGGGCTGAGAAAATAATATTCACACGGCGCCGGAGCCCTTCCTCTTCCTTGGACGCTTCCCTCGCCACCAGCGGCTCGTTGACAGCAGAAATGACGCCACCTACAATTCATGTGAACGTTCACGCGCTAAATTCTTCCAGAAAGCGAAGGAATGCCATGCCACAATCGAAGTATGCCGTGCTCGCCCAAGAGGCCTATGAAGCCAATATGGGAATTTCGGAACAGGGTCTCGCCATCCTGACCTGGGGCAACGCCTCGGCGGCCGATCCGGACGCGGGCGTCTTCGCCATAAAGCCCTCGGGCGTGGACTATAAGGCGCTCAGCGCGGCCTCGATGGTGATCGTCGATTTCGAGGGCAAGGTTGTGGAAGGAAGCTTGCGCCCTTCCTCGGATACGGCGACGCACGCGGCTCTCTATCGCGCCTGGCCCGCGCTGAGAGGCGTCGTGCACACGCACTCCCCCTTCGCCACGGGCTGGGCTCAGGCCTGCTCGCCACTGCCCCTTTGGGGAACGACCCACGCCGACCAGACGACGTCGAGGATTCCCTGCACGGCATATCTTTCCAGGGAGGCGGTGCGAGGCGATTATGAGCTGGAAACGGGGAAGCTGATCGTGGCGACGATGGCCGAACTAAGGTTAGATCCCGCGGAAACGGCGATGATTCTCGTGGCGGGACACGGCCCCTTCACCTGGGGCAACTCGGCCGACAAGGCGCTCCAGAACGCGGCCATCCTCGAGGAGCTGTGCAGGATGGCGCTCTACACGCGCCTCATCAACCCCGCGCAGGGCGAGCTGCCCGACTACATCATTGAAAAGCACTGGCAGCGCAAACACGGGGCGGGAGCCTATTACGGCCAAAAACGCTGAGGCTCGGGTCTACCCGTAAAACGGGGCTCAGAGCGCTTCCTGGGCCGTGCGCGCGATGATCTCCTCCTGATGGCGCAGGTCGAGATCGACGAAATAGTCGCTGTAGCCTGCCACGCGCACGAGAAGGTTGCGGTACTCGCCAGGATTAGCCTGAGCCTTCCTGAGGGTGGCCGTGTCGACGACATTGAACTGCACGTGGTGGCCGTCGAGGGCGAAGTAACCCCTCACAAGGCCCGCGAGGGCGTCGACGCCGCGATCGCCAGCCAACGTCGAGGGCAGGAAGCGCTGATTCAGAAGGGTTCCGCTCGTCCGCACCTGATCCATCTTGGCCACCGATTTCATCACCGCCGTGGGGCCCTTCCTGTCCGCCCCCTGCGAGGGGGATGAACCGTCGGATTCAGGCGCGTGGGCGCGCCTGCCGTTGGGTGTGGCTCCCAGCTTGGTGCCGAAGTAGATATGGCAGGTGGTGGAGAGCATGTTCACGCGGTAGGTGGGGCCGCGCGTGCTCGATTTTCCCTCGATCGTGGAGAGCTCCGAGGCGAATACGCGCCGCATTAGATCGTCGGCCCTGTCGTCGTCGTTGCCATAGAAGGGAACGTTGTTCACTATCGTTTCGCGAAGCTCCTCATAGCCCTGCCAGTCGGCGGCGAGGGCGGCCATCAGTTCCTTCATGGAGACGCGGCCCTTGCCGTATACCATCGTCTTTATCGCCGAGAGGCTGTCCGCTATCGTTCCGATGCCGCAGCACTGGATGTAGTCCGTGTTGTAGCGGGCGCCGCCATTATAGTAGTCGCGGCCGTTCTTGATGCAGTCGGCTATGAGGACGGAAAGATAGGGCGCGGGCACGTTCTCGGCATAGATGCGGGCGAGCTTGTTGTCCACGCTGATCTTCCAGTCCACCGCGTAGCGCAGCTGGGCCTCGAAGGCAGCGTAGAGGGCCTCGAAATCGCCGAAGGATTCGGCGCGGCCTGTGGCCGGCCCGATGCGTTTGCCGCTCAGGGGATCGACGCCGTCGTTCATGGCCAGTTCGAGGATCTTGGGCACGTTGAGGTAGCCGTGAAGGATGTAGGCTTCCTTGCCGAAGCAGCCCGTCTCGACGCAGCCCGAAGTTCCGCCCTCGCGGGCGTCCTCGAGGGATTTTCCGGCGCGCAGCTGTTCGCGGACGATGAGGTCGGCGTTGAAGAAGCTGGGGTAGCCGGCTCCCTTTCGCGCCACTTCGGAGGCGAGCTTCAGGAAGGGCTGGGCCGTCTTCGTCGACACGTGGACGGAGGGCTGGGGCTGGAGGAGATGGAGCTCGTCGAGGCTCTGGAGGAGGAGGGCCGACACCTCGCCCGAAGCGTCTTCGCCATCGTGGTCCACGCCAGCGAGGCTGATCTGGGTGAAGTCGTTGTAGGTGCCGCTCTCGGCAGCCGTAACACCCACCTTGGGCGGGGCGGGAGTGTTGTTCACCTTGACGCAGAAGCAGGCGAGGATATCCTTGGCTTTTTCTTGGTCGATCCTGCCCGAGGCCAGATCGCGTAGGTAGAAAGGCTCGAGGTGGCGGTCGAAGTGGCCGGGGCTCATCGCGTCCCAGCCGTTGAGTTCGGTTATCGTGCCGAGGTGGGCGAACCAGTAGGTCTGCACCGCTTCATAGAAGGTTTCGGGCGCCTTGGCCGGTATCCTGCCGCAGATGGCCGCGATGGCGAGCAGCTCGTCGCGGCGTGCGGGGTCGGTTTCGGCCGCGGCCATGGATTCGGCGAGCCTTGAGTGCCTGCGCGCGAAGATGATCGCCGCTTCGCAGGCGATATCCATGGCGACGAGCTCTTCGTTCTTGTCCCAGGCTTCAGGATCGCCGCCCCAGTCGATGGCTGCCCGCGCGCTGGCTATCTCGGCGCGGTACTCGTCGAGTCCCTTGTGGTAGATGGAGCCGTCCAGGGCTGTGTGCCCCGCAGCCCGCTGCTCCATGAACTCGGTGAACACGCCGGCCTCGTAGAGCGCGCTCCATTCGGCGGGCATGTCGGCGAAGGCGCGGTCGCGGATGCAGCGGCCCCGCCAGTAAGGCTCCACCTCGCGGGCGTAGGTTTCAATGTCGGCCTCGCCTATCGAATAGTTCGTCATCGGCCGGGAATCGAGGATCCGCAGGTCCTCGCTGGAGTGGCAGGTGAGTTCGGGAAAGGTGGATACGGCCTTGGGTTCCGGGCCGCGCTCGCCCACGATGAGCTCGTCGGCGCCGATATGGATGGTTTTCTTTTCGCAGAGTTCGCGGAAAGCCATGGCGCGCAGGACGGGGGCCGAGAACTTGCCGGCGTTCTCCTTATAGAAGGCGGTGAGGATCAGGGCTCTTTCGATGGAAATCCGGGGTTTCGTCTCGAAACTTCGCTTTCTCAGCCGCGCTATCCTTTCGTTCATCTCATCCTCCAATCCGGACCTGGACGCCCAGGCCGGACAATAATTTTGCGCATTCGTCGACGCTCCCAGTTTCGGGCGCCGCCAATCCCGCGAGCCTGTAGGGTTTTCGCCGCTTCAGGTACTTGTCCTCGGCGTCGGCATGATAGGGCAGAAGGTCGACGCCCAGCCCGAGTTCAAGGGCGAGGTTTGCCAGGGCCCGCGTTTCGCCCTCGCCGTCGTTGACGCCGGGGACCAGGGGCCGGCGGATGCGGATTTCCTTGCCGGCGGCCAGTGGGTCCGTTTTTTCGGCCGCTCTGACCGCAACCCTCAGGTTGTTCAGTATCAGGGCGTTGCCGACGCCGGTCCATGCCTTGTGCGCGGCGGGATCCATCAGTTTTATGTCGAACAGCAGCAGATCTGTCTGCTCCGCCAGGTCGAGAAAGACCCGCTCGGGGGCGAACCCTGAAGTTTCGACGGCGCGATGCAGGCCGGCCTGGCCGCAGGCTTCCAGAAAAGCCGTGGCGAAGGGAGCCTGCGCAAGAGGCTCGCCGCCCGAAAGCGTCACGCCACCGCCCGAGGCCTCGTAGAAGGCGCGGTCGGACAGGACCAGGTCCAGCAGCTTCGGCAGATCCCAGCTTGTCCCCAGGGCCTCCCGCGCGCCCACGCGGCAGGCGTCGGCGCAGGCCTGGCAGCCGGGTGGGCAGGCTTCATCGGGGAAGGGGGCTGTCGTTGCAGCGGCAGCCGCCGCCACTCGCGGACAGGCAGCGGCGCAGCGTCCGCAGGCCAGGCATGTGTCGGGGCGAAAGAAAACCTCAGGTCTCGCGCTCATCCCCTCGGGATTGTGGCACCAGGCGCAGGAGAGGGGGCAGCCCTTCAGGAACACGACCGTGCGAATCCCGGGCCCGTCATGGAGGGAGAAGCGCGCGATGTTGAAGACTGTTCCCCGGGTTTCCAAGGCTCCTAAGGTCTGCGCCACCATCATCTCCCCTCGGGCCCGTCGTCGGGCAGTTCGTAGTAGCGAAGGATGTAGGGCTCCTGCACGCTGAAGGACCAGTGGACATCGCGCAGGTATTCGGCTGCGGCGCGGAAATCGCCGGCTCGCAGATGCTCAAGGATTCGGCCATGTTCCCGGATCGATGCTCTCTCCCATTCCGTGATGAGGCCCTTCTTCCTGGGGAAGTCGTAGAGCCTCCGCTTGGCGCGATCGACAGCGCTCAACAGGACAGGATTGCGGGAAAAGCCCAGGAAAACGCCATGAAATTCGAGATTGCGCTGATAGAAGCCCTCCCAGTCGCATCCGTCCAGAGCCGCCGACATGGCCTCGTTGAGGCGCGCCATCCGCTCGAGCGCCTTATCGTCCATCCTGCCCTTCGCGGCGAAGAGAACCGAGCCCTCGAGGGCGCCGATAATATCGTAGAGATCGCGTATGTCGTCGAGGCTGAGGCTGTTGATGATGATGCCGCTGCGGGGAAGAATGGTGACAAAGCCTTCGGCGTCGAGGATGATCAAGGCCTCGCGCAGGGGAGTACGGCTCACACCTATGTCCCTGGCCAGCTCGTCCAGGTCGACGCGCTGCCCCGCCTTCAGGCTGCCGTTCAGCAACTCTTCGCGCAGCCGGTCGTACACCTGGCCGCGGAGCGACATGTAGCGCGGCTGTCCTGCCGTCTTCATCGAGCCTCCCGGATCATTCTGATATATCAGAATGATTCAACTTTACCCTTTTTCCCCCTTCCTGGCAAGGGGCTTTGCGGCTCCACCATCAGGTGCTATCGTTTTTAATGGCTCAGGGCATCGCAGGCTTGGAGGCAGAAATGGACACTATCACCCGAAAAACCCTGCTCTACAAAAGCGGCCTCGGCTTCTACTGCGTCAACCATGCCCAGGGCTGCGTCCACGGCTGCCTTTACCCCTGCTACGCCTTCATGATGGCGCAGAGCTACGGACGAGCGCAGACCTATGCCGATTGGTGCCATCCCAGGCTCGTCACCAACGCCGCCGAAATTCTTTCGAAAGAGCTGGACCGCAAGCGTGAACTGCCGGATATCGTCAACCTCTGCCTGACAACCGACCCCTTCATGACGGGCTATCCCGAGGTGGGCGACATGAGCCTCAAGCTCATCGCCCTAATCAACGCGCGAGGCATTCCCTGCTCCGTCCTCACGAAGGGGGAGCTTCCGATCGATCTGGCCGACGGGGAGCGTTTCCCCGCCGACAACCTGGTCGGCATCAGCATCATCTCGCTGAGCGAGGACTTCCGCCGACGCTGGGAGCCAGGCGCGACGCCCTACGCCGACCGCCTTCGGGCCCTCAGGGCCCTCCACGACCGGGGCTGCCGCTGCTTCGCCCACATTGAGCCCTACCCCACACCGAACCTCATCGACCAGGATCTGGGCGAAATACTGGACGCTGTCGGCTTTGTCGATCGCATCTATTTCGGCGGATGGAACTACAATTCCGTGTCGGGGAACTGGCCCGAACGCAAGGAATTCTATCAGGGCTGCGCCGACGTGGTGCGGCGTTTCTGCGGCGAACGCGGCATCGGATGCGACCTGGGCGCTACAATCGATGCTATCTGAATTACTTGTCGGGATTCCGGTAGACAGCGGTTGAGGCAGGCGCTACTTTACATTCCATGGACTTCGACGCGCGATACAAGGCTCTGGAAGAGCGGAACCTCGAGTACGAGGGCCGCTTCATCGTCGCGGTGAAGACGACGGGAATCTTCTGCCGCATAGGCTGCAGGGCGCGGACTCCCAGACAGGAAAACGTCGAATTCTTCGGCACGGCCAGGCAGGCTCTTCTCGCCGGCTACAGGCCTTGCAAGCTCTGCCATCCCCTGGAGCCCCGCGCGCCGGTGCCGGAAACCATCTTATCCCTCCTGCGTGAGGTGGAGGAGAATCCGGGGGGCAGGATCAGGGACGACGAGCTGAAGCGGCGCGGAATCGAGCCGGAAACCCTGCGGCGATGGTTCAAGAAACAGCACGGCATGACCTTCCAGGGCTACCAGCGCGCACGCCGCCTCGGAATCGCCTTCGGGCTCATCCGCCAGGGCCACGGGGTGGCCGACGCGGCCTTCCAGGCCGGCTACGAGTCCTTGAGCAGCTTCAACGACCAGTTCAGAAAAGCCTTCGGAGGATCGCCCATGGAAAAGAAAAACGCGAAAGTTATCACGGTGACCCGTCTGGAATCGCCCCTGGGCATGCTCTTCGCGGGAGCCGTCGACGAGGGCCTCTGCCTCCTCGAGTTCGCCGACCGCAGGACGGTGGAAAACGAGCTGGACGATCTGAAAAAACTGCTGGACGCGGCCGCCCTGCCGGGAAGCCATCCCCTGCTGGACAGGCTCGCCGCGGAGCTCGAGGAATACTTCTCCGGCGCGCGCAAGCAGTTCACCCTCCCCCTCGTCATGCCCGGCCGACCTTTCCAGAAGGCGGTATGGGACCAGCTGCTCACCATCCCCTACGGGGAAACGCGAAGCTACAAGGAACAGGCCGCCGCCATAGGCAATCCCGAGGCCACTCGCGCCGCCGCCAGCGCCAACGGACAGAACAGGATCGCCATCGTCGTGCCCTGCCACAGGGTTATCGGTTCGGACGGAAGCCTCACCGGCTACGGCGGCGGAGTATGGCGCAAACGCTGGCTCCTCGATCTGGAGTCAGGAAGGAAAAGCCTCTTCTAGGGTCTCGGAGGCCGACGGCCAATCAGGGTCCCGCGCTTGCGGCGACAGTCCGGAAGGTGTACTGTAAGACATCAGCTCACCCAAGGTTAGGGCAGAAAGCGCGAGGGATCATGTATACCAATCTGTCATCGGAAAAACGGCGGTCGCAGGAAGTGGCCACCCACCTCAAGGAACTCATTCTCGACGAAAAGCTCAAGCCCGGCGACAAGCTGCCCAGCGAGCTTGAGCTCTGCTCGCTTTTCTCAGTTTCGCGTCCCACCATCAGGGAAGCCGTCAAAACCCTCGTCTCCCAGGGGATTCTGGAAATCCGAAGAGGCAAGGGCACCTATGTCTCACAGATGCCGGGCATAGCCGAGGATCCTCTCGGCCTCGATTTCATCATGAGCCCAACCCTTCGCCTCTCCCTCATCCAGGCACGCCTCATCATCGAGCCGGGGGTCGCCCGCCTCGCCGCCCAGATGGCCGACGAGACGACGATCGCGAACATTGCGGCAACCGTCCGCGACATGGAGGAGATCGTCTACCAGCACAAGGTGGGCATCAATGGTGAGCTGAATTTTCACAGGAGCATCGCCGAGGCGACGAAGAATCCCGTCATCATCCGCCTCATCCCCATCATCATGGACTCCATTGTCAAAACCTACAGGGACGCCCCCCGCACGAGCGAGGATCACCGCCACGCCTTCGAGGAGCACAGGGCTATCTACGAAGCCATAGCGGCCCGCGACCCCGAGCGATCCTTCGAGGCCATGCACAGCCATCTCGATGCCAGCTACAGGCGCACCCTCACCAAGCAGGCAGGAAACCCAGGTCCGGAAGAAGTCCGTTAAGGCTTATCAAGCCGCCTTTGTCCAAAAGTCCGCCTTTTTTGTATCAAAAAGTGAAGGTATACTGAAGCAAGGGTATCGCCTGATGCAGTCCCTGGCGAAACCAGGGCGCCTGGTACCCTCGGGAGGCTATCGATGACCGCTAAAAAGGGATTTTTACTGCTCTGCTGTATAGCCGGCCTCTTCATGGCCGCCAGCCTCGGCGCCGAGGAATTCTTCACCGCCAACGATCTCGCGGCAGCCCAGATAACCGCCACCAAGGCCTTCGGCTCCTTTGTCATCTTCGCGAAGAGCGACAAGGGCGTCACCATCGAGGCCATGTCGGCGCCCCGAACGGCGGCCGACGGCGAAATCTTCAACAACAGGATAAAGCTGAACGGCGGCGGGGCGGTGGATTCCCGTTCGATCCATTTCACGGTTGCCGGCCCCACCGACGTCGTCATCTATACGAACAGCTCCTCCAAGACCGACGCCCGCACCCTTGTACTGGCCAAGGTAGCCGACGGGGCGGTGGTCGCCGAGCTGGTGGCTCCCCCCGATGACGAGAAGAACGCCGGCATGGCCACAGCCTCCCTGCCCGGAGCGGGCGAGTACGTCCTGTTCTCCAAGGGCAGCGGGATCAACATCTATCAGATTTTCATCAAGTAGGGAAGCTTTTCCATGAAACGCGGGCCCCTGATCCTGGCATCCTGTTTCGCCATGGTCCTGGCCTGGGCCATGCCCTGCGCGGCCCAGGATGCGCGGCCGGCCTGGGACAAGGTCGCCAGGCCTGAATTCGTCTCCCTGGGGCTTGCCGCGGACAATCCTGGCAGCATTGTGGTCGCCTTCAGAATGGAGATAGGAACCAAGGGAGCCGATCGGGCCACGGTGACCATGATGGACTCCCAAGGCGCCATCATCGACACGAAACTCCTTGGCCGCTCCTCAAGGGAAATAAAAACCGCCGAGTTCAAGCCCTCCAAGAGCGGCAGCTATCTTTTCTCCGTCGCCGCGTCGAGAACCGGCATCGCCGAGGTAAAAGCCTCCGAACCCCGATCCTTCGACTTCTCCCTCCCCCTCGCTCAGCCCGCGATACAGGCGCGGAACCTCGGAAAGGGCGCGATGCTCCTGGGCTGGGAGCCCGTCAGGGAAGCGGAGCGCTATATCGTTTCCTGGAAGCCTGAGGCTGCGGCAGGCGGCGGCCCTGGCGACGCGGCCGATGGCGGCTCCAAGGGCGCCGCCATAAGCATCGCCGCCCCGGCGGATGGCTCGCAGCGGCTTGAAACAACCGTATCGGGCCTCGAGCCCGGCAGGCGCTATGTATTTACCGTTTCCGCGATCCGTCGCAAGGAAAGCGCGGCCTCGAAACCCCTCCTCAAGCTGGCCAAGGCCGAAGCGGAGAGGGAGTGGTTTTTCACCTGGTTTGGCCAGTCCAGCAAGGCAGAGCTGAACACCATGGAGATGATCGATGCCGACCGTTTCGTCTTCAGGCTCAAATCCTGCTCCTTCAACCCGGCCGACGGCCAGATCGACCAGAAGGGCGGCAAGTACACCGCCTTCCACGACGGAATTTCCTTCTATTATACGGTGATCGATCCCGAGACCGAGAATTTCGAGCTCAAGGCCACCTTCACCGTCGACTACATCAATCCCACCGCCGACGGACAGGAAGGCTTCGGCCTCCTCGCCCTGGACAGCCTGGGCGCCCACGGCCTCAGCTCGGCCAACCACTACACGAACTCGGCCGGCATCATCGCCACCAAGTTCGAGGAGACGATCGACGGGGTCAAGAAGACGAGCAAGGACACCCTCGGCGCGCGCTTCGTCTCGGGCCTCACCAAGGAGATCATCTCCTCAGGGGACTCAGGGATAGCCCAGAGGGGCACGAGCCAGTCGAGGGCTTACAGCTACGATTCTTCCGACCTCGTGAGGGCGGGCGACCGCTTTACGCTGACGCTGAAGAAGACCAACACCGGCTACCACGCCATCCTCGAGAAGCCCTACGCGACGGAGGAAACCCTCACCGAGTACGTCATGTACGGCCCCGAAAAGCTCCTCCAGCTCGATCCCGAGCGCCTGTACCTCGGCTTTTCGGTGGCGAGGGGCTGCAACGTCACGGTTAGCGATGTCTCGATGACCGTCACGGACCCCAGGACGGATCCGCCCGCGCGAAAGGAGCCGCCGGAGCTCGTCCCCCTCGTCGCCATGGTGGACTCCCCCTCCTCGTACACGACGGCAAAATATCCCTTCGTTTTCACCTCGAACGCCGACGGCCGCCTCACGATGAAGGACAAGGACCGCAACCTTCTCATCGACGGCGCCCGCGTCACGGCGCTGAAGGACTTCAGGGCCGACATCGAGCTCGCCTGGGGCATCAACGACTTCTTCCTCACCTTTGCGCCCGACCCCGATTTCAGGCCCGGCGAGAAGATGGCCATGGCGCGCTACGACAGGGAACTGAGGAAATACGTGGAGAGCTCCGAACCCATCTCCCTTTCCCATACCGTGATCTACCGCACGATCGAGGGCGACAGGCTCTACGTGTCGCGCGACGGCTCTGTCTTCGGGGACGGCTCGATGGAATCGCCCCTGGACCTGAGCTCGGCCCTCTATTACGCGAAGCCCGGACAGCCCATCATCCTTAAAGGCGGCGTCTACTATCCCCCCAAGTCCGTGACGATCGAGCGCGGCAACAACGGGACGGAGGAGCGTCGCAAGGTCCTGATGTCGGCGCCAGGCGAACGGGCTATCTTCGATTTCAGCTCCTCGGCCTCGGGCGGCATGGTCCTGTCGGGCGACTGGTGGACTATCGAGGGCATCGATATCCGTAATACACCGGACAACGTCAAAGGCCTCCAGGTGGCAGGAAACAACAATATCGTCAGGAACGTACGGACCTACGGCTGCGGCGACACGGGCCTGCAGATAAGCGGCTCGAGCCTCGAGCCGCCCGAAAAGTGGCCACGGGACAACCTTATCCAGAACTGCGTCTCGCATGACAACAGCGACCCGGCAGCCAACAACGCCGATGGCTTTGCCGCCAAGCTCACCGTGGGCGAGGGCAATGCGTTCAAAGGCTGCCTCGCCTACCACAACATCGATGACGGCTGGGATCTCTTCACCAAGATCGAGACGGGACCCATCGGCGCCGTCCTCATCGAGGACTGCATGGCCTATGGGAACGGCTCCCTCTCCGACGGCTCGGGCAACGGCGACGGCAACGGCTTCAAGCTGGGCGGAGACGAGATCGCCGTACTCCACATCCTGCGGAACAGCGTCGCGTGGAACAACGGCGCGAGCGGCATCACCTCCAACTCCAACCCGGCCATGGTCGTGGAGCGCTGCACATCCTACGGCAACAAGGGCGCGAACATAAGCCTGTACGGGAAGGGCGGCGGAGAGCGGCTCTTCAGAGTGGGCGGCGTCATCTCGATGGCGGGCGGCACAGGCGACAACTACAGGGAGATGCCCGAACTCGCGTCGGCGGACAACTACTTCTGGAACGGCGCGAAGAGCGTCAACTCACTGGGCCGCGCCCTGAGCGCCGGCATCTTCGTCAGCGTCGACTCTTCCGGCATTGTGCCGGAGCCGCGCGGCGACGGCTCCATCGACATGAAAGGACTCCTGGAATTGACGAACCTCGCGCCGGGTGAGGCGGGGGCCCGACACTGACCTTCATGAGGCGTGCTATACTGGAGTGATCTCCATCGAGGAACAGCGTTGGTTCTTGAAACGCTCGCAAGCCTGACCTTGAAGAGAGTCCGGGAGTACCTGCATAAGCTCTATCCGATGGCCGTCAGGATCTGCAATAAAAGTCTGAAGACACCCACTTTTCCCTTTTTTTATTTCGCGCGACAATGGTACGCCTTGAGAGACGATATAGGCTGCCATTGCCGTAACATCATCGACTTCATAACTCATATGAAAGCCATTGGAGGGAAAAGGCTCATCTTTTTTCAAGGACACATGCTGCAATTCCAAGAATTGGCGATCAATAACATGCATAAAAATCGTCGTAAGCGATCCGTCTTCAGCGTACACCCTGAAGCCTTCCCTGAAACCCAAAATTTTTGCGTAGAACTCCGATGACTTTTCCATATCCCTTACAGGGATTGCAGAATGCTGAATTCCGATGATCATAGTTCCCTCCCTAATATCAGGAAATTTTAAAGTATTATTTTTTGCCCCGATCTGCTCCATTGGGCTCCGAGCTCGTTAGGCAGGACTTCCTTCTCATAGCAGTCTTTCATTGTTCCATCGAGACCGGAGATAAAAACAAATTTCTCATCAGAATCTGGAGATGCACCGACCATGATCGACTCCTTCGGGAACTCCCGGATTTCCGGAGTTGAATCCTGCATCCCCGATATGCAGATGACTTCAGCCGTCGCTGCGACAATTCCACAAGGAATTGCCGCTTCGCCTCGCGTAGCGCTGACACAGGTCCAGAGTTTTTTCTCCGGCGCTGCTTCAGGGTCGCCATACCTTTTTCGGCTTCCATCGCTCATCACGGCAATCAAGTCAAGGCTATCTTCCGGATCGTAATAGACGATCCCTTTTTCGAACCGGTATTCGAACTTTTTCGCCGAGGTTTTATAAACGGCATGGGAACCCAAAAAAAGGATTTCTGCTCCAGTCTCGGTGACGATTCGCGCCGCAGCGGTATCGTAGTTTTCTATCGCATTCGCTCTATATAACTCCGCTGAAACGCTTATGGGTACGACGGTCGAATCAAGACTCTTCCCAAGAAGGAAAAGCATGTTGTGAATGTTGTGTGAGCCGGCGTTGTGAGCAACGCTATCCAAAATAGTATGGCCTTCCTCATCGATCTTTTTCCCGGCCCAGGAATTTCTCCTGTAATATTTGTCCGACCTTGGCCGAAGCAGAAGAGTTTTCAAGATTATTGGCTTTCCGAAATGTCCGGACAGGATATCGCGTTTTAAATCAAGCATCGACTCATTGAATGAAAGCTGATAGCCGATAGCTGCGAATCGTCCCGTCGCGGCGGCAGTCGCAGCCATAATTTTGGCTTCCTGAACTGTTGAACATGCGGGCTTCTCACAGAGTACGTTTGATCCGTTTTCCAAGGCAGTACATGTCTGTTGACAATGATACTGCATGGGAGAGGCTATCACCGCAAGATCAGCTTTTTGTTCAGCATAGAACTTTTCCAAGCTGTCAAAAACAGGGATTTTCTGTTCCTGCAACAACGCTGCAAGTTCGGGGCGTTTGTTTATGTGTGGTTGCACTACTCCTCTTATCTGAGCCTTCCGATCCATCCCTTTATTCAGAAGCTCATCCAGAAACAATCGCCCGTAACCACCTACCGCCACCAAAACGACTCCAACTGCCTTCATGTGCCTGCCTCATCCGCCCAAGGCTGGCTGATGGATTTGACTTGTTCGCCTGTTTGAAGGGCTTTTTCTATCATAAGCGCGAGATATTGATCTTGGGAAGCTTGTGCTAGGCTATAAAAACTGCCGCCGCCATTCAGATAAGAATCCATTTTTTTTAAGCAGGTAGCCACTGCGATCTCATCATCTGAAAGTCTCCCGGGTATGAATTTGTTTTTATAAACCCACTCTTCTTCCGCAAGAATTCCTTTCAGATAATAACCTTCAAAATTGCCGTCTTCACCGGCGTTTATTCGCTTGAACGTAAACTCGATTGGCGAGCGGAAATCTTTCAGATATTTTACATCGGAGTTGAGTATTTCCCCCCGGCTTCCGCGGAAGAGTATCCGTTGGAAACGTGCCCAGGATCGGTGCTGATCCTTAACGAAATCATAGACCCCCAGTTTGCCGTTAAAATCCAGGAAAGCCAAATCCTGCACTGCGTCCACAATACTTTCATGCTTCGCCAATCCGTTCCGTCCAGGCCCTTCGATCATCGGCGATGAAGCTTTAATACCCCTGATTACCGCGTTTTCAAAGCCAACCCCAAGAATTCTCCTTATCAAACCCATTGCGTGATATCCGTGCGAAAAGGAAACATGAGCCTGATGGATCTCCCCGAGCTTGCCTGAAGCGGCGAACTTGAGCCGAGCCGCATGTAATGGCTGGAAAGGATATTGTTCTGCAACTTGGATTTTTGCGCCCTTCGTTCTCTCATGAAGCTCCAGCAACTGATCCAGCGATGTCGCTGGAGGAGTCTCAGCCAATATGGCTGTTCCTGTTCTCGCGATGGAAGTGATGATTTTCGAGGCTTCATCCTTTGTAACGGCAACCACCACGAATAGCGGTGAGGCTTTTTCGAGCAGGGTTTCTAAAGTTCGAAATGTCTTTACTCCCCATTCATGCTCAAGCCTGGCGGCTTTTTCCTCGGATCGGACGACCATCCCGCAGACCTCGAATAGTTCGGGAAGCTCCTTTGCAATGCGTAAATATGTTTCAGCACGCCAACCGGAACCGAATAAACCAAAAACGGTTTTTGTCCTCAGCCTCGATGAATGTTCAGCCATCTCTACCTCTATATTGATACATCCTTATTCCACCACCATGTTTCATCCATATGGTATTTGTACTTTTCCCGATGTTGTAATGTTGATGTTATGCATCGCCAATTTTTCTACATCACGACATACAATGCCAGTTCTTGCTTCCAGGCTGATATCGCTCAAGTAAATGTCAACTAAAGGATGTTCAGGGAGGCCGAGCAATTCAATCGCAACTTCTGCACCATTTCCTGTAATATTCTCAATTCGAATATTCCTGAAATCGGAAGGCGTAGCTGTTCGAGGGATAACAGTGCTTGAGCCGTAATACATGTTGACTTGAATCGCCTCGTTTCTCATGTCATTTATTGCTATTGAATCAAAACGGACATTCTTTACGTACCCTCCCCGGCCTCTCATGGATTTAAGCCGGATCCCGCGTTCGCCGCCCGTAAACGCGCAGTCGTGCACATATACGTTCCGAACTCCCCCAGAGATGCCACTCCCGATCACCACTCCGCCGTGACCTTCTTTCATAAGACATGACCTGATAACAATATTTTCACTGGGCTTCCCAACTCGCCAACCATCCTCGTTCATTCCGGAATTGATAGCGATGCAGTCATCGCCGGTTTCGAAACAGCAATTCTGGACAAGAACATTCCTGCAGGAATCGGGGTTGAGACCATCCGTATTGGGTCCATTACTCAGTACATTCACATTTTGGACAATAACATTCTCACAATAAACGGGATGAATCGTCCACATCGGGCCATCCCTAATCGTGACACCATCGATCAGCACATTTCGGCAATTGATCATCTGGATGAATTGCGGCCTAAGCGCGTCTTCCACACGGCCGAATTTTCTTTCCTCGACCGGTATGCCAAGATATTCCGCATCGACCAAGCGATTTGCCGCTTCTTGTTGAAGTTTTTTCCAATGCCACCAGGCTTCACCGTTTCCCAATAGCGTCCCTTCGCCCGTTATGGCAATATTTTCACAACCATTGGCGTAAATCAGTGGAGAGTAATTATAACACTCAGTCCCTTCCCACCGTGTGAAAACGGCAGGTAGGTAATCGCTGTAGACCGGACTGAATATCACCGTTGCCTTTTTATCCACATGAAGATTCACTCCGCTTTTTAAATGAATCGGACCTGTCAGCCATATCCCTTCGGGGATGACAACTGTTCCACCTCCATCCCGAGCGCATGCTTCGACAGCCGAACGGATAACATTGGTTTCCTCTGTCTTCCCATCGCCTCGTCCGCCCATACTGATCAGGTTAAATATCTTTGGAGAAAATGTGGGGGGAATTATTTCGTCCATCGCAAAATCAGTGCCGTAAAACGTTCCTGTTAGAACTTGCTCATCCTCCCGCCGCTTCAACCAAGCTGCCTTTCAAGCCAACCATAGGCAATACGCCCAGAGATTTCGTGCCCACCTTCGAAGATATCCTTTTCAAAACTCTCTTCACATCCCCACACTCGATAAATCCTTTCCAATTGCACAATCGCTTTTCTAACGCCTTCCAACGGGAAATTCTTGTCATCCATTCCAGCCTCTATGAGAAGAGGTCGTGGCGCGATAAGACCAATGAGGTCGGGCATTTCTGAATGACGGGCCAATCCCGGGATGAAATTACAGATGCAATGCTGCATTGCAAAAAGACTATCCTTAAATGTATTTGTGTATCCGGAGATCACAACAGCTTTTATTCGTTCATCCAAGGCTGAAGAATACGCACATACAAGTCCCCCTCCGGAAATTCCCATGCAGCCTATCTTATCAACATCTGCATCGGGACGCGTTTCAAGATAATCGATAGTCCGGAATATCTCATGGATGCGAATTGCTGCCAGTGTCCTATTCAGCATGAGGAAGTAGGTCGAGAGTCGATGGCAAGAATTCCTTACCTCCGGCCATCTGTTCATGTCGCCTTTAAACATCCTTTCCGCGAATCCTAAAAGTTCCGGTGCGATAACAAGGAATCCTCGTTTAACAAGCTCCAAGCCGAAACTCTTGCTGTAACCTTGATCGCCTTTTTTGAAAGTGCCATCGGGATTCAGGCCGACATTGTCCCTGCTTCCAGTTCCATGACCATGGCAAGTAATGACAACTGGCAGTTTACCCTTCCTATTATCGGGTATTAAAAGATACAGAGGCATTTCGAGCATTTCTTCTGTTGTGATGACTACACGCTGTCGGGTATACCCTTCACAATGTTCCTCTTCGATTATTCGTGGTTGCAGCGCCACCTTTCCCTTCGGGAATTCACCAAGATCCCGGATGAATGCCGTCTTCAGGCTCTCTTTCCAATCAGAGGCCTCCTCAGCCGTTTTCGCCTTGAAACCGAATTCTGGCTTGTTTTCTCGGTAGAGCTTTTCCACGTACTCTTCTGGTCCAAACTGCATGGAGGTTCCCTATTGGGCCTGCCGCAGGGGCGACAGGTCAAGCGAAAAGGAAGGGAGGCTTAAGCCCCCCTTCCGGAAAGATTTATTTCGTACCGTACTTTTCATTCTGCTGGGTGTATTCAGCCATTATCTTGTCTCCGCCTCGAGTCACCCATTCCGCAACCGCCTTTTTGAAACCGGCCTCATCAAGTTCACCCATAACGAATTTCACTCGCGCATCGACAATGATCTTGTCGATTTCTCCGCCTCGCTCCGCTGCGGTAGGTGAAAGAAGGGCATCGGCAATATTCGGAACGATGTATTTTTCGTTATCCTTGAAAGCGGCGTTCATCGCCATCTTAATCGGCGAATCGGCTACAGTTTCGACAACTGCCGGCCGGAGCATCAGGATATTTGCGAAATCAGCGGTTTCATCTTGGAGAAGTTTCGCATTACTGAGTTTTGGTTTTCCGTTTTCCACAATATAGTGCGTTCCTTCGATACCGTACGTCAAAAGATTCTGCATTTCTCCGCTTACCATTTTATTGTAGAAATCCATTATCTGCTTGAACTCTGCTTCGGTCTTCACTGCTGTCTTGCTGAACATCAGCATGCCGTTGTGTCCAGGATTCGCAGCATTTGTTCTTTGTCCCTTTGGACCGGTGAAGGCAGGAGCTATTGCAAGTTCAGCAGTTGGCACAACCTTATAGAGATCGCCATGTTGATTGGGAACATCTGAAAGAGTCCCAAAATACATTCCCGCCAGGCCCTTATTGAACATCTCATAACGCTTATTGCCTAATGCCATCCCAAAATCCATATTTATGAGCTTTTCCTCATACATCTTCTTAAATAGCTTTAAAACATCCATGTACTCCGACGTCATAAAATCTGGTATGGCCTTGCCGTCTTTGATGCCCCAATAGTTTACTCCTCCGAGGGCACAAGTAAGCGTGGCAATTCCATTCCAGCTAGGACTGACCGAATCCGTGTCAGCGAACTGATATCCTATCGTGTCGTTCTTGCCGTTTCTATCCGGATCATTCTTGGTGAAAGCCTTGGCAGTCTCGTAGAATTCCTGCATCGTCGTCGGCACTTTCAGATTCAGAGCCTTGAGCCAATCCTTCCTATAAACAAGACCAACCCTGCCGACAGGACGGGGTCTGGGAAGACCATAAAGCTTCCCGTCGATAGAACTGTTTGCCAGAAGAATTCCATTGTTATAAAAACTGTTCAACCCGGGATACGATTTTAAAACAGCACCGACGTCCCAGAACATGCCGTATCGAGCCGCATTCACGATATTTCCTGTCTTTATAAGTGAGCCTTCAACGACCGTAACCATGGGAAGCTGCGCTGAGGCGATGATGACATTGAGTTTATCGCGGTAATTGGCGGAGGGAACATAATCGATCTGTAGTTTAGTGTTCGTATATTCTTCTATTTTCCTTATAACCAAATTGTCTTTAAGCTTTGGCGGCTGCTGCAGATAAAACGGTGAAAAACTTGTAATCACAAAGGGCTTTTCGCCGCTCCCGTCACCCGAACCAGCAGCAAATAATACTCCAACGATGGTCATTGCAAACACAAGAGCTGCGATACTTCGTCTCATTTGATCCTCCTACAAACGACTACAAGAACCGGCAACGCCGGATTTCATCCTTTAATAGAACCTACCAAAACTCCTTTTGCAAAATATTTCTGAACGAAGGGATATATCATCAGTACCGGAACCGTCGCGAACATGATAACTGCGTATTGGGTGTTTATTGTTGGTATGTATTCAACTTCCGACATGACGGATGCATCGGCAAAACCTCCAGATGAAAGCAGGACTATCTGTCGCAGCCAAACCTGGATAGGCCATCTACCTGAGTCTTTGATATAAAGAATCGCGTTGAAAAAGGAATTCCAATGCCCGACTGCGTAGAATAGTGAGAATACAGCTATGGCCGGAAGTGATAACGGGAGAATAACCTTCATCAGTATCTGCCAATCGTTCCCGCCATCAATTTTTACGGCCTCAATCAATTCGTTGGGAATTTCTTGAAAGAAATTTTTCATTAAAATGAGGTTAAAAGCGCTTATTGCAGTTGGGAGCCATAATGCCCAATATGAATTTATCAAATGAAGCGAACTTACTACGAGATAGGTCGGAATCATTCCACCACTGAAGAGCATTGTAAAAATAACCATAGAAAGCAGATGTTTGCGTCCACGTAAATTTTTTCTCGATAGCGGATATGCCATCAATGCGGTCATGGAAATATTGATCAAAGTGCCGAAAACTGTGATGAAAACCGAAACCAGCAAGCTCTGAGGAATTATTTTCGAAGAAAGGATATATTGATAGGCTGCAAAGGTGACTTTTGTAGGTATGAACACAATCTTTTTCACCAGCAATTCTTCTGGAGTCGTAATGGATGCCACCGCGACATACAGGAAAGGGATTATGCATGTAGCGGCGACCATGAATAGAAAAACCCGATTGAAGAGATCAAAGCCTTTGCTTTTTGTTTTTTTTGCCGTTGGCATCAGTATAACCCTTCCTCTCCCAGCTTCTTCGCTGTGTGATTGACGGTCAAGATAAGGATCAGGCTGACAATTGACTTGAAAAATCCCACCGCGGCGCTAAAGCTGAATTGCCCATTCAATAGTCCCGATGTATAGACATACGTATCAAATACCTCGCTTACGTTCCTATTCAAAGAATTTTGCATGAGAAAGACCTGTTCAAAACCGCTGTCAAGAAAACTGCCCATCCTAAGAATTAGCATTGTGATGATCGTGGGCTTGATTGCCGGAAGAGTTATATTTACAAGTTGTTGCCAACGATTGGCGCCATCAATGATCGCAGCTTCATACAATTCGACATTTACGCCCGCCAGGGCTGCAAGGAATATTATCGTCCCCCATCCAGTTTCTTTCCAAATAACTTGAAGGGTGATCAGTGGACGAAACCAATTGCTGTTTCCCAACACGTTGATTGTGTCTCCCCCAAGTCCCCTTACCAGTTCAGTGATGATTCCCCCCTGGGGCGAAAGCATGGTGTAGCTAATCCCAACCACGACAATCCATGAGATAAAATGGGGAATATACAATGCCGATTGAATAAACCTCTTGAAGAAGACCCCCGAGAGCTCATTCAGCATCAACGCCAAAATAATAGGGAGGGGAAAATAGAATACGAGGTTGTAAAGCGCTAAAATCATCGTATTCGCAAAAAGCCGAAAAAACATAGGCTCCGTAAAAAACCTGTAAAAATGCTTTATGCCGACCCACTTGCTCTTCAATATCCCCAAGAAAGGCATGTAATCCATAAAAGAAATCGTGATGCCCATCATGGGCAGATACTTGAATATGATAAAGTACAAGACACCGGGAATTAGCATTATATATAGAAGGCGGTCGCGCCTTACATCCCTCAATAATCCCATGGATGCCTTCTCGCGATAGAGCTTGTGCCTTTCTCCACCAATAGCTTTAGGCATATATTCCTTCCATCGAGCGATGTCTCGGGCTATACAAACCCGATGTGGTAAAATAACAGTATCATTGGATTAGAAAAGCTGCATATCATCATTATTTCTGATTTATAGTCAAAAAGTACATAAAACGGGAAAAGAGAGCGGCCTGTTGGAGCAGTTTATAAAACCGAACTACTTGAGTTCGCGAAACAGGCCTGGCGTAATACCTTCATATTTTTTAAATACTCTTATGAACGCATTGCTGTTGCTGTACCCTACGCAACGAGCTATATCGGAGATACTCGTCTCCTTTTTCAGGAGCTCCTTCGCAACTCGTATCCTCGTTTTGCTAAGAAGCGTCACAATACTTTCACCTGTTGCTTCCCTATAGGCAGAAGAAATATATTTGGGATTCATCATCATCAAATCAGCCAAGCTGGCGATGTTCAGATTTATATCGGAATAATTGCTTTCCACCAAAGATACAATCTTTTTTACAACTCTCCCTTCCCCGTTATTTTCGTTGAATTTCTTCATATAGATACATATATCATCCAAGAATTCGACAAGTTTACCCTTGATATCTTCCAGAGTTCTGCATCCATAAAGTTCCTGGACATAGTTTTTATCCTCAAATACCTGCGTCTCTTCAAGGAGTCGTCGGCTATTCAAGGCCTTGAGGTAGGTGCTCACCAGGTCTATCATCAAGCATTTCGCCAGCTGAACGCTCGTAATTCCGGAAGCAAAATTTTCATTGAATATATTGCCAATAATCGCCCGACCTTGTTCGAAATTTCCCGAGAGGATGGTATTTATCAACTTTTGTTCGGTCTCGCTGGTATATGAATAATTAACTTTACTTTTTTTCGCTTCCTTGATGTCATCATAGAAGATAACCTTCGATCCCCAATCGAACAACTGGTATTCCATCGCATCCAGAGCCTCAAGGTAGGCTTGATTAATGCCTGTCAGGGTTTCATGGATGTTGCTCACAGCTATTGTACATGCAAGGTCGTACTTTTCACGAAGCTTGGCTTCAACTTTTCCAAAGCATTCACTGCTTTCTTCTTTCCAGTTATTCGAAGGAAATGCCCTAAAATTCATGATTGCGGCGATAATATCGTCGGCTTCAGTCATAAAACTCGCAAATTCGCCACCGAAAATGTGATTCAACTCCTCATTGAAAAGATTCAGCAGGGCTTTTTGTCTTTTTTCGTAGCTTTTTTCCCTCGTAGAGGCATTGGTCTCTGCCAAGTCATCAATATGGAAGAGAACAACATAAAAATAGTCAGTAAGGAAAGAAATGCCATAGGCCTTCAGCGATTCAGTGTCAGGATGCTCAAAGCCATAACGCCCTTTCAATAATTTCAGGAGAATATTCTTCTGGAGAGCATCGTTCTGTTTCAAAAGTTCTCGACTGATCACCTCTTTCTCATAATATACCTGGCTTATAGTATCTTCGATGAACGCGAATTCATCATCGCCTCTATGGTTTAGAACGCCCGTGATCGACTTTAGATACATCATCACATGTTTCAATGGATTATAATTCTTTTTAATAAAATATATTGCAATCAGCAATTCAATAATCGCGCAGAGGGAAAGCCCAAGCAGCGTCAGATTTTTTACATATTCTGCTTTCTTGGAAAAGACAGCAAAAGGTACTACGCTAACGTACTTCCATTGCGTCCGCTGCGATGAGATATATGAAACAACAAATTTCTCGGCTTTTGTCTTCATTTCGTAAAGACCATAATCACCGGGGAGGTCTGAAAAACTGATAGCTGGGATGATTTTATTTTTTGATAGTGGAGTAGAAAGGAGAGTTTTATCATCCTTGTTCAGGATAAAAATTGTATTATTATCGTACCAGCCAGAAGTTTCTATCAGTTCACGAATTTTATCCATATCCAGCGTCACTAAAAGATTGACTTTTGCTTCAGGATTCCCGATCGGTAAAGACTGTAAAAAAGTGATGGCTCCATCCGCGCTGCTTGAGTAATGATTGACATACTTTTCACTGATCCACTTCAACCACGCATCGTAGGTACCTAGTTCGGCAAAGCTGCTTCGGTTAAAAAATGCCTTTTTCTCAAATACGCTGTACGCCGACCAGACAAAGTCCCCTTTATTAAAAATAAGTGAGAAGTCTTTTATATAACCATTCGCAAGCGCATAGGTACTCAGCTCCGTGTTCATGTCCAGAACATTCTTTACAGTGGCAAATGAGTTCACATCGCTATAGTCCCCAGAAAACGTGTCCATAAGGGTTCGCACTTTAGCGTTGCTGTTGATGCGGAGGCTTAGTTCTTCAATTTCGAGAAGATGGCCATCCAGGGTCTGCTGGATCTGCTTCAAGGTGGCTGTATTAGTATCGGTGATATCCAACCGTATTATATTTACAGTCTGCAAATATATGATCCAGCTAAAGACAAGGGGAGTGAGCATAATCAGAACATAGGAGAAAATCCAAGGAACAAGGACGCTATATCTGGTTTTCTTCACGTCCATTATCTCGGAAGTGTTCCTCTTCATCCTCTCTATTATTGATCTTTTCCATCATTATTGTAAGTGACGATTCTATTCCGGATTTTTCACGGTTTATTGCTATCGCATTCGGTAGTTCTCGCCGCCAGGCACCTGTCCATCCTGAAATATTTCCCTCACGCGGCCTTCTTCTTCCTGAACAGCCCCAGCGAGTAAGCCACCGACATGACGGCGAAGACGTAGAACATGATCGACAGGGGCGAGGTGAAGAGCACCGTCCAGTCGCCGTGCGAAATGATCAGCGCTCTTCCCAGTTCCTGCTCGGCGATCGGTCCGAGGATGAGCCCAAGAATCACCGAAGGCGCCGAGAAGCCGTACTTCTTCATGAAATAGCCGACGACGCCGAAGATGAGCGCGAGGGTGACGTCGTAGACGCTGTTGCCCAGGGAGTAGGCGCCCAGAAGGCAGAGGCAGAGGATGATGGGGTAGAGTATGCCGAGGGGCACCTTGAGGATCAGGTTCGAGGCGCGGATGCTCAGATAGCCCAATCCCAGCATGAGAAACTGGGCCAGGAAGAAGCCCACGAAGAGGTTGTTCACGATCTGTGGCGACTGCGTGAAGAGCAGTGGCCCGGGCTGCACACCGATGATCATCAGGGCGCCCAGCATCACGGAAGTGACGACGTCGCCCGGAATGCCCATCGTGATGAGGGGAATCATGGCGCCGCCCGTCGTGGCGTTGTTGGCCGCTTCGGGGGCCGCTATGCCCGCCAGGTTGCCCTTGCCAAAGGAATCGGGGTCCTTCGAAAAGCGCTTGGTCTCGTTGTAGGCCATGAAGGAGGCTATCGAGCCGCCCGTCGCGGGGATGATGCCAATGATCGTCCCGAGAATCGACGAGCCGAGAATGACCTTCCAGAGCCCCTTCAGCTCCTTTCCCCGAGGCATAATCTCTCCGATCTTGTGCTCTTTCGAAAGCCGCAGGATCTTGCCGTCATTGAAAAGTTCCACCTGCAGCAGGACTTCCGAGATGGCGAAAAGGCCTATCAACACGGGCATCATGGAAAAGCCGGTGAGAAGGCGGGTGACGCCGAAGGTGAAACGCTCGGTGCCCAGTGTGGGGTTGAGGCCCACCATCGACAGGAGGAGGCCGAAGAAACCCGAAAGGAGGCCCTTCGTGAGGGAAGCCGAGGAAACGCTCGCCATGATAGTGAGGCCGAAGATCATGAGGGCGAAGTATTCGGAGGGACCGAATTTCAGCGCGATCTTGGCCAACTGGGGCGCGAGGAAGATGAGGCAGAGGGTGGAGATGACGCCGCCGGCCGTGGAAGCGACGAGGGCTACGCCCAGCGCCTTTCCCGCCTGGCCCTTTTTCGTGAGCGGATAGCCGTCGAGCACCGTCGCGGCGGCCGAGGGCGTTCCCGGCGTCGAGATGAGGACGGCCGATATGGAGCCACCGAACATCGAACCGCAGAAGAGCCCGCTCATCATGATGAGGGCCGCCGAGGGGTCGATGTAGATGAGGAAAGGGAGCATAAGAATGATGCCCGTGGATCCGGAGAGCCCCGGAATGGCCCCCACGATGATGCCGCCCGCCACGCCAATGACAAGAAAATGGAGATGGGTGAGGACAAAAATCAGCGCTTCTGTTATTCCATTCATGTCGATTCTCCTCTCACCAGATAAAAGAGCGGGGCAGCGGAACGCGGAAGACGCTCCTGAAAACCCAGTACAGTACGACCGAGACGAGTACCGACACAAGGATGATCCTGAAAGCCTTGCGCTCGCCGAAGAGCCACATCGTGAGAGCCGTCAGGAAGGGTGTCACGATGATGTAACCCAGGTCCTCCATGGAGAGGGCATAGGCAAGCATACCTGCCGTCAGAATAACGAGATACCAGGCCGTCCTGCCCCTGGGCAGGGTTCGAGCCGCCGTCGCGCCGCCTTCCCCGCCTGTGGCCTGGGCCTTCTCCCGCCGCATCTTCGCCGCTCCCTGGAAAATCAGGAGCACCGAGAGCGCGAATGAGGCGACGATGATCACCAGGGGATAGGACCTCGGGTTGATGCCGATGCTCATGTCGGGAAAGGAGAGCGTCCCGATATAGAAAAGAAGGGAAACGGCCCCCGCGAGGAGGCCGCAGATAACATCAATTCTGCCCATTATTTATATTTGCTTCCCAGCTTGTTCGCTTTCACTACCTTCTCGTAGTAGTCATCTTCCTTCTGGATGAGCTTCCTGAAGTCCTCTGTATTGCGGTAATCGAGGAGAAGTCCGGACTGGGCCGCGAGCTTGATGAACTCGGGGTCGGCCATCGCGGCCTTGAAGCCATCGTGCAGGATCTTGATCTTGGCGGGATCGGTGCCCTTGAGCGCCGCGATTCCCCTCCACTGACCCATGGCGAAATCGTAGCCGAGTTCCATGGCCGTCGGGTAGTCGGGGAATTCCTTGAGGCGGCCTTCGGAGAAGACGCCGAGGCACTTGAGCTGGCCGGCCGCGAGCTGGGGCACGCCCTCGGGCGGTCCTACGGTGATCACGTCCACCTGCCCGGCTACGGCTGCCGTTACGGTGGGGGCTCCGCCCGCGTGCGGAACATGGTTGAACTTGACGCCGACGGCCGATTCGAAGGCCAGGGCTATCATGTGAGTGCCGCCGCCGGCGCCCGCGTTGCCCAGATTGATCATGCCGGGGCGCTTCCTGGCGTCCTCGACGAGATCCTTGAGGTTCTTGTAGGGCGAATTGGCGGGCGCGAGGAACCATACCGGCGCCATGACGACGTCGATGATGGGTTCGAAGCTGTTGGCGTTATAGGGCGTATTCTGCATGTGGGTAACCGTGATGGAAGGGGTCGCCCAGGCGACGAGGTAGTGGCCGTCGTTCTTCTTCGTCATCGCCTCCACGTAACCCGGAACCGCGGCGCCGCCCGGCTTGTTGGTGACGAGAAGGGGGACGCCCAGATATTTCTGGATGACAGGCGAGAAGATGCGCACCATGAGGTCGGTCGCTCCGCCGGCTGCCCAGGGCACCATCACTTCGAGCTCTCTTTCGGGGAATTTTCCCTTCACCTGCGCGCCTGCGCATATCGCGGCGAAAAGAAACACCGTTGCGATGCCGAGCGCCATTCTTTTCTTCTGCATGTACTGCCTCCTCTCTTCTGACTCAATCTGCAACATTAAAGGGCCGGTAATCAGCCCTATAGTTCCATGATCCCAGGCCTTCTGAAAACATAGCCGTCTTTCTCCATCGTCAGCACGGGGAAAAGCGAGGGCTCGGACAGGATAACAGGACCCTTGGCCGTGGCGAGCATCGTGTCCTCGCTCTTCATGCCCGTTATCGAGGGGTTCCAGGTGAAACCCTGGTTTTCCCTGATAATCTCCTTGGTGTTCGCCGTCACCTTGTAGTCGCGTCCGATATAGCCGATCGCCCCGCCCTGGTGGTGGAGCCTGTATTCCTCAGGGCAGCCCACCTCGGCATAGGCGCGCAGGGCGGCCTCATACACTTCGACAGCGGGCCTGCCGGGAATCGTCGCGGCCATCATGGCCGTATCGACATAGACATTGTCCTCATAGAGTTTTTTGAGGTCGGCAGGCAAAGTGCCGAACTGCACAAAGCGGGTTATCGAGACGATGAGGCCGCGTTTGCGGGAGTTGACGCTTATCATGGCCCGCTTTTCGATCTTCCTGTCCGTGGCAACAGGATGGCGGAACCGCGAAATCCTGTCGTCGGCGGCGCAGAAGGCCACGATAAAATCCATGCCATTCTTCCAGAGCCGCTCGGAGAGCCTGCCAACGACGGCCCTCTCCTCGTCGCCCGGCCGAATCGTCATGGCCGTCTCTTCAGCGATCCGGGCAGTATCGAGAGCCTGCTTGCGGTAGCGTTCCACTTCCCAAGGAGTGAGGGAGTAGCGCAGGGGATTGAGCTTGCCCGAGATGTCCACGGCTCCCGGAAAGGCGTGGTCTGCGCCGAGCCTGAGTCCGGCAAGCTTCGCCACGATCGCGGCTTCCTCATCCGCGTTCCAGGGGAAGCTGACGATCTCGTAGCCCTGCTCCTCGAGGCGCTCCTCGTCCCGCATCCGCGGCGCTTCGATATTGGAGCAGACGATGTAAAGCCTGTCGGCCGTCACCAAGGCCCCCGCAACGCCCAGTTCGGTGGCGAGACCCACAAGGTTGTAGGCTCCTCCCGTAAGCCAGGAGAAATTGGCGCTCTTCTTGAGATAGACGGCGTCGAGGCCCCGCTGCGCAAGCAGTTCCCTCACCTGAACTCTTTTTATGGTAATCTCTTCAGGAATGAATTCAAACATCACGTCTCCTAAACGAGCTTCCTCGACGAGTTTCCTGGACCGGCACTCTGCCGAGGTTCCTTGCCGCGTGCCTTGCCGAGCGATTATTCTTGACAGATCGGCAATGATTTCGTAATCTTACGTTGTAAGACGTCTGTTGTCAAGCAAAATATTCGATGAAGGGGTGACGAAGTGCGCGTGCTCATCATAGGGGGAACAGGGAACATTTCGGCCGCATGCACCGACGAAGCCCTGAGGAAGGGCCATGAAGTCTTCCATCTCAACAGGGGAAGCAGGCCGGAAAAAGAAAAACCTGGCGTAAGGGTCCTCAAGGCCGACATCAGGGACAAGGCGGCGGTAAAAGCCGCCATCGGAACCCTAAGCTTCGATGCTGTCGTCCAGTTCCTCGCCTTCAGGCCCGAGCATGTAGAAGCCGACATGGAGATCTTCGGCGGCAGGACGAGTCAGTACGTCCTCATCTCCTCCTGTTCGGCCTACAAAAAGCCCTCGCTCACTCCTTATATAACGGAAGAAACCCCCCTCGAGAACCCATTCTGGGAATACTCCAGGCTCAAGGCCGACTGCGAGCGGGTTCTTACCGAAAAGGCTGCGACGAAGGCCGAGGGCCGAGGCGTCGCCTCGTCCTTCCCCTGGACGATTGTGCGCCCCTCCCACACCTATGACGACGGCTGGATCCCCGGCTACTTCAAGTCGGCCTCCTGGGGCACAGCCTGGCGCATCACACAAGGCAGGGAACTGATCCTGCCCGGCGACGGTCAGTCGGTCTGGACCCTCACCCATGCCTCGGACTTTGCCGTGGGCCTCGTGGGCCTCCTCGGCAATCCGGCTGCCCTCTCGGAAGCCTTCCATATAACCTCCGACGAGCATCTCACCTGGGAAGCCATCCACATGATCATCGGAGAGGCTCTGGGCAAGGCGCCAAGGATGATCCGCATTCCCTCCGATTTCATCGCCCGCGTCAATCCCGAGCGCGGCGCAGGGCTTCTCGGCGACAAGGCGGTTTCCGTCATCTTCGACAACGCGAAGATTCGGCGCTTCGTGCCCGAGTTCGCCCCGAAAACGCGTTTCGCCGAAGGCATACGCCGCTCCCTCGCCTGGTACGACGCCCATCCCGAGCTGAAAGTGCCCGACGCCGGCATGAACGCCGAAATGGACGACATTTTGGAGCGCTGGCATGCCGCGATGCGAAAATAGCCGGCACTACTCCCATGTTTGATGCAAGAGTGTCCCTCATGAGCGTTCATGTAGTATAAAGACCTGTATACGCTGGAATCATGAGGTAGGCATATGTCGGAAGAACAATCGCTCATTACTTTTGAGAATTCACAGATTCGCAGGCTCTTCGATGACATCGATGTCATCGCAGCGCTAACCGGAAGCCTCAACCCTCGCGATTATTGGTTTAAAATGAAGGTCAGGGTTAAATCCGAGGATGGAATCGAACTGTCGACAATTTGTCGACAGTTGAAGATGAAGGCCGCCGATGGGAAAATGCGGAATACGGATGTGACCAATGTACAGGGTCTTCTGCGCATTATTCAATCCATTCCATCGCCGAAAGCCGAACCCTTTAAGCAGTGGTTGGCCAAAGTAGGCTACGAACGCATCCAGGACATGAGCGATCCGGCTCTCTCTCTCGATCGCGCGCGTGAATACTGGAAGCAGCACGGCAGGAGCGAAGTCTGCGCGATCACATGAGCGAGGCGGAACTGATTTTTACTGCGCTTGCGGAGCTTTCCACTCGTCAGATCGCTGAAAGCGTTATAGCTACGGGAATGGAAGAGAATGCCGAAGCAGGAAAAAAAGGAAGAAGGTCGACATGAGTGCCTTGATCTGGATAACGCAGGCTACAGGCAATCCGAGGTTCCCCTACCGGGTCGCCATCCTGCGCGAGGGCGAGGCTCAAGCCCTTTTCGCCGTCCGCGCCGCTGACAAATGGCCGGGTCCGGGGGCCAGCATCTTCTGCGTCCGCGACGGCTCCACAGCCGACGAAGTGGACATCTTCGAGGAGGTGGAGCGCGTGCCCGTCATCGGCTACGAAGTCTTCGGGCGCAGGATTTCCGTCACCCTCGACAGGCCGGTGCGCAAGCGCTGCGAGTTCCTCGTTCTCGAAAAGTCCTACCGCGACCGCGAAGGCAGCTACGAGCAGATTTTCTTCCGTACCCAGGCTTCGATTGAAGCCCATAAGTCGCGGTCCAAGGTCTCCCTGCGCGCCGAGACCGACATGACGATAGCCATCGATTCCGGCGAACGCTATGCCTGGAAATTCCCCGGGGCGACGACGATAAAGCGCAAGCTTCGTTCAGGCGACTATGCCTTCGTCGAGGCTGACACCGTCCTTGCCGTCGTGGAGCGCAAGAGCTACGACAACCTCCTGGGCGACATCGGAAGGATCGTCGTCCTCCACCAGAGCCTCCGCGAGCTCGCCGGCTACCCGGCCGCGGCCGTCGTCATCGAAGCACGTTATGGCGACTTCATGGATCCGGTCCGACTCAAGGGGCGTTGGCCGGCCGGCCATTGCTGCCGCGTCCTGGGCGAACTCCAGGCGATGCATCCGACCCTGCCCTTCATCTTCGCGGGCACCCGGAAGGAAGCCAACATCTGGGTCTGGTCCTTCTTTAAAGCGGTTTCCAGAAAAGCTGCCCAGACCTCGTGCGATGAAGGTCTTTTCGCCGCCGAATCTCGCCCGCCCGATTTCTCCTCCGTTCCGGATCTCGAAGCCCGCGTCCTGTCCCTCATCGGCGCGACGCCCGATGGCCTCACCGCTCTTGCGCTCAAAGAAGCCCTCGGCGATGTCGACGCCGTCCTCCTGCGCCACAACCTTGCCAGACTAAAGGCGAGAGGCGCAGTGGCTTGCTCGTCCCGGGGTCCAAAAGCCAGGTGGCGAATTCTTACAAAACCGAGTCCGGATGCATTGACGATCTAATATCATTTTGATATCATATGGATATCGATCACCCGATTGATCGAGGAGGATATCCATGAATTACCCCTATTCCAAAGAAACCGTCATGAAAGCCAGAAACGGCATGGGCTTGATGCTCCTTTTCATAGCCCTCACGGTTCTGGGCGTGGCCGCCATCATTGTCGGCGGCATCACGCTGGACGACAACAGCCGGTCAGTGGCGGGAGTGATCCTGCTTGTCATCGGGGCAGTGTATTCCTGCCTCGCCTGGATTCCCTTCATGGGCCTCAAGATTCTCAAACCCCAGGAAGCTCTCGTCCTCACCCTCTTCGGCAAATACCAGGGCACGCTCAAGGGCGAAGGCTTCTACTTCGTCAATCCCTTTGTTTCGGCCATCAATCCGGCAGCGGGCGCAGGGATGGCGACAGCCACAGAGGACCAGAACCCTCCTATACAGACCGGTAAATCCGAAACCTCCGTCAAGATAAACCTGCCCAGAAAAACCATCTCGCTCAAATCCATGACCCTGAACAACAACAAGCAGAAGGTGAACGATGCCCTGGGCAATCCCGTGGAGATCGGCATCGTGGTGATCTGGCGCATCGTCAATTCCTCGATGGCCGTTTTCAACGTCGACAATTTCAAAGCCTTCCTCTCCATACAGTGCGACTCGTCCCTTCGCAATATCGCCCGGCTCTACCCCTACGATGTAGCCTCGGACGGCGAGGAGATGACGCTTCGCGGCTCCAGCCAGGAAGTGGCGGACAAGCTCAAGGCCGAGATTCAGTCGCGGGTGGAAATCGCTGGCATCGAGATACTGGAAGCGCGCATTACCCATCTGGCCTACGCCCCCGAAATCGCGGCCGTCATGCTGCAGCGGCAACAGGCTTCGGCCATCATCGACGCGCGCAAGATGATCGTGGACGGAGCCGTGGGCATGGTGGAAATGGCACTGGCCCGCCTGAGCGAAAACAAGGTCGTCGAGCTGGATGAGGAGCGCAAGGCCGCCATGGTGAGCAACCTTCTCGTGGTGCTCTGCGGCAACAAGGACGCCCAGCCGATCGTCAACTCCGGATCGATCTACTGACACCCATGGACGAAAAAAGCGAGAAAGACAAGAAGCAGATCCTGCTGCGGCTGTCGCCTCAGCTGTGGCGGGATCTCGCCGCCTGGGCCGAGGACGATTTCCGCTCCATCAACGGGCAGATCGAGTATCTGCTGAGCGAAGCCGTACGCAGGCGGAAGAAGGCATCGGACGGCGGAGGAAAGGACGGCGGCGACCAGGCGTGATGACCTTGGGGATCGTACCGTGTCCTACACGTGGTTGCGCAGCATGAGTTCGGCAGGGTGGGGCGACAGATAGATCTGCCCTGCCAGGTAAGCCTCCTCGTACTTGCGGACGTAGTGCCTGATCATCGTCATGGGGACAACGAGGGGAACGAGGTGGGCGCTGTACTGGCCTATCAGCTCGAGGAGCTCGGCCTTTTCGCCGGCACCCAGCTGCTTCTTGAAATAGCCCATTATATGCATGAGGACGTTGGCGTTCTTCTTCTCCGTTGCCTGCAGGGCCATGGCTTTCATGAAGAGGGCTTTGTAGCGCTCAATCAGCTCCCCGCGATCCATGCCCTTGGCCTGGCCGACGAGAGCGCCCAGCTCCCTGTAGATCGTCACCGAATGGGACATGATGAGAAGTTTATGGGCCGTATGGAATTCGACGAGGTCGCCGATACCGGGCCTGGAAGCCAGGAAGTCCTCGAGCCGGGCATAGGCGAACACCCGCTCGATGAAGTTCTCCCGCAGGTCGGGATCGTTGAGGCGGCCTTCCTCCTCGACGGGGACTAAGGGGAAGCGGGCGGTGAATGCGGCGGCGAAGAGGCCGCGGCCCGATCTGCCGGGAGAGCCGTTTTCGTCGTACACCTTCACCCTGTGAAGACCCGAACTCGGCGAATCCTTCTTGAAGATAAAACCCCGCAAGCCCTCTCCGGCGAGGGATTCCACACGCCTGGCGCAATAGCCCAGCATCCGCTCCGTGAGGTCGGTCTTCGTCCTGTTCGTGACGAGCCTGGGGCTTTCGGGATCGCCTTCCAGGCGCATCGACTCGCGGGGTATGGAAAGGCCGCACTCCACTTCCGGGCAGACGGGAAGAAACTCGAAAAAACGCCCCAGGGTATCAACGATGTAGCCGTCGCGCTTGTGCCCGCCATCGTAGCGCACGCTGTTTCCCAAAAGACAGGAGCTCACGCCCAGTTTGATCTTGTCCATATCTCCATCCTAGCGCCGGGCGCGAGCCTTGTCGATCTTTGCTTCACGGAAGCGGAGATCACTTCGAGGGGGGAGGATTCATCCCTTCAGGAGGCATCAGGCCAGTGGGACGAGCCATACCTTCAGGGGGCGGCATCATGCCTGAGCCGTTGGGGCTACCGGGTCCGCCCATGCCAGGGCCGCCGGTGCCGAACCCCATGCCGAATATTTGCCCGCCAATCTGGGTGACGGGGCTTGAGGGCGTGAAGCTTACGACAGTACCTGTCGAGACAGTTCCTGTCGAGGCAACGATGCTGTATTCCTCGCCGGCTTTAAGCGCCGGGCTCGAGAACACGAGGGTTTGACAGGATGCCGGGATCGTCCAGGAGAATACCGTGGCGCCAGCCTTGTTTTTTATGATGAAAGCGCTGCCCTTGGCATAGCCGCCCGCGATGAGGACATTCTGGGTGCAGGCTTCGGCTGTCAGCCCGCTCGTCATGCCGCCAATACCGACAAGAGTGCCGCCCGTGATGGCGAAACTGTTCGTGTCGCAGTCGAAGGGACCCTCGGGGCCGCCCGTGCCGATCGCCATAATGGTTCCGCCGGCTATGTTCAGAGTGCCGTTGGAATCGATGGCGTCGTTGGCGCTCGAGATGACATCGAGATCACCGCCCTTGATAACAATGGATGTACCCGCGTTGAGGCAGTCGTCTGCCGTCCTGACCCTGATCGTTCCGCCGCTGATGACGAGGTCCGATTTGGCTTCGATGCCCTCGGGGCTGCAGCTGACAGCCTTGCCCTCGGCATCTGTCTTTTCATAGGGCGTACCCGTTGTGGTGATATCGATAGTGCCACCGTTTATATAGACGTCGGGATTGGGGTCGTCGGCAGTGCTGGCTGTCGTCGCGTCCTCGTCGATGTCCCAACCCGCGGTGATGGCCTTGCCCACAGTCCTGATCGTGATGCCGCCGTCGTTGATCACGATCTGCCCCTTGCCGGGCGCGCTCTCGGTACCGTCAACCTTGATGCCCTTGCTCTCATCGTCGATGCCGGAGCCCGTGCCGACTATGTTCAGTTTTCCGCCGTCTAAGATAAAGCCCTGATCGGTGCGTATCCCGTCCCTCGTGGTGACGGTGACGTTGAGCGATCCACCACGTATACGCACGTACTCTTTCGCGTAGATGGCGTGCTTGTAGTTGCCCGTCACGTTCAGAGTCCCTTCGCCGCTGATGACAATCGCACCCTTGCCGCTCAGGGCGGCCTTTTCATCAAGTTCCTTTACTCTGCTTATGGTGTCGCTCAACGTGTTGATACTGTTCGCGGCCAGCACGATGTAGGCTTTCTTCTTTGACTGCAGATTGATGGCGGGCCCATTGTCGGCGTTTATGGTAACGCCGTCGAGATAGAGCTGGTAGGGGCTGTCGCTTGCGACGCTCAGGGTTCCGGCGAGACTGCCTTCTAGCTTGTACGTGATGGCCGCGTTTGATTTCGATGTTATCGCAATCCCGTAGGCTGTCTTGGCCACTGTCACTCCATCGACAATCGTTTCGCCACTGGCGACATCTGTGTCGCCCAACGTTGCCGATGACAGATCGATGGATATAATCCTGTCGAAGACGAGGGACTCGACGATGTCGCCCGCGTCGTAGGCCATGGCGGTTGTGGTGGCTGCGGCACCCGCTGCGCCGGGAAGGCCCTGCGCGAAGGCGCTCATGCCGAGCATGACCGCCATTAGAACAGCCAGAAATTTTTTCATGCATTTCCCCTTATTCTCTGCCGAGCCTTTCGCCTCGGTTGGATATTTATTTATCAGTATAGCGAGGTGGAGCATTTCAAGGCTCTGAAAGACACGTGAAAGATTATTAACAAGCCGCGCTGAACCCGAGCTCCGCTGAACCCGAGCTGCGCTTGTGCGCGGGGGGGCGGGAGTGGTATCGTTATGCAGCCATGGCCACACCCAGCGTAAAGAGAATACAGCCTATCACCAGTGCGCGGCCCATCCAGCACCTGGCCGAACCGCACGTGAGGCCAGGTGTCTTGAATTTTTTCAGACTCATTGCCCCCCTCTATATCCGCGCCGTTTTAGGTTTTCGATCGGTGAGCCTGCGCAATTCCGAACGTTTCGTGGATGCCTATGACGACTTCTTTGCCGGCAAGATCCGCCTTCTCATAGCCTTCCGGCATCCTTTCGGCGACGAGGCTCAGGTTATGGGCTACGCCATCGGAAGCCTCCTCGAGCGGGAAGCCCGCTCAAGGGGAATCGCATGGAAGCGCCAACCCCACGCCCATTTCATCCACGGCTATGAAGTGCCCCTCTGGGCAGGCGCCTTCGAGCGCTGGATCCTTCCTCGGGTGGGGGCTGTCCCCGTCTACCATACGAAATTCGACGCGAAGAGCATCGAGAGGATTCGTTCCCTCGTCAAGGATGGGGAATACCCGATAGCCCTCGCGCCCGAAGGCCAGGTTTCCTATACAAGCGAGGGACTGCCCCGCCTCGAATCGGGGGCGGCGCAGATAGGCGCATGGTGCGTCCACGACCTCGCAAGGGAGGGGCGGCCCGAAAAGGTCGTCATCCTGCCGGTTTCCGTCCACCACCGCTGGGACGCGGACGCCGAAAAGCCCCTGGACGGGCTTATCGGCCGCATCGAGGCTGAATGCGGGGCGCCGCCCGCTTCCGGCGCCGCGTCTGTCGCGAGCCACTTCGAGCGGCTTTCGGCGGCCGCCGACGCCATCCTCGCTTCAGCCGAGCGCCATTACTCGCGGTTCTGCGGGGCGAGCCTGCCGAAGCCCGGCAGTTCGACGCGGGCCCAACGGCTCGAGGATTTGCGCGAGGCGGCGCTCCAGGCAGCCGAACGCGCACTAGGCCTCAAGCCCGACGGCGACGCCATCCGGCGCGTCTACAAGATCCGCCAGACGGGCTGGGACAGGATTTTCCGCGATGACATCCCCGCCCCCGAGACCCTTCCAGGCCTCGAGCGAGGCCTTGCCGACCGCGCCGCGGGCGAGGCCTGGTACGCATCCCGCCACATGGAGCTTGTCGACCTCGCCTGGTACCTCGACTTCGACCGCCTCAGGAAAGATGACCCCCTGGAACTCTACATAGAGACAGCCCAAAACTACTGGGACCTCATCTCCCGCCTCAAGGGCGGCAACCTCTCCGACAGGATCGCCGTACGCGGCAAGCGAGCCATTCTCGTGGTCGGCGAACCCATCCCCGTCACCGAAAGGCTCGCGGCCTTCGGCTCGACACGGAAAGCCGCGATCGAGTCCCTGAACGAGGAACTGAAACGCTCCTTCATCGCCTGCATACAAGAAATTAGGGAGGATAGAAAAAATGGCTGAGAAAAAACTGCCCCTGCGCACAAAACTCGGGTACGGCGTCTGCGACTTGGGCGGAAACCTCTTCTTCACCGTCGGGGCCTTCATCGTGATGAAATACCTCACCGACGTCGTGGGCCTCGAACCCTGGCTGGCCGGCCTTTCCCTCTCCGTCGGCCGCGTCTTCGACGCCTTCTCCGACCCCATCGTCGGCAGCCTCTCGGACCGCACGAAGACCCGCTTCGGCCGACGCAGGCCATATATGTTCGTGGGAGCCATCCTCCTCTTCGCGACGATGGCCTTTTTCTTCACCAATCCCCGGCTGAAGGACCAGAATGCCCTCTTCATCTGGGCTTCCGTCGGCTACACCCTCCTCGCCGCCGTCGCCTACACCCTCGTCAACATTCCCTACTCCTCCCTCACCCCCGAGCTCACCCAGGACTACAACGAGCGCACCTCCCTGAACGGCTACCGCTTCACCTTCGCCATCGTGGGCACCCTCCTCGGCGCCGGCGCGGCCCTTCCCCTCATCTCGGCCGTCTCGGGCGCGGCCATTGTCGACAACCGCTGGGTCGGCGACCCGAGCAGGGGATACTCGGTGATGGGCATAGTCTTCGGCGCAGCCATGGCCATCACGGCCCTCATCACCGTATTCTCCGTGAAGGAAACGACGGCCCACATCGAGCGCCCCAAGGCCGGCTTCAAGAACATTCTCAAGGATTATCTGTCCACCTTCACCAACAGGCCCTTCCTCCTCATCCTCTTTCCCTGGGTCCTGCAGATAGCGGGCGTCACCATCCTCTCCACCGTCCTCCAGTACTACTTCACCAACGTCCTGGGCCAGTCCGACAAGGTGACGATGGCCATGCTCATTCTCCTCGTCGTGGCCATAGCCTTTATCCCGGTCTGGACGGCGATTTCGAAGCGCATCGGCAAGAAGTGGAGCTTCGTCATAGGCATGCTCGAAATCGCCGTCTCCGTCATGCTCATCTTCCTCGCCGGCCCCTCGGCTTCAATGACGACCCTCTACCTCCTCATCGCCGTCTGCGGCATAGGTTTCTCCACGGGCTACGCCCTCCCCTGGTCCATCATCCCCGACGCGATCGACTACGACTTCCTCAAGACGGGCCAAAACCGCGAGGGTCTGTATTACGGCATCTGGACCTTCGCCTCCAAGCTGGGACAGGCTCTGTCGGCCCTGATCATCGGCGCCCTCCTGAGCCTGACGAAGTATGATGGGACGATAGCCCTGCAGAATCCCGACGCCCAGCTCGTCATCCGCCTGCTTTTCGGCCCCATCGGCGCCTTCTTCTACGTGGCTGCGGCGGCCGTCCTCGTCTTCTATCCCATCACGGCAGAAAAGCACGCCGAAATCCGCAGGCAGATCGCCGAAAGGGATGCGGTCAAGGAATAGCATGGGCAACATCGTCTTCATCGGCCTCGTGAGCTTTTTCGCCGACCTCAGCGCCGAGATGGTCTACCCCCTCATCCCCCTCTACCTGACGGCGGTGTTCGGGGCCACCCCAGCCCTGGTCGGCCTGATCGAAGGCATAGCGGAGAGCCTCGCGAGCCTCCTCAAGGTGTTCTCGGGCTATGCCACCGACAAATACAGGAAGAAAAAGCCCATAGCCTTTTTCGGCTACGCCACAGGCCTCGTCTACAAGCTCGCCCTCATCCTCGCCGGCTCCTGGCTGGGCATTCTCGGGGCGAGAGTGATCGACCGCTTCGGCAAGGGCATCCGCACCACGCCCCGCGACGTCCTCGTCAGCGAAAGCAGCGATTCGGCCAAACTGGGCCACTCCTTCGGCCTGCACAAGGCTCTCGACATGGCGGGCTCGGCGGCGGGCATCCTCGCCGCCTACTTCATTCTGCGTGCAGGGAAGGGAAACTACGACTACAAGCGCATCTTTCTCCTGTCGGCCATCCCCGCCCTCCTTTCCCTCTTCATGTTCATCTTCATCAAGGAGACGGGAAAGCCGCGTACGTCCAAGGCGCCCCTCCAGGTATTCAAGGGCATCAGGAACCTCGACGCGCGGCTCAAGCTCTACCTCGCCGTCGTCTTCATATTCACGCTCGGAAACTCCTCGAACACCTTCCTTCTCCTGAGGGCGCAGAATGTCGGCTTCGATTCGGCGACGGTCGTCCTCCTCTATTTCCTCTACAACGTCGTGTCCTCCCTTCTCGCCATCCCGCTGGGGAGGCTCTCGGACAGGCTGGGGCGGAAGCGCATCCTGGTGGGCGGTTACCTCACCTTCGCGATTGTGTACGGGGCCTTCGCCTGGGCGCCGAACAAGGCTGCCGTCATAGGGGCCTTTGCCCTCTACGGCCTCTTCACGGCGATGACGGCGGGCGTCGAGCGCGCCTTCATCGCGGAGATCGCGCCTACGGATCTTAAAGGGACTATGCTCGGCCTGCATTCGACGATCGTGGGCATAGCCCTCCTGCCGGCGAGCGTCATCGCGGGCCTCCTGTGGAGCGCCTTCGGGCCTGTGGCGCCCTTCGCCCTGGGGGCGAGTCTCTCCATGGCGGCAGCCCTCATTCTCGGTTTCGGGCTGAAAAGACCCTCCTCTGTTTCGATTTGAAACAAAAAACCGTCCCTGCATAAAAGCCCTGTTTCTCCCCGAAACGGAGGGAAGGACAGGGTTCTGCCTCACAAATATAACGCTGCTATTTATTGCATATAAAGAAATTAGCCTTCCTTTTCCGCATCGATTTTTGGCACGCTTTTTGCATGATTGTTTTTGAACCTTAGCGTTCAAAACCATTCCACAAGGAGGTATGCCATGGAACTTGTACCCTGGAACCGGAATGTCCCCCACGATCTTTGGGACGCATTCGATGATCTGCGCAGCGAGATGGAGCGCTCCTTTGGAGGCTTCCGCCTTCCCGACGCCACGGGGCTCCTCGACAGAACAGGCTCGCCCGCCATCGACGTCATCGAAACCAGCGACGAGATACTCGTCATGGCCGATCTGCCCGGCATCAGCAAGGAAGATCTCGAGCTGAACCTCGCCGGCACCCTGCTCACGATCAAGGGCAGCAAGAAGAACGAACAGAACTCCGACAAGCGCAGAATTTTCCGCAAGGAAACCTGGGCGGGCAGCTTCGCGAGGACGATAGAGCTTCCGGCCAACATTGACAGCGAAAAAGTGGATGCCCAGCTCAAGGACGGAGTATTGTCCGTGCACATCAGCAAGCGTGAGGAAGCCAAGACCAAGGCGATTTCGGTAAGGGTTGGGTGAGGAGGAAGACGATGAACAAGAATGCCGTTTCAACCAATGAAAGGATGCTCATTCCGGCCTGTTCCATCGACGAGGATGTCGGCGTGGTCACCCTCAAGCTCGAAATGCCCGGTGTCGCCAAGGAAGGGCTGGAAGTGAGCGTGGAGGCGAACACCCTCACCATTGAAGGGCGCAGGACAGCGAATCATCCTTCAGGCGACTGGCTGCTCCGCGAAAGGCCCGTCGGCAGCTACAGGAAGGTGTTCACGATCGACGAAACCATCGACAGGGAAAAGATCGAAGCCCTGCTCGCCGACGGGATACTCACCGTCAAGCTCCACATCCAGGAGGCGGCCAAGCCGCGCAGGATAGCGATCAATTGAGAACGGATGCGGTCATCGGCCATAGGCAAGGCTGATGACCGCTCCTGTCTCCCTTTCGAGATTTCCCGCATCGCAATCGATAATCTTCATCTCTTGCCTGCCCAGAACCTCTATATCCTTCATGCCCGACCCTGTAAGCATCACGACAACCCGCGCCCGGGATGGAATCGCTCCCGAAGCGGCAAGCCTGCGCAGGGCGGGCAGGGTCGTGGCCGTGCCGGGCTCGACGAAGAAACCGGATCGGGCGCAGAGAGCCTGGGCTTCCAGTATCTCCTCTTCCGTCGCGACCTCCGCGAGCCAGCCGAATTCCAGGGCTTTGTCGAGGATTTCCTCGCCCCCGGGCGGCCGGCCCGAGGTCAGGGCCTCGGCGATAGTCGTAAAATCCCTGAACGGCACGATCTCCCTGCTCCCCTTCCTGATGGCGCTCGCCACGGGGCTGTTCGCCGCAGCCTGGGCGATGACCATGCGAGGGAGCCGCGAAATAAGGCCAGCGGAGCGAAGCTCGCGAAAGCCCTTGAAGATGCCGCGGACATGGCCGCAGGCCGATGTCGGCACGACGATGAAATCGGGGGCCTCGCCGCCGAGATTCTCGAAGAGCTCGAAGGCTTCCATCGTGTAGCCCTCAACCCGTATCGGTCCATTGCCGGAGACGATGCGAAGACCCAGTTTGGAGGCGAGCCCCAGAACCCTCATCTTGATGTCGGCGTAATCGGCGCCGCCCACGCGGACGATGGTCGCCCCATGGACGGCCATGGAAAGGACTTTTTCGCGGGGGACAAAGGCGGGCAGAAAGACGATGACCCCGAGGCCGGCCCGCGCCCCGTAGGCCGCCATGGACTGGCCCATGTTGCCCGTGGAGATGGTGGCGGTGATCCGTTCTCCCCGCTCGACGGCCATAATGGAGCAGGCGATCGAGCCCCTGTCCTTGAAGCTCCAGGAGGGATTCGCCGTCTCGTTCTTGAGGAGGAGGTTTTCCACTCCGGCGTACGCTTTCAGGGAAGGTCCGGCATCGACGAGAGGGGTCGAGCCTTCGCCGAGGGAGAGTTCGGGATGGGTCCCCTCGAAGGGCATGAACTCGGCGAAGCGGTCCCAGATTCGCTCACCTGGCCGTGGACGGGCTTTCTCGATGCCCGGAAGGACGACTTCGAGCGATTCGCCGTTGTCGGCAAATTCCTCGAGCCTTTCGAAGGGGTATTCGATGCCGCTCAGGGTCGATCGGAGAAAAGGAGCCTTTTTCATCGTTCCATCATACCACGACGAGGCCCGAGGCAAGGAGCTCGGCCATGGCAGCCGCAGGCAATCCGAGACGGGCTTCCAGTTCGGCGTAGGGTATTCCCGACAGCGAAAGCTCGGGGGACGAGAGGAGGCTGGCGGCCGCTTCAGCCGCAGCCATGAGCGGAAGCTCGATCGAATAGCGCTCGCCGCGGCAGGTCCAGACCAGGGAGGAGGCGCCACGTTCAGCCGCCGAGCCCTGACCGGCTTTGGTCAGCATCGGCCGGCCGGCGACCCAGTGCGCCCGCCCTTTCGGGGAAGGCGGCTCGCTGTCGAGCGCCACTTCAGCCTTGGCGATGAGGGATTCCACATGGTCGAAAGCGATCGAAGCCTTGGGCGTACCGCGGCCGAACCAGGCCGCAACCGGTTTTTCCAGATTGACGCCCTCCATCCAGGCGGCCAGGGCGGCCGCGAGGGGAGCGTCGAACCGATCAAAAAGCTTTTCGCCCTCGAAGGAGAGGTCGTTGTTGGCGAAGCGCCATTCCCTGTCCAAGGGCTTGAGCTCGGGGCGCTTGCCATCCCTCCATTCCCTGTGCATGCGCGAATGCCGCGTGAGGACAAAGCGGTGCCAGAATGCCGAATCGACGAGCCCCGAGGCGAAAAGCTGGCGGCAGAACTCGGCCGAGTCGACAATGTCGGAAACTCTCTGCCCCGGGAAGCCGTAGATGAGGTAGGCGTGCACCAGGAGGCCGGCCCTCTTCATAGCCACGAGAGTGCGGACCAGGCTCGCAAGGTCGAAACCCTTGTCGGTCATGGCGAGGCCGCGCTCGGTGGCTATCTCGATGCCCCCGGAGACGGCGACAAGGCCCGAGGCGGCTAGGAACTCGCATCGGCCTTGGGTCCAGGAGGCGTCGAAGCGGACATTGCCCCAGAAGGAAAATGGCCTGGCGCCTTTCGCCGCCCGCTCGCGGTTGGCGCGGGCGAAGGCAAGGAGGGAGGCCATGGGCATGGCTTCGTCGACGAAATGGATGCCGTAGAGCCCCGTCCGCGCGCTGGCCGTGTCGGCTGCGGCGAGGAGGCCTTCTATCTTTGTCGGCGCGAAATCCGCCACGTATTCAAGCTCCGTATCGCAGAAAGAGCAGCGGCGCCAGTAGCAGCCGTGCGCGAGGCTGTATTTCAGCCAGGGCGTGTCCGACCAGAGCCGGTGCATGGGGTTTTCCGAGTCCACGATCCGCAGATAGTCGCCGAAATCAGCGCTCCGGTAATCGGGGAACACCCCCTTCACCGCCTCGCGCTCGAGCGCCTCGAAACGACGCTCATCAGCGCAGTCCGCGACAAGGCGGCGCGGCCCTTCCTCGAGGCGCGCCGAATCGCCCACGGGGAATCCCGCCACGATGAGAGCACCGTCGCTTCGGCGGAACATCGTCCTGTACAGGGATTCCTGGCCGCCCTCCATGATGGAGGCGAGGCTTCCATAGCCGGCGTCGAAGGAAAGGTAGTCACAGAAGTCGAATATGCCTGTATCGCGGAGGCCGCGGAGCTCGGTGGAGACATAGCCGCCGCCGAAGACGATGCGCGGTCGCCGAACCTCGCCAGAAGCCTCGAAAAAGGCCTTGCGTACGGCTTGGGCGCAGGCCAGGGCGCCCAGGAGGCAGCCGGGGAAGGGTATGGTGACGAGGACAAGATCGATGGCCGCGCCCGGGCCTGCGCCCGCACCAACCTCCTTCAGCCGCGCCGACCAGAACTCATCCAGCATGGGTGAGTAGAACTCGTTCATAAGCCAGGAATTGGCCAGGCTTGCGCGAACCTCGCCGAAGTCGGCACGGCTCGATGCCAGGCGCTCGGCGTAGCGCACGGTTCCAAAGGCCGGATCAAGGCTGTAGGCGATGAAGTCGCCCAGATCGTCCAGGATCTTTGTCGCAAGGGATCGCGCCTCGTCGGGGCCGATCCGCCCGTCCCTTTCCGCGAGGAAGGCTTCGGCGCGGGCGCCACGCGGCAGCTCGACTGCCGAGGCGAGCCGGTGGGCCATCGCGGGATCCCTCCCGGCGAGAAAACCCACGATGCCGTCGATCCACTCGATGTAGAGAGGTTCGTAGGAGAGATAGCGCTCGACCTGCAGCCTATCGGCCGTTTCGGGGCCTTTGCCCAGAGCCGCGCGCGCGTCGGAAAACAGCTTCGCAAGCCCCGCCCGCGAGAAGATTCTTCGGTAAAGCCCGATGGAATGGTCATAGGCCTCAGCCGAGGCCTCAGCCGAGGCCACGGCATCTGCTTGTATGCCCCTGCCGCGCAGGAAGGCCTCGAGGTTATATACAGCCGGGTAGGGAGCGTTGAGCTGGGTAAAGGGAGGCTGGATCAGTATCGCTCTCACCGCATGCCCTCGACGATGCCCTCGATCTTAGCGACATAGACGGAGCGGTTTTCGGGGGAAAAATCCTTGTCGCCGAAGCCCATCACGACGCGCGGCGCGGCCTTGGATTCCTTTGTCATCGCCGCGACGATCTTGTCCGGTTTTGTGTCGCCCGACACCGTCACGAAGGCAGCGGCGGGAAGCCTGCCCCTGTTGAGCCTCAGCCAGGTTCTCACCGGTGGGCAGAGGCTCCACGACCAGACGGGGCTGAGCACGATGACCCTTCCATATTCAGCGGGGTCCTTCGTCGGGGGCTGGATGGGGCTTGCTATGCCGAAAGTCCCCTGATAACCGGACTTCATGAAGCTGAACAAGCCCTTCGGCCTGGCGTTTTTCTCAACGATCGCCTCGATGTCGGCCCCGAAAAGAAGGGCGAGATCCTCGGCCACCCTCTTTGTCGCGCTCCCTTGTGAATAATAGACGACGAGAGTCCGCGCGCCTCCCTCCTCCGGCCGCAGCGAATCCGTTATCGCGGGCATTTCCCTTCCCGCCGCGCTTGGAGCCGATACGAGGTCGGGAGCGCCTTCCTTGGCCGAAGAGGCGCAGCCCCAGGCGAGCAAGAGCCCCGCCACGATCGATAGGGCGAATACAAAGTGCTTAAGGTTTTTTTTCATCGTCTTCCTTCAATTTCCTCGGCTTCAGCCGAATTTTCTGCGCATGAACTTCCTGTATGGCGCCTTGAACCAGGGGATGCCGTTGAAGATGTCGCCCCAGAGATCGTAGTAGTCGCGCTGACCCACAATCCTGCCGTCCTTGTGGAGGCTGAGCACGGTGGAACCGTAAATGGGCGTGCTCGGGAACTTCTTGAACATCATCGTCATCGTCCACTGGAGGAATATGGTGCTTCCTTCCCGGGCGACGGCGTGGATATCCATTCTCAGTTCCTGGCATCGTTCCGTAAGCCTCTCGCAGAGGGCCTTGAACTCCTCTATGCCCTCGATGCGCTGGATGGAGTCCTGGAAGACGATGTCGGGATGGTAGTAGGGGTAGATGTGGGACCAGTCGGGCTTGCCCTGGGTGTTGTAGGTTTTCGACCAGAGCGCCCTGACCATGTCGGTGGTGAGGAAAAGTATACCATCAGCTTCGTTCATCGCCCTATCCTAGCACGGGCCCTTGCCAGAACAAAGCGATTTCTATATATTCAGCGCATTGGTTTTACCAACATGTTGGTAAGTTTAATGGAGCGACACGACAAGGATGAAGAAAGAGAGCCTTTCCCAGGACCGCCTCCTCAAAGCCGCGGAGCTTCTCTTCTCGAAGCGCGGCTTTGCCGCCGTCACCCTGCGTGACATAACGAACAGCCTCGGACTCACCCATGCGGCGCTTTATTACCATTTTCCCGGCGGCAAGGAAGAGCTCTTCATCGCGGTGACGCGCCAGAGCATCCTGCGGCATGGCCAAGCCCTTGCGAGCATTCTCGAGGACGCCTGCTGCGACATCCGCTCCCAGCTGCACAGTGTGGCCGAATGGTTCATCGCGCAGCCGCCCCTCGACCTCATACGGATGTCCCAGTCGGACATGCCCGTGCTCAAACCCGAAGAAGCCCGGCGCCTGATGGATCTCATGCAGGGAGAAATCCTGCTTCGGCTGCAGCTGGCTTTGCACAAAGCCGATGAGGACAACTTCATCCGCTGCGAAAACCCGGCTCTCGTCGGAGGCGCCCTCGTAGGAATGATCGAAAGCTTCCATTCAATGCCCGAATTCGCCGTCAGGAAGTCGCGTACCGACATGGCGAAAGAGATGATCGATATTGTACTCCGCGGTCTTGAATACCGCGGATTTGAAAAGAAACACATTGTGGAGGAATCATGAGCGTCGTCGAATTGAAGGATGTTAAAAAATACTACATGCTCGGGGATACAAGGGTGGACGCGCTTAGGGGCGTCTCGCTCACCATCGAAAAGGGCGAGTTCCTCGCCATCGCCGGCCCTTCGGGCTCGGGCAAAAGCACCATGCTCAACATGTTCGGCTGCATCGACCTGCCTTCCGAAGGCAAGGTCTTCATCGACGGCACGGAAGTGGACAGCCTGAGCGACAAGGAGCTCACCCGCTACCGCAGGTCCAAGATCGGCTTTATTTTCCAGTCATTCAACCTCATCCCCGTCCTCGACGTATACGAGAACATCGAATTCCCCCTCCTCCTCAACCGCGGCCTCTCGAAGAAGGACAGGGAAAAGATCGTCATGCGCTTCATCGAGGAAGTGGGCCTCTCCGACAGGATACGCAACAAGGCCAACGAGCTCTCGGGCGGCCAGCGCCAGCGCGTCGCCATCGCCCGCGCCCTCGTCACCAATCCCCTCATCGTCCTGGCCGACGAGCCCACCGCCAACCTCGACTCCAAGACGGGCGTCAAGATTATCGAACTGATGAAGGAAATCAACGCCATCGAAAAGACCACCTTCATTTTCTCCACGCACGACGCCCACATCATGAAGCAGGCGCGCCGCGTGGTGAACGTCCTCGACGGCATGATCGTGGAGGCCTGACGATGCTCACACTTAAAATAGCCCTGCGCACCCTGATGCGCAGAAAGGGCAGGGCGGCCCTCATCGGCGTCCTCGTCGCCTTCGGCACCTTCCTCATCGTCTTTGGAACCACCTTCACTTCCTCGACGAGCGAAGCCTCCCGCGCCTCCATCATCGACAATTTCACCGGCGACTTCATCATCTACTCGGAACGATCGAAGGAGCTGCCTTCACCCTTCGCCTTCCAGACCCCCCTGCCCAACATCCAGAACCTGGACGCCATCACCAACTTCCTCGCCACAGTTCCAGAGGTTGAGGCCTATGTTCCCTACTCCCAGAACTACGCCATCATCCAGGTGGAGCGAGGCGGCAAGAAGGTGGACCTTCCCTTCATATTCTACGCCGTCGATCCGCCCCTCTACCGCTCGATATTCAAGAACGCGGCCATGACCTCGGGCAGCTTTTTCGGCGTGGGTGCGAGCAAGGCGGCGGCCTGGGACGAATCCCGGGGTGTCATCATCAGCGAATACCAGAACGAGCAGTATACAAAAAACTACGGCGTCACCCTTTCCACGGGGGAATCCGTCACCGTTCTGGGCGTCACCGAAGGGGGCGTCAATACCGTGCCCTCGCGCCTCGTCGGCACCTTCGAGCCCGAGCACTACAAGAACGTTTTCGACTACATCAATTTCGTTGACGCGGCCACATTCTCCCAACTCTACAATTTCACCGGCGTCGAAGCCCTCCCCGACAGCTTCAACGCGGGCCTGGAAGCGGCTTCCCTCTCCGAGGACGCCCTCTTCGATCTCGCCCTGGACGAAAATTTCGGCAAGTTCGACTTGAGCAGCCTTAAATCCGAAGCGGTATCGGGCTTCACCATGCTGGCCGTCACGCTGAAGGATCACAACTCCCTCGACAGCGTGCTCGCCCAGGTGCGAGCCGAAGGCGAAACGCTCGGCATCAAGGCGGCGAGCTGGAAGGAAGCTTCGGGCTTCTACGCCACCATCTCCTCTGCCCTCCAGGCCTTTATCGTCGTCGCCACGGCCCTCATCTTCCTCGTCGTCACCCTCATCTTCACCAACACCCTCATCATCAACGTCGTCGAGCGCACCGCGGAAATCGGCACGATGCGCGCTCTCGGTACGGACAAGTCCTTCATACGGGGACTCTTCCTCACCGAAACCCTCATCCTCAACCTTACGGCGGCCCTTGTCGCGATGCTGGTGTCGCTCATCGCGATGCTTTTCCTTTCGAAATCGGGAATACCCCTTCCCGACACGATCTCTCAGTTCCTCGTGGGCGGGGGCAGGCTGCCGCTCCAGATCAGGATCATGCCCTTCATTCAGGCGATTGTCGTGGTGGCCGTCGTATCGGTGCTCGCCACCCTCTACCCCGTGGCCGTCGCCACCTCGATCACGCCGCTCAAGGCGATGAGCGACAAATAAGGAAGGTTGGCACTATATGGAACACTTTATCGGCATCGCCCTCAAAAATATCTTCCGCCAGAAAAAGCGGAGTTTCACCCTTGGCGTCAACTACGCCATCGTCACCCTCATACTCACCCTCCTCTTCGCCTTCTCCCAGGGCGCCAAGGTGAATATCTTCAACAGCCTCACCAAGGCCTCGGCCGGCCACATCACGATAACCGGCCGCTTCGCCAAGGACAACCGCATCTACGGCGGCATACAGAAGACGAGCGAAATTATCGCCATCGTCGACAGGACCCTGGGCCCCGAGGTCACCGTTCTGCCCCGTTACCAGGTGCAGTCGGCCCTCTACTTCGGCGGCCTTTCCAAGCGCCTCTCCTTTGTGGGCATCGACACTGATAAGGACCTCACTATCCGCGAGCAGCTCAAATTTGCCGCGGGGAGCTGGGAGGCCTACGCTGAGGATCCCAACGGTCTCATCGTGCCGGCGGCCACGGCGGAATACTTCGGCTTCGTCGAGGGCGACGAGGTGGTCGTTTCGAGCCGGACGCGATTCGGCGCCTTCAACACGGGCATCATGAAAATCCGCGGCATCTACACATCGGACAACTTTTTCGCCCAGGGCTCCATGTACACGCATTTCGAATTCCTCAGGGCTCTCGACCTCGCCGAAATAGATGCCTCCACAAGCCTCTATGTCTATTTTCCCAAGCTCAACGACGTGGCGGGCAAACGCGACGCCCTCTCGACAGCCCTTCTTGCTGCCGGTTTCGAGCCCTCCAATCCCAAGGACTCGAGCGAGGCCATAGCGGCCGTCTCCGCGGCCAGCACGAAATATGAAGAAGACAAGGAAGGCAGAGACCGCGTGATGCTCAAGCTCACCACGATCGACGAAGCCCTGGGAATCGTGGGCACCGTCCTCACGGCCGTAACCGCCGTGGGCGCCCTCATCGCCGCCGTCATGCTCTTCGTCATCGCCGTTTCCATCTTCATCAACCTCAAGATGAGCATCAACGAGCGTCTCAGGGAGATCGGCACGATGCGCGCCATGGGCGTCGAGTCGGGCGGCGTCACCTCCCTTTTCGTCTTCGAAAGCGTCCTCCTCGCCCTCATCTTCTCGGCGATCGGTGCGGGCATCGCCATCCTCATCTCAGCACTGTTCCGCTACCTCATCGTCCTTCCCGCGGGGGGAAACCTTGGCCTCTTCCTGGATTCGGGCCATCTCGTCCTCATACCCCGCATCATCGATGTGGCCGCCATCATCGCCATCATCGCCTTTTTCTCGGTCGTATTCTCGTATTTCCCGGCGCGTCGCGGGGGGAAGATTCCTCCCGTCGTCGCTCTTACAAAGCTTTTTTAAGAAAAAATTTATTGGAGGTTATTTAATGAACGATAGAAAGCGCATAACGTTGAACACGAATGGATATTGCGGAGCCGCGCGCAGAGTCGCGACCCTGCTTTTCACAGCCATTATCTTTTTCGCTGCGGTGGCCGCGGCCGGCGCCCAGGCGGCCAAGAGCAGCGATCCCAAGGCCGTCACGATAATCAAGAACCTCGAAGCCAAGCAGGATCTCACCGGCCTCGACGTCACCAACCTCTTCACCATCGTGCAGAAAAAAGAGGGCGAATCGGACCGCGTCCTCCAGATCAAGATATTCAGGCGCGACGCCGCCGATACCTTCACCCTCGTGTTCCAGTTCCCCGACAGCGAGAAGGGCAAGGGCTACTACCGCAGCAAGGACGACCTCTACCTCTACCTGCCGACAACCCGCGAATTCGTCTACCGCAACCGGAAAGACGACGTGGGCTCCACCGACATCAGGGCCGACCTCTTCGGAAAGCCCCAAACCCTCCAGCAGTATTGGGTGAATCTCGCCGGCACGGCCACCGTGTCCAAGTGGGAAACCGACGTTATCCGACTCGACGCCCGCCAGCTGGATGTATCCTACCCTGTCCAGAAATGGTACGTGCGCAAGACCGACGGTCTCCCCGTCAAGCAGGAGAGCTATTCGGCCTCGGAAACCCTTTTGCGCACCACCTACTATCTCGACTATAAGGAAGTGTCAGCGGGCAAGTTCATCTTCACCAAGCTCCTCGCCCAGGACGAACTGCAGAAGGGCCAGAAGACCTTCCTCACGAACGAGGGGATTTCGGTGGCGAAGATCAAGGACTACACCTTCTCCAAGGCTTTTCTCGAGGAGCAGTCCCGATAAGGGAAGGATGAACGTATGAAACGTACGACAATATCGCTCATCGCGACCCTGGCCGCGGTGGCCTTCCTCCTGGCCGGTCCAGTATTCTCGGGCCGGGGCCAGGTCGCTGCCCAGGAATCGGGGGGTGCCGACGCGGCCGCCTACGACCCCTTCGACATCTCGGCCTTCGACTCGGGCGTCGGCGAAGCCACGGCGCCCGAAAACGCACAACGCGTCGAATTTCTTTTCGGTGGCAGCTTCCTGCCTTCGGCGAGCGCCAGCGCCACGAGCGGTTTTAAAGGTTATGCGGCATCGTCTTCGATCTCAGGCAAGCTGTTCGGCAAGGTAAGCCTCGAGAACTATGGTTCGCTCTACATTTCCTACAGCCTTTCCCAGCAGTTTCTGCAGAGCGCAGGCGGCGATGCCCCCGTCCTCCCCGGCAAGAGCCTTAGCAGCCCGACATTCACCCTCAGCGAGCTCTACTATTCATTCGATCTGGGCAAGGTTCTCTTCGCCCGCCTCGGCAACCAGCTCATCGCCTGGGGGCCCTCCAAAATCTGGAGCGCCGTCGATTTCATCAACCTTGAAAAGGCCGACGCCTTCCAGGGCCTCGACCTTCGCGTCGGCAAGCCCGGGCTTCGCGTCCACCTGCCCATGGAATCGTCCAACCTCTTCGCCTTCGCGGATTTTTCCGGAACTGTAAAATCAGGCGTCGTACAGGACATCGTCGATTCGGTGAATATGGGATTCCGCTACGATGTAAGCCTGGCGGGATTCGAGCTGGGCCTCACCACCTACCTCGGCGCAGGTCTCCAGGGCCGCGGCGGCTTCGATTTCTCGGGCCGCGCCCTCGGTTCGACCATCTACGGCGAAGTGGCTGTCCTGCCCGCCTACGATGCCTATGATTTTTCCTGGTCGGCTTCGGCAGGCGTGGAAAGGAAGTTAGGCGATCTCAAGAAAGTGACGGCTTCGGCCGAGTTCTTCTACAATTCGCTCGGTGCGGACGACGAGAGCGGCTATCCCGCCCTGGTCATCGCCAAGACTTTCTCGCCCACCTATGTCGGAAAGTACTATGGCTATTTCGGCCTCAGCTGGGACGATCTCTTTTCGCCCGATCTCTCCACTTCCCTATCGCTGCTCGCCAACCTGTCGGACGGATCGGTGCAGGCCCGTCTCAGCGAGAGCGTGGCGCTCAGGGGCCTACCCCCCTTCTCGGTGATAGTGGGCTGGACGGGAGGAGGCGAGAAAAAGGCTTTCACCTACTATTCAGGCAACGGCAGCCTTTCCTTGACCCTTCAATCGAGGTTTGAGTTCTAGCCTCACTTGGCGAAGGCTACTTCCCCCGCCTCGAGTTTCACGTGCTTCGATGTGAAGTTGTCAGACCGGCCATAGGCGACGATCAGCCTGAGGGCGGGCCAGGCCGTGTAGGGCGCGGCGGGCAGGGAATACTCGAGGATGGTGGAGCCGTTCGCCTCGCGCGCCGCCTGGCTGCGCAGAAGCTTCGACGCGTTTTCCTTGTGGCTGAAACCCGCCCCCGTCTGCTCGCTGATAGCTGCTGTTCCCTTGTCGACATAGGCCAGCACCATGAAGGAACCGTTCATCTTGAGAGAACCCAGGCCTACGGCTACCCAGCCTGTGGTCGGGGCTTCCAGGGCGACGAAAAGCGTCGATGCGTCGGCCGAAAGGGAGAGGGAGAGCTTCATGTCCTTGAGCGTGCCCTGAAAGGAATACTCGCCAGCCCCGATTACGCCGTCGGCCACGGGGACGAGGGCTGAAGCCTTTAGAGGTGGATGAGCCTGCCCAGCGGGCTGTGCGATAGCGGGACCAACCATGGCGAAGAGAAGGAACAAGGCCGCGGCAGCGGCAACGAGGATTTTTTTTTCTTTCATACGCATACTCTCCTTTACTTTTTCGCAGTGGTACCGGCAGTGCGGCCCTTTATCCTGTAACGCAGATACATGCCAAGCGAAATCAGCATCCAGACGATCATCACGACAAAACCGACAGGATTCGCCGCGAAGTCCGAACTCGAGGCGAGAAGGACGTGGATGAGAAGCAAGGGAGCTATCAGGAGGGTGATGTTGTGCAGAGCCCGCGACTTTTTATAGTCCAGCCCCGTCTTTCCATACACCCACGCCTTCAGCTTTTTAAGAAACTCCAGCTTCATCCAGAAGGTTGTTGCCATAAAAAGCACGGTGAAGAGGATAACCACCGTGAGCAGGATCAGCGCCATCAGCCCGAACAGAGCCTGGGGCGATTCGACGTCCAGCCCCACTATCGCTTTCGAGATCCTGTGCGCCGCGGCGATCACCGCGATGACGATGGGCAGGGTCGAATGGAAACGCAAAAGGGCCTTCTGGCCAACAGCCTTTATCGCCCAGGCTGGCCTGGCCGCCAGGATGAACTGATTGCAGAGAAAGACGAAGGCGGCGACGCCGAGGGCCACCGAGAGCCCGTAGAGGTTGATTGGCCATCCCAGGGTGCCGAGGTAGAAGGCCAAAGGAACGAGGGGCGATAGAAAATACGCGATATAAAAACCGGCTTTGTTCATTTAATTCCTCCTCGGAATTAAGGACGCCTTAAGCCAACACTTGGAGAACAGTATACTATAAAAAAGGGCTGTCTGCCAAAACCCGGCGAACAGCCCTCGTATAAAATGTTGTTTAGTATTTATCAAGTACTTCTTTCAAGCCTTCTTCCGCCCGATCGAGAGCATGAGGTTCATGACGATGCCCACCACGGCGGCCGTGGCGATGGCGGGAAGCTGCATGCCGAAGGCGGGGATCATCCCGTTCGGGAAACCATAGGAGCCGCCCAGGCCCACCACGAGGATGACGGCGATCACCGCCAGGTTGCGCGAGTCGAAGAGATCCACCTTTTTGTTGATCATGATCGCCACACCCTGGGCGCCGATGACGCCGAAGAGGTAGATGCACGCGCCGTTGATAACCGAGCCCGGCACCGACCGTATCGCGTTGGACAGGGGCTGGATAAAGGAGAGGACTATGGCCATGATGGCCGCCCCGCCCAGCACTTTTACCGAAAAGTTTTTCGTGATGGCCATGGTGGAGATGTTCTCGCCGTAGTTCGTGCCCGCCGGACCGCCGAAGAGGGAGGCCACGATGTCGCCGATGCCGTCGCCCACAAGGTTGAGGCCGAGCTTGTCGGCGATCTTGTATTCCTTCTTGCCCTTGCGTTTCGCGAGGTCGTTGACGTAGATATCCAGCTGGAAGAGGTGGGCCGTCGATTCGGGGATGGTCGCTATGGCGATGGGCATGATGGCTGCCACGGCCACCCAGTTGGGCATGGGCAGGGTGAAGTGCGGCAGTTCGACGACGGTGCCCGTCCAGATCGCGGCGAAGTCGACGAGGCCGAGGGGGATGGCCACGACGTAGCCCACGAGGATGCCGAAGAGGATGGGCAACTGGCCGGCGACGCCCTTCAGGTACACCGAGAAGCCGATCGTGGCGAAGAGGGTGACGAGGGCGGCGATCCAGGCCTTGTCGTTCGCCTGTCCGCCCGAGAAGCCCGCCGCGCTGGTGATCGCCACGCCCGCAAGCGAGATTCCGATGACCATGGCTATCGAGCCCGTCACCGTGGCCGGCAGCACCTTCTCGATCACTTCCATGCCGAAGCGGCTGACGATGAGCCCCGCCACGACGGAGACCAGGCCCGACATGATGATGCCCCACTGGGCCTGCGAGATGAGGGCATCGGGAGCCGTCTGCCCGAAGGAAGCGCCGGTGATGCTGACGATCGCCGCGATGTAGGAGAAGCTCGACCCGTAGTAGAGGGGAATCTTTCCCCGCGTTATGAAGAGGAAGGCGAGGGTCGCGAATCCGCTCGCGAAGATCGTGGTCGAGATATGGAAGCCCGTCAGGAGGGCGACCGTGACCGTGGCCGGAAACATGACGAGGAGCTGCTGAAAAGCGAACACTATCAGCTTTCCCGTAGACGGCGTCTCGTCCGGTAGATACCCAAACACCTTTTCCGCTGGCTTTGCCATTCCACCTTCCTCCTTGTGTCCCTCTCGGGCCAAATTTTCTTATAGTACTTGAATGGCGCAAACGGGAAAAGTGCGCACGCCCCCAGAATGTGGATATTTATGCTTTTTTTATCTCATGGAGCGCCATTCGTGAAAGGGGAACAGCCGTGTACAAAATTGAGCCCTGAGGCTATGATCGGGGTATCATCCTCAAGGAGACACAATGGCCCTACTCAAACAGATTGAAACTCGCAGAGCCTACAGAGCCCTCGATACAAAACCCATAGCCCAGGATATTCTCCTTCGCCTCGCCGAGGCCGCGACCTTCGCTCCCTCCTGCAACAACAACCAGCCTTGGCGCATCGTCACCGTGGTCGAGCCAGCCAGGCTCGAAGCGCTCAAGGCTTCGCTCACCCCCGGCAACTACTGGGCCAGGAAGGCCCCCGCCATCGCCGCCTTTGTTACCCAGCTCGACTGGGACGCCCGCCTCGACGCTGGCCGCGACTACGCCCTTTTCGACCTCGGCCAGGCAGCCATGGCCTACCAGCTCCAGGCTGTGGAGGAAGGCCTCCATGCCCACCCCATCGCCGGCTTCAACCCCGCTGTCGCCAAGGAAGCCCTGGGCATCCCCGAAACGGCCATCCTCGAAACCCTCATCATACTCGGCTGGCCTGGCGATCCTTCCGGCTTGAACGAAAGGCATCAAGCCGGGGAAAAGGCTCCCCGCTCCAGAAAACCCCTGGAGGATGTCGCCGCCTTCGACGCCTGGAGCGACAGGCTCCTCCCGCATTGATATAGAATGAAGAAGTCAGCGCTCCAGAAGGTCTATAAATCGGCGATCGGGACTTTGAGTTTTTCCGCGGAGCTGCGCAAGATGCGGCGCGAGCTGAACGCCACGATAGACCTCCCCGAAGCCATAGCCCTGACGCCCGCTTCCCACGCCCTCGGCGTCAACCGCTGGTTCAAGCGTCGACGCATCTCCATCGCCGAATCCTACCTCATGGTGATCTCGGAGCTCGAATCCAGGCAGTCGCGACCCAGGCTCGAGGCTCTCCGCGTCCTCATGGAGGCTTCATTCCATTCCAAGAGCCTCGGCATGCCCCTCAACACGGCACGGGTGCAGATGGCCCTCATGAAGGAAGCCGTCAAGAACAGGCAGAACAAGCGCAGACAGCTCGAGCTTCTCCACGATTTTTCCATTTCCACCTATGGCCAGCAACAGGTTATCAGGAGGCTTTGCGACGAGCTCAACATAGCCATCCTCCCCGAAAAGGGCACGCGGCTCGAGGATTTTTCCTATGGCTGGGACGATCATGTCCACGACACGGCCACCTCGGGACGCAAGAACCCCACCCAGCTCATCGTCGACGCCTTTATAAAGGGCATTTCCGAAATCACCGTCGCCTACGGATCGGCAGCCGACCTCCCCATGATGGAGGAGGCCCTGGAAGCGGGCAGAATCGCCGGAATTCGCGTCCATCTCGGCCTCGAATTCAGCATGACCCTGAAAGAAAGCCGTTTCCACTTTATGGCCGTCCTTCCGCCGATGAGAACGCCCGAAGAAGCCGGCTCGTTCTTCCGCAAAAACGCCGAAGTCCTCGGCCAGTTCCTCTCCGATCTGGAGAAAAACCAGGCCAGCAGACTTGGCGCCGTGCGCGAGGTCCTGCGCGAATTCAACGCCGTGGCCCTTGAAAGCTTGAACCGGGGCTATCCGGACGAAGCCTTGTACAGGATACCGGCGCTTACGTTTGAGGCCCTGAACGCCTTCATCCCCACGATGAGCATCAACCGCATGCACCTGGCCGAATTCCTCTACAGCCTCGCCCGGCCCGTCATGCTCAACAGGCTGGCCCTCCTCAAGGTGCGGAAGAGCAAGGCCCAGGACGACCTGAAGCGCGGGCGCTGCACCAAAGCCGAATTCCGCGCCGCCGAGGAAGCGTTCTCGACCCTCAGAAAGGCATTCAGGGAGATGTCGCCCGACAGCCTCCTCCTGCAGTATTTCAGCGGACCGGCCCTGATAGACTACCAGTCGGCCTTCGACGATATAAAGGCCGTAAAAGCGATGCTGTCCGCGGCTGGCTGCAAGCTCAAGATCCTCCACCCCCTCGAATACGGCATCGACAAGGCCGTCGAGGCGCTGTCGGACTGCCGCGGACTCATCGACATCATCGAGCTGTACAACATACAGGATTGCCTCCAGAGAAATCCCGATGAAGTTATGCGCTTCGCCCGTTTCGTCAACGGCATGAACGAAAGCGCACAACGTGACGGAGGACCGGCGTTTCTTTCCGTATGCGGAAGCGACTCGACGGGAAGGCATCCGAAGATTCCCGGCATGGGCTTCATGCGCGAAAACAACATTATGGGCGCCAAAAAAGCCGATTTCCTCTCGAGGCATGTCTCGCTTCCGCCTTTCGTGTCGGCCATGATCGCCGCGGGAGACAAGCCCGTACAGGAAACCGACGCCAAGGCAGTGCCGCCCATCGTCTGCCTCGGCAAAACATCCGAAGGCGAGGCCGAAAGCCCTCAGGGCGAAAACGCCTACATACCCCCGCGCAGGGCATGGCGCTATCTCAATCCCTCGCTGAAAAACGCCGTCTTCACGGTCATCGGATTCCTCGTCGCCGACAACTACATCGGATCGGCCTACGCCCTCCTCTGGCTCGGCATAACGGGCTTCCGCACCAGCATCGCCGACCTCGTTGCCAGCCGCGGCGGCCGCCTAAGCGAATGGCGGCTCAAGAGCATCAATTTCGACAACGTAGCCCAGGCCCTGTTCTGGACGGGATTTTCGGTGCCCATACTCGGCTTTGTGAAGTCCAATTTCGACATCGTATGGCCCTGGGCTCAAGACAGCATGTTCTTCAATCTGGCAAAGTTTTTCGTGATCTCCTTCGCCAACGGGCTGTATCTCGCGGCGCACAACACCCTGCGAGGCTTCGAAAAGAACGTTATTCGCGCCAATTTTTTCCGCTCCATCATCGCCTGGCCCTTCGCCGCTCTCTTCGCCCCTCTGGGCAACATGATAGGCATTCCCAGCATCGTGCAGACAAAGATATGGTCGGACTTCGTCGCCGGCTTTATCGAGGGCGGAGGAAAGTACAGGAATCTGCTGAAGCTGCGAAAACAGAATATTGAAGACATTATTCCCAGGATTCTCGAAAAAAAAGGCGAGGAAAAGCTCATCGCCATCCTCGACATACTCTACCTCTACCGCGAGGAACCGCGCACCCAGAGCTCCCTCATCTCCCTCTTCGAACTCTCGAAGTTCCCCGTCTCGGCCTTATGGGACGACAAGGGCAAGCCGCCCGAGCGGCCCCTGCGCGATCTTCTCGGCGTCCTCGAGGCGCCCGGCCTCGACGACGAGCTCACCGATTTCATATTGACCCGCTATGATGAGGAAATGGCCTCGGACCTCATAGACCTCGTCGCCGACACCCTCTCGCCCATGCGGAGTTGGCTGGCATCAAGGTCCTGAACGGCGGCTTTTTTGTTTCGGGGAATAAAAAGGCCGCCCCCGAGGGCAGCCTCTTGTTTCAGCATTGAGCTACTATCAGGCGCCGTAAACCCCATCGATGATCTCGCAATTCTTGGCGGCGAGGGTCTTGTCCACCCAGGAGCGGTCGGCCATCGCGCAGCGCCAGAAAAGACTGGGAAGGCGCCATCCCGAAGGAGTGGCGCCTTCCCGAAAGCAAGGGGGTCGACTCCCTTGTTATTGCACCTTTTTAAACGTATCCATAACGTTGGCGCTCACCAGGATATCGCTGTTCTTGTCCATCGTGACGGTATAGGTCGTTCCTGCCTTGAGCGTGGCAAGGACAGCCTCCGCTTCCGCCTTGGAATTAAAGGGCTTTGTGCGGTTTATCTCGTACCAGCCCGCGCCGCGGATTGACTCAACGGGGCCGTTCTTTTGGCCAGTTGTGATATTGCCCGTGTAGCCGTCCTGGACATGCATGCTTATCTGGAGGAACCACTTGTCGGGATCGTGCACATAGCCGTCGCGGGTAACCGTAAAACCTAAACCCAAATTTGCGCCTTCGTTGGTGTAAACGCCGTTCAGCAAGGGATTGGGGTTCTCAAGGATGTCGAAGCCGTGCAGCAGCTTGCCGCCATCAACCAGTGTGATGGTATACTGACCGCCTTCGCGCTTCCAAGGACCGGCCGCTTCCATGGTAACCCGCCCGGGAGTCGCCGTCTGGACATTCATCACCTTCACGGTTCCGTCGGGATACGTCACCGAAATTCTAGGATCGGCTTTAAACTTGACCGCGTACTCCTCATATACCTGACACTCCTGGCGCCGCTCCATGAAGTTGTACCACCCTTCGAAGCCTCGGTTCATAGCGTCGAGGAAGGGAATATTGGCTACTTCCGAAGCCTTATGGATTTCATTCATCGGGTAGTGCGCGTTATGCTGAGGCAGATTGTAGTCTATGTTAACGTTCTGCTGCAGGTATCTCAGGCTGGCGACATAGGCGTTGCGCAAAAAGCCCGAACTTGGGTTAGCGACGGTGCCGATGCCACCCATATAGCCGAAGATGATGGGCTTGTTTTGTTGGTCTTTCGGGGTCACTTCAAAGAGGAAGGTGCCAGTGCCGACGGTGTGACCAGGGGTGATCATGGGGTAGATCCGGATACCGCCGAAGTCCATCCACTTTTCCCACTCGTAATATTTGTCGATGGTGCTGATAATCGCGGTTTCCGTGAGAGTTCCGCCGATTTCGGGAAAGCCGTACGCGGCATAGCCTTCGACTTCCTCTTTGGTCGAATATACAACAGGGTCTTTGCCGGCGTTGCATAGCATCTGGTAGAACTCAAGAAACGCAGCGTAATGATCGAAATGCCCATGGCTTATCAGAAGATATTTGACATCACGAGGGTCCATACCCATTTTTTCAATCGCGAGGTAATACTGGTATGCGCGGCCGGGATTGCCAAAATCCAGCATAGCCAGGCCGGTATCCGTCTTTAATAGGTAGTTGGCCGTATCAAAGTCGCCGAGAAAGTACAATCTTTCCGGAACGATGGCAAAAGGCTTTGTGTATCCGGTCCAGGATCCACTGCTGCGGGGGTCGTTCATGATATAATCAGCATCGGGGAAAGGGCTGTATAGAGACATGGTTTCGTAGGTCGACAAGAGGTGTTTATCCGCGACCGAAGTCTGGGGAGTAATGTAGTAAATCTCCATGGCTTGAGCGGAATGCGCCTGTTTATAATTCTTGTCAAAGACAACAACCACCATCTGGCGGTCCTTGGTCAAAGAATACTTTCCGTTGGTCTTCTGAGTTACCGGCACATCGGCCAGGGTCTTTGCAGCGATCTGTTTGGTCGAAGTGTTCAGCTCATAGACCCTTAATCCATTATTCAGAAGATAGGTCTCCTCAAAGCTGTTGGTATCGCCCACCACGATCTTATCGGGGGTCTTATCCAGAATCCAGCCGGCCGCCATGAGCTGGCCAGCTTCGCCGTTCACGGGGGATAACTCCTGTCCGTACTTCATGGTGTCGAACCAGGTGCTAGAATTGAGGCTGAACAGCTTTTTGAACCGGATGACCTCGCCCGCGGAATTATAGCAGATGTCAATGAAGGCGCCGCTAGTGACCCTCAGGCCCGAATTTTTGTCTGTCAGCAAATATATTTCGGACTTCTCCAGAGTTTTGGAGGTCAGAGCGACTTGGCCCTGTGCGGTAATGGCATCGATGCTGATGCTGTTGCCGGTCACGACAGGATCAGAGATAGCATAACCTAGCTTGGAATACGCACTACTCATACTTGCGTCGCCGGTCGCTGATGCATTTGCGGACAATACCAGACACATTAAAACTGACAGCGCGAGAGCCAGTCTGCATTTACCCAGTGTCCATGTTGTCCTGCGATGCTGGCGTTCACATTTCCTGTGGTTCATAGTCTTCTGCCTCCTTTCTAGAGTTTTCTAAAAGGGCCGCCCTTTAAGGCAGCCCGGCTTTAACGAATCAGTCACTTGCAGTAGACGGCATCGATGATCTCGCAATTCTTGGCGGCGAGGGTCTTGTCCACCCAGGAGCGGTCGGCCGTGCCGTTCGCTGCGGCGGTCACCTTGGCCGCGTCGTTGGCCGAGAATTTGCCCGCGACAGCCAGTATCTCGGCCGCGTCCCGCCTGGGGATCACGATGACGCCGTCGGCGTCTCCCAGGATGATGTCGCCCGGCTCAATCTGGATGCCGCCGCAGGAAATGGGAACGTTCACTTCGCCAGGGCCTTCCTTGTAAGGCCCGCCCGGCGTCGTCCCTGTCCCGTAGACCGGGGTGTCCATCTTCGAGATCGCGTCGATGTCGCGTATCGGGCCGTCGAAAACGAGGCCGGTTACGCCCTTGTAGCGGGCGTAGGTCAGGATGATCTCGCCCACGAGGGACTGGCTGCGGTCCCCGCCGTTCGACACGATGATCACGTCGCCGGGGCCAGCCATGTTGAGGGCTTTATGGATCATGAGGTTGTCGCCGGGCCTCGCCTTCACCGTCAGGGCGACGCCCGCCATGATCGGCGCGGCAGGGGAAGAGAGAAGCTTGATCTGCGAGGAGAGGGCGCAAAGCCTGCCCATGCAGTCGGCTACATTGGCCGGCGGAAGGGATTTGAACGCTTCCACCAGCTCGGGCGCGGGAAGATCCCGCTTCAAGAATACTCTGAATCCTACGGACATAATCGCTCCTCTTCCTTATCTCAGACGCTTCGTCTTTTCAGACGCTTTGTTTCAAGTATTGGCCGTTCACGAGCACCTTGGGCGATAGCGGTCGGCCATCGCGCACAGCAAGGATGTTTTCCAGGCAGATATCGACCATATCTATGCTCATATCGGCCGTGTTCCCGCCCACATGCGGGGTCATCACCACATTATCCAGATTTCTTAAGGGGCTGCCGGGCGCCAAGGGTTCGGAATCGAAGACATCGAGCCCGGCTCCGGCGATGCGCTTTTCGGCGAGAGCCTCGGCGAGGGCCGCGGAATCGATGATCTCGCCCCTGGCTGTATTGATTAAAATAGCATTCGCCTTCATGAGGCCGATTTCCCGCCGGCCGATCAGGCCGCGCGTGCTGTCGAGAAGGGGAAGGTGAAGGCTGACGATATCGGCGCCGGCCATCACTTCGTCGAGCTCGCGATAGCTGAGGCCCAGTTCGTTTTCCGTCGATAAGGGCAGGCGGAATGCGTCGTAATATATCACCTCCGCCCCAAAGGCCTGAACCTTTTTCGCCACCTGCCTGCCGATAGCGCCGCAGCCGACGAGGCCTACCGTTTTGCCTTTTATCATGAAGGAATTGTCGATGAACTGTTCCTTCTCCCAGCGGCCCTGCGCCATTCCTTCGTGCAGCTTGACCAGGTTGCGGTAGAGGGCGAGCATGAGGAGGAGAGCAAGCTCGGATACGGGCGTCGAATTGGCCCCGGGCGCTATGGCCACGGGGATGCCGCGCTCGCCGGCCGCCACGACGTCCACCTTGTCGAATCCCACGCCCCAGCGCTGTATAAGCCTGAGCCTGGGCATCGCCTCGATGGCCGGCCTTTTCATGGCGAGAACGCGCAAAATCACATATTCCACATCGGCAAGCCGGTCGAATTCGCTTTCGCCGCCGATATTCACGACCCTCATAGCCCCTTGCAGACGCTTTTCGAGCAAGGGTCGCACATCGGCGCCATAGGGGCCGACTAGGGCGATCTTCTCCATGGGAAACTCCATTCCCGGCGGGACCCGCCCGCGAGCATCCGGCATTCCGGCATGCGAGCGGCTCCCGCCAGAGGCAGAAACTATTATTGCTTGCTCAGGGGAATGAGATCCTTCACCACGGTGCCGTAGTCATCCCATACCTTGGTGTAGCCTTTCACGTCCATATAGCGGATCTGGAGACCGAGCTTGGCCATGGCAGACTTCACTTCCTCGGTTTCCAGCGCCGTTTTCATGGCTGAAGAAAGCTTCTCGACGATTTCCATGGGGGTTCCGGCCGGAGCCAGATAGCCTCGCCACGAACCGCCGAGGAGTTTGATACCCTGGGATTCAAAGGTCTTTACGCCAGGAAGGAAGGGGCTTTCTTCGCTGTCCATCACGCCAAGCACGCGGATATCGCCCGACTTGAGCTGGGAAAGCACGTCGCCGACGTTGCCGACATAGGCATCGATCTTCTTGCCGAGAAGCGCGGTCATCGCGGTGCCCGCTCCGTCGAAATGGACGATGGCGAACTGAGCTCCGGTGAGCTGCTGAAGCTGGAGAATGGTGAAATGGTCGCCCGTCTGCAGACCTGTGGTGGATACGGTGATCTTTTTAGGCCTAGCCTTGGCATCGTCGAGGAGATCCTTGACGGTCTTGTAGGGGCTGTCGGCCTTGACCGCCAGAACGCCGGCGTCCAGAACCTGGAGGCCGATGGGCTGGAAATCGTCTTTCTTGTAGGTAGCCTTGCGGTCGGCGTCCATGATCGAAACCATGATTCCGGGGAGGCTCGCCAGGCCGAAGGTATAACCGTCGGGCTTAGCCTGTGATACCATCGTATAGGCTAGCTGGCCAGAGGCACCCGGTTTGTTGAGCACTTCTACTTTAGTTCCCAGAACCTTTTCCATGCCACCAGCGAGAATGCGGGCGCCGGCGTCCGAGCTTCCGCCCGCCGAGAATCCGACGACCAGGGTAATCGCCTTGTTTTTAGCCGGGTAAGCCTGAGCGCCAACCGAAGCGGCTGCCATGCACAGACACGCCACCAATAGAATCGCGGCGTACTTTCGGAACGATGAGAGTTTCATGGAATCCTCCTTCTATTTTCCATCGCTTCCGCTGCCCAATTTAGCTCTCCGGGAGCCCAGAAAAACCTTGAGTGCGGAAGTGACGAGCACGAGCAATGAAACGATGAGCAGCGCGGCGGCCAGGGGGCTCGAGAACAGGATGGAGAAATCGCCTTGCGACATCTCCATGGATCGCCTCAGGGAGCGTTCCATCGTCGGGCCCAAAATCAGGGTGAGGATCATCGGAGCCAAGGGAAAGTCGAATTTCTTGAGTACATATCCAAGAATCCCGAAAAGCAGCATGATGAACACGTCGAACACCGAGTTCTCCCCGCCATAAGCCCCGATCACCATGAAAGCCAGAATCACGGCGAAAAGTATGGAATAGGGAATCTTGAGCAGCTTTACCCAAATCCCGACGAGGGGCAGGTTGAGGATCAGCAGTATCACGTTGCCGATGAAGAAGCTGGCGATGACGCCCCACACGAGCTGGGGATTTTCCCTGAACAGGAAAGGTCCCGGGATGAGCCCGTTCATGAGGAAGGCGCCCATCAAAACGGCCACCGTGGGCGAGGCAGGAATCCCGAGGGTGAAAAGAGGTATGAGGGCTCCGTTGGCGTGGGCGTTGTTCGCCGTCTCGGGTCCCGCCACGCCCTCCACAGCCCCTTCGCCGAAGCGCTCGGGATGCTTGGAAATCTTCTTTTCCATCGAGTACGACATGAAGGAAGCCATCGATCCCGTCATGCCGGGAATCAGGCCGAGCAAAGTGCCGAGGAAAGATCCTCGAACGATGGGCCCAGCCGAATCCTTGACCTCTTCCTTGGAGGGCTTGAGCGAGCCCACTTTGGCGCTCTTCGTGGCATCGAGAGCCTCCTCGGCGTTTTCGAGGATATCGGAGAGGCCGAAGAGGCCCATTATCACGGGGACGAAGTTGAGGCCATCCATCAGCTCCATCCTTCCGAAGGTGAAGCGAGGGGCTCCCCGCACCGGATCCATGCCCACCATGGCCAGGAGAAGGCCCACTATGCCCATCATCACCGCCTTCACCATGGACTTGCCGGCCAAACCCATCATGAGTGAAATGCCGAGAACCATGAGAGCGAAGAATTCCACGGGACCGAATTCGAGGGCGAGCTTGGTGAGGGGACCGGCCAGGAAGACAAGGGCTATCGTCGCGAAAAGCCCGCCGATGAAGGAACCTATCGCCGCGATGCTCAAGGCCGCGCCGGCGCGCCCTTTCAGCGCCATCTTGTGCCCATCGATGCAGGTTATCGCCGAGGCCGCCTCGCCCGGCACGTTGAGCAATATGCTGGTAATCGTGCCGCCGTATTGAGTGCCATAAAATATCGCGGTGAGCATGATTATCGCACCCGTGGGCTCAAGCCGCGCGGTGAGGGGAATGAGGAGGGCCGTGCCCGCCGCCGGTCCGATTCCGGGCAGAACGCCTATCAGGGTACCGAAGGCGCTTCCAAGGAAAGCGTAAAGCAGATTGCCCGGAGAAAGGGCAACAGAAAAACCCATCAACAGATCGCCAAGAGCATCCATGGCCTACCTCCCTTAAAGCCCAATGCCGGCAAGGAAAGGAATGGCCGACTGAGGCAGCTGCACATCGAGCAGCATCGTGAAGACGCGAAAAAGACCAAAGCTCCCGATAGCCGCGATCACCAACGTCGTGCCTATTTTTACTCGCCCAAGAACGATGAGGAGGAAAATCATGAAGGCAAACATGGGCAGCTGAAACCCGAGCGGTTCCATGAGGACGATCATGAAGCACAAGGCGCCCACTATGGACAGGAGCCTGAGCAGGCCGCCCCCTCGCGGGAAAAGCGTATCGTTTTCTTTCTTGTCCCCGGTTTTAGGAGCGCTTCTGAAAGTCTGGAAAAGCCAAATGGCCGAAAGCAGGGCAAGGATAAGGCTTAGCCAAAAAGGAAAAAATCCCGGACCCGGACCTATCGATGAGTAATACTCCATCGACCACGACGCGACCATCACCGTCACTGAAAAAGCGAGAAATGCTATGCCGGCGATAAGGCTGGATTTCCGCATTATTACCTCTCTTATCGATTAAAAACTATCTATTGTTTCCGTGTACTATATTTTGTTACATACAGTAAAACACTCATCTACTAATCTGTCAACTGTTTTTTATAAAACTCCAATCTCCGTAGGATGAGATGAATATGCGTGCTTCGATTAAAAGGGAATAGAAACTATAGCCTGCCCAAGCGCTCCGAAATTGAAGCCGCCGCGCGGCACACTTCAAGAATGAGCGCCTCGATCTTCGCGTCGAAACGCTCGTTGGAACCAGCCACGGAAATCGCGGCCACCACTTCGCGAGAAGCGTCGAAAACGGGAGCCGCTACCGAAGACACCCCCATCTCGCGTTCATTGCGGGAAACCGCATAGCCCTGGGTACGAACCTTATTGAACTCTTCCATTAGCTGTGACGGCGACACGGACTCGCCCCTCACATAGCGCACTTCACCCAAACCCGCTACCAGCGCCGATAGCTCGTCATCGGGCATGGCCGCGGCCAGAACCTTGCCGACGCCCATGTGGAGCGGCAGCCTGCGGCCTATGGGCAGCACGTACCGGAGCGGATGGATGCCTTCGACGCGCTGCACGACGACACGGAAATCGCCGATACGGACAAAGAGGGAAGCGGTCTCCTGGGAGGCGGCCGCGAGTTCCTGGAGGACGGGCAGTGCAACCCTGGAAAGCTCGTTGCTCATCAAATAGGAATAGGCGAGGGGAAGGACGATAGGACCGAGCAAATAGCGATTATGGAGCCTTTCCGCGTAACCGTAGCGCTCGAGCACGGCCAAGAGCCTCTGCACCGTGGGTTTCTGCAGCTGGGCCTTGGCGCTTATCTCGGTGAGGGTGAGCGATCTTCCCGTCTCCTCCAGGATAGTGAGAAGACTGAGCGCCCTTTCGAGCGAGCGATTGCGGCTGCTTTCTCTTTCGTCGATATCCACCATTTTCATGATGATATCCTAAGTCTCAGGATCGATGATAGTATCTAGCTGTTTCACGCTTTATTGAGGAGCCACCGATGGGCAACGAAAAGGAATACCGCGTCTACGCGTCGCGATGGCTCGTCCTCGGCGCCTACATGCTCGCCAACATGACGATCCAGATCCTCTGGATCAGCTACGCGCCCGTGACGACCCAGTCCAGCCTCTTCTACGGCGTTTCGGAGCTGCGGATAGGCTTCTTCTCGATGGCCTTCATGCTCGTCTTCATACCCATGTCCATCCCGATCTCCTGGCTCATCGACAAGTTCGGCTGCAAGCCGGTCGTCGCGGCCGGAGCCATAGTCACCGGAATCTGCGGCATCCTGCGCGGCGTCGCCGGCGCCAATTTCGGCTTCGCGATCGCCATGACCATCGGCATGGCCGCCGCCCAGCCCGTCTTCCTCAACTCATGGACCAAGGTTTCGGCCCTGTGGTTCCCCTCGAACGAGCGGGCCACGGCGGTCGGCCTCCTCACCCTCGCCAACCTCCTCGGCGCGGCGGTCGGCCAGGTCCTCACCACCATCCTCACCGAGACCATGTCGATCCCGGCGGTCCAGCTCTATTACGGCATCGCGGCCTCGGCCGCGGCGCTGCTCTTTCTCCTCATCGCGCGCGAAAAGCCGACGACCCCGCCCGACGCGTCCGCCGAATCGGAGCGGGCCCTCATGCTCGACGGGCTTAAGAGCGCCCTCGCGCTCAAGTCCTTCAGGCGATATCTCGTCATGGCGTTTATCGGATTGGGAATTTTCAACGGCGTGACCACATGGATCGAAGGCATCGTGCGCCCGAGAGGCTTCGATTCGAAGCAGGCAGGCATCGCCATCGCCGTCATGCTGATCGCGGGCATTCTCGGCGCCGTCGTCATGCCCGCACTCTCGGACAAAAAAGGAAGGCGCAAGCCCTACATCATCGCGGGCCTTCTGGGAGGCATCCCTGGCATCGTGGGACTCGCCCTCGCCCCAACCTTCCCCCTTCTCCTCGTCTCCAGCTTCGTCCTCGGTTTTTTCCTCGTCTCGGTGAATCCCATCGGCACCCAGTATGCTTCCGAAACCGCCCTGCCCACGCCGGAAGGCACCTCGAACGGCCTTATCTCCCTCGCGGGGCAGATCTCTGTTGTCCTCGTTTACGCCATGGAGCCGCTGCGCAAGGCGACGGGCTCCTACGTGTTCCCCCTGCTTGTTTTCGCCGCCCTGCTCGCGATGAGCGCGGCGCTCGCCACGACGCTCACGGAAAGTCGAAAGGATCGATAACCGGGTCTTTCGAGGCAACAGTTCTGCGGCAATTCCGAGGCGGCTTCCCGAGGCACGAAAAAGTCTTGCTTTTATGAAAATGCGATGGTAAACTATTCCATACTGCGGGGGAGCCGATGCCTCCGCATTCATGGGTCCAGCCCTTTCCGGCTGGAGGTATTCGGAATGGTCGGGCCGCCATTCAACTCCAATGTTGAATGGCGGCTTTTTTATATAGTCGCCAGAAGGAGCGACCCGGCCGCTTGGCGAATTCATTCACCACAAGACATTCTCAACACATGGACTTCATGATGCTTAACCGATCCTTTCGGCGTGTTCTGGATTTACCAGACACGATCGGTTCTTCAGTGCATTTCTATCAATAAAGGAGGAATCGTATGGAAGAAAAGAAATCTGGCACCGCGGCTCCCAAACCCCAGCCCAAGGGACCCTCGAAACGCGAGTCAGTGATCACCGCCGTGGTAGCCGTCGTGTTTGTCGTTGGAGTCGTCATCATCGCTCTCGTGCAAAAGGCCAACGGGGCTTTCTAGCCCTTCAGGCACTGCTTGGCCGCAAGCCTCCCCGTCATTATGGCGGTGGGGCCTCCGGCGGGGCTGTACACCCACTTGCCGGCCGCGTAGACGTCGGGCAGAGATGTCTTCACCGAGTCAGCCATGCGGAACATGCTCGTCACCGCCGGTATCTCCTGCTCGAAAGACCAGCCGACGATGGAACCCTCGGAACTCCCCGCCCGCTCGAGTATGGACAGGGGCGAGAAGGAGAAGCTGAACAGCATCCTGTCCTTGAGTCCGGGGTAGACGCTCGACGAGATAACCTCGATGAATTCCTCTTCCACCATGTGCTTGAACGCCTCGTACCAGCCGGCGGCCTTGATCCTCCGGGTCAGTTCAAAGCTGAAGAGGGCGCTGATGATGATGCCCGTCTTTCCGGCCGGAGCCGCGTCGGGGTCGCGCAGGGCGGGAATGGAAATCTCGAAGGTGTTGTACCTGCAGAACCTGCGCAGCCAGGCGCGGATCTCATCCTGCCGGACAGAATCCCAGCGCCCGAGAATATCCTTCAACTCCGCTATGTGGATCTGCCCCAGGCCCTTCCTGTCGGGCGTATAGAAAAGGTGCCCGCTCGCGATCTTCCCGAAAGCTTCGGGCGGAAGATCCACGCCCAGGAACACTGAGTACACCGACTCGGCTCCCTTGCTCCCGAGGATTTTTTCCTTGCGCTCGACGAACGTTGCGCGATCTCGCTTTTTTGTGCCGGCGAAATCGCTCATCGCATACAGGGCCTTCATGTCCCCCGCCCATATCATCGTATTGTAGTGATAGACCTCGCCCGATGTGTCGGTGAGCAGCTTGGCGTTTGGATCCACTTTTGTTATCTCGGTATCGAGGCGCACTTCGCCGCCGCGTTCCCGTATGGCGTCCACTAGCTTCTGGATAAACGCGCCCACCCCTCCCTTGGGATAGACATAGTCGTTGTACAGGGCGAAATAGCTCAGGGCGAAAAACACCGGAGTCTTTCGGAAAAAGTGCTGGCCGATTATGTCTTTCAGCGACTGGTTGGAGGCGAGCTCATCCAGGCGCTCCTCGAAGGGCGTGTCCATCCTGGAAATCCGGTACAGGGTCCTCATCAGTTTTACGAGCCATGCGGCGAGCGAAGGCACCAGGATAAGGATGTTCTTCTTTTTTTTGGCAAAGAGGGGGCTGTCGACACCATAAAGAGTTTTCATGTTCCCGATGATGGCGTGGATAGCCTCGATTATCCTGTCCACGTCCCCTTCGCTTCCCGGATAAAGCTTCTTGAGCATATCGGCGTAGGTGTTGAGGCCTTCCTCTCCCTCGATGCGGATGATCGAGTCCTCGATACCCAGGGTTATCGGATTGGGAAGAAGCTCGATGCCGAGGGCGAATTCCTTGATCATGGGCTTCACCAGGCCCGCGTTCACCAGCGCCCGCGCCCCGCCCTCGAAACGGAAACCCTCCCGCGTAAAGGAATTCATCAGCCCGCCGCAATGCTCGTTCTTCTCGATGAGAAGGACATCCTTGCCCTTCTGCGCGAGGCTCAGGGCGGCCGTGAGCCCCGCTATGCCGCCTCCGACCACGATGATATCTTTATGTGTCACAGCCTTACCCCTTTACGGTCGAGCAGCGCTATCGTCCTTGCCCACAAAGCCCGGGCGGCTTCCATGTCGCGCGCGGGAGGGGCCAGTTCCTCTTCCTTCGTCAGATGGAAAAACCTGTCGCTCGTCCGCGACAGCGCCGTTGAAGCCCCGAGGTAATAGAGAGCCTCGGCGGATAGTTCGGGAGTCGCGGAGCGCGCGTCGATGATGTTTTTTTTGTACCATTGGTACACTTTGCCGTTGTCCTTTCCCGTCCCGGTACGCACCATGCCCGGATGCATGGCGTTGATGGTAACGTTATACGATTCCAGTTCCCCGGCGAAGATATGCATCGAAAGAAGTTGGGCGAGCTTGCCGGCCCCGTAGGCCTTGAGCCCCGAGTACCTGTTCCTCTCCCATTGGAGGTCGTCCAGATCGAGCCCCCACACCGCGAATCGGTATCCCTCGGAGCCGACGAAGATAATCCTCCCCCTCCTGTCACGGTCAAACTTGGGCATCAACATCTTCGTGATGACGAAGGGAGCGAGGTAGTGGAGGGCGAAATTGGCCTCAAGGCCGTCGGCTGTCTCGTGGCGGGTTTCGAGGTGGATTCCCGCGTTGTGGATCAGCGCGTCGATCGGCTCTTCCAGCTCGGCAAGGTAGCGCCCCGCGCGCTGCATCTCCTCGAGCGAGGACAGGTCGGCGACAAAGTATTCCGCCTGAACCTTGAAGGCCTCGGCGATTTCCGCGCAGACGCGCTCGGATTTTTCTTTATTCCTGTTGATCAGGAGGAGCCGCGCGCCCATGGAAGCGTACTTTCGCGCCGCGTACAGGCCTATGCCCGAGGTAGCCCCCGTGATCGCCACCAGCCTGCCGCCAAAGGGGTCCGCGCAGCGCTCGGGCTCTTCCTTCATGTTTTTGAGCATCGCGCTGATGTTCGACCATTTGTACTGAGGCCAATATCGCCTGATCGCCGGGTTGATGATGCGCCACTCCTTATATCGAGTTTTGGCATTATAGCAGTGCTTTCCCGGCCGGGCAATCTGGCATCCGCCGCAGGCTCCGCGCGATGATCGCGGCTCTTGTGCGAGGTCGGGGAATATGCTCCTAATGTCGATCATGAAGACCAAATATGTCCTTATCGGCTTCCTGGTTCTCATGGGCGGGTTGATCGCCTTCGCGATCTTCTTTCCGCTGCAGTTCATCGCCCTCCTGAACCGGCCAGCCCTGCACAGCCACGCGCTGTTCGTTCATATCGCTGCCGCCACCCTCTTTTTCGCCAACGCGGTGGTGGGAATGATATGGGAAAGGCGCAGCCTGGCCGCTGGCGGCAAGGAAGCGATTCTCCATACCTACAACACCGTAGCCTGGATAGATGCCCGCTTTTCCTCTCCCCTCATCATCCTCTCGCTGCTCTCGGGCCTCATGCTCGCCTTCATCATGGGAGACCTGTGGCGCATCGGCTGGCTGTCCGCGGGATTTATCCTGTTTATGCTTTCGGGACTTATCTGGATCGTCAGCGACATCCCCACCCAGTACAAGGTCAAGCGCCTCATGGCTGGCCTCGACGCTGCCGACCGGGATCTCCCCGATGAGCTTATTCGTCTTTTAAAATTACGCTGGTGGATCAGCCTGGGTGGCGTGGCTCCCCTGGTGGCGGTTTTCGCCCTGATGGTCTACAAGCCCGCGATGCCGGCCATGGCTGCCCTGTTCCGCTGAGAGGTTTCAAAGGAAAAGGGGCTGTCTGCTTACGTTAAGCAGGCAGCCCCTTGTTGCAAGGATCACATATTTTACATAGTCGACATGACGGCGCGCCTTACTTCGCTGCGTTCAGGCCGGCGATGCGGCCAAAGGTGAAGATATCGGCGATCGCGTTGCCGCCCAGGCGGTTGCCCGCGTGGATGCCGCCCGTCACTTCGCCCGCGGCCCAGAGGCCCGGGATAGGATTGCCCTTCGTGTCGATCACGCGAGCCTCGGTGTCGATGAGGACGCCGCCCATGGTGTGGTGGAGGGAGGATTTTCGGGGGCTGATGGCCAGGCCCAGCTCGGGATCGGCCTCGACGGCGGCCAGATCGATGGCGCCGGCGATGACGCCCTTGCCGAATTCCGTGTCCTTCTGCTCGGCCACAAACTTGTTGTATTTTTCGATCGTCGCGCGCAGGGAGGCTTCGGTGAAGGCGGGGGCGCTGCCTGCAGCGGGCTTGGCCGAAGCGGCCGCAAGCTCGGCCAGGGTATTGCCCCACCAGATATGTCCGCCCTCGACCATGGCGGCGACGCTCTTGTAGGTAACGCCCTTGAGCATCACTTCGGGCTTGTTGACCGCCCCCCGTCCGGCGTAGATGATATAGAAAACCCCGTTATCGAGCTTGAGCGATGCCTTCGCGAGCACGTCGCGCTCGGCGTATTCATCCACGAAGCGATTGCCCTTTCCGTCGATCCAAATCTGCTCGGCGGCATCGCCCCAGATTCCGTCCGTCATCGTGCCCTTGGTGGGCGAGGAAGAAGGCATCATCTGGGCCACTTCCATGCCAAAGAGCTGGCTGCCAAGCTTCTCGGCCATCACGATACCGTCGCCGGTATTCGTGCCCATGTTGGTGGAAAGAGTTTTATCGGAGAGATCCTTGCCCCAATACTTGTCGTACTTTTTCACCATGGCGGGATTCGCGCAGTAGCCGCCCGAAGCGAGGACCACGCCTTTTGCCGCGTTGATGGTGATCTGGGTACCATCGGCCTGGACGGCCTTGGCGCCGACGACTTTCCCCTTGGCTCCGGTGAGGAGTTCCGTGCCGCGAGTCTCGGTGTAAATCTTCACGCCGAACTCATTCGCCTTCTTCTCCAGCTGCGGGATACGATCGGCGCCGGACATGAAGCTGTGCGTGCGGGGCCACATGGCGCCAAGGACGGTGGAAAGGCCCGTCTGTCCGCCGTAGTTGGACCTTGCGCCATACTGCGCCTTGAGTCCGAGGCTATCCATCCACTTCAGGCTGTCGAGGGCGCTTTCCGCCAGTTTGCGTGCGAGCTCGATCCTGGGAGCGATCCAGCTGCCGTCGTCCATCTTCCTCAGGCCGCCTGAGTAAATGTGCCACATATGGAGGGCGATGGAATCGAAGCCCGGCATGTCGACGCCGAGGGTCTTGTCCTTGTTCGCGGCATAGAAAGCCTTGATATCGGCCTTCAGCTGTTCAAGAACAGGTTTCCACTCGGGATACCTGTCGAACATCAGGCTCGGGTCGGCCGGATCGAGTGCCAAATACGCGTCCATCGACGACTTCTGAGCCTTGGTCAGCTTCATCGTCGACTGGGCTTCGGGATCGACCGCGTTGTACGCGGCTCCCGCCATCATGGTGTTTCCGCCAATGACCGAACCCTTCTCGATGAGGATAACTTTCGCGCCCGTCTGGGCCGCGCTGAGAGCCGCGCTGAGGCCCGCTCCGCCCGCTCCGATGACGAGAACGTCGGTGTTCCAGGTCTGGGGAGCTTTCGGGGTACGCTTGACTTCCTTGGCCTTCAGCGCCGCGACATCGAATCCGGCTTTCTTGGCCGCGTCGGCCACCGCGTTCTTTATGCCGTTGCTGGCGAGAGTAGCTCCGGTGACGGAGTCCACCTTGAGGCTCTGTGTTTCGACGATGCGGGCGGGAATCCGCTCCATCGCGACCTTGGCCACGATGGGGGTTTCCTTGGAAGCAAGAATGTTTACCGAGGCGATCCTTGCGGCGACAACTTCTATCTGAACCTTGATCGGTCCCTGCATACCTCTGGCGCTGCCCTCATAACTGCCATCCACCGGAGCGGCAACCTTGGTGGCGTCCGATGCGCAGCCAAAGATGGCGAGTACCATCAGCAGAATCACAACTCCGGGAATCAACCTTTTCATCACACATCCTCCTGAGCGAATAGAATTTTTATCAGGATATCCGACAGGCCAACCGAGAGTCAATTTTAAAACCGAATAATTCGTTATTTTTTTATAAATACTAATATATATATATTACCACGTATGTTTTTCGCAGCAGTCTGTCATATAAAAGGAGTTCTTTCCCGTTGACAAATAATCATTTTTATATCTATATGAAGTGATCCATTTACCACAACCCCGGTTTTCTGCAAAGGAGCACCACGTGAAGCGCAAAATCACAATCCTTCGGGCAACAGCAGCTATGCTGTCATTTTTCCTGCTCTTTACCCTCGGTTCCTGCGTATCCAACAACAACCTCGCCAAAGGCCAGTTCACGCCCGGCAGATACTCGGCAACAGCAGAGGGGTTCCACGGCCCCGTAACGGTGAACATCACGGTCGACGCCAAAAAAATCATCGAAGTAAAGGCCGAAGGCAACTCGGAAACCCCGGGTATTGGGACAATGGCACTGGAAGAGCTTCCTCCTCTCATGCTCAAAGCCCAGACATCCGAGGTCGATGGCATCTCGGGGGCTACCTACACCAGCAACGCAGTCAAGCTGGCCGCCGGCCAGGCCCTCGCACAGGCCACGGGCAAGGGCGCCGATCTGCTGACCAAGAAAAACGGCCTATAGGCGCCAACGACGAAGAGATTCCCCCCTCGTCGGCCAAGCCGTAAACTATACGATGCAAAGACCAGTGACAGGATCGCAGCTCCCGCTGGCAGCGCATGCTTCGATGAAGTATCCGTTGCCCGCGGCCACCCTCCGGATCTGACGGGAATCCTCCAGCTCTCGCAGCCGCGCATCCAGTTCCTCTTCAGAGAACTCGAAATTCGTCACAAGCTCCACGATAGCGGCGCGACCGTAGCGTTTCAAATAGTCCATTATCGCCGTGCCGGTTTTTTCCGGAGCCCGGTCGATCAACGCCCCCTTGCTCAACGAGGCGATCACGGCGCGGATCGAAGCATAGCTCTGGTAGCCGCGAATGAGGGCTTCCTTATCCTGAAATCTCACGAGGAGGGTTGGGAAACCCCTGACCCCATACCGGGCGGTGATGGCCAGATCATCGTGGAAGGCCTTTTCGGCCCTGCCGTCTTCAAGAGCTTTCAGGAAGCCCTCGAGATCAAGCCCAACCTCGCTGGCCAGCTCAATGAGCACTTCCCGCAAGCCCGTTTCCCTGCCTTCGGCAGCGTTGGCTTCCCTCATTCTTCGGAGATATCGGTCCGCCAGTTCCGGGCTGCTTATCTGGGCCGCCTTGTAGGCTATGTTCTGGGGATAGGTGGAATAAGAACCTTCCGAAAACAGGCGAAAACCATCGACCTCAACAGGCATGCCGTGGCGGGCTGAAGCCTCCCGATAGTGGCGTGCGATCTGCGCGTTGGCTTCTTCTGGATCGCCGCCGATGCCGTTGCGGCCGTCACGGAAGTCCCGTATGTCTTTGACTAGTCCGCCCATGACATAGTCGATTTTCAGCTGGGGCCCATACCAGCTTTCAAGCTTGCGTAGAATGGGCTCGATTCCCCAACACCATGTGCAGACGGGATCGGTGAAGGCCACCAGCACCAGGGGGGCCGGCTCAATATTCTTCGGACTTGTCATAATTGAATGCTCCTTGGTTCAAGGCAATTCTCCTCCACCAAAGCGCGGAGAAGAAGGAATTGGTGAATGTATAATATCCGAAGATGCTAAGGCAAAATACCCGTCTGCCCTACGTTCTCTTCCTGCCCGGCAGCAGCCATGGGGGCAGGGCGATCCTGAAACCTTCCTTGCCGCGGAGCCACAGGACGAGGTTCTGCAGCACGATGAAAATGCACAGCATGAGCCCGCTCGCTATCGCCTGGAAGTTGGAGTTGACGCCAGCCGCGCGGATCAGTTCGTTGATCGTCAGGAGGGTCAGCGCGCCGATGGGCGAGCCGATCAGATTCCCCACCCCGCCCGAGAGCATGGTGCCGCCGATGATGGAGCCGGCGATCGCCTTCATCTCGAATCCCGACGCGTTGCCGATATTGCCCGCGCCCGTCGTCATGATGAAGACGAAGCCCGCCACGCCCGAGAGCAGCCCGCAGAGAGCGTAGGAGAGGAATTTCGTCTTCTTCACGTTGATGCCCAGCATCAGCGCGCTCTGGCTGTTGCCGCCTACGGCGTAGAGGTTGCGCCCGAACCGCGACCAATGCATGAGGACGGCGAGCAAGGTTATCAACGCCGCGACCACCAGGGTTCCCGGCTTGACCGCGAGGGGGATAAAATTTCCAAGCTGGTTCGTGGTGCCAAGCCAGGGCAGCACGATCTCGAAATCCCTGAGGCGCACGAAAGCAGCCATGGTCACATTGAGCGGATCCTTGTGGATGATCGTCAGGAGGCCGTTGGCGAGGTACATGCCCGCGAGGGTGATAATGAAAGGCTGGATCTCCAGATAGGCGATGAGGAATCCCTGAAGGAAGCCGAACGCTATTCCTATGCCCAAAGCCAGAAGCATCGCGCCCCCGACGCTCCCCGATTCCGACTCCAGGTACACGGCGCAACACATGGTGACGAGACCCGTCACCGCGCCGACGGAGATATCGATGCCGCCCCCGATCATGACGATGCTCAAGGCGAGAGTCAGGATGATAAGAGGGGCGTTCAGGCTGAACAGGTCGAAGAAAGTCTGGTACTGCAGGAAACTGTTCGGGTAACGAAGGATGGCGAACCCGTACATCAGCACGAATATGGCCGACGCAATGGCGAACAAAAGATTCGAGTTCGATATCGCTTCTCTTCGCTTTATCTTTTTCATTGTTTCCACGCTAGGCTTCTTTCGCGCCGAACTTGGCCTGCGCGCGCATTTTGGCCTTGGCGACGAAGGCCCTGAGCACCGGCGACGATACCACCATGAGTATGATGATAAAGACCGCCTTGAAGGCCTTGATCGCTTCCGGGTTCACGTCGAGCCTCAACAAGGTCCGGTTGAGAACCTCGATGGTGTAGGCGCCGATGACTGAGCCTATTACGCTGAACTTGCCTCCGCTCAGCGCGTTGCCGCCGATCGCCACCGCGAGGATCGCGTCCATCTCGCAGTACTTGAGCAGATTGACGCTGTCGTGGCGGCCGGCCTTGGTGACGGCGATAAAACCGGCGACAGCCGTGCAGACGCCGAGAATCATGTAGGTGAGCAGCTTGATCCTCACCGGGTTGATGCCGTTGAGACGGGCGGCCTTCGGATTGGTTCCCACCGACTCGGCATAAAGCTTGAGATTCGTGGTTTTGAGAAGGATGGAGAAGAGGATAATGAAAATGAGGGTCAGGATGATTGGCGTCTGCAGGGGAATTCCCGGAATTACGCTGCCGATCTGTCCGGTGAGCTTGTTCGCCAGCACGGGGGATAGCCTGCCATCGATCAGGAAGGCTATGGATCTGCCCGCCGTGAACAGGATGAGGGTAGCCACCATCGGCTGGACGCTGAAGACGGCAACCAGCATGCCGTTGAAGGCGCCGATGGCAATCCCGATGATGCAGCTCGCGATGAAGGCCACGAAGATAGTCATCCAGGTAATTCCTCCGGCGCTCGCTCCGGCGCCCAGGAGTATCCGGACAAAGACGCTGGAGGTGATCGTCGCCGCCACGCCTACGCTTATGTCCTGGCCGCCCGAGGAAGAGGTTACCAGGGTCATGCCGATCGACAGGATCACCAGTTCCGAAGCGCCGAACAGAATATTCGGGATGTTCCCGTACAGGGCTCCGTTGATGAGCGAAACGCTGAAGTAATCCGCTCCCTTTATCAGGTTGATCAGTATAAGGATCGCCAGCACGGAGAGGGGGAGAAGAACCTGGAGTCCCTGGGCTTTCGTCCTAGCCATTGCCGTTGCCTCCCCCCGCGATGACGCGCATGACCAGGCCTTCCGTCAAGGTGTCGCCGGAGAGCTCGCCCACGATCGTCCTATCCTTCATGACGATGAGGCGAGAGCAGGTACGGAGCATCTCCTCGATCTCGGATGAAATGAAGGTCACGCTCACTCCCTCTTCGGCGAGCCTGAGCACCAGCTTCTGTATCTCCACCTTGGTGCCGACGTCTATGCCCCTTGTCGGTTCGTCGAGAATCAGGTACTCGGGGTGGGTGAGCAGCCAACGGGCCAGGATTACCTTCTGCTGGTTGCCGCCCGAGAGGGACTTGATGGGCGTGCTGGAGGACGGCGTCTTGATGTTCAGGGCCTTTATGTACTCATCGGCGAAAGCCTCGGCCTGCTTCCGCGAAAAGGGCCTGAAAAAGCCTTTCATCACCTGCAATGCCAAGATGATGTTATCGCGGACGGAGAGGTCGGCGATGATGCCGTCGCCCTTGCGATCCTCGGGAAGATAGCCGATCCCCAGCTTCATCGCCTGCAGGGGCTCGCTGATCCTTACTTTTTTCCCCTTCATCCTGATCTCGCCGCCCGTCACCTTGTCCGCCGCGTAGATAGCCCTGACGCTCTCGCTGCGCCCGGAGCCGAGGAGGCCGGTGAACCCGTTCACTTCGCCTTTCCGTATGGAGAAGTCGAAGGGTCTCACTCCCGCGGCGCTCGAAAGCCCCGCCGCCTCCAGCACGGGCTCCGCGTCGTCCTGCGCCAAGGTTTCGCGCTTCTTCAGCTGCGAGACATCGTCCAGCGCCTTGCCCATCATTTTCGAGACGAGCTCGAATTGGGGCAGCGCGGCCGCCTCGTATTCGCCGATGAACTCCCCGTTGCGCAGGACAGTGATCCTGTCGCTGATCTCGTAGACCTGATCCAGAAAGTGGGTCACGAAGACGATCCCCACACCCCGCGACTTCAATTCGCGCATCAGCGAGAACAGTTTCTGCACCTCGTCCGTGTCCAGCGATGAGGTCGGCTCGTCAAGGATGAGGATCTTGCATTCCATATCGACAGCGCGGGCGATCGCGATCATCTGCTGGACGGCGAGCGAGCAGCTCGAGAGCTGCTGGGTCGGCCTCGCGGGTATGCCGAGCGATTCGAGGAGCCCTGCTGTTTTTTCCTTCATCAGCCGCCAGCCCACGAATGCTCGCCGGCCCCTGCCGATAAACATGTTCTCCGCAACGGTCAGATTGGGGCAGAGCGCAATTTCCTGGTAGACGGTGCCGACGCCGAATTCCTGGGCGTCCTGGGGCGACCTGAAATGGATAGACTTTCCTTCGATCACGATCTGTCCGGCGTCCTTTTCATAGACACCGGTCATCACCTTGATCAGGGTGGACTTTCCGGCCCCGTTTTCGCCCATGAGGGCATGCACTTCGCCCTTTCTGAGCGTGAAGCCCACGTCATGCAGAGCCCTGACTCCGGGAAAGGATTTGGATATGCCCCGCATCTCCAGCACATTCTGCGCCTGCAATTGAACCTCTCTCGATGCATCGCCTTAAGACCGCGCATGGCGCGGCTCCGGACCTAAGCCGGACGCCGCGCCATGCGCGCTGCACAGTAAAATTCAGTTCGGAACCTTACTTTGTGATCACGCCTTTGCCGGGATCGGCATTGATGCCCTTATTGAGGATGATATCATCGGTGATCGACGCCGTGTCGGCAAAAATCTCTTTCTGATAGACGATTCCCGTGGTGATTTTCTTGCCTGACTCGAGGGTCTTGATCCAGGTGGAAATTTCAGCCGCCTGGCGGGGGCTGCACTGGATGTCGCAGTCCCAGTAGCCTGCCTGCACGTTGCGCAGCGCGAAGCGGTTAAAGTCGAAGCCAATCACCTTGACCTTGCCGTTCTTGCCGTGGGTGATGCCGGCAGCCTCAAGCGCCTGCACGGCGCCCTGGGCCATGCCGTCGTTCTCGGCATAGATGACGTTGAAATCCTTGCCCGACGTTATCGCAGCTTCGACAACCTTGCGCGCTTCCTCGGGGCTCCAGCTGTCTCCTCCGGTTCCGTCAGCCACGATCTTGAGCTTGCCGGCGTCGCGAGCCTTGAGCAATGCTCCGGAGCGGCCCAATTCGGCCGCTGAACCCAGCTGGCCACGGATGAGAATCACGTTGAAGGCGGGCAGTTTCTGGCTCAACAGCCAATTTACCGCCGTCGCTCCTTCGGTGGCCATATCGGAGACGAGGGCCGCCATGTAGTTCGAGGCGTCCGTCTGGATGAGGCGGTCGAAGAGGAACACTGTCACGCCGGCGGTCTTCGCCGACTTCAGCACGTTGTCCCATCCGGAAGCGTTCGCCGCCGAGATCAGCAGGTACTTCACGCCGTCACGGATGTAGCCCTGGGCCGCCGCTATCTGCTCGCTGTTGTCGCCCGTGTTGGTCTGCTTCGCGTCGTAGCCGTTGGCCTTCGAGAAGACATTGTTCATGTCCTCGACGTTGGCCTGTCGGTAACCGGATTCTTCGGGGGGCAAATTCACGATGCCCACCTTGATCGCCGGAGCGGCGATCGCGACACCGACCACCGCCAGCAATAGCACGAGAACTGTCACGATTTTTTTCGCTCGACTTGCCATTCCGCACCTCCATTGACTCCGCTACGTCTACGCTTAGGGGAGCGGCAACGCCGCCTATCCATCGGATTTTTTGTAGCGTGTACGTACACGCTGATTGTATTGCTCACTTTTCTATTTTGTCAACTTTTATTTTCGCAGAGTCGAAGCCGCGTTAAAACAGGCCTATCCACATCAGCGGGAATATGGTTCTGCGCTAGTTGGGTCGGTCTTATTGAATGGTTCTGGCTTTGAATAAAAATATATCGATGAGTGGAGTGAAACTGGACTATGGGCCCACCTGGACTTGAACCAGGGACCAACGGATTATGAGAGGAGGACAGCTCGCATCCCTAGACATCTATAGTAATATCCAGAATCGATTTATTGGAAGAGTCGGTATCCCAAGAAATCCACACAAAGCTGGAGAAATATCTAAGTATTCTACAAGTTTTTCTACAAGAGCCACCTCTTTTGTAGACTTTTTTAATCTATTTTCTGCAATTTGCTCGCTTCAAAGATGTGGAATTCCCCCGGTTTGCAGATTTTGCTTGACAATTATAACGATCAAATTTAACATTAAGCGTAATGAATATACTTTCTTAAAGGAGCTTAAAATGCTTAGGAAAAAACCTGCTCTTATCTTTATGGTTCTCCTGGCTACAGTTGTTTATATAGCTCCTGTCTTTTCTCAGGATGCTGTTGCGATAACAGATGTTCCATTCGCTACATACCTCTCTAGGGTACAACCTAACTTGATGTTTCAGATACTCAACAGGGCAGCGGTTGAGTTTGGCAAAGAAAAACTGAAGGGTACTGTCTATGAGGGTTTGCCGGTATTGTCCCGTCAATCCATAACCTGGGCGGGCTTCCGCGGTCCGAGCGACTTTTTGAGCCTTCCTGCTGGCAATTTGACAATCGACACCATTTCGAAAATTTATCGCTATAGCAACACTGTTCAGGCCTTGAAATTGAATGGCAAACAGATTGTTGAGTGGCTTGAGTTTTCAGCAGGGACTTATAATCAGATCGATCCAGACAAAGCTGAAGACCAGCAATTGATCAATTACAAATTTGATAGTCACCTTATGGATCATTGGTGGGATATCACCTATCAGTACGACGTTACAAAACCTCTGGGCAGCAGGGTCGTATATGCGAAATACCAAGGTAAGCCACTCGTGGAAGATATGGCTTTTATCGTCATGACAGATAATTACCGAGCCGGCGGCGGCGGCGGATTACCCAATGCAGTTCCTGCAAATATTGTCATGAAATGGGATGTAAATTTCAGGACAGTAGTTGCCGATTATCTCAAATCCGTATCAGGCAAAATGCCTGAACTAGTTATCAACTGGTCTATCAAGCCCGTTAAGACCAAGGGAAAAGTGCTTTTAAAAACTGGAGACCAGTGGGGCGTACCGGTCATAGATTATATGGAAATAGCCGCCAAGTTGAAGCTCGAACCAGTCGATCATATTCAGTACTTTGGAACCGATGATGTCTGGGGATTGTTTGAGATTGATCTCTCGAAGGTGGCTACGCCATAAATTGCCCAGCAATTTCCAAAGAAGCTCTATGAAGTTTTAAAGACTTCGGATGCAGCACTCTCGTTGTGAGGCGGGGGTGCTGTTTTAATTGAACAAGGAGCAAATAGGAATGAAAACATCAAATTATAACCGATACGCAATTTTTATTGTTCTCTTTTCGGTACTTGTATTTTCTGGCGTCGCTCAAGATCAGCCTTTTTTAAATTTGAAGCCAAGACAGATTGTGCTTACATATCAAAACAACCCTCAAACAAACATCACCATTACCTGGCGAACCGATCAAAAAGGAGAAAAGTCAATCGCGCTATTTTCTCCCGCCTCTGGAGCAGAGATTCAGGAGTATGCACAACAAGAAGCCGAAACCTATACTTTCAAAGAGACGAAGGCCTGGATACACTCCGTTGAGTTGACGAATCTAGTTCCTGAGAAGACCTATTGGGTTATTCTCCAGACCGATGATCAGAAAAGCAAAAAATTCAGTTTTAGGACAGCCTCTAACCAACCACGCAATATAACTTTTGTAATGGGCGCCGACGCTCAACATCTGCGCACGGAGATGCCAATTATTCGCCAAGTCATTAGTGGGGTCGCTAAAGAGAACCCCGATTTCTTTGTGTATTCTGGCGATTTTGTCAATGCCGAACTGAGTGAGTATGAATGGGATTTGTTTTTCGATCTTGCGGACGAGTTATTGATAACCGACGAAGGAAGAAGGATACCTATCGTTCCAGCTATTGGCAACCACGAAGTAGTCAATGGTTACGGCGGTAACCAAACACTTGCTCCTTTTTATTTTCAGAGATTTAAACTACCCGAGCCTAAGAATTACTATTCGATTCTATATAGCCAAGACCTGCTAATTATTTCCCTTGATTCCAACCATTCATCTCCCGTAGCTGGAGTTCAGGCTGCCTGGCTCGCACAGACGCTAGAGAGATATAAGGATGCCAAGTGGAAGATCGTTCACTATCACGATGGTGCATGGTGGGGGAATGAAAGCATGTATGTGAATATGCGCGCTTTCTGGATACCACTATTCGAAAAATACGGTGTCACGCTTGTACATAATGGCCACTCGCATTCGTATAAAAGAACTGCTCAGATAAGCAATATTGGATCGTATTCAAAAGAGATAGATAAAATTGTCGTGGATGGTTTAGCAAAAGCAAAAAAGGATTTCGATCCTACAAAGAAATATGCACCGCCATTACAACGGAATCTGATGAAATTGTCGCGTGGCGACTGGCAGTCTACAGGGTTTTCTTCCTTATTCGAAGGTTTGAAGGAAATGGTCTATATGCTGTCCCTCTATGTGATTCAATCAGGCGAAGTAACAAAAGAGAAAGTGTACGATCAAATGAGTACTACCAAGCTATACTCAGATTATTGGGCTCAAGTTCTTTCACCGGACAATAAAAGCCAATTGATTGATAAGACTGCGGGTATTGTCTATCTCACAGGAGGTGGATTGGGTGCCACGATGGATGCGCAAAGCCCCAATGCAGAAAGATGGTGGATAGAAGAAACAAAATCAGAATATCACTACCGAAAAGTGACGCTGGATCTGTTGAGTGGCGAATTACAGATAGAGCCGAAGTTCTACGATCCGATAAGGAATACATGGGAAAACAAGGATGTGATAAGGATACAAAAATAAAGTTGATAGGTTTATCCTGCGAAGCTGTCTAGATTTCTGTCTACTGACAGTCACTGGAATTCGTTTCAGGTGTTTTTGCACTAAAATATAAGTGCTTTTCTCATAAACAATTACTATGAGCCCTGCTGGACTTGAACCAGGGACCAACGGATTATGAGCGGAGGACAACTCACTCCCTTATATACATATAGTAATATCCAGATTCGATTTATTGGAAGAGTGTGCATCCAAAGAAATCCGTATAAAGCTTGCGATATATCTAAGTATTCTACAAGTTCTTCTACAGATGTGGCGCACCCCATCTACTATCTGAGGTGGAAATATTAGGAAGAGACTTTATGCATCCAGTAGGTTAGCTCGGTGTTTTCCCACGAATAATGGCGAAATGCGAAATAAATGGTTTCAATCTTCATGTTAGAAATCCCTATTATAGATCAACTAGCATGAGTGCATGATGGGAAGAGAGCGTTTCAAATCATTAAGGTAGGAATTGTGAGGATGCAACTTCTCATGCTGGAGCCGGCCAAGCACGATCGCGGGTGCAATACCGCATTCTTGCGCAAAGTGCTCTATCGATTCGCGTGTAAAATTATCGCCTTTACGGGTAAAAGACTCCCACGCTACATCTGGTATGAGAAAACTCCTTGAAAAAGCATCCGCTTCCTTTTCGATTTCACTTTGAGGCCCGTCTGATTCTATAAAGAGCTTCACACTCCCATGGTGGATAATGTGTGCGGCTTCATGAAAGAAAGAGAACCAGAAGATATCCTCTGTCTTCCCCTTGCAGGAGAAGACCATGAGGGGACGATCTTTGGAGAGCCATCGCACCGCGCCATTCACGTGAGCACCTTTTATAAGAGGTACAAAGGCAACTCGAACGCCGCATGAACCACATAAGTTGATTAAAGAATTAACAATGTCTGTCGTTTCTAGCCGAGTAAGTTCCTTGGCTTCTTGGATTACTTTCTTGAAGCGGCCTTTATCGAAGGGAGGGCATTCCAGCTTCAGCGCTTCGAGCTCCGCTTTTCGGAGATAGGTAGCCAGTGAGAAACTATCAGAACTATGTTTTTGAGAATCCCGTAGCGTAGCTTCGAGGTTCATTTTCCCCCAGATAGCTTCCCAATCATCTGGCCCATTAACGCCGAAGTAAGTAAGTAAACAATCAAGAATCAACTCTGGTCGGTGCCTCTCAGGAAGCCAGCCTTTATTCATCATGTCACGAATGCAGGAAAAGTTTTTAAGCCAAGGAACAAGACTTGTGAGCCTCTCGGCTTCCTTGAGCCGTGCTACTGACTCATCATACTCCCTTTGACGGTTGTTCCAAAATGCAGCGGAGACACCGAAGACTCGTTCGAGCTGGATAGCCGTATCGGGGGTTATGGCGGTCTTCCCCTTAAGGATTTCATTGATAGTCTTTCGCGGCCTACCAATGCGCTCACATAGTTCCGCCTGCGTCATTCGTCGCTCTTCGAGAAGTTCTGCGAGTGTATCACCAGGAAGGCTTACGATTTCTGGATTGTACTCGTTAGAAAATTCATTCGTCATGATAGTCAATCACCTCAAGGATGAGAACTGCGGTCACCTTTTCTAATTCAAGATGGCCATTTATTGTAAGTGGAACAGGGTTCCCAAGTGGACGATACACAAGTCGATATGGCTCTTCGATATGACAACCCCACGTACCTGCTCGGTTCGCTTTTAAGATATGGTGCTTCCCCGGCAACAATACTAGGTCAGCCATAGAAGGAGCTGCTTTCATGTCGTCGAGCCTCAACTTAAGCTTTCCGGTTGCTTTACCACAACGCTTCCGTATAGAACCATTATCATAGCTGATGTCCATCTTGTCAAGAGATTTATTAACCCAATGGGTTAATAAATCATCTACTCCTTTTGTTTTGTAAAATACTGTTGGACAAGTTCTTGAGCATGTATAGAGAGTTCTCCCGATTCCTCAGTAGTAATTAGCCTGCTAGGGAAGTTCTTTTCGTACCATCGCTGCTTCTCCTCCCAGTGGGCACGATACTTATCTTGCTCCAATAGTCCAAGATGCTCCCAGTAGTACTCCTGGCCATGCCACAAAATGGTGAAGTCAGGAAGATAGAAAGAACCGTCGCGGGCATATAGGGGCTTTTCGTACCAAAATGGGATTTCTCGGTCAAAGAGCATATTTGCGATGATCACTTCTGACTTAGAGCGAACCATGACATTTGCAAGGCTTCGATGGATACGATATTTCTCGAGAAAGCCCTCAACACGAAGTGCTGCAAGCTCGTTAGGAACAATGTGCACACCAAAAAGTGAAGAGTTAATGGATTCAAGATGCGAGCTTTCAGGTCGATACATCTTGAGAAGAGGGCCGATATCGCCTTCGATGAGAACTGTCGAATGGCGCGTAGCTCTAGTTAAGCCAGTATACAGAAGCTCGGGAGAAAGTAAGGCAGGCTTCTTGGGGATAACAAAGTATACTTGGCAAAATTCACTCCCTTGAGCCTTATGGACGGATATCGCATAAGCGAGCTCAAGATTGTCCTCAGGCTTTTCACTTTTCTTATCGTAATTGACGGCAAGATGCTCTTTGCGCGAGAACTTGACCGCGAAACGTTCAAATTTAAAACGCGGCCATAACCATTTGCTCGCCTCATAACCGACAGGTTCCACCATGCCAAGTTCACCATTGAAAACATTGACTTTTTCTTGGTTTCGAGTTCGCCAATTGAATGCCATGATTGGCTCACTTTTCCCTCGATTACGGATCTGTATCACTTTATCGAAGATCGTAATACCGCCTATTGTACCAAGGCGCTTAATATTTCGCGATTGTGCTGCCGACTGGAGTGCAAGATTGAGCGGATTTGTGCCGTAATCCTCATTGCGATAAGGCGAAAGGACCTGCTGGTAGAGAGGATCAGGAGTTTCTCTCCCTTGAGACCATGCAGCCTTCCAGAGCTCCCAAGGCTTATCAGAGTCGAACTCTTTCCCTGTTTCTTCCTGCATATCTGCGACTATTTGGGCGAGAAGCTTTTCTTGAAGATCTTGGCCATTTTTCCAGTAAATAACACGTAAATCCTTATCTACCACTCCGTCAGGAGGCAAATCCTGAAGCCGTTGGAAGAAAAGCTCCGCCGCAAGGCAGTCGTCTTCGCTCTTGTCATTCTGGTTTGATTTTCGCTTGAAGAGTTCAGCTAGATCGAGAATACCTGTCCCGCAGTCGTTTACACGGTTCTCAAGCTGGCGCAGGTTAATGGAAAGCTCTCCGACATTCTCTACAAGGTCTCTCTTGAGCCACGCGATGAGATCCGCAAAAATTCGACCTCGCCCTATCGGTGGCAATTGATTTGGATCGCCAACCAGAATGAGACGCTGTACAGCATTCCAGTTAATTGCTCGAACTAGGCAGGCGAAGAGAGAGAGATCAAGCATAGATGATTCGTCGATAATGAAAGTGGAGATCCCTTCTTCTTTCTTCCCTCCGTTGCGGCGATAGGTCATGTTTTCGCGGAGCCATCCGCGTTTAGCCAGAAATGAATGGATAGTAAGCGCTTCCTTGCCAGTTTTATCCCTCATCCTATCGGCGGCCTTGCCCGTTGGCGCGAGTAGGCAGAAACTCGTACCTTGGCCATGGGCTTTCTCGATCGCCTTGATAATTGACTCGACAACCGTCGTCTTACCTGTCCCTGCGCCACCACAAATCACGGCAACAGGCTTTCGGAAGACTTGATCGCAGATTGAAGCCTGAGCCTCGATCGCTTTCGCGTAGTCAGCGGCAGCATTGCGCGCTAGAGAACAATCCTGTTTGGTGAGGTAAGCGATCCAGTCAATCGGCCTAAGTGGTGATTTAAATGTAATGTCAGGTAATCCTGCAAGCGCTTTGAGTTGCCTTTCCACATCGCGCTCGTCTTCGAACACTTCACGAAGATAGAGGTAATCCCGGTCGTTATATCTAGTAAAAACCAGAGCCTGCTCGAGACTTTTCTTGTCGACGCTCAAATAGCGTTCTGAAAACATCGTTTTCTTCCATTCCGGCTGGAGACTAAGCCTACGGTTGACTTCCTGGAGTACAACTCCTGAAGGGCGGAAGCTGTGCTTGGTTTCTCTCTTGAGAGCTTCGACGAGTAGGGCTCTGAGTCGTCGCCAGTCGTCGAGTTCCCAGTCATCAACACGACCAATACTAGGAGAGGGATAGAGACCATGCTCTACCTTGCTGTAAGAAATGCGGTCATCAGGGCCGGAGCCCTCGTATTGCTCGGCAAGGATGAAGGGGTTCCCCTCTATCTCTTGAAGCGAAGCCTCTACACTCCAATCTGAGCGCTCTTTGGATAGAATAGTCTCGAACTGTTCCTTTAAAAGGTCAAAACGTGGAAATATACCCGAGAGAAGCCTACGTTCATCATCGTCCTTCAACTTCCAAGTTCGCTGTACTTTAGATGCGTCCTTTTCAGAAATACTCCAGGGAGTCTGAGCTCCAGGATTTTCATTAAGCCATTCTACTACTGCGTTCTTGAACTCGACCTCATGTCCTTGCGCAGTCGCTTCCTTGAATCGGACAATACCCTCCCCAAGGCCAAGCATATCGAGAATCCGGCCAAAGCCTGGATAGAGCCCCCTGCTAGACCATAGTTCTGCAAGAAGTCCATTAAGCCATTCAAGTCGATGCGTCCAATTCTCCGAACTGTCATGGAGTTCGTCCCGAAGATAAGTAGCCACTTCAATGAAACGCTCAATAATAGAGAGAGCGTCGTCATCAGAAAGCTGCCTTGAAGCATACTTGAAGTTTCTCTCGTTATCCGGAAAAACAGCCAGTCGTTCAAGTACGTCTGGACGATCATTGTATAGATGATACGGAATTCGAAAGCCTTGGTTGGCGTAGTCCATAGTAACCGGGCGTTCCCACACGAAGCCACCATACTTATCGATATCAGACTGAGGGAGATTGGGATAATGGTAGAGTTCGCCGACCACCGAAATTCGGCTAACACCTATAAGGATGTAATGTTTGCTGTCTTCAGATGAAAATGGATTGCTGTAGTTGGCATATAGAAATAATAGGCTTTTACCGATTTCTACAGCATCGAAATGTGCCTTCACTGCCTCCAAACGTTTTTTCGCGTCGTAGTTTCCATCAGTCTTGACGGCTTCGTCATACATAGCCTCGTAGGGCCATGTACATACAGTATAGGGAGGGACATCCCATAAAACGCGTTCCCCGCCAGTAAAGAAATCTGGTGGATCATCGAACATGGTCGCCGGTTCAGGATCGAAGGCATGCGCACTGAACCCACAAGTGACATCCTGTGTTAGGAGGGCTATGCGTTGTCCAGCGACGCTTGCCTCCCAAGAGCTGTTCTTTCCCTTCGCTATCTTATCACCAGGATAGGAATGGGCTCCCTGACAATGGGTATTACATGCGGGATTACGACAGATGCAGCCATTCCAACCGTTGTCGTGCCATGCAACTCTTGCTGAAATGTGTATCGCCATTTTATGATCCTTTATATAGTTATCTAAGAATAGAGTACCCTAATCTATTTGTGACAACAAGCTAGGATATCCACTTTTAACCGCAATATACTCCTTAACGCTTACCATTGGTCGCGTGTCTGATATTATTACGAGTTACACCTATATAGTAGCCTCTCCCCGATTCAATAGACCAATGGCTTTTTCTGGAACAGCTTTAACAGCCATCCTCTATTAAAATTTGCATTCCCGTACCTTCCTCTCCTCCAATTACCGATTACTCACGATTTCGAGGGTTGTTTGTGGCGGACTTTATATTAGTCAGGTATGAAATTGGAGGGTCCAGATGGAAGGGAAAGAGACTTGGCATCTGTTAAACGTCGAGGAAGCAGCTAGATTTCTTGGGATAGCCATCCCGACGTTACTACAAAAGAGGCCCGACGTTCCACGCATTCATATTGGCAGACGGGTCCTATTCGATCCTCGCGACCTCGAGGAGTATATTCGCGCCCATCGAAGCGTTGCTTCGAAAGCCGACAGTTCCACGAATAGCCGAATCAGAACCAATGAGGCTGAATCAGCCTAAGGAGGGTATATGCCGTAGCTAAGATTGAAGAATTGGGAGGTCAAGCAATGATTTGGGATGGGAACTTGGAACAATCGTCACGCCAGGATGCCTCTAGTGAGGGGGTGACCCAGAGACTGACACAGCTCAGGGAGAAGAAAGGAGCTGAGGGGAGTTCCATCTCAAACTCGCAACATAGGGTTTCTGACAGGCTACTTGCAGTAACGTGCAGTGACGCCGGGTTTGTCAGACAGGGGATATCTGTAGAGCAAGTAATCGAATACTTGGAGACACAGAGCTTCCCTGAGTTAATCCGCCTTCATGAGGATTCTATAGAATCCTCGATCAGGCGGCTCCCAACGCAGAAGGAGAACCGGAATCCCACCGGTCTTCTCTGGAGCGGGGAGAGGCGCATAGCTTCTAGACGTATAAGAACTCTCTGTCTGAAGAAGAAAACTACCGAGACTATTATTCCTACTACCGCCACCACCACCGCCCGAGGGATATCTCTCCCCACAAGACCAACAAGACCACAAGACTAGATGACCGTGTTCCTAACCCCCTCCGGTGGTGATTTCACCATCGGAGGGATTCTTTTGGAGGCATGTTATGAAAGCATCAGATTGCCGTCACTCCCAGAAGTCAGGCAGAAAGAGCCATGTTCATAAAGGAAAAGAGAAGCTTGAGACCCTTCTGAAGGAACATCGGTCAGGAGGAGCCAGTAATGTTCAAGCCGCTCCCCTCCAGGGGTTCTTATATACGAGGTTCCCGGCGCTAGACCTCCTTACGGGCGGGAAGGGCCTTCCATATGGTACTTCCGTAGTCTGCTATGGTGAGTCAGGTTTTGGCGTAACTACTCTGCTCCTTACGCTCGCTCGATCCGTCGTTTTCAACACAGGGAAGACTGTTCACTTCTTTGATGGACAAGATGGCTTTCGCACAGCAGAAATGATGGGTCTCTTTGAAAAGCCCCTCAATGTTTCCAGCCAATTCGTCTATAAGCGACTCGGGCGCGTCTCTGATCTGGTCGGCGTAATGGATGACTTCTTCTCTTCAAATGATGAGCTCGCGATCATAGATGGGCTCGATTTCCTCTCAACGCTCTCAGGTGATGAGCGCCCTTGCACCACGAGTCCTGAACTATCCGGGTCGGTCGATGGGCTCTATGCTCATGTCTTCAAATGGATCCGCGCCCGACTACTTGAGACTGGAAAGATTGTCGTGATAAGTACGAGCTTACGTAATCAATCTAGCGCCCATTCTTCCGGCACATGCGAATTGGTTCCTGCCTGCCCTAGTGTTATGAAGTACCTTGCGACAATTCAATGCAGGTTGATCAAGAATCTATCGCCTTCCAGGGTCCAAATACCTAACAGCGAACAGATGATCCTCAGCGTCGAGAAAAACCATCGATGGTTTCGACACTCATATATCCCGATGGAACTATTCATTTGCCGAGGCTTCACTTACTGGGAACTCCTCCTTCGAGCTGGGCTGTTACAGGGTCAGATTCGAAAGGAAGACGGCTATTGGACAGCTAAGTTCAATCCAGAAGATCTTGCGTTCAAGCGGATCGATGTATCGAGATTATCCTCCTGGCTCCAAATCAATGAGTATCTTCTGATACCGCTTTTTCCTAAGGCCATGGCGCAGATGTTCACCCCCGTCGACGAGTTGCAAAGCAAATCCAGTCTGGACGAGCATTCTCCCCAGAATCATCAGCTGGTCGATCAGAAGAGCGAGAAGGAGTCCAAACCGCCTGTCCTAAAGAAATAAAAAGGTGGCAGTTTATTTCGGAAATGATCAAAACAGCCACAGTAATTACATATTGGGATCGTAATAATTTGAATTACCTCTGACTGTTAACGAGGCTGTAAAGTCTTTAGGGAGATGGATTTAGTCATGAGAACGAGAAAAATCGAGAACACTCGACTGATTGATGTCCAAACTCTTAGGATTCAGATAAGCACCCTTACGAAAAGACACGCATTTGGAGAGTACCCTGCTTTTATACGGCTATGTATCGGGAACGAGATTGTATTCATGACTATAATTCCCAATACAGATAATAGTTACCTTCTTGATTGCAGGCTTGAAGGGTTGCACGAGATACAGACTTTTCTAATCCTCGGCGATTCGGCACCAAATGATACGACCCAATTCTTTTTCATTTGTCCCATGACAAATAAACGTGTTAGAACCTTGTTTGTATTTAACCAAAAGGTATGTACACGCTATCAAGCGAACTTTCGATACTTGTCCCAAGTTCGGCACAACTGCTACATGACAAATGAAGAACTTGGAAATCTTTTTACCATAAAGAATAAATGCTTTAGGCCTGCAAGCCGCCAGTCAGATATTTGTAAAGAAATTGCCGCTACTTATTACGATAATGACAAATCAGAGACGGCGATTAAAAGATTCCGTAGTTATAGTGCAATCCGAACTGATTGCAGGGTCAGAGTTGATAACCTCAGAAAAGCTCTCACCAAATGCACACATGCGATGCGGGTAGTTAGAAATGAATTAATGGAAAGTATCGCTAAAAATAGCGATGAACCTAAGCCGAAAGTGAAGAGCGGTAGGAAAAAGAATGATCCGACTAAAGCTAAATCACTTCCCTACCTTAATAGGAGGGTTGAAGCACTTAGGCAAAAACTACAGCTACCAGGGGTAGATAAAGAAAAGGTGAGCATGCAACTTGCTGAAGCTGAGAAACAGTTTACTGAAGCTAGAGATGCAATCGCACCAAAAGTTCGTGAGCTTGAGGCGTTTATCTTTTCGCAAGCCCAAACACCGCCCAATACACCTACAGACAAACCTAACTGATAGCCATTTAATAAGTTGAGTTATACTTGCCGATTTGTAGAAAAAATGAAGGGCAATAAATCAGGAATTGACTTTTACCCGATAATCTTATATTATCGGGTATATGGAATCTGACCAGATTTCCCCTCGAGAAGAGCCCTCATCCGACGTCGAGCGAGTAGTCCAGAAGCTCCTCAAGGAGGCTCCCTCCCTCAAGGATCTCTCCCCTGAGCAGCTTGACACCATCGCCAAGGCGGTAGTCCTCGAGGACCTTAAGGACGATCTCAAGCATCGCCGAGACTTAGCCAAGGTCGATCTAGCCTCGCTCCAGGAAACCTTCTTGGCGCGGCAGAAGAGCGTCCACACGAGACGCGCATACGAAAGCGCGCTCATCTTCCTTACGGCATGGGCGAAGCGTGCCGGTGTCCATATTCTCGAGATGATGCCTCGTCACGCCGACGCCTTCATTGCATCGCTCGAAGGCTCTGCTTCCTCGATACGGCTCAAGGTAGCCGTCGCCTCGTCGTTCTTCGCCTTCCTTACGAGGGAGACAGAGAATCGAGTGATAAATCCATTCAGGGGAACACGCGCCCGGCCGAAACGCCAGACCTCTGCCCCGCTCGTCCCCACCGACGAAGATGTTAAAAGTCTCCTTACGGCTTCCGAAGGCAGCCTTTATGCCGCTATTCTCTGCATGGTCGAGCATGGTTTCAGGATTGGCGCACTTCCCACCCTCGAAATCTGGGGAGCGAGATATAAGGCCTCTTCGAAAGGGAAGCTACTCGCAGGCGAACTCTCGAGCGAAACCATAGAAGCCATCAAGTCGGCCAGGCTCGATCCTCGTCACCCCTGGGCTGGAGCGAGCCCTGAGACAATCCGCGATGCCTTCCGGTACCTTGCTCGAACTTTATATAGGAAGGGAACCATAAAAGCTCCTTACTCAGTTCATGACCTCAGGCACTACTACGCGATAAAACAGTACCGGCAGGATTATGATATCTATCGCCTCAAGGGGCTTCTTGGTCATAGCAGCATTCAAGTCACCGAAACTTATCTTCGGGGACTTGAAAGCTACCTATAGTTTTCTTCTCTCTAGAAGGAGAGATTTAACTTAGCCGGTTTCATGGATAGCAGTTTTAAGTATGGAAGAGCGCCATCATATTGCTGATCATCTGCAAGCGTGACGATCACATCAAATCCAAATTCCAGAGAAGTCCCGGTTGGTGATGTGATCTTCTTCGTGGTGAAAGATTTTCGTAAGCTACTATCTTCAATGTAAAGAACAAACAGCTCGCTCTCTCCTTGGTTTCCCCACAACGAGAGATCGACAGAGTGGCATATGACTCGATCACGTGAAAGCCATTTTACTGGAAGTACATTACCAAAATAGTATCCTTCCTGTTCTTCGAAGCTGTTTGGGTTCGATAGAAGATCAAGGTTTGATGCAACTTCCTCCTTGCCGTGATACTTCCTCATTGTCCCAAGTACCTTCTGGAAAGCTGCATTTTCCTTGTCATCTCGGAGCTTAAGGAATTGTGTTTCTGCATCTGAGAATGCTTTAGCAAGCTCAGACAGTCTCTGGTCTTTAGCATAGTCGGCAGGTGTCATTGACGAACGTAACTCTGAAGAACTCGAATACGTCGAAACGGGAATAGTCGGATCTAAGCCATTCTCAATGAGCCAAGGTAAAAGCTCGATTAACCCGGGAGTCTTGTAAGCAATAACCATTGCCGAATCAGTAAACTGGAACTTTGAACCGTTATCGTTTGTTACATAAAGTTTCTTGTTAAGATCGTAGCCATGTTCCAATGCTGGTGTAAGGTAAATCTTTACTTTTTCAATATCATCAAATTTTATAAGCAAGAGTTGGAACAGTCCTATTTGAGCTGGTTTGTTATTATCTATTATCCGAACAACATTAGGATCTGCTTTGGCTTCCAATGCGGCGATAAAACAGTTCAAAGCATCGAAGGCAATTGCTCTGACGAGCAGTGGTATTCCACTATCAAATTCTCCGTTTACCTTTGTGGGGTTCTTCTGAAGCCAAGCTTTGAATGATGACGCATCATCATTTTGGAAGTATATCAGTAATTTGCTTTGCTCTGCGGGTGTAAGCTGAGTTCCAATCGATTGTGCAGAGAGACTGCTTACTATGATCAATGCAGTTAACGCAACGAACCCGAATACCTTCGCTTTGCGCATATCACTTTCTCCTCGATTTATACATTCACCTAAATCGCAAGGGAATAAGGTTTTGTAATGTAATTATATCTTTTTAGTATTGATATTTATAAACATCGCCTAACCTCTAACGGTGTTTCTTTAGTGCAAAACAACTCTCTGTGGAGAGTCGCTCAATAGTAAGAATAGCCATACTCTCCAGAGAGAGTCAACCAATGAATAAACAAATACAGGAGGTCTGTGAGAAGATACGTCTCTTACGAAATCAGAAAGGTCTGACTATTCTTGAATTGGCACAGAGAGCAGATATTGCACATAGCGCTGTATACTACATCGAAGCCAAGAAGAAGGAACCAACTTTGTCTACCTTGTTCAAGCTCGCCGATGCATTAGGGATCTCAATCACGGATTTCTTTAGGTAACGTCAGAGTTAAGATTTTGAGCAACATCTTCTTTCAGGGCACTTCTTCTATTGCTAAGCAAAAATGTGATGCTCCTTACGGTTTGGCGACTAAATATCAAGTACAATTATTTTAAGCATTTCAGTTCGCGTTATAGGATTGACAGTTGTTAAAAAATTCCCATAATGTCTCTTGTTGAAAAACTACGACTCGTAAATTACTTTCTCCGACTCCTAGCACAACAGATACCTCAATCCTAACTACAGGATACGTCTATCTGCTGGCAAATCTTGTCTCACAAGAAAAGGAGTCTATCATGACAGAAGAGAACCGCAGACCGTTACTCAACATTCACCGCGAAGATGAAGACAAGCCTCAGATTAAGCGAGTAAAAATGTCTATTGAAGACTATATACTCACCACGAGACTGTACGAACTATATTTTGCGGAGGTAGAACAAGAAGAACCCCCTCAAATACCCTTACGACAATTTACCGAGCCCCAAACGCCAACAATTGAAACTTGGCTTACCTATAAAGCCTATATTCTTAAAACGATGAAGTCCAAAGTCACGCTTACAAAGTGCGACAAGGCCATCGAAATTGCATGTGATAACCAGCTCATGTATTTTTACGAGGGAGAGATTCTCCATCTCGCCGCAAGCCTCAAGGATGAAACCTTCTTGAAGGAACTACTTATGCTTAAGCAGAATGTTGAATCCTGTTTCAAGGATCGAGTGACCGCACTTATGATCGCTTGCGACAATCCCAACCCGAAAAGCGCAGAATGCCTCATCAAAAGAAACGCGAATGTCAACGCCAAAGATTATGAGGGGAGAACCCCTCTTCACTACGCAGCAAGAAATCCCAACAAAGAAGTTGCTGAGGTTCTACTCTCCAATGGCGCTGATCTAAACGCCCGAGATAATGTTGGTCGCACCCCTCTCATGGCGGCAGCCGCTTCCAATTCCAATGCTGCTGTAGCCGAGCTACTACTCGAAAAGGGTGCCGATCTCTATGCGCGAGACAATCAGGGTTGGAACGCGCTCGACCATGCGAAGATGATGAATTGTAATCCGCTTATTCAGGACATCCTGATCGGAAGGGGGCTCTCTCACATATTGGACCAGGAAATCCTCGATATCTTCTCTGCTAAACACTCGATCCCCTTCGAACTACCATCAAATGCAGATCAAGCAGAACTGGATGCGTTAGCAGACGCTATCCTCCAGGACTCACTGGACTGGGAAGCAAAACAATCAAACTAGACCTAGGTTTGCCATCGCCTAATGGGACGTGGCTGGAGGGACTCACCGCAGAGTCCCTCCTTACGATGGAATTCCCGATACAAGCGATCCTAAAAGATTCCCTCTACTATCCGGCTTCAGGTTTCGATGGAGACCCTATAAAACACCTACTTGGAACATTCCTTTCCTTTATCTATGTTGATTATGCCCGATCACATGAGCTGCTGATGCAAGAAATCAGGGGGCGGGGATTCAAAGGGTATCAGATGCTCGGCTGGAAAGCCGTGACCAGGCATGAGCTCGTCCCCCATGGTTGGACACCTCAATACCCTACACGGGAGGATGGGGATACTCGGTCAGGATACCGATGGACGAAACCGCCTTTCTGTGACTGGTGCGTCTTCGAGCGACTACCGGGATTGTATGAGGAGTATGGTCCTTACCGTTTTAGCCTGCTATTCCTTGGTGGTGACGGCGTCGCCACATTTCAGGCACTTTACCTGGGGAACCATGCCTTTCCCCGAGGGGTAGCGATCATCCAGGATGGATATGGCTTCGGTTTCAACTGGACTTCATTTAGGGACAGGAACCGGATCTTTGCTAGATCTGTGATGGAGAGTCCTTATGGCCAACCGGGAGTCCTTATGAACGGAGGCTGGGGAGATCTAACCTTTTATCAGGAACCTATTTGGCCAGAGTACACCAAGCAACTTATGCAATTTCGAAAAACCCGGGGTGGGGGATGTATTGTATGGGGAACTAAAGTCTCAAGTTGAGCTACCCCTTAATGGTTCAAGTGAATCGAGTAACGCAGAACAAGGAAAAGTCTTGTGTAAAGAGCGGTTTGGGTTTACGCTGAGCAATTGTCGAAGCAGACGATGATTATTACTTAACGATAACATAAAGGAGACGCTTCTTGCTCTGGATTGCCCCTTCTGAAAAAGACGCTGCTGCCGCCACGCTTGAGAAACAATTATGGGATGCCGCCGACCAGTTCCGCGCCAACTCGGGCCTAAAGGCACAGGAGTACTCAGGCCCCATCCTCGGCCTGATCTTCCTGCGCTTCGCCGAAGTACGATTCGCAGCCCAACGCAAGAAGCTAGAGCAAGCGAGCGCCGCGTCTCGGCGCGGAAGCAGGGTGGATGAACCAGCCGCCTATCACGCCGCGAATGTGCTCTACCTCGCCCCCGAGGCGCGGTTCGACTACCTATTGTCCCTACCAGAAGCGGTCGATATCGGCTCCAAAGTCAACGCAGCCATGCGCGAGATCGAAAAGCACAATCCCCAGCTCGATGGCGTACTGTCTAAAACCTTCAACCTCTTCACAAGCACCCTGCTCAAGGAACTACTCAAGAAGATCTCAGAGATCCCGGCCACCCTCGATTTTGATGCCTTCGGCCGTATTTATGAGTATTTCCTGGGCGAGTTCGCCATGAGTGAAGGCCAGGGCGGGGGTGAATTCTATACCCCAGGTAGTATCGTCAAGCTGCTTACTCAGGTGATCGAGCCCTATCATGGGCGCATCCTGGACCCAGCTTGCGGCTCGGGTGGTATGTTTGTGCAGTCAGCGCGCTTTGTGGCAGAGCACCATCAAAACCCCAGCGCGGAGCTGGCTATCTGCGGCGTGGAGAAGGTGGATGAAACCGGTCGCCTCTGTCGCCTGAACCTGGCCGTGCACGGGCTTGAAGGCGACATCCGCCACGGCGGCAACGTCAACTCCTACTACGACGATCCGCATACCGCTACCGGCGCTTTTGACTTTGTCCTCGCTAATCCGCCCTTCAACGTGAACGCGGTGGACAAGGCGCGGCTCAAAGACTCAGTCGGCCCAGGCCGACGTTTTCCCTTCGGTTTGCCGCGCACCGACAACGCCAACTACCTCTGGATCCAGCTATTCTACTCCGCCCTCAATGCCACGGGGCGTGCCGGCTTCGTGATGGCCAACTCAGCATCGGACGCCCGCTCAACGGAGCAGGAACTGCGGCAGAGGCTGATCGAGGCGCGGGTAGTGGATGTGATGGTTGCTGTCGGCCCCAACATGTTCTACACCGTCACATTGCCCTGCACGTTGTGGTTCCTCGATCGGGGCAAGGCCAGGGCCCCTCGCGCTGACACTGTGCTCTTCATCGATGCCCGTCATATCTACCGGCAAGTTGACCGTTCACACCGCGATTGGGCAGGCGCGCAGATCGGCTTCATTGCCAATCTGGTACGCTTATATCGTGGCGAGGAGCCAGACCTAACCTTAGGCGGCCAGGAGACAGCGACGAGGTTAACAGAGGTCTTCGGCAAAAAGCCCGCCTATGTCGATATACCCGGCCTATGCAAAGCGGTTACGCTGAAGGAGATCGAGGCGCAGGGCTGGTCGCTCAACCCCGGCCGCTATGTCGGCGTCACGCCAGGCGAGGAGGTGAGCGACGAGGACTTCAAGGCGCAGCTAGGAACCCTGAACGAGGAACTGGAAACATTAAACGCCAAGGCACGCGAACTTGAGGCGACGATCGCCGCGAATGTGGCGGAGATATTGGAAGTATAAAATGGAACGCGAGACAATCAATACACTGACTGAAACTTTCGAGGCGAATGCACAACAGACTGATTCCGGTGTCGAGTACTGGCTGGCCCGAGATCTTCAAATCCTCTTGGGATATAGCAAATGGGATAATTTCCTCAGCATTGTCTTAAAGGCAAAAACGGCATGTGAGGTATCCCAACACAAGGTTGCGGACCATTTTGCCGACGTCGGGAAAATGGTCAATCTTGGCTCAGGCAGTCAGCGAGAAATTTATGACATTATGCTAACCCGATATGCCTGTTATTTAATCACTCAGAACGGTGATCCGCGAAAACAAGAGATCGCTTTCGCCCAGACCTATTTTGCTATCCAGACCCGACGTGCCGAACTAATCGAGCAACGGCTCTTGGAAACAGAACGAGTCTTGGCACGCAAGAAACTCAGTGAGACTGAGAAAGGGTTTTCAGCAGTCATCTTCGAGCAAACTGGAGGAAGTGGGGATTTTGCCCTCATCCGCAGCAAGGGCGATCAAGCCCTGTTCGGCAAGACCACGCAAGCAATGAAGGCACAATGGAAAGTACCAGATAGTCGCCCCCTGGCCGATTTCGCACCGACCATTATCCTTAAGGCCAAAGACTTCGCCACAGAAATCACAATTTTCAATACACGCGCTCATAATATAAAAAACGAGTCCGACATTTCACAGGAACATGTGACCAACAATCAGGCGGTGCGCGATACTTTACTGGAACGCGGCATCCGTCCCGAAAGCCTGCCTCCAGCAGAGGACGTGAAAAAGGTTGAACGACGCCTGGCGTCCGAGGAAAAAAAGTCGCTGAAGAATCCTGATGCGCTGTCGGCTGAGGAGTGATTAGCAAATTGAGAATTTCTGAACGTTACCAAGAGGGAGCTAGCTCAGATAAACGCCACAAAAGTGGCGATGATTTTGGAGTGATGAGGATGGTTCCCTGGAAAGAGTGCCGTCTTGGCGATGTTGTAAATCTTAAGCGTGGTTACGATCTGCCTCACAACTTAAGAACTCCAGGCCCATTCCCTGTAGTTTCATCGTCTGGGATTACAGATAAGCATTCAGAAGCAAAAGTAAAAGGACCAGGTGTTGTAACAGGTCGATACGGAACCTTAGGGCAAGTCTTTTTTATCGAGTCTGATTACTGGCCATTGAACACCAGTCTTTATGTTCAAGACTTCAAGGGAAATGACCCGCGTTTTATTTCATACTTCCTTGGAGCTCTTAATTTTAGATCACAGAATGCGGCTGGTGCGGTCCCTGGTGTAAATCGAAATCACCTTCATACAATAAAGGTTCGTGTTCCACCGCTACCCATACAACAACGCATCGCCAGTATCCTGTCCACTTACGATGATTTAATCGAGAACAACCAGCGGCGCATCAAGAATCTGGAAGAGATCGCCCGAGCCCTCTACCGCGAGTGGTTCGTCCATTTCCGTTTCCCTGGTTATAAATCCGTACCAAAGGTCCCTTCATCTCTTGGCGAGATTCCTCTGGGGTGGGAAGTGAAGAAGTTGGAAGACCTCATCACTAATCACATCGGAGGGGGCTGGGGTAAGGACGTACCAGATGAATACCATAACGAACCTGCGTGGGTTATCAGGGGTACGGATATTCCGGAAGTTCGCTATTCACAACTAGGAGGCGTACCGTACCGGATTCATACAACTTCAAACCTTCGTTCGCGACGGTTGAATGCAGGAGATATCGTCTTTGAAGTCTCTGGAGGTAGCAAAGGACAACCAGTCGGTCGCACCTTACTGATTTCTCCAGGACTCCTCACAAGTCTTGGCGGAGACGTTATCTGTGCAAGTTTCTGCAAACGAATTCAGCCTGACATTGATCGTTACGGTTCGGAGTTGCTCTACCTATCGTTTCTTGAGGGCTACGAATCAGGTGAGATTGAGCAGTACCAAGTTCAATCAACGGGCATTTCGAATTTCAAATGGACGGAGTACCTTGCCAACACTAATCGTGTTGTACCACCAAATTCTCTACAGTTAAAATTTCATAATCACGTTACGCCACTTTTTACTCAAATTGCGACACTCGGCTGTAAAATGTATAACCTCCGTCGCACTCGCGACATCCTACTTCCGCGTTTACTTTCAGAACAGATTCCACTCACTACTAAGGAGAATATAGATTATGCTTGATGATCTTTCTCCACTGAGAGATGACCCATTCAAAGATGCCGTAAATAAACTTGAAGAATTAATGACACAAAGCAGGCGTGCATTTCTCCTTGGCGCAGGTTGTAGCGTATGCGCTGGCTTACCACTTACTGCACAACTGACAAGTAATGCATTGGCCGGTTCTGAATTGGATGTAAGCAGTAAGGAGATCTTAACCTCAATTCAAGAGAACTTTGCAGGCGCAAATTCTCCGAGCATAGAGGACTTCTTGAGTGAACTGGTAGACTTGCTCGCCATCGCTGATCGTCGAACTACACGAAACGCAGCTAATAAAGTAATCGAACTTGGTGGGAAGCAATACAACGCAGAAGCACTACGGAATGCCACAGAGCAAATCAAGCGTGCCATTGCTACCGTAATCGACAAACCTGTATCCATCGACACACATTGGAAGTTCGTTAAAGCCGTGCATCGCCTTATTCGACCTGGGAAAGCTGGTGGTAATCCGCAAGTAGAGTATTTAATACTAAACTACGACACCCTCATTGAGGACGCTCTAGCGCTAGAAAAGGTATGCTTTACTGACGGTCTAGAGGGAGGGGCGACAGGGTGGTGGAACGCAGAAACCTTTCTAAATGATAGACTGTCAGCCCGTGTATTAAAATTACACGGTTCAATCAATTGGTGTCAGTTCCCAGACGAGATGCTGCCGCGCCGTGTACCAAAATCCATTATTGGGTCCGGGAGCACACAACAGCGAATAGTCATTTGGCCAGCTTCAACGAAGTATCGTGAGACGCAGCTTGACCCATATGCCCAGTTAGCTACCTTGTCCCGCGAGGTTCTCCGGCCTAAAGACGGCTCTCAGCTAGTCCTTGCGGTCTGTGGGTATAAATTTGGCGACTCGCATATAAACCTTGAACTCGACCTTGCTCTGAGAGAATCTAAGGACCTAACATTGGTCGTGTTCTGGTCCGAAGAAACGCTCGATGAGATATTAAAGAGATGGCATACCGACCCATCTATCCGAGAGCAAGTATTGATTTACGGCAAACGGGGCTTTTGGCACGGTGATTCCATCGAGAGTGCTTCGGTCGACCTCCCTTGGTGGAAGTTTGAAAACATCACGCGGCTCCTTGGAGGAGAACGATGAAGGTAGAACCGCGCAATCCAAACGACATCATTGACAATCTCGCAATCGGCAAGATCATCGAGGTTGATGGATCACATATTATTGCCGAATTAGAGCCGAAGCTTACCGACCTGTCACGGGTATACGCGGGTGAGACTTATCCAATTGGACAGTTTGGTTCTATTATTAAAATTCATTTTGGCCGGCGAATCATTTTCGCTATTGTCGGGCGCTTACGTATGAAGGCTGAGTATGAAGCGGAACGCGGAATCATACCACAGGCTTTCGGCGATGAACGCATCGTAGAGGCTGACTTATTTGGTGAAGGCGAATGGGTTCTTGACTCGACAGCCGCTCCACCAAAGTGGATCTTGAAGTTTGAGCGAGGCATCGCAATATATCCTCTTCCTCAGCAGATAGTTTACTTGACTCCGAAATCAGAACTCCGTCACATCTATGGTCAAGGAAAGGGGAAAACGGTTCGCCTTGGAGAACATGTCGGTTCGGGTGGAACACCTTGTTATGCAGAGTTGAATGAGTTGCTCGGTAAACATACCGCAATTCTCGGTTCAACTGGGGCGGGTAAGTCTGGGACAGTAGCAGCAATACTACATAGTATTCTCGAACTTGGTATGACTACACCACATCCTAAATGGCAACCAACAATTATCATTTTAGATCCGCATAATGAATATGGAAGTGCATTCCAGAATCACAAGCGCCTCTCAACTGATGAAGGTACGTTATCTCTACCCTACTGGATGCTAAACTTGGATGAAACGATTGCATTATTCATCGGTAAAACAGAATTTGCTGCAACATCGCAGTCCAATATCGTAAAAAATGCCTTGCTCGCCTCGCGTCGAGCAGGCGCCGCACTGATTCAGGGATTAGATAGTACAAAATTGACGGTTGACGCACCTGTTCCCTACCTATTGGGTGACCCAACTTATGTAGATGAATTCGGAAAAGTAAACGGCGTAAGCTACGATATTGGTTTCGTCGGTGCAGTTAACGCCCAGCGTCCAAATAATAGCAATAAGAAAGATCACGAGGATTATAACAAAGTCTTAAGGAAGATTGATTCATTACTAAAAGATGGACGTGTTCAATTCATGATGAAGCCTTGGGATGGATTGACGGACCCTCTACCAGCAGTTCTTAGCCAATTGTTGGGTGGCGAGAATCCAATACGTATTGTAGATTTGTCTGGCGTCCCAAACGAAGTTGCAGGGACTGCAAGCGCAGCGATTGCACGAACACTCTTTATGCTGAAGATCTGGCAAACTCAAAGTGAACGAGAAGCCAGTCCAGTCCTGTTGGTATGTGAGGAGGCGCATCGCTATGTGCCAAATGTCGGAGCAGCACAATATGAAGCTGCTCAAGAAGCCATACGGCGGATAGCCAAGGAAGGCCGAAAATATGGAATTGGACTATTCCTAGTTTCGCAACGGCCAAGTGAGGTTGAAGCAACTGTTCTCTCGCAGTGCAACAGCTGGGTCATTCTTCGCACTACAAACGATACTGATCGCGAGCACGTCCGCTCTATTCTCCCGGATTCAATGACAGGCCTCACAAAAATGCTATCAGGTTTGCGGCGACAGGAAGCAATTTTTGTTGGGCAGGCAGCAATGCTTCCTTCCCGAATCTTAGTGCGTTCACTAGAGCCAAACCAACTTCCGAGGTCTCATGACATTGATTTCGACGCCGGATGGCAAAACGACCCGATGACGTTAGACCAACTCAATGTCGTCGCAGGCCGCTGGCGCTATCAGCAACGATGAGTACCCACCCCTTCTCCGAAGACCAGCTTGTCGAACAGCCCGCAATCCGGCTGTTTGCAGCTCTTGGCTGGCAGACAGCGATTGCCCTGGAAGAAACCTTCGGATCCGGTGGCACGCTGGGACGAGCGACCAGGAATGAAGTAGTGTTGCTAGATCGCCTACGCTCGGTCCTTACGAAGCTCAACGGTAACTTACCTGCAGAAGCAATCCAAACCGCTATCGACGAACTGACCCGCGACCGTTCAGCGATGAGTCTGGTGGCGGCCAACCGTGAGGTTTACCGGCTTTACAAGGAAGGAGTCCCGGTGTACGTTCCTGACCACGAACACGGTGGACAAAAGACTGAGCGCCTGCGCGTGTTGGATTGGCAACAACCTGAGAACAATGATTTCCTGCTTGTCAGCCAGTTCAGTGTAGTCGGCAACCTGTATACCTGCCGGCCCGATCTGGTAGGTTTCGTCAATGGTTTACCTTGGGTCGTGATCGAGCTCAAGAAACCCGGCGTACCAGCTCAAGTTGCCTTTGTCGAGAACCTCACCCACTACAAGAATGAAATCCCACAGCTTTTCTGGTTCAACGCTTTTCTGATCGCCAGTAACGGTACGGATAGCCGCGTCGGCTCGCTCACAGCCGATTGGGAGCGCTTCTTCGAATGGAAGCGGATCGAGCGCGAGGACGAGCCGCGTCGCGTATCGCTTGAGGTGATGCTGCGGGGCACCTGCGCCCGCGCCCGGCTTCTCGACTTTGTTGAGAACTTTACGCTTTTCTCCGAGCATAAAGCCGGCTTGGTAAAGATCGTTGGTCAAAACCATCAGGTCCTTGGAGTTGATAATGCCATAGCCTCTATGCTAAAAGCCCGAGCGCTCGGCCACGGTCGGGGCGGCGTGTTCTGGCAGACCCAAGGAGCCGGCAAGAGTTTTTCGATGGTGTTCTTCGCCCAGAAGGTACTGCGCACTGTCCCTGGCAACTGGACCTTCGTCGTCGTCACAGACCGTGTGGAACTAGACGACCAGATAGCCAAGACCTTCAAGGCCGTAGGCGCAGTGTCCGAAGCCGAGGGTGATCGCTGCCACGCGGCCTCAGGTGCGCATCTGCGGGAACTCCTGCGCGGCAATCACCGCTATGTCTTCACCCTCATCCACAAGTTCCAGTCGCCCGATGCTTTGACCGACCGATCCGACGTGATAGTACTGACCGACGAAGCACACCGCAGCCAGTACGACACGCTAGCCCTTAACATGCGCGCCGCCTTGCCAAGGGCGACTTTCCTGGCCTTTACTGGTACGCCGCTGATTGCAGGAGAGGAGCGCACCAAAGAAGTTTTCGGCAGCTATGTCTCCATCTATGACTTCCAACAGTCGGTGGAGGACGGGGCGACGGTGCCTTTGTATTACGAGAACCGCACGCCCGAACTGCAGCTGATCAATCCGGATCTGAACGAGGAAATCTACCATTTGATCGAGGATGCCGACCTCGATGAGGGTCAGGAAGACAAGCTCGAGAAAGTGCTGGGGCGGCAGTACCACCTTATCACGCGCGACGACCGGCTAGAGACGGTGGCTCGGGACATTGTGCGGCATTTCCTGGGGCGCGGGTTCATGGGCAAGGCTATGGTGGTCTCGATCGACAAGGCTACTGCACTCAGAATGCACGACAAGGTAAAGAAAAATTGGGCAGCGGAAACTGCGCGGGTACAAAACGAGCTAGGCCGCTACGACCTGCCTGCTTCGGATCGGGCTGCGCTGATAGAGCGGCTTGAGGTGCTGAACACGACCGATATGGCGCTCATCGTCTCTCCAGGGCAGAACGAGATAGAGCGGATGAAGCACTTCAGCCTCGACATCGAACCGCACCGCAGGCGCATGAATGAATCCCAACCAAGCCTCGACGAGAAGTTCAAGGATACGATGGATCCCCTACGCCTGGTCTTCGTATGCGCCATGTGGCTAACTGGTTTCGATGCGCCTAGCTGTTCGACTATCTACCTGGACAAGCCGATGCGCAACCACACCTTGATGCAAACCATCGCCCGCGCCAACCGCGTGTTCCCCGGCAAGCACTCGGGCCTGATCGTAGACTACGCCAACGTTTTCGCCTCCCTCGAGAAAGCGCTTGCCATCTACGGGGCGGGCGTGGGAGGCACGAGTCCGGTCAAGGACAAGGCCAAACTTGTGACTGAGTTGCGTCAGGCAGTTGATGCCGCAACAGCATTTTGCGCCGCCCAGGGAGTAGGACTTGCAGCGATGGAATCCCTTCCGCAGGGTAGTCTGGAACGGCTTTACGCCGTCGAGGTCGCCATAGACACACTGATCTCCCCTGACGCCCTCAGAAGCGAGTTCTTTGGCCACAAGCAATATGTGGCTACTTTGTATCACGCAGTGAAACCTGATCCAGCTGCGATCGAGTTCGCGGTCCGAGTAGCCGGCATCGAGACACTGGCAGCGGCGATTCAGGCTAAGCTCAGCCCCAACCCGCCGGACATTGCAAGGATCCTGAAGCAGATCGACGGGCTCCTCGACGACTCCATCACCGGCCTTGCAATCCGCGACTCGGGGCCGCCCGCCATCGACCTCTCGAAGATCAATTTCGAGGCCTTAGCGCAAAGGTTCAAGGATTCAAAACACAAGCATACAGATCTCGAGGAGCTCAAGGCGGCAACCAAGACCAAAATGGAGAAGCTTGTGCGCCTGAACCGCACTAGGACCGACTTTGCCCAGAAATTTGAGGAGCTGATCGAGAACTACAACAACGGCAGCCGGAACATAGAGCAGTTTTTCCTGGATCTGCTGAAACTCTCCAACAGCCTCGATGATGAGCAGGAACGTCACATACGCGAACATTTGTCCGAGGAGGAACTCGTCATCTTCGATATCCTTACGCGGCCCGCCCCCGATCTGAGTACCGAAGAGCGCAATGAAGTTAAGAAGGTAGCCCGGGAGCTACTAGTTCGGCTCAAGAGCCTACTCGTCATCGACTGGCGTCACAAGGTGGCAGCGAGATCCTCGCTGAAGCTCGCCATCGAGGACACACTCGCAGACAACCTGCCCCGCGCTTACACAATGGAGCTCTGCGTTCAGAAGAGCTCAGCGATCTTCGAGCATGTGTACGAAAGCTATCCCGAACTAAACATAGGAATATACGCGCAAGCAGTATAAGCGGGACGATAAGAGAGCTAAAAACCGCTTACAGTAGACTCTTTACATAGAGTTTGGATGAAGTGCTAATATAGCTTCTTCCCGTTCATTCAAACCCCTCTAGCTCTTAAGCTGAATCCCTAACATTCTCATTGTTCTTTGGCAGGAAGCTAAAGATCTTCCCCATGACACTCTGTACGTCCTGAAAATTTTTTTCTTCCGCATGCTCCGCATAAGCCTGGAATACCGCCGCTGACTTATGACCAGTGGCTTGCATAACCTTCCGGGCATCAAGCTGGTCAGCCATCCTTGACGAATAGAAGTGTCTCCATGAATGGAATACTACATTCCGTTCTTTCCAATAGGCTGTTGCTTTAGCGATAGATTCATCGTCCTTACGATCGCCGGCAACAAGCCGAACGAGCGCCCTGGAAAGCCCTTTGAGTAGTACTTTTCGGTCCATGGGAGCATCGGGAGAGGTGGAGTAGAACACAAAGCCCTCTCCACTACGCCGATGTGGATTCTTCAAGGCTAGTTTGAGCAAGTCATCGCGTAACTCGGGAAGGAGCGGGACTTGCCTCGTTTCACCATTTTTCGGAGTTTTCAGCCCATCTTCGCAAGCCCACGCATGTTGGATGTTCAATCGATCCTCAAGAATGTCCCGAAGCTGGAGCCCGACGATCTCCCCCGCCCGCAACCCCGTAGTCATAGCCAGCATGTTACCAATTTTCGAGCGCTCATCATCCCAGGGCAGGTCGAAAAGGAGCTTGGCTTCATCAACAGTTAGCACTCCCCTCTTTTTGGCTTTTCCCGAGAAGCGTTTGACACCGAGGGTTGGGTCCGAGTGAATCAACTCGTTCTGAAAAGCCCACCGGAGGGCTGTGGTTCCAGCCAGCATTGTGTAATTGATTGTGGCAGGGGAGATCTCGAAGTCAGCGAGGGAAAGGGAAAACTCCTTAATATCGGCCCTCCTTACCTCGCCAAGGCGTTTGCCCTCAAAATAGGGTACCCAGTACCGTTTGATGCGTTTGAGCGAATCTGAGGCATGCAAGCGGCCAATGCGTTGGCCATGAGCTAGCTTCTCCTTGATATAGGGGCTTTTCTCATAGTCCCAGAAGCGGAGGAGGAAATCGTTCACCATTTCGGTACTTCGTTCATTGGCGGCGACAGCGGCGATTACAAGGCCTCTAGCCTCAAGGCACGATAAGACTCGCTTCGTCTCAAGAATTCCAAATCCCTGGTCGTTCTTGATCCATGACAGAAAATCTTCAAGCTTGAAGGCTGTGGCGAGCGGAGTCGTCGGTTGGCTCCCTGAACCATGAGGGATTCCATTGAGGAGCCACTTGGCTACTTCGAGATTGGCTTCATCCTCATTCTGCTTGTGTGTGCTACGAGCCTCAAGGATCTTGCCATTGGTTGGATTTACCAGCTTCGCGTAATAGGTGGAACCGCGCTTGTACAGGTAATACCGACGAGACATACTCCCTCCCCAAAGACTTTTCTACAGTCTTTTCTACAGTGGGGAAGTAAGTTGTCACTCCTGAATTAAGGGTGCTCTCAAGATCCCTTATAATATAAAGGAATACTTTTATGGGCCCACCTGGACTTGAACCAGGGACCAACGGATTATGAGTCCGCGGCTCTA
>CAYXUF010000003.1:0-102756 GCA_964468155.1 uncultured Treponemataceae bacterium
GATGCGGAGCATGGCGAAGAATCGTTCGCCTTCCTTGGGGCTCCGGATCTGGCCGTAGACCGTGTCGCCCGTCTTGAGGTTGAAGAGGCGTATCTGGGAAGGGGATATGTAGATATCGTCGGTGCCTGAGAGGTAGGAATTCTGGGGGGAGCGGAGGAAACCGTAGCCGTCGGGCAGGATCTCCAGGGAACCGTAGGCATAGATGATGCCGCCCTTGTCGGTATGGGATTTCAGCGTGTAGAAAATGAGCTCCTGCTTCTTGAGGGCAATGAGCTCGTCGTGGTTGATCCCGTATTTGGCGCCCAGGTCGCGCAGCTCCTTTATTCCCATCTTTGAAAGGTCGTTGATGAGGAGCCGTGCCCTAGAATCGCTGTGTTCCTGTTTTCCGTTCTCGTGGGGGCGTTCGTTGATCAGCCTGTCGAAGCTTTCCTGTTTCCTGACAAAACCGTTTCGGGTTTCGCGTTCGAGAGCGGCGGCCGTCGCCACGTCGATCACCGGGTTCTGCTGCACATCGCTGTCATCAAGGCCTGGCAGGCGCGGCGTGAAGGGCGCCGCCGTCTGATTCTGTCCGATCTCGCTTGTCTGCGGGCCTTCTTCGCTCTGCGGGCCGAGGGATGGATGGGCCGGTTTGCGTCGCAATTTGATTCTTTTGGCTGGTTTTTCGATCTGAACCGGTGCAGCTGCCTGATCGGAATGTTGGGTTGATGGTTCGCTCTCGGTTTCTTCCATCTGTTCCTTCTTTTGAAGTGCTGGTATAGGGGTTTTTCTTGTAAACGCCATTGAAACTCCGTTAATGGGAGAATATCGGACGGACAGAATCCCAAACTCAGGTCAATCGCTCATCGTTTCTTGGATTGTCTGTGGGATCGCAAATGCGGTGAATTTATAGATTCACTATAGTATTCGCGCAACGATCTGTCAATCGCCGCCGCCAGGCATCCGGATCTGCCCCTCGAAATGAGCGGTATCGGCTATCTCGACCCTGGAGGCGTCGATAGACGCGCTGACGCTGGCCTTGGCCTGAATCTCTACAAAACCTTCGGCGCGTATGGTTCCGGAAAACCTGCCGAATATCGACAAGGACTTGGCTGAGAGCGTGCAGGATTCCACGACTGCCTCCCTGTCGATCGTCACGTGCGACGATGAATCCAGAGATCCCTGATAATGGCCTTTGACGAGAAGGCTCCCTCCCGCCTTCAGGTCTCCCGCAAGCCTGGTCACGGCGCTCAATTCGGCTGCGTGGAGCAAAGGTTTGTTTCTTGGCTTGGATCTGGCGCCCATGCATAATGCTTGCATGGACGAAGGACAGTGTCAATAAAAAAGGGCAAAACCTTTGTGGTATTTGCCCTTTTTATGTTTCCTTCTCGCGATTACTGTTTCTTGAATGTTCTTGAGATGATGGCCGGATCCATCTCCCAGGCTGATTTTTTAAGTTCCCTGCCAGGTCGGAATCCGGCGACGCCATGGTCCTGAACCGACACAATTTCGCCGGTTTTTGGGTTCCTGGCCTTGGATCTTCCTTTCCGGAGCTTCACTTCGAAGGTGCCGAAACCGCGCAGTTCGACAATCCTGCCGCTCAGTATGGCTCCCTTTATCTCCGAAAAAAGTCCATCGATCAGCTCGTGGATCTCTTTTCGCGTCGTCTTGCTCGCGGGAGAGAGGGTTCCGTACAGGGCATCGATCAATTCAGCCTTGGTAAGTTTTTCTGCCATTTTATGTGTTCTCCAATGATCCAGAATACCGGCGAGGCAGGGCATCGTCGGCGGGAAATCCCTTAGCTACAAGCTGGAAGGCCGCTCAGGCGCCAAGCCTGTTCACAAGTTTCTGCATCCTGGATTTCTTGCGTGCCGCGGCATTCTTTTTAACGATCCCCTTGCGCGCAGCGGTATCGATGCGTTTGATCATATCGAGGAGCGCTTCCTTGGCGACGGTCGTGTCCTTCTTTTCCGAAGCCGCAACCACTTTCTTGGCGGCAGTTCTAATAGCGCTCTTAACGCCCTTGTTCTTAATGCGGCGTTTCTCATCCTGTCGCATTCTTTTTTCGGCAGACAGATTCTTCGTGCTCAAAGGGAGTCCTCCCGGAATGATTTTCGATTCGTTACGAACCGGTTTAGCCAGATAATTCGACTAGGAAAACTAGCAGAGACCGACGATGATGTCAAGACAGCAATTGACGGCAAGGCGGCAATCTGATTAAATAGGATAACGAATTAGCCGGTTTTTGAGAAAACAACAGTGAATAGTATAATCATCGCCGTCATACTGGCGGCCTATGCGTTTTGGGAAATTCAGCTCCTCCTCTTGATGATTCTGTTTCCGCGGAAGACGGCGAAGCGAAAGAGCCTCATTCTTGAAGACAGGGCTATCGGCATCATCTTTGCCATGTTCCAAACCTACAGGGGCTTTCGTGTGCGTTTCGAGAGCCTCTTGGACGAAAACCTGCCCGAGCGTTTCATCGTCGTATCGAACCATCAAAGTCTTCTGGATATTCCCATAATCATGCACCTCCTGCCAAAGGGCAGAAGCGCCCGATTTGTTGCCAAACAGGAACTCGCCTGGGGCATTCCCCTCATTTCACTCCTTCTGCGCAGCTCGGGGCACTGCCTCGTACGGCGTAAAGGGGATGCCCTCCAGGCGATACGCAGCGTGAGCGCGATGTCCAAGCGATGCAGGAAAGAAGGGACGATCCCCGCCATCTTCCCCGAAGGGACAAGGTCGCGAACGGGCGCTCTGGGTGTTTTTCATTCGGCTGGCTACAGGAAGATACTGGAAGTGGAGCCTTTGCCTGTACTCGTTGTCGCCATGGAGGGCGGATCGCAGGTGGCAAAACTGGGGGATTTTTTCAGGCGATTCGGGAAGACGCCCTATTCCGCACGATTTCTTGCGCTTCTTCCCGCTCCTAAAAGCAAAAAGGAAGCCTTGGCGACCTTGGAAATGTCGCGTGATTTGATCGAGAAATCGCTGGAAAGGGAGAGAGGGAAGGCTAGCCAGTGAGGCTTGCCAACGAGGCTTGTAGGCAAACCTCGTTGGCTAGACGAATCAGCTGAAATCGCTGGGCTTGCGCTCGACGCGCTTGCATTTTTCGCATTCGGCGATGTTCTTCACTTTGCCGTTCTCGAAAATCGTCTTCATCTTAACTTCTCCGCCGCAGGGGCAGTAGAAGTGGTGCGTGCTGCTGGACGTACGAGCGTTCTTGGATACCTGTGCCATTACATTCTCCTTGAAAATACGAGATACAATATACGTTTGAAAGGCATAATGTCAACCTTGCGGGGAGGGGACAAAAAAGACCGCCGGGTAAGGAGGAATACCCGGCGGTCAACGTAAAAGAAGGTGCATGAAGAGCTTGTCGCTGTCGTCCTGCACTATTAAAAATAACGCATAATCGGAAAAGTTACCAATGAATCCGGAAAATATTTATTTTTTTCCACGCTTTTTCTAGAGCTTGCCATATCCTGTTTTTTCGGGCGCCTCGATCCATGATGGCTCCCGTTTTAAAATCCCTCGCCGCATAGCCTATTCCAATTTCCTTTTTATAGGCCAGCTTGAGCGCATCCCAGTGCCTGACGAGGTACAGGTAAAGGTCGGCATCCGTCCTCCCAGGAAAGAGCGAAAGAATATTCTCCTCCTTTATCGCGAGAATGATGGGCAGGTACACATTCTCATGCCAGGAAAGGAGGGCGCTGGCCACGGGAATCTCCCTGGATTCCTCCTGATTGAGATAGTATTTGTGAACGGCGACATGCTCCCGTATGGTGTCATACCGGCCGGGTTCGGAAAAGGTCAGATCATCGCTGCCCGTCGTCTGGACATAGGCGGTTTCGCCGTAAAAAATGGCCTTTTCGTATTCGATGATCGCCTGCTTCAGTTCATTCAAGCCCATCTCCGGCTTGAGCCGAATTTTCGACTGGAGCGAAACTACTTCGGCATCGATCTCCAGCTGTCCAAGGGAACGGGCCACCGAAACCCTGTGGTTGCCATCCCGTACAAAATAGAGACCTCCCATTTCGTACAGCCGTACGGGCGGCAGGTTGATATCCTGATAATGCGTTTTGTCGATGCTCACCCACCGCTGCCTCAAGTAGTCTTTGCGCGGCAGAAAATGCCTGTTGAAATCCCTGTAGCGCCCCTCGCTTCCGACAATTTTTTCCAGGGCGACGGTGACGAGCCCTGTGTAGGTTTCGCCCTCGGGCATGAGCAGTTTTTTTGCCGCATCGAAGGGAAGGAGTTCTTCTCGCGAGGGGGTGAATATGTTGGCGAGCCTTGAGAGGAGGGCTCGGGCCTGTGCCCTCTGAAAGTCATGCTCGGCCGCTTCGTCCAAAAGAGTGATAGCCATTATGTTCCCACTTCCAGGGTCAGCACCCTGTGCCCGTACACATTGACGATGGAAGTCGTGCCCTGGGTTATTTCCCTCGCTTCCCGGCTATCGTAGACATGGACATGGCCATGCACGAAATAGCGGGGAGCGGCAAGGCGTATCAGCCAGTTGAAGGCGGCAAAACCCTGATGGCATCGATCGCTCCCATCGTGGATGCCCCGTGGAGGGGCATGGGCGAGTATGATGTCCACGCCGCGGCCTTTCAGAAGCCGACGCGCGAGGAGGATAGGCGCCAGGAGGAGGAGCTTGAGTTTCATCGAGCTGTCGGAATACTGGTTGACGCCGCCGTTGTAGAGCATCGATCCAGGGATGCCCAGGACAGAAATGCCGGCCTCCCTGCGTATGCCGAACGATAGACGTCCGAGGCCTGCCCTGTCCCTTTCCTGTGCACCATCAGGGAGAAAGCTGCCGGTAATCGTGTTTTTGGAAACGCGGTCGTCAGGGTCATGGTTGCCCGCTACCGAGATCATCGGCCGGTTGAGCATGGAGGCGATAAAACCCAGGTATTCACCGGGGAGGTCGCCCGCGGAGAGGATGAGGTCGATGTGGCCAAAGCGCTCGCGAATCGAAGACGAATAGACGAGAAGATCGACCTCATCGGCCACGCAGAGGACGTTCAGGGTCTTCATGACGTCATTCTTCCCACCATGCGGTAGAGGCTCGTCCTATCCAGCCTTACCCAGATGGGCCTGCCGTGGGGGCAGCGGGGGAAGGGGAGTGCCAGGGCCTTTTCGATGAGGGCTTTGGCAGCCGAATCGTCCAGGGCTTCCCCGTCCTTGACGGCGGCATGGCAGGCTATGCCGGCCATGATACCCTTGGCGGGATTGTGGTCGACAGCGCCTTCCCTGAAGGCTTCCAGCAGGGCCGGCATGCCCCTGTCGCCCAAAAACGAAGGCACGCCGCTGACAATAAAGCTTGTGTTGGAAACCTCGATCCTATAGCCCATCTTCTCCAGTTCGGGGATGGCTTTTTTGAGCCTGGCCTCTTCTTCATCGCTCTCAGCTTCAAACACGAAAGGGACGAGGAGAGGCTGGCTGGCGGGGTTTCCTGCCGTGATCTCATCGTAGAGGATGCGCTCGTGCGCGGCGTGCTGGTCGAGGATGAAAAGCTCCTCGCCTCTCGCGAAGACGAGGAAGGGGCCGAAGGCTCGCCCGAGATAATGGAATGACGATGCAGCGCTGGCGCCATCTGCCGGGCTGGTTTCCCTATGCGGGGCAGCCCAGCCGCTCGACGGATTGCGGACAGTTGCCTGCAGCCTGTCCCAGAAGGCTCTGTCGGCTACGGGGTCGGAGGAGGCGCCTTCTGCCCCTGCCGTGTATGCCCCCTGCCGGGCGCTGAAGCCGGGGAGAATCGTCTCCCTGACAAGACCTGCCGACATGTCGGTGGGACCGGAACCCAGGACGGAACGGAGATGGGCGCGAAGACCTGAATAGAAGCCGGACTTCATGGGCTCGGGGTTCTTTATCCGTACCTCGCGCTTCGCGGGGTGGATGTTGAAATCGGCTTGCGAAGGATCGATCTCGATAAAAAGGAATGCGCAGGGTTTCATGCCGCCGGGAAGATACTCGGAGAAGGCGTATTCAAGGACGCCAAGAAAGCCCCACTCGGGAACCCTGCGCCGGTTTACGAAGACCTGGAGATATTTCCTGTCCTTCCTGTGGAAGGATGGATCGGCATAGATGACGGTGAATGAGGCTCCTCCGGTCTCGATCGAGAAACGCGAAAGAATGCTCTTCGGAATTTCGCGGTAGAGGAGGGCGACCCGTTCTTCGAGACTGGCTGCGGGATAGCGTTCGATTTCGGCGCCCGAGCCCCAGCTGAAGGCAATGCCGGGGTGGGCGAGGGCGCGTTCCACGAATACCTGGCGGCAGAGGAGGGCTTCGGAAGGCGGACGCTTCAGGAATTGCCGCCGCGCGGGGAAGCTCTCGAAGAGACCCCTCACGGTCACGGTCGTGCCCTCCCGCGCGGCGGCAGTTTCCAGAGAAGGCTTCCCGGCTGTTTCCTGCCTGAGCCGCCAGGCCGCCTCGGTGCCCGGTTCCCTGCTGGTCATCTCCAGCCGCGCTACGGCGGCGATGGATGCGAGAGCCTCGCCCCTGAATCCGAGGGTGCGGGCGATGAGGAGATCGTCGGCTGTCGCGATTTTGCTTGTGGCATGCTCGAGGATGGAAAGGGAGAGATCATCCTTCGACATGCCCGAGCCATTGTCGCTAACGCGTATGAGGTCGATGCCGCCCTTCTCGATCTCGATGCCTATGGACCTGGCGCCCGAGTCGATGGCGTTGTCGATGAGTTCCCGCAAAGCCGAGGCCGGCCTGTCTATCACTTCCCCTGCGGCGATGAGGCGCGATGTTTCGGTGGGCAGAATGTGGATGCGTGCCATGGCCTTACTATAGCGATTTTACCCGAATAAAAAAAGGACGCCCCCCTTGGAGGCGTCCTTGTGCGATCAGGCCGTCCGGGCCCGGGATATGGATTCTAGAACCTGAACCTCGTCTCCATGGTGATGGAGGGTGTCATGACGACGCCGCTCGAGGGGTCGCCGAGGGTTTTGTAGACGACATTGCCTGTGGTCGGGTCGCGCTTGGCCACAGCCTTGAAGATGAGGCCTATGGCGAGGTTGGGCGTGCCGGGGATGGGGATTTCGATCTCGCCCGCGAAGGCTGTCTTCTCGTCGAAGAATTCGAAGCTGTCGCTGGCGATGGAATTCACGAGGCCCCACTTGTCGTAGTATATGGCGCCGGCGAGATCGACGACAGGGATGAGGCCTTTCTTGATGCCCAGGCCCGCGTGGAATTCGTCGTCGGCATCGGCACTGAGCTTGAATCCGTCCTCGGGTGACCAGGGCCACATGTAGCCTGCCTGGAGCATGAGCTTGTCCTTGAAGAGGGAGAAGCCGGCTTCGCCGTAGATGCCCATGACGGTGGGGGCATCGGCGGTTGACGCGCCATCGAGGTAGTCGAGGTACTTCGTTACATAGGCCGATCGGCTGCGCTCGTAGGTGGAGTCGAAGAAGGCCGGCCTGAAGATGCCGGTGAAGTACCTGTATTCCAGCCTCCAGTCGAGGAAAAGGAGGTTGCCCATGAAGCCCGTGGCGGCACCCCAGTTCCGCGGTCCGCCGTCCCAGATCATGTCAGTCTGCAGCCCGCTTTGGATATCCTGGGTGGCTGAAGGAAGCTGTGCGGCGAGAATCGTGGATTTGACGTAAGGAACGGTCACCGATGCGTCGGCGAAGGCACGTATGCCGAGGATCGCATTTTTAGCGATTATCGGCAGGTCGAGATCGATGCCAGTGCCGATGAAAGTGAAGTTGTCCGCGGCCGCGCTGTAATCTGTGGTTCCCGTTGTATCGGCGAGGTCCTTGGCTGCCGCTATATCGGCCACTCCGGAGAGGCCGAAGGCGAGCTTGGAGCTCTTGATGGGGCGGATATAGAGCCTCGCGCCGAAGATTTCGGGGATGGGAAGGTCGTTGGCGAGGGCCTCGAAGCCGAAGCGGCCGAAATCGACGCCCGTGTTGAGACCGGTGCGCCTGATGCTGGGGAAGTCGCTGTCGTTGCGGTAGTTCCTCATGATGAGGCCATGACCGATGGTGAGATTCTTGAGGTTTCCCACCTTGACGAAGAAGGGATCGTCGAGAGGCTGGCCGTATTCCAGGTACTTAACCTTGAGGATGATGTCGGCGGCTGTATCCTTGATGGCGAGCCAGGCGTCATTGCCCCAGTACTCGGTGCCGAAGCTCCACTCGTTGTTGCCGCCCGGGGCGTACCAGGAGGTCGGATCGAAGAGATCCTTCGTGTAGATGATGGGCAGGTAAAAGCCGAGCTTCATCTTGCCCAACTTAACATCGGGGGAGAGGACCACCTTCGAATAGGAGGTGCCGTCGATGGAGACGGATCCCATCTCCATACCCATGTTGTCGCGGAGCCAATCGAAAACCTTAGCGCCGGGACCTTCCTGGGCCGCGATGAAGGAGGGAACGATAACCGCCATCAGGGCGGCGATGATCAATAGTCTTTTCATTTTTTCCTCCAGTCCCTGGTCAGAAACGCACCGAGGCGCTCAGGGATGAACTGACGTCGAAACCGCCTGCTCCGCCGTTCATGGACGGATCCCAACGATAGGCGTAATCGAGGGTGAGCACCGTGGCGCCCGTCTTGTAGTTCACCTTCATGCCGATGGCCGCGTCCTCGGGATCGATGAGATCCTCGAAGAAGGAAGCCGTTCTGCCGAGGAAATACTTTTCGTAGGCGGCCTCGAGGGAGATGCCGCCAATCATGCCTTCCTTAAGGAGGAAGCTGCCCTTGAGGTGGGGATAGAGGGCGTTGTTGTCGGAACTCGTGGCGGGCTTGTCTGAGAATGGGCCGTCAAGGAGTGCGCCGAACACCACCTTGTCGCCGAGGAGGCTGAAGCCGAGGCTGGCGAGCCATCCGAGCTGAAAGTCGCCTGCGGGCGCGGTGTTGATGAAGTTGTAGCGTTGTGCTCTATAGAAATCGTAATTGGTGTCGAAATAGGAGGGTATGAAGCCCTTCTGCAGGGCGCGCACCTGGGCCGTGTAGCGCATTATGCTTATGAGGCGGCCGCTCACGCCCGTTATGGCGCCTATGGAATCGTTCATCTCGCGGGCGCCTTCGGCGAAGGCGGTGAGGGAGAAGACCTGGCCCGTCACGACGGGGAGGGTGAGGTCGGCGCCGACGACAAAGGTCGGATCGCCCGTACCTGCCGTGGAGTAGAGGAAGGGATCAGTGTCCATGGCCAGGGTGACGCCTGCCTGGAGGCGAGCCGGCAGGGAATTGCCGAGGAAGGCGAGGGGACGTACGTAGACTCTGCCGCCAATCACGTCCAGTCGTGCCAGGTTGCCTGTCAGGGCTTCAAAGCCCGCATAGGGGAATTTGAGGACGGAGCCGTCGATGCCGACCTGGAGGCCGAATATCCTCAGGTCAGGCAGGAATCGTGTGTTGGCGTAGTCCGAAACGATAAGTCCGTTGCCCAGGGTAAAGTCGGAAATGGAGCCGAGCTTCACATAGAAGGGATCGACGCCCCTCAGCCCGTAGCGGACATACATGATCTTGGGAAGGTAGACATCCAGGATGGTCTGGCTGCCCTGGGGTATCCAGTCGGGGCTGTAGATCCTTATCGGCGAGGATGAATTGTCGGGATAGAGCTGAAATCTGAACATGAGGTCGAGCCCTATGCCGAACTTGCCGAAGGCTATGTCGGGCTGGAACCCCAGCTTGGACCAGCTCGTGAGCTTCGTGGAGTCATCGGGATCGGGGAGAAGGTCGGATCCCAGGCCGATACCGGCTGAAAAACCCGAGCCTGAACCGCCTGAATCCTGAGCGGTCAGCGGAAAGACGAGAACAATCAATACGAGAATCAAGGGAAGTCGCTTCATCGTTGTCAAGCCTCCTTGGTAAAGGCGATGTGAGCTGCAGCGGCGTGCGCCTGCTTTCCTGCCACCATTATAAACTACTAATTCACCGATTGCACTGTTTGGCAAGGCTTTTTGGATAAAAGCGCAGCAAGATCGAGGAAATTACCCGAACGATCCTTGCTGTCGGATGGTGGAGACGGTATTCTGCGAAAAGGATCATGCGACAAGGGGAAGAATAATGGATTTTTTTGAAAGGATTGAGGAGATCGCCACAACAAAAGGAACCTGTCTCTGCGTCGGCCTTGATCCCTATTTCGAGGCTGAGGAGAGGCTGAAAAAGGGCGATGAAGCCTGCCTCGACCAGGCGCTCAAGACTAATCTCCGTATCATTGAATCCACACATCCCTTCACGGCCTGCTATAAACCCAATGTAGCCTTCTACGAAGCCTTCGGAGCCGCCGGGCTCGGCCTGCTCAAGAAAACTCTGGATGCCATTCCGAAAGCGATCCCTGTCATCCTGGACGCGAAGCGGGGTGACATCGATTCGACGGCGAAGGCCTACGCCGACTCCTTGTTTGGCCTTTGGGCTGCAGACGCCGTCACCCTGAGCGCCTACATGGGCAGGGATTCCGTCGATCCCTTCCTGGCCTGGAAGGACAAGGGCGTCTTTGTTCTGTGCAAGACGAGCAATCCCGGGGCTGGAGTGTTCCAGAACCTTGATTTCTGCGGAGAAAGCCTCTATATCCACCTCGCCAGGGAAACCACCTCATGGTCGAACAGGGTGGGGCTCGTGGTGGCAGGGAACAGTCCCGAGGCATTGGCCAGGGTCCGCGCCGTCGCGCCCCAGGCCTGGTTCCTGGCGCCAGGCATCGGAGCCCAGGGCGGCAAGGCCGATGAGGCCATGCGCGCTGGCGCCCGTGCCGACGGTTCAGGCATCCTTGTCGTGGCGGCTCGTTCCGTAGCGGGAGCCGCCGATCCGGGCGAAGCGGCACGCGCGCTGCGCGACACGATGCGCAAGGCGGTGAAGGAATCGCGCGAGGCGATGCCTCCCGTCGCCGGATGGAAGTCCTCGGGCGACGCCCTCAAGGACAAGCTTGTCCGGCACCTCATCGATACAGGCTGTTTCAGGCTCGGCGAGTTCGTTCTCAAGAGCGGCAAAAAGAGCCCCTTCTACATCGACCTGCGAAAGCTGATCTCTGATCCCGAGGCGCTTTGCACCGCAGGCACGGCCTATGCAAGCCTGGCAGCGGCCTGCGCCTTCGACCGGCTCGCCGGCATACCGGCTGCCGCCCTTCCTCTTGCCACGGCGGCAGGGCTTGCCCTCCGTGTTCCCATGATTTGGCCGCGCATGCCCGTCAAGGAACATGGCACCGGCAACAGGGTCGAAGGGGAGTACAGGGCAGGCGAAAGGGTTCTTCTCCTCGATGATCTCATAACCACAGGGGCGAGCAAACTTGAGGCCATCGAGATACTGAGGAAGGAAGGCCTCGTCGTCGAAGATCTTGTCGTGCTGATAGAGCGCGGAAAACAGGGCCGGGTGGATATGGAAAAAGCCGGAATCCGCCTCAGGGCTTTCCTCCACGTTAAGGAGCTTTTTGCCTCTTGCGAGCGGCTGGGAATCATCGATTCCACGCTGAGGGAAGAACTTGAGCGTTTCGTGGATGAGGAGTAGAGCCGGATCGCCGGAAAGCCGCTTGCCCGCGGCCCCAGGCTAAAGATAGTCGGCGAGGGTTCGGGCGGCTGCGAAGCCCCGTATCTCTTTTCCCAGGGAAACCCAGAATTGGCCTGCGCTGCAGCCCTCGAAATCCTGGCAGAACTGCTTGCCGTCGGCCTTCCTGCGCCCGCAGGGAGCTATCTCCATCGATTCCCCAGCCGCCTCGAGGACATCCAGAATGCTGATTTCGCCTGAAGCCTTCAGCAGGTAGAAGCCTCCTCCCGGCCCCCGGCAGGCTGCAACTATGCCAGCCTTGCGCAGCCTGAAAAAAATCTGTTGAAGGAATTCAGCCGAAATTTTTTCCTTTCTGGCGATGACGTGAAGGGCGAGCGGATTTTCCCTGCTGGAGCCCGCCGCCAGGGCAAGGATAGCCTTCAGCGCGTAGACGCCCCTGTTTGTGGTACGCATTTTGTATTCCCCTTTTGAAATATCGACAGATGCGATTATACCCAGAGCATGCAAATCAGGCAATGAAAATCGGATGAAGTGAAATTATCCGGAAAGCCTGCCGGCTTCGAAGGTCATTCTTCCCGGGTTTCCCAGCAGCCAGCAGCGGTGAATTTTCCTGTTGCGGAAATCGGGAGGGATGGAGAGGTCGCTTACATCAAGGACAGGAAGACCTGATGCTCCATCGTCCCATTGCAGCTGCCTGGAATTGGTCGAAAAGAGAATGAATCCATCGGGGGCAAGCAGCCTCGCGCAGCTCCGGAGGAGGGCTGGCCAGTCGCGGTTGATGTCAAAATCAGCCTTCATCATGGTGGAATTGGAAAAGGTGGGCGGGTCGACGATGATGATATCCCAGGCTCTGCCCGATCGTTCCGATTGTTCGAGAAACGCCAGAGCATCGGCTTTGACCGTCCTGTGGATGTTCTCGGGGAGGCTGTTGAGCCTGAAATTCTCTGTCGACCAGCCGAGATAGGTGTTGGAGAGATCGACCGAGGTGACTTCGGAGGCGCCGCCTGCAGCGGCGTAGACAGAGAATGAGCCCGTGTAGCTGAAGAGGTTGAGGACGCGCAGACCCCTGGCGGCCGAGCGGATCGCCGCTCTCGTCGGCCTGTGGTCGAGAAAGAGTCCTGTGTCGAGATACTCGGTAAAATTGACGCGGAAGATGAGTCCCTGCTCCCTCACTGTCGATTCGATCCTGCCTGCGTTCGAGCGCCCGTATTGGCTCAAACCCTTCATCCGCTTTCGGGTTTTCAGGAATGTTCTTTCCGGGGCGATGCCCATGCTCGACGCAGCCTGGCCGGCCATGAGGTTCAGCCAGGCTGCTTCTTCCTCTTCAGCCTTTTCGTAAGGGCGCTCGTAGAGGGCTATCACGAGGGCGGCTTCGTCGCCTTCGCCATACCTTTCGATCGCCAGGGGAATTTCGGGAATATCACGGTCATAGAGCCGCAGGGCGTGAACATCGGCTTTTCGTGCCCACTTGCGCAGCTGTTTTTCGTTCTTTATGAGGCGGTTGGCGAGGTATTCGGCTTGTCGGGCGTCTTTCTCCACCTGGAAAGACATGGCTCAGCGTTCTTCGGTTTCGCTCTTCAGAGCCATTTTCATCATGACGGCGAGCATGGCGTAACCCGAAGAGAGGTCTTCCCGCCAGACGATGATGCCTTCCGGCACCTTGAGCTTGATGTTCGTAAAGTTCCAGATGGATTTGATGCCGGCCTTGACGATGCTGTCGCAGCTGCTGGCGGCAAAGGGGGAGGGCACTGTCAGGATGGCGATCTCGGTCCCGAGCTGGGGTACGATCTCTTCCAGTTTCTCGAGGGGATAAATCGGCACGCCATGGACGCTGAGACCAACCTTGGCTGGATCGGTGTCAAAGGCGGCGATGATATTCAACCCATGATTCTTGAATTCCTGGTACCCCGACAGGGCTGAGCCCAGGTTGCCAGCCCCCACGACGATGGCCTTGTGCTCGACGTTCCAGCCGAGATAGCGCTCGATGGCCGCGACGAGATCGTTCACAGGATAGCCCTTCTTGGGCTTGCCGATTATGCCGGTGATGGCCAGGTCTTTTCTCACCTGTATAGGTTCGAGGTTGAGTTCGGTGGCTATGACTGTTCCCGAAATGTACTGGTCTCCGTTGCTCTGGGCATTGCGGATGATGTGAAGATATGAAGGAAGGCGCCTTATCGAAGGCCCGTAGGAAACCTTTTGTCTATTGGCCATACACACTCCATTAGAATTTCATAATATCGATGAATCGATAAAAGTCAAGCGTAAAGCTGTGCTAGTCCCACCATACCCGCGCGCAGAAATCCGGCCGTATTGTCGCCCCCGCGTGACGGATAGAGCATGCCGTTCGGGTTTGGGCGAATAGGGAGCCCATCTTTTCGGAGAAAAGCGAGAGGGTTCTGCCGCCAGCGACATCTTCGTCATAGAGGAGGGCTTTCCTGTCCTTGAAGCCGAAGAGCCAGGCCTGGTCGGAGAAGGTTATTATCGGCTCCTCGTCGTTGCGCTTGAACATGGAGAAGCGGATGAAATAGAGCGGAAGAGAAAGGAGTTCCGAGAAAAGGAGGGCTGGCATGATGGATCCATGGGCTGCCGCCACGATGATGTCGGGGTTGAATTCCTCCTTCACTTGTGTGGCGAGACGCTGGAGAAGCTCGGGGTTGGAGCCCCTCCATGTATAGGTGTCGCGTATTCCTGTGTATATGAAAGCCCTCAGTTCGGCGGGGAGTTTCGCGAGGAATAAGGCGGATTGTTCGCTGAAGGATGGATCGAGCCTGAGAGCAGCTCGCCCCAGCTCTATAGACTCCCGGTAAAGCCTGTTCGCCTCGTCGATAGCCGTAAGGTCATGTTCGATCCTGTATTTTCTCGCTTCCTTGAGTTCATAATAAACGGTGGGATGGAGGGGGAGGTCGTGTTCGACGCAGATCTTGTAGTTGAGCAGGACATTGACAATGCCAGGCGCCCTGACATAGAGGGACATGGCATGATCGAGCGCCTCCTGCCAACGGCCGGGATCAGCGTTGAGATCAATCCTGTTCAAGGCAGCTATCGTGCCGGAAATTGACGGAAGCAAGGCAGAATATGGTTCAGAAAACTCCATCTCGAAGGGCGGATTCGTCCAGTCGGCCGCGCCGAGCAAGTCGGAAATCATAGTGCATAGTATCGGTCATGCCCGCGCGGTGCAAGCGAGCATGATTCTGGCGTAATTTTTTACAGGTACTAGAATAGGTCAGCATATCTCGCATATACTTCCATACAATGACATTTGAATCACTTGGGCTGTCGCCCTCAATGCTCGAAACCCTGGCAAAAAAAGGGTTTGAAGAACCAACGCCAATCCAGGCTCTCGCAATTCCCAGACTTTTAGTGCCAGGACCGGCCATAGCGGCGCGCGCGCGCACGGGCACCGGCAAGACGGCGGCCTTTGGAATTCCCCTCATTGAAACCATCGGCACCGAGGGCCCCGTCGGGAAAACCCCTGTCCTCGCCCTCATACTTGTGCCTACTCGAGAATTGGCACTTCAGGTGACCGAGGAAATATCCTCGCTGAAGCATGGAGCCAAGCCGAGGCTGGCCTGCGTGTATGGCGGTGCCTCCATCGGCGAGCAGCTGCGCAGGCTCTCCCAGGGCGTCGATATCGTCGTGGGCACGCCCGGGCGGGTGCTCGACCATATAGGTCGGGGCAGCCTCGACGTTTCCCAGCTCAAGTTCTTCATCCTCGACGAAGCCGACGAGATGCTCGACATGGGTTTCATCGACGATATACGCGCCGTCATGGAAACCATGAACACCGACGTGAGAATGCTCCTCTTCTCGGCTACCTTGGCGCCTGCCGTCCTCGACATCATAAAGGAAAGGACGGGCGAGATCGAAATACTCGAGGACGAGACCGATACCCTCACCACCCAGCTGGCAGAGCAGCTTTGGATCGAAGTCCATTCGAGGGACAGGCTTGAAGCCCTCTGCCGCATCGTGGACAGCACGGAGGACTTTTTCGGCATCGTCTTCGTCGCGACGAAGGTGGAGGCCGACAAGCTGGCCGGCAACCTGGCCGAGCGCGGCTACGACGCCGAGGGCCTCCACGGCGACCTCAGCCAGGATGCCCGAGAGAGGGTTTTGGGAAAATTCAGGGACAAGAGGCTGTCCATCCTCGTCGCCACCGACGTCGCCGCCCGCGGGCTCGATATCGAAAAGCTCACCCATGTCATCAACTGGTCACTTCCCCATGATCCCGATTCCTACCTGCACAGGGTGGGCAGAACGGGGAGGGCAGGCAATTCGGGCACGGCGATCACCTTCGTCACCCCCGAAGAGTACCGGATGCTCTTCCGCATCAAGAAACTGTCGGGGAAACAGCTCAAGAAAACCAGCGTACCGGCTGTCGCCAGCATTCTGACGACCAAGAAGGAAAGGCTGGCCACGAAAGTGGCGGCTCGAGCCCTGACCTTCACCGAGGAATCGTCCAACAGCGAGATCTGGCGCGGGCTGGCTAAAAGCATCCTTGAGTCCCTCGAACCGGAGGAGGCGCTCGCCGCCGCGCTGGCCGAAGGATTCTCTGATCAGCTGGATCCCGGCAGATACAAGGACATCACCGAAGTTTCGGTCGACGAGGCGGGCACGAGCAGGCTTTTCGTCGCAGCGGGCAAGCTGGATCACCTCACGCCCCGCTCACTCGTAAACATGATCAAGAAGCTCTCCAATCTGTCTGACGGAATGATAGGCAGCGTGGAAATCTATGATGCCTTTTCCTTTGTGTCGGTGCCTTTCAAGTCGGCCGAAAAGATCATCGATGAGGCGCGGAGGGCAGGGGGTTTTCCCGCCGTCAAAAGAGCCGTACCCAGGAACGCACAGGGAAGCGAAAATCGCGGTTTTCAAGGTCGCGGAGGTTCCGGATCCGACCCCCGCAGGCAGGCCAATTCGGGCCGTCCGGAAGGCTTCGCCTCGGGACGGCGCGAGGGCTTCCCTGTACAGCGCAAAGAGGGCCTTGCCGGTCGGCGTGAAGGGTATGCCGGACGGAAAGAAGGCTATATCGGTCGCAAGGAAGGTTTTGCACGCCGCAAACCCGGCTCTCCCGAGGCAAAAAGCCGCAGGCATGACAAGGACGACAAGAAACCGCTCTGAGCAGGCGGAATTTTAAAACCTGATCGCGTGGAAGTAGACAGCCCCTTTTCTATGGCCATTACCGCGGAAATCATGGATAATGGACATGGTTCTTGAGCGCAGGTGCGCCCTACACTATGAACAGAGGGGAGTTTCCATGACGGAAAACGCTGTCGTCGAATGTGTGCCCAATTTCTCCGAAGGCCGTGATCGCAGGAAAATAGACCTCATCGCCGAGGCCATACGGTCGATCCAGGGCGTCAAGCTTCTCGATATCGACCCGGGCGCCGACACGAACCGCACGGTCTATACCTTTGTCGGTTCACCCAAGGCTGTCGTTGAGGCTGCCCTAGCCTCAGCCCGAGAAGCCCGCGGCATCATCGACATGCAAAGCCATAAAGGCGCCCATCCCCGCCTGGGCGCTCTGGACGTCTGCCCCTTTGTGCCCGTGTCCGGCATAAGCCTCGAGGAGTGCGCTGCCCTGGCAGCCGAATTCGGCCGCCGCCTTGCCGAGGAGCTCGGCATCCCCGTCTACCTGTATGAAAAGGCTGCTACGAAACCTTCGCGCCTGAGCCTCGCCGACATACGATCGGGGGAATACGAAGGCCTCGAGGACAAGCTGCGCGATCCCGAATGGCTTCCGGATTTCGGGCCTGCCCGCTTCGACGCGCGCTGGGGCGCAACGGTGGCGGGAGCCCGCGAGTTCCTCATCGCTTACAACGTCAACCTCAACACGCGCGACAGGAAGCTGGCAAATGACATTGCCCTCACGGTGAGGGAAGGGGGAAGGCTGGCGAAGAACCCCGACGGAAGCACTGCTCTGGATGCGCAGGGCAATCCAGCGCGCATCGCGGGCAGGCTCAAGGCAGTGCGCGCCATCGGATGGTACATAGAGCAGTACCGCTGTGCCCAGGTTTCGCTCAACCTCCTCGACTATACGACTACTCCGCTTTATGAAGTATACGAAATCATACGAGAAGAGGCTGATAACCGGGGACTAATCGTCACCGGCTCGGAGCTCGTGGGGCTTGTTCCGCTGAAAGCGATGCTTGACTGCGGTCGGCACTTCCTCGGGAAGATGGGGAAAAGCCCCGGACTTTCGGACAGGGAGCTTGTTGAGATCGCGATCCAGTCCCTCGGCCTGAAATCCGTGGGCAGCTTCGATCCGGAACGCAAGATCGTGGAATGGGCCTATGCGGGAAAAGGCAGACTTGTCTCCCTCGCAGTCACCGATTTTGTCGACGAGGTTTCCTCCGATTCGCCCGCTCCCGGGGGCGGTTCTGTGGCAGCCCTTGCCGGTTCCCTGGGTTCAGCCCTTGCGGCTATGGTGGGCAATCTGAGCGTCGGGAAAAAAGGCTACGAGGAGGATGCGGCGGAACTGGCCTCCATGGCGTCGCAGGCTCAGAGCACCAAGGCCGAGCTTCTTGGCATTGTCGACAGAGACACCGAAGCCTTTGATGCCGTCCTCGAGGCGGCGCGCCTTCCCAAGGCTACCGAGGAACAGAAAACACTGCGCGCCACGCGCATGGAAGAGGCCAACAGGCTTGCCGCGCTCGTTCCGATGGCTACAGCCCGATCCTGCCTCAAGGTGATGGAACACTGTCTTGTCGCCGTCGAAAAGGGCAACAGGAATTCGGTCACCGATGGGGCTGTGGGAGCCCTCATGGCCATGGCCGGCCTGGAGGGTGCTCTCCTCAATGTGAAGATCAATCTGAACTCCGTCACCGACAAGGCTTTCTCGGCAGGGCTTGCAGAGGAATCGGCAGCCTTGAGAAGGAGTTCCGAGGCTCTCCTCTCGCGTACCTTCAGCCTCCTTGAAAAAAGCCTGGAAGGGGCCTGAAAAGTTTTCGGTATTGCGACGATTGGATATTGACCTTGATCTGCTCTGACACTATACCTTGCTTTGAACATACGATTTATGAAATGAAGGAGACGTGGAGCGGTGAAAGGATCGGATGTTGCCGTTTCGAACGTATCCAAGTCTTTTGGCACTTTCAGCGCGCTGAAAGACGTCAGCCTGGATATCCATAAAGGTGAATTCTTCTCGCTTCTCGGCCCTTCGGGCTGCGGCAAGACAACCCTGCTGCGGGCCATAGCCGGCTTTGAGGATCCTGATTCAGGCATCATCAGCATCGATGGCGCCGACGTTTCGGGGCTCCCTCCCGACAAGCGGCGCTGCAATACGGTTTTCCAGAGCTATGCCCTTTTTCCCCACCTTTCCGTCTTCGAGAATGTCGCCTTTCCCCTGCGCATCAAAAAGACTCCCAAGCGGCTGATAGATGAGCTGGTTATGAAGTATCTCTCCCTCGTTCAGCTCGAAGGCCATGCAAGGAAAAAGCCGAGCCAGCTGTCGGGCGGACAGAAGCAGCGCGTCGCCATCGCCCGGGCTCTCATCAACGAGCCCTCCGTGCTTCTTCTCGACGAGCCTCTCTCGGCTCTCGATGCCAAACTCAGACAGCACATGCTCATGGAACTGGACGCGATCCACGACAAGGTTGGCATCACCTTCATCTATGTCACTCACGACCAGCAGGAAGCCCTCTCGGTGTCCGACAGGATAGCCGTCATGAACGCCGGGAAACTGCTCCAGGTTGGGTCTCCCCAGCAGATCTACGAGAATCCTGCTACCGAATTTGTCGCCCGGTTTATCGGCGAAGCCAATGTCTTCACCGGTGTGGTTCTTTCACGGACAGGAACCCTCAATGTCGTGGAGGCCGAAAACTTCGAACCCCTCCTCGTCGACGACGAAACGCCCGTGGAAGTGGGCGACAGGATCATCGTGACGATTCGCCCAGAAAAAATCAGGATTTCCGACGACAAGCCCGTGGGCAAGGATCTGAACGTGGAACATGGGGTTGTCGAGGAGCCTGTCTACTCGGGATTCCAGACGAAATATGTCGTGCGCACCGATGCAGGCTCGAAAATCACGATCTTCCGCCAGCACGCGAACTGGTCCGAGGGCATACCCGATATTGCCTGGAAGGATGAGGTCTACCTTTCGTTCAGCGCACGCGACATGGTCATCGTGGAGAAGAACGCGCAATGAAGCGCAATTACGGCCTGGCCTATGCCGCCCCGCAGTCCATCTGGCTTACGGTGTTTTTCGCGACTCCCCTCCTCATCATCATTGCCTATTCTTTTCTCAAGAAGGGCCTCTATGGGGGTGTCGAACTCCAGTTCAGCCTTCAGGCATACGCCGACATCGTCAATCCGACACTCATTAAGGTGACCCTGCGAACGCTCTGGATGTCTTTTGTCGCCACGGTTATCACGATTCTCATCGCCCTGCCCTGTGGCTACAGCATTGCTCGGTCAAAAAACCAGGCGCTGAGGCTTTTCCTCGTCATCGTCCCCTTCTGGACGAACTTTCTTGTCCGATGCTATGCGTGGATTGCCATTCTGGGAAATGAAGGGTTTATAAACCAGGCCTTGCGCTTTCTCGGCTTCAGGCCGGAGGGAGTTCAGTTCCTTTACAACCAGGGCGCCGTTGTTCTCGTCCTCGTCTACATGTACCTGCCCTACGCGATTCTGCCCCTTTTCTCAACCATCGACAAATTCGATTTCACCCTGCTCGAGGCGGCCAGGGATCTTGGCGCCTCCCGCATGCAGTCATACATAAAAGTCATGCTGCCCAATATCAAGGGGGGCCTTGTCACCGCCGTTCTCTTCACCTTCATACCGATATTCGGCGCCTACGCGGTGCCCCTCCTCATCGGCGGGAAAGATTCCTACATGCTCGGAAACGTCATCGCCGACCAGCTTACGAAAACGCGCAACTGGCCCCTGGCCTCAGCCATCTCCATGTCGGTTACCCTTCTGACGGCTGTATCGGTGTTTTTCTTCGCTCTCAAAAAACCCAAGGCGCACAAAACCGAGAAGGATCTCGATCCGCTGGCGGCCCCATCCCCTGCAGCCGCTTCGCCGGGAGGCCGCTGATGGCTTCGCGCATCCACGGCCTGAAGCCCATGAGGATAGCGGCGCTCTTTCATGCGCGCCGCATCGTGAGGAAGGGCGCAAAGGCTGCCGTAAAGCTCCTGCCCAAAAAAGCCAAGGGTTCGAGCATCATTTACTGGCTTGTTATCGCATTCCTCTTTGCGCCTCTTCTCGTCCTCCTCATCTTCTCCTTCAACGAATCGCGTTCGGGGGAATTGACGGGCTTTTCCTTCGTGTGGTATCAGAAGCTGTTCATGGGGTCTCCCGATCTGTGGAAGGCCTTCCAGAATTCAATCCTTGTGGCCTTTACCAGTGCGGGAATGGCCACCGTACTGGGCACCCTGGCCGCCGTAGGCACTGCCCGCTACTCTTTCAGGTTCAAGTCCTACGTTTCCACGATGAGCTTCATACCGATGATCCTGCCGGAGATTGTCGTCGGCGTATCCCTTCTCGTTTTCTTCGCCGGCGTCGGTTTGAAACTGGGAATGGTGACGGTGTGGATCGCCCATACAACCTTCAACATTCCCTTCGTGTACCTCCTCGTCTCGGCGCGCCTTGAGGAGTCGGATCCTTCTGTCATCGAAGCGGCACGGGATCTGGGAGCCTCCGAAATTCAGACTCTTCTCAAGGTGGTTATCCCCATGGCCCTGCCGGGCATCGCTTCGGCTTTTCTCACCGCTGTAACCCTGTCGCTTGAGGATTTTGTCATCACCTTTTTCGTGTCCGGACCTGGAGCGACGACGCTTCCTCTCTACATCTACTCCATGATCCGATTCGGCGTCTCTCCCGTCGTCAATGCCCTCTCGGCCGTCATGATCGCGGGTACCGTCCTTCTCGTGTACCCATTGAGAAATTTCCTGAAGGTGTTCGCCGCCCGCTAGTCGCCAGGCCGATAGCCTGGGTCCAGGGGAATGCGTAGTGCTGGTTTTTGACTGTCGCCGGGCTTGTGTCCGGCTCTATCCCACCTAAGGAGGGTTTTCATGAAAAACATCCTCCGCGCCATGAAGCTCGATTTCGCGGCGCTGCTTCTGCTCTCTATCATTTTTATGTTTGGCGGCTGTTCCGCTGGCGCAAAAACGTCTAAAAAATTATACATATTTAACTGGACGTATTACACGCCCGACTCCGTGATCGAGAAATTCGAAAAAGAATACGGTGTCGATGTGGTCTATGACTCCTTCGCGTCGAACGAGGAGATGTTCGCAAAACTGAAGGCGGGCGGGGCGAACTACGATATCTGCTTCCCTTCGGGGGACTATGTCTCGATCATGATCCATGAGGATATGCTGCAGAAGATCGACCATGCCGCCCTCAAGAATTACGGCAATATAGCCCCTGAGGTGCTCGCGAAGAGCGACTTCGACCCCGGCAACCTCTACTCGATTCCCTATTACATGGGCGCGGCGGGAGTGGCCGTCAACAAGCTGAAAGTGCCCCAGTACGACAAGTCCTGGGCGATTTTCGCCAGAACCGATCTGGCGGGCAAGATGATAATGCTCGACGACATGAGGGAAGTGCTGGGCGACGCCCTCAAATTCCTCGGATACTCCGTGAATACCACGAGCGATGAGGAGATAGGAAAGGCGAAGGCTCTGGTTAATGATGTTTGGAAGCCCAACCTCCTGAAATTCGACGCCGAGGCCTTCGCCAAGAATTTCGCGGCGGGCGAAGTGTGGGTAGCCCAGGGCTACGCCGAATCCATCTATGCCGAATTGGACAAAAGCCGCTGGGGCGAGATCGATTTCTTCATACCGAAGGAAGGCGGACCCAGCTACATCGATTCGATGGTGATTCTGAAGAACTCGAAGAACAAGGATATGGCGATGAAATTCATCGACTTCATCCACAGGCCTGAAGTCTATGCCGAGTTCTGCGACGCCTTTGGCTTCCCCGCCACGGCCAACACCCCGGCAAGGGCTCTCAAGAAGGGTGAATCCTATTATACCGCGGAGTCGCTGGAGCCCTGCGAGCTCAAGAAGGATGTTGGGCCAGATCTCGAAAAATACAATGCCGCCTGGCAGGAGATTAAGGTCGGCAAGTAAGTCAGAAGCCAGGCATATCGTAGAGGCCGCCGGCATTCACCACATCGGTGAAGCCGAGCGACTTCAGGATGCGGGCGCCCATGGCGCTCCGGGAACCTGAGGCGCAGTATAGGACGACAGGCTTGTCCTTGGGGCCTATTTCGCCTGCCCGGCCCGAAAGCTCGTTGACGGGTATATTCAAGGATTTGGGGAAGTGCTCATCCTGATACTCGTCGACGCTGCGAACGTCCACGACTACCGCACCTGCCTTGATCTTCTGCTCCACACTGTTGCCGCTGCCGAAAAAACCCATAGTTGTCTCCCTTGAAAAATTCAAAATATTCGACGCCTCTGGCTTTGAGCCGCGGCGCAGCTTGCTATTCCCCCTGAAGTTCTTCGAATCCGCCGAAGAGCCTCATGCTTGTCATTCCGCCCGTTACATAGGCCAGGTCCTGGAAACCATGCTGCTGCAGTATTCTCGATGCCAGGTGGCCTTCAAATCCGGCGCTCGAGATGATGACGATGCTTTTATCGCGAGGAATTTCCTCAAGCCTGTCGCGGATCTCGTCAAGAGGCATGTGGAGGGATCCGGCGATATAGCCCTTCAGATACTCGCCGAAGGTTCTCACGTCCAGGAACAGTGCCGATGCAGGCTTTGAGGCTGCGAGCTTGGCAGCCTCCACTGGCGGCATGAAGCGTGAGTAGCCTGAAAGATCGTTCTGGGCGGCGAAGGCCGCCATCTGGAGGGGATCGTTCGCGCTGGAGTAGGGCGGGGCGTAGGTCAGGTCGAGGTCGGCGAGATCGGAGAGCCTCATCCTGGCGGCGAGGGCTGTGGCGAGCACGTCGATGCGCTTTTCCACTCCCTCTTCGCCGAAGGCCTCGGCGCCGAGCAGGGCTCCTTCCTCCGTGTAGATGAGTTTCAGCGACAGATTTTTGTAACCGGGGTAATACGAGGCGTGGTGAGCCCTGTGGACATGGACAGCGCGAGCCTTGATGCCCGCCGCCGCCGCGGCTTTTTCGGAGAGGCCTGTCTGCGCGAAGGTATAGTCCACAGCCTTGAATACCGAGCTGCCGAGAGCGCCGGGGTATTTCATGGCTCCACCGAGCGCGTTGGTGGCGGCGATTCTGCCCTGCCTGTTGGCGGGTCCCGCGAGTGGAATGCGCACCTTGGCTCCGTCCACTCTGCGTAAAAGTTCGACCATGTCGCCTGCAGCCAGGATATCAGGATCGCTCGTCGTGAGGAATTCGTCGACAAGAAGGCCGCCCGAGGCGCCAATCTCGAGTCCGGCGGTCTTGGCCAGGCCGAGGTTGGGGCGGACGCCTGCCGACATGAGGACGATGTCGGCAGGGAGGAAAGTTCCATCGCTCAATCTAACCCTGCGATTGGCATAGTCGATTTCCGCGAGGGATTTTTGCGTGTACACGGAAGCGCCGGCCTTGGTGAAGGCTCCCGCGATGAGGGCGCCGAATTCGGGATCGGCCGGCGGCATCAGCTGGTCGGTGAGCTCGACGATCGAGGTCGAAAGGCCTCGCTTGATAAAGGCTTCGGCCGTCTCCAGGCCGATAAAGCCTCCCCCCACGACGACCGCCGATTTAACGTCCTTCTCGGCTATATAGGCATTGATGGCATCCATGTCGGGAATCGTCCAGAGCCGGAATACGTTGGGGGAGTCGACGCCCTCTACGGGTGGGACAAAGGGTGTGCCGCCCTGGGCCAATATGAGCTTGTCATAAGCGATCTGCTTTTCGCCTTCGGGACCGCGGACGAGGATGGTTTTAGCCTTCCTGTCGATGCCGACGGCTTCGCTGTTCAGCGCAACATCGACCCTATAGCGGGAAAAAAAGCCTTCGGCTGTCTGCAGTATGAGGGCGCTGCGCCTGCTGATGTCGCCCGAGAGCCTATAGGGCAGGCCGCAGTTGGCGAAGGAGACGTAAGGACCTTTTTCTATAACCCTAATCTCGGCCGTCTCGTCGAGCCTTCGCGCTCTCGCGGCGGCGGTGGCCCCGGCGGCGACTCCTCCAACAATAACCAGTTTCATTCTGCAGTCTCCTTATATATAGAATATCTAATATATAAATCTCTGTCAAGCTGATCCGGACTGGCAAGCCTTGTCCTTTGGGCCGACGACTCATTATACTACGATGAAATGGAATTCTCACGACGAATCGAATTTTCAGCCGCCAGAAATGTACTCGATCTGGAAAAAAGCGAGCGCATGAAGATGGGTCGGGCTGTTTTCGATCTGTCCCAGTCCAATCCGACAAAAACCGGCCTCGAACATTCCTCCGAGGTCCTGTCGATCGCTTTGACTGCGAAGGAGAATTCCCTCTATTCCCCTGATCCCAAGGGCCTTGAAACAGCCCGTTCCGCCATAGCTTCTCACCTCCAGCGTTCCGGCAAGCAGGTCGATCCTGATCGACTCCTCCTCTGCGCCTCGACCTCCGAGGCATATTCCTATCTCTTCAAGCTTCTCTGCGATCCGGGCGATGCCATCCTCGTACCCAAGCCGGGATACCCTCTCTTTGACCACCTGGCCTCGCTGGAATCGGTGCGGGTCTTGGGTTACAGGCTCGAATACGATCATCCGGCCGGCTGGTCCATCGACCTGTCGTCCATGGAACGAATCCTGGATGATCCGGAGGGAACCAGGATCAAGGCTGTCGTCCTCATCAATCCGAACAATCCGACGGGCTCCTATATCAAGGCGAGCGAGCTGGAGGAGATTCGCGCACTGTGCCGGAAGCATTCGCTGGCCATCATCGCCGATGAGGTGTTTTATGGCTATGAACTCGAGGCGCGGGAGGGGAGGGTGTCGCTTCTCGCCGAGGGTAGCTCCGAAAATACGGCCAAGCATACCGCCGAGGATACGGCCGCCAATCCTCAGCCCGTCCTCAGTTTTATCCTCGACGGACTCTCGAAAAGGCTTTGCCTGCCCCAGATGAAGCTGGGCTGGATCGCCGTCTCCGGACCCGAAAACGAGGTTCTTCTCGCCATCGCCGCCCTTGAGCTCATCGCCGATGCATTCCTGTCGGCGGGAACACCTATCATGAACGGCGTGGGAAGGCTTCTCGAAGGGGAGGAGGAAATGAACTCGAGGGTCAAGAGCCGGATGCTGACCAATCTGGGCATCTATCGCAGGATCCTCGAGCAGGAAGGCTCTCCGCACAGAATACTGACCTGCGAAGGCGGCTGGACAGCCCTCGTCCAAAGCCCTCGCTTTGCGTCCGAGGAAGCGCTCGCCCTTGGGCTTCTGCGCGAGGAAGGGCTCTATGTACATCCAGGTTTCTTCTTCGATATGGAAAAAGAGGCCTACTTCGCTTTCAGCCTCATTGTGAAGCCCGAGGATGCAGAGGCGGCAGCATTGAAATACAGGGCTTTTTTCGACCGCTTTTCCCAGCTCAGCTCTTAGGAGGAATCCATGCCCGCAATCATCATCGATGGAAAGAAAACCGCACAGGACATACGCGCCGAATTGAAGAAAAAGGTAGCCAATCTCGCCGGAAAAGGGCTGACACCAGGCCTCGCCGTCATCCTCGTAGGCGAGGATCCCGCCTCGGTTTCCTATGTGACCGGCAAGGAAAAAGCCCTGGCCGAGGCAGGAATGACAAGCTTCGCCCACCATCTGCCGGCATCGACAAGCCAGGACGAGCTGCTTGCCCTCGTGCGGGCATGCAACGCCGACGACAGGGTGCACGGCATTCTCGTTCAGCTTCCCCTTCCCCGGCACATCGACGAAAAAGCCGTCATCGCGGCGATTTCGCCCGACAAGGACGTGGATGGATTCACCCCCATCAATATCGGCAGAATGATCCTGGAGGAGCCCTGCTATCTGCCCTGCACGCCGGCCGGGATTATCGAGCTGATACAACGGAGCGGCGTGTCGACCAATGGCGCCAGAGCCGTCATCGTCGGCCGCTCCAACCTCGTCGGCAAGCCCCTCATGAGCCTGCTTGCACGCAAATCGATCAATGCCACCGTGACCCTCTGCCATACGGGAACGAAGGATCTCGCTTCGTATTGCAGGAATGCCGATATTCTTGTAGCATGTGCCGGAAAAGCCGGCCTGATATCGGGCGATATGGTGAAGCCAGGCTCCTGCGTGATCGATGTGGGAGTCAACCGCGTTGAGGATCCGTCCGCAGCGAAGGGCTTCAGGCTCAAGGGCGACGTGGATTTCGAATCCGCGGCCCAGGTGGCCGGATGGATCACCCCTGTGCCCGGCGGCGTGGGTCCGATGACAATCACCATGCTGCTTGCCAATACGGTCGAGGCCGCGGCAAGGTCAGGGCTTCAGACACGACAAAGCCGGGAAAGGTAATCGATGGTCGATGTTCAATCCATGAAGGATGAGCGGCGCATCCCTATCCAGAAGGTAGGGGTGAAGAGCGTCCGCTATCCCATAACCCTGCGGGACAAGGCGGCTCAGTTCCAGCATACGACAGCCGTCGTCAACCTCTATGCTGACCTCCCCCACGACTTCAAGGGCACCCATATGAGTCGCTTCATCGAGGTATTCGAGGAATCGCGCTCCGACCTTTCGATGCCCAGCTTTATCGCCATGCTCCAAAAGATCCGTCATGAACTGGAAGCTGAAACCGCCTACTCCGATATCCATTTTCCCTACTTTATCCAGAAAAAGGCCCCTGTTTCGGGCCAGAACTCGATCATGAGCTACGACTGCTCCTATGAGGGAAAAGTATCAAAGGCAGGCCATTCCTTTATCGTGGGCGTCACTGTGCCTGTACAGACCGTCTGTCCCTGCTCGAAGGCCATCTCGAACCAAGGCGCACACAATCAGCGCGGACTGGTCACCTTGAAGGTAGCCTTGGGTCCATTTTTCTGGATCGAAGACCTTGTCGCCATCGTCGAGGACTCGGCTTCAAGCGATCTCTACACATTGCTGAAGCGGGAAGACGAAAAATACATCACCGAGCGGTCGTACGATCGGCCCCGATTTGTCGAGGATCTCGTGCGCGAAGTATATTTGCGGGTGGAAGCCCTCGACAAATTCTCCCGATTCTCCGTCGAAGCCGAAAACTTCGAGAGCATCCATAATCATTCAGCCTATGCATTTGTCGAAAAAGCATGAAAAGGAGCCGGTAAATGTCCGATAACTATCCAGTCGAGAAAAAGGATCTGACCGAAAAGGGCACCAAAGGCATTATGTCTGCGGGAGCCGGCATCGGACTTCTCGGCATCAACGCACTCCTCGGCATACCCGTTCTTGGCTGGGTGCTCTCGGCCGGCCTCCTCGCTCTCGGTGCCGTGGGGCTATTCGGAAAGACGAAGACGGACAAGGTTTCCGGCGGCCTCCTCTCGGTGGCCGGCATAGCCGGGCTGACGACAATGTTTTTGCCGGGGCTCGCCCGTTCGCTCCTGAGCCTCGGGGGAGTCGGCCTCCTCCTCTATGGCCTTGTGAATATCGGCGGCTTCCTGGCCGGCATCCGGAAGAAGAGCTGAAGGTCCTTCCGTCACGATGACATACCACCTCGAAACCTACGGCTGCGAGATGAACAAGGCCGAATCGGCGGCCCTCGAATCCATTCTCGCCGAGCGCGGCTGGACACCCTCGGCCCTTCGAGACTGCGATCTCGCCCTCATCAATACCTGCACGGTACGCCTCACCGCCGAGAACAGGGCATGGGCGCGTATTTCCCTTTTTGCCGCCGAAAAAAGAAAATGCGAAAAGAAGTTCGCCATCATGGTAGTGGGATGCATGGCCGAACAGTACCGCGATGCCATGAAAAAACGGGTGCCCGAGATCGATTATGTCCTCGGCACGTTTCAGAAGCAGTCCTTCGGACTTGTTCTGGATCAGATTCAGGCTGGCACGCACTGGGACTTGAGCGATGAATCCCCGGCCTATGTGTTTTCCAAGACCCATCACGAAGCCGGCGCTTTCCGCGCCTTTGTGCCCATCATGCATGGCTGCAACAACTTCTGCTCCTACTGTATCGTACCCTATGTCCGCGGCAGGGAGATATCGCGCAACCCGGCCGATATCCTCGCCGAACTCGATGCCCTCGAAGCCGCCGGGGTGCGCGAGATCACCCTCCTCGGGCAAAATGTCAATTCCTACCGATGGGAAGGGCCGGAGGGAGTTCTGGATTTTCCGGCTCTCCTGCGTCGCATAGCGGCCCATCTGAAGGGTCGCGGCATCGGATGGATCCGCTTCCTGACAAGCCATCCGAAGGATCTTTCCGATGACCTCATCCGTGTCATCGCCGAGGAACCCATTTTCTGCCGGCATATCCATCTCTGCATCCAATCGGGTTCCAATCGAGTTCTGGGCCTGATGAACCGAAAATATACTCGAGAGTATTTTTATGGCCTGGTGGAAAAAATGAAAGCAGCCATCCCCGACCTCTCCCTGTCGACCGACATACTGGCAGGCTTTCCTGGCGAAACCGAGGAGGACCTGGAGGAGACCCTCGAAATCATGCGCAAGGTACGCTTTGCCTACTCCTTCATGTACTATTTCAATCCGCGCGAAGGTACTCCTGCAGTTAAACTGGAAGGCAGGCTGAGCGACAAAGTGAAGAAAGCCCGGTTGGCCAGGGTTATCGCCGTCCAGAAGGAGATCAGCTCAGCCCTTATGGAAGAGCGCCTGGGGCATGTCGATGAGATTCTCGTCGAAAATCGCTCGCGGCGCTCATCGCAGGAAATGCTGGGGAGGACGGCGAGGGACGAAATGGTAGTCTTCAGCGCCGATGCCTCGCGGATCGGTCGCTTCACGAAGGTGAGGCTCCTGGGAATTTCCGGGAATACCTTCAGGGCGGAAGAGGTAGATGAATAGAAGAACGGCGGTATTTCTCCTCCTCATTCTCCTGACTACTCCCCTTATGGCTCAGGCTGCGAAATCGCCGCCGGCCGCTCCGAAAATCACCGGCGATCCAACGCTGGCCACTGCCCGGACGGCCGTCAGCAAGGTAGCGGGCGGCGAATCCTTTGCGATCTATCTTGAAACCTACGCCCTCGCCCTGCCACTCCACGATGCGATTCTTTTATGCAAAGAGTTCCTTCCCAAAGCCTCAGCCTCGAAAAAAGCCGAACTGGCCCTCTTTTCGGGATCCCTGGCCCTCATGGCCGGGCGTTATGCCGACGCCGCTCTCCTTTTCTCGCAAGGCTCTACCACAGGTCCGGTTGCCGCAGGCAAACCGGGCACTGCAAGCCATCCCGACCTCCTCCTCAAGGCGATCCGCTGCCATCTGGCCGCGGGAAATTACTTGGAAGCGACGAAACAGCTCGATCTGGTGCCCGAAACACAGGGAGAAAAATCGTATCGGGGTCAGCGGAGTCTCCTCCTCTCCTGGCTATTCCTCCTCGAAGGGGAAGGCGAGAAAGCCTTCCTCATTCTCCAGCCTCTCGCGTCCGACCCTGCCGAGGAAGGGCTTCGCCGGGAAACGCTCTTTCTGCTCTGGCTTCTGGCTTCTTCGCCTGATTTTGCCGATTTCACAGTAAATACCAAGGGTTTTGATGCCCAGAGCATTGGAACCCGGCTCCAGACCGCCTATCCGGGATCCTTGGAACAGGCCTTGACGCGAAAGGACGTTATATCCAAACCGGCATCCTGGCTGCTCTCGGGGCTCTATGCCCCGCCGATGCCTCAAAAAACCGAGGCCCCTTCCGCTTCGGGCGGAGCGACGAAACCGCAGACCCCTGATATCGATAAAGGCCCCGCGACGCTGCAAGTTGGATGGTTCTCACGCAAGGAAAACGCCACAGCCCTGGCAGCCAGGCTGATAAAACTGGGGTTTCAGGTGAAAACCGACGAACAGAAAACCGGTGACGGGGAGCCTCGATGGGCTGTGCTGGTGGACGCGATGGCTGACTGGTCGGAAACGCAGGCGAAGCTCAAGGATGCGGGGTACGAATCATATCTTCTGCCCTAGTATCCTGCAAACGTGAGCAGCAGATCAGGCTTGTAGAGGGGTTCCGCCCTGTCGGCTCCTATTCGAGCCGGCGTAAGGACAAGGCTGCCGACCTTGCGGTTTTTGCCTGACCTCACCCTGAGAATATAGCTGAGGCGGCCCGAAGGAATCGATGCATCATCGATGAGGCTCAAGTCCAGGATGGTGAAATCCCCGAACTGGAAGATGGAGTATCGGCCCCGGGATGTTCCGCCGGCCTGCCTGAACCGGAACATGCCCCCTGCGAGTTCGAGATGGATGCCATCTGCCCCGGCGTAAAACCCGTCGAAATCTTCCTGCCGCAACGATACGGTCTTTTTACCGCTCTCGAATTCCACCTGGAATACGCTGTCTTCAGCCGGCGCCCGCATCTTTCCCTGGGTCTGCAATGGGAAATCGGCGGCAGCTCTTCGGTAGATCCCGTTCCAGTCTTCTCTCATGGCAAACTTGACGATCTGCTGGGCCGTTGCCCTGACTCTCACCCTGTCTATGCCCACCAGGTCGATGCCAAGAAGGCGAAGCATCTCGGGAACTGCGCTGTTCGAAACAGGAGCATAAATGCCGGCGAATGCCGCAGTGGACCTGCCCCAATCCCACTGCTGCTGTTCGTCCGCGCTGTGAATACTGATTTTTCTTCCTTCGGCATCGAAGGATAAGGAGCTCATCTGCCCTGAAGTATCGCTTTCCTTGATCCACAGTCCATCCAGATAGCTCTCGAAGTCCTCCGCGCGGCCTGTCAGAATCCTGCCCATAAAGGCCTGTTCTATTTTGGCGCCCGGTATGAAGGATTCCCCGCTGCGTTCGAATTTTCCCCTTCCCCAGGAATAGACGAGTTTCGTCTGATCGAGGGGAGAAGGGCTGTCCGGAGTCTTTTCAAAGACCTCTATCGTGGCCGAGCCTGCTTCAGAGAGGTCGTTGACGCTGATCGATATACCGGATTCCGAGAATACGCTGCCATAGGCTTCCTGGCCTTTAGGCAGGCGTTTGAAGACCGTGAGCGTCTGCCTGTTGGCCTCGTCTATGCCGAAGCAGAGGAGTTCGAGGCTTCCGTCGCCCAGGAGATCCTTCGGCTGAACCACGATCGTGCTGGGTTTGACGGCGAGGGTTTCGCCCTTCCAGAGTCGGACATGGCTCCCTGTAGCCGGCTGGAAATCGGCGATGACGATAGAAAGTCTCCCTGAATCGGTGGCTGATGGCTTTACGATGAGCACCTGTTCCAGGTCTTCATCCTCATCGAGGTTCATGTCGATGGCATCGAGAAACGTCTCATTCCATTCCGGAGGTATCTTCGCGCGCTGAGAGGACAGGTTCATATCGCCGGGGATCTTGGAATCGGAGAGAACCGATGTCAGTTCCACAACCCTGCCTGCGACAGGAAGTCGGGCCTTGAGGGTATCCTGCCTCATCCTCGCGTAGAATATGACGAAAAATATAAAGGCGAGCATGAAGGCGATGCTCGTCAGGACTTTTATCGCTCGTTTCATGGGCTTTAGAGGATTGTTGTACCACGATGCCGCCCTGTGGCACAAGCGCAGGTGGGCAGAAGACAGGCGGGAAGGCAAGGATCGCATGGTACAGGTTTTACGCGAAAGGCTGGCGGCCAACCCTGTTTCATGGTAGCATCGGCCGAGAACCATGAAGACTGTAAGGAACAAATCGACCCGCGTACTGCTCTTTTCCTCGGCCTTTGTTCTCCTTGTGGCCGTCAGCCTCCTCTGGGTCGTCACCATACGGGAAACGGAACGAAGGGATCTTCTGCTCGAATATGAAGCCTTCCGCGCATCCTCCGCCGTCGTCGATGAATACAGAAAAGACATGGAATTTGTCCCCAGCGGTGACAAGCGGATCATCGGTTTCGGCTTCTACAGGCTGGATGGCAGTTCCTTCAAGCGCTACGGTTCGGCGCCCGAGGCCGTTCCGATGCAGGATCTGCTTTTTGCGCGCAACCAGCAGAGCAGGGCTACCGGTCTGCCCGGAAGCGTATCCGTGACATTTGCCGACAACAAGAAATCGCTGACGCTTATCCGCTATTCGGGTTTGCAGAATCCGGCGAGGATGATGAATTCGGGTGGAGGGGTCTTGGGGCAGGGCATGGGCCAGGGAATGGGCCCGGGAAAGGGCCGGCAAGGCCAGCCCTCGGTCCAGACGCCCAATACTTTGCCATCGGCAGAAGCTCTGGCTCTCGGTGGAACCTATTTTATCTGGATGGAATACGCCACCGACCGAATGGACAGGGAAAGGCTGCAGTTTTTCCTCGTGGCCGCCTTGATATCAGTGGCTCTTCTTGGCCTCTATATACTTCTGGTATTTGTTTTCAGGCACAACGAGGATCTCAGGACAAGGGAAACCGAAACGCGGGAGCTTGTCCAGCTCGGCGAGGCCGCGCGCACTCTCGTGCACGAGATCAAGAACCCCCTCGGCATAATGCGCATCCAGACGGCCAGGATCAGGCGTGCCGCGCCGCCTGCCGCGGAGGGCGTGGAAGACGGCACGGGGAGCATCGCGGCGCGGAGATCCTCCCAGATGGCGGAATCCGCCGACATCATCGAAGGTGAAATAATGCGGCTTTCTGGTCTTGCGGACAGAATACGCGAATTCCTGAAGCCCGGTCCGGCCCGCCACGATCCTGTCGATCTGCAGTCTTTTCTCGCGTCCTTCTGCAACCGCTACAAGGATCTTGGAGATTCGGGGATTGACCTCGACCAGGATTTCGCCATCAGCGAGAGGGCCATTGTCAGCGCCGATGCCGAAAAACTCGGCATAGCCCTGGACAATCTCATCCGGAACGCCATCGAGGCTGTGGAAGCCCTTCCCGCCGGAGAGCGCCGGATTGCGATAAGGCTTTTCAGGCGGGAGGGATCCTGGATCATAGCCGTCGTCGATTCAGGCAGGGGCGTTCCCGCCGAAATCCTGAAACGTATCTTTGATCCTTTTTTCACCACGAAAGAAAAGGGCAGCGGCATAGGCCTGGCTCTCGCCCGGCGACTCGTCGAATCCTTCGGGGGAAGCCTGGCCTATGAGGGCAGCGAGGGGAAAGGAGCCGTCTTTTCGATCGGGCTGAAGGAAGAAAAGACGGCCAGCGCCTGAATCTGAGTTTTCGCCTGGTTCAGAGCCTTCTCAGCACCCTGCCTATAATTCCCAAGGCTTCGCGCAGTTCAGCCTCGGTTATGACAAGGGGCGGGGCAAAACGGATTATGTTGCCGTGGGTCTGTTTGGCCAGGAGCCCTTCGTCCCTCAGCGCGAGGCAGACATCCCAGGCCTGGAATCCTTCCTCGAAAACGATGGCGTTGAGAAGACCCTTGCCGCGCACCAGCCTCACCTTTGAGCAGGGGATGGCCGCCACTTCCCTTCGGAACAGCTCTCCGAGGCGCTCGGCGTTATTCTCCAGTTTCTCGTCCTCCAGCACCTCGATGGCCGCGATGCCCACCGCGCTGGCGAGGGGGTTTCCTCCAAAGGTGGAGCCATGGGTCCCGGGCGTGAACACGTCCATAACCCTTTTATCGGCCACTATGGCGGAGATGGGCATGATGCCCCCGCCCAGAGCCTTGCCGAGACACATGATATCGGGGCGCGCATCCTCATACTGCCAGGCAAAGCGTTTGCCAGTGCGGCAGAAGCCTGTCTGGATCTCGTCAAGAATCAGAAGAATGTTATGCCTGCTGCAGATCTTTCTCAGGTTCGCCAGATAGCCTTCGGGAGGGACCACGACGCCGGCTTCGCCCTGGATCGGCTCCACGATGACGGCAACCGTGTCTGCGCCGATAGCAGCCTCGACGGCGGCGGCGTCGCCGTAGGGCACTTTCACGAAGCCTGGCACATAGGGGCCATATCCCACCAATGAATCGGGGTCGTTGGACATCGATATGGCTGCCAGTGTACGCCCATGGAAATTCCCTTCGGCGCAGATGATTGTCTGTTTGCCATTGGAAACTCCCCGCTTCTCCGTGCCCCAGCGGCGCGCAGCCTTCAGAGCTGTTTCGACAGCCTCCGCTCCCGTATTCATGGGCAAGGCCGCTTCGAATCCCGTATATTCACAGAGTTTCTTGAGAAACAAACCCATCTTGTCGTTATGAAAAGCGCGCGATGTGAGGGTGACTCTTTCAAGCTGCTCTTTCACCGCCCCGATAATGCGCGGGTGCAGGTGACCCTGGTTCACTGCCGAATATGCCGAGAGAAAATCGAAATAGGTTTTGCCTTCAGGGTCTGTCACCCTGCAGCCCTTGGCTTCAGCGATTACGACAGGAAGAGGATGATAATTGTGGGCACCGAAGGATGCATCCAGGGCGATGTAGTCCTGGGATTTCATGAAAGAACCTCCTTTTAAGCCATCATGCATGGGATCAGTGTACACCCCTCTCCGGAAGATGGCTAGAGGCGAAACACTAAATCATAATGCCATAGATAATTATAGAGCTTCAATGCATAATAATGCAGGATGCGCCCCGGCAGGGAATGAGCTTCAGGTATAGGAATAGCTCAGGGAATTCCTTTTCTCAAAACGTTCGCAGGCCAGGGCAATGAGTCTGTCCAGGAGTTCGGCGTAGGGCAGGCCTCCCGCCTCGCACATGCGGGGGTACATGGAGATGGCGGTGAAGCCGGGGATAGTGTTCACCTCGTTGAGAAGAATGTCACCCGTGCGTTTATCGATGAAAAAATCCACCCGGGCCATGCCTGACAGTTCGCAGGTTTTGTATGCCTTTATAGCGAGTGCCTTGATGGCATCCGCCTGAGCGGGGGACAGAGGAGCCGGAACCTTCAGCTGGGCACCCTCCGGATCCTTGTACTTGGCGTCATAATCGTAGAATTCGTGGGAGGGAACAATCTCGCCAGGCGCAAAGGCCTGGGGCGACTCGTTGCCGAGGACGGCGCACTCTATTTCCCTTGCGCTGATAAACTGCTCGACGAGGACCTTTTCATCAAAACGGAGAGCGAGGTCGATGGCGGTTTCGAGGGCTGGAAAATCGCCAGCCTTCGAGCTGCCCACCGAAGAGCCGCAGGAAGCCGGCTTGACGAAACAGGGCCAGCCAAAGCGTGCCTCGACTTTTCTGGCGAGGCTGGCCATGAACAGGGGATTAGCCCTGTCGGTGTGCCTCACGGTGATGGAATCGACGACGGGAAGCCCTTCGCGAAGCCAAAGATCCTTGGTCACCTGTTTGTCCATGCCGATAGCCGAGCCCAGAACACCGGCCCCGACATAGGGAAGTCCTGCGCACTCGAGAAGACCCTGAATCGTGCCATCCTCGCCGAAGGTGCCGTGGAGGACGGGGAAGACGAGATCGCAGGCGAGGGATTCGAACATGCCTTCGGTCTTTTCTGCGGCGAGGCCTTGCCCGGGGACGACGACTACCTTCCGCCCGGATACGATCGCAGGAAGGCTCAGCATGCCTTGTCGGTCTTTTTCGGCCTCGGATTTCAGATCCTCAAGCAAGGCTTCCGGCTGGAGAAGCCAGGCCCCCGATTTCGTGATGCCGATCAGAAGCAGCCTGTATCGGACCGGATCGAGCTGCCTCACTATGCTCGCCGCCGAAATGAGGGAAACTTCGTGTTCGCCGGACTTTCCGCCGTAGAGTATCGCCAGTGTCTTCATGTTGCTTCCTTTTTTCGTGTCAGAGTTTGCTCGGAGAAAGCCCGGAAAAGCCCATCTCGCCAAGCGCGGCCAAGGCCTCGGTTTCCTCGTCATAGGGCATCGTATGGTCGGCATAGATTATGGAGTTTTCATGACCCTTGCCCAGGAGGAGGACGGCATCGTCGGGTTCCGCCATGGAAAAAGCCTTGCGTATGGCTGCGGGCCTGTCGGGTATGAGGAAGAGGTTTTCCCCGCGCCTGAGGTGGCGGCAGCCTGCAGCAATGTCCTCGAGCAAGGCCATCGGGTCCTCGCCCCTCGGATCCTCGTCGGCGAGGATGACAACGTCACAGAATCGCGAGGCGACTTCCCCCTGCCGCGGACGCTTTTCGGTGTCCCTCTCGCCGCCCGAGCCGAAAATGCAGAATACCTTGCCCTGTATGCGCTTTCGTATGGAAGGAAGGATCGCTTCAAACGATGTGGGCGTGTGGGCATAGTCGATGATGACTTCAAAGGGTTGGCCACGTTCGATGTTCATCATTCTGCCCCTGACGGGTTTCATGCTCGGCAAAAGAGGCAACAGCTCGGGCCAGGGCTTCCCGAGGGCGACGGAGGCGGCGATGAGGGCTGCCAGACTGTTGGAGACATTGAATTCTCCGGGGAGGTTGATCCTGGCGGGCAGTCTCACCGGACTGTCTTTTTCCTGCAATGAAGCTGGTCCCAGTACGATAAAGCTCGATCCCCTCCTGTCGGCCTTGATTTCAAGGGCACACAGCGTCGCCGGCGAACCTTTGACCGAATAGGAATAGACGGGTTTTTTCGTGCAGGCCGTAAAAAACGAGGCGCTGGGGTCGTCTGCGTTGACGATCCCGCAGGAAGGAACCATCCTTCTTTCCCCTCCCACAAGTTTTTCGTGACTGTGGGCATCCAGGTTCCTGAAGAGGTTGGCCTTGTCGTGGCGGTACTGCTCCCATGTGCCATGGAACTCCAGATGCTCGCTCGTGACGTTGGTCATCAGGCCTATATCGAAGTCGACGCATGCGAGCCTGCCCGTGCGTTCGCTCAGGCCATGGCTGGATGATTCGATGACGGCGAATTCGCAGCCGGAATCGCGCATCTGGGCGAGCTTTTTCTGCACCGTCGTGGCTTCGGGCGTCGTCTGGTGCTCGGGATTGGGTTTTTCTCCCGTACCTGTGTCCGACATCACGGTGGAAAAGAATCCGGCCTTCGATCCTGAAAGGCTCAGGAGCTGGTAGATGAGGGACACCGTCGTGCTTTTCCCTTCCGTGCCGGTGACGCCGATCGTGCGCAGGGAAGAGGAGGGATAATCGTAGAATGCGGCGGCCAGGGGAGCCATGGCCAGGCGGGCATCGGCCACGAAAAGGTAGCTGATGTCGGGATGCGTATGGGGGATAGGCCTGTCGTGCATGACGGCGACGGCTCCCTTGGCGAGGGCTGCATCGATAAAATCGTGTCCATCGCTGTGGAGGCCTGGAAAGGCAGCGAAAAGCTCGCCGCCCCGGATCTTGCGCGAATCGTATTCAATGCCTGAAATTTCCGGATTCCCCTGGAGCGACACCGACAATGGCTGAAGGGCTGAAAGCAGAGTGGCGAGGCGCTTTTTCATCTCGCAGGGAGAATAGCACGGAGGGAAAGAGGATTCAACCGTTACAGGACAATCTTAAGCCCGGCGTAGCCGATGAAGGGCACGATATCGGTGTCCAGGGATGCAGGAACAAGTCCCAGGGCTCCGCCTCCCAGACGTATGGAGCGGCGTTTGCCCAAGCCCAGCCATACGGATAGATCAGGCAGGAGGTAATCGATCTGATCGAATCCAAACAGATTTCCTATAGCCGAATAGGCGAAGAAGTATCCCCCTATGCTTGCGTCAACCGACAGAGGGCCGAGAGCGAGCTCAGCCTGAACAACCGGGTAGGCCAGGGTATAGATGATGAGGCTGTGTGCCCGTATGCCCGCGGCCAGCTTTACGATCCCCATGTCAGCCTCCAGGAACAAAGCCAGGTTGGGGATGGGGAGAATGCCCAGTTCCTCGATCGTCGAGAGCGTGTCTGAATAGTCGCCGCCCGAGCCAGAAAAATAGCCTACCGACACTGGGGCCGAGGCGCCAAGCTCGAAGCGAAGCTGGCCGAAGGCCGCCGGAGCGGATAATGCCATGACGAGGATTATGCAGAAAAATATCTTTTTCATGTCATCCTCCTTTGAATACATGGTCAAAAAAGTTGAGATAATAAAATATACTGTCGTTGTGGTTTTTCGACAAGGACCAGCCACCTGCCTTGCCAACACGATCGGGAGTCTATATTGTCCTAACTATGTACGAAGTGAGGGTAGAGGCCGGGTTTGCCGCAGCGCATCGGCTTGTTCATTACAACGGCAAGTGCGAGCGCCTGCACGGTCACAATTACAGGGTGAGGGCTTGGGCATCGGGAAAGATACTGGGCGAGGGGGGAATGCTCGTCGATTTCGGTATCCTCAAGAAAGCCCTGGGCGAGGTGATCGCGCGGCTTGACCATTCCGACCTCAACACGATTCCTCAGTTTTCGGATGATCCGAGCGCCGAGCGGATAGCTCGCTATATTTTCGAAGGAATGCTGGCTTTGCAGCCCGGCCTGCCTTTGTCGGCTGTCGATGTTTTTGAAACCGATACGTCAATGGCACGTTACCGGCCTGACGGAAATACTTCAGCGCCAGCCTGAAACCCTGATGTTCGGGCGCATTCCACAGCTTTCTTCGATTTCATCCAGGAGCGCAGAAAGGGCGGCTTTATTGCCTGCCGAAAAAGCGAGCAGGACTGCGTCAGCCTTGCGTTCAAGCTGGGCCTCGGCGATGACCCTCCTGCCCTTGGATGTCGGTGAAGCCACATAGCGCCAGCCGCCGATGCTCTTCTCCTCGGTGAACGAAAGCTTCTGGAATTGGGCGTATCTGTTGAAGCCAGCCCGCGCGGCATCCAGCGTCCCCGAAGGCAGAGATGCCTCCATGTTCACGAGGAGGGGGGAGGGGGCCGAATCGATGACCGTGGCCCACAGGCCTTGCGGCCCGGGGCTGAGCATGGAGAGGAGGCGTTTCGTTCTCTGGGGGTCCGGTCCGTAGAGGGCGAAGGCAGCCTTGCCGAAATGGCCGCAAGCTCCCGAAAAAAGTTCGCCGAAGGGGGAGTTTCCCGAAAACAGGAGCTCTCTGGCTTCAAAAACGACCTTTTCCGCGCCTTCCACCTCTGCCGAAAGCCTGCGCAGGAGCCATGACAGCCTGTATTCGGAATCGGCCTGGGCAAGATCTTCGGGAACATCGACGGAACAGCAAACGGGCTGGAATCTGGCTTTCGCCGACAGGAGGGCTTCGATCTTCTCGCTCTGGCGCTGGAGGGGCGGCACTGCGAGGACATGACCCGTCATTGCCAGGATTTCAGAACCGTTCTCGCAGGCTCCGCAGCCTGAGCAATCGGCTCCGAGGCAGGAATTCCTGTCCTGCAGCCGTTTGGCCTCGATATAATGCCTGTAAAGGACGGCAAAGCCCCGTTCCGTCTCGAGGAAAGCCAGGGGCGGCCTGAATTCAGGCGGTTTTTCTCCTTCTAAATCCGGGGCTCCATCCTTGCCGAAAAGCAGCGCCTTGAAGGATCGCCAGGCACCGGAGCCTATGCCTCTATCGTAGACAAAGCCTGAGGCCGGCAGCCTGCACAGCCAGCGGTAGGCGGCATCGCCGCCCAATGAAAGTCCCTGGTCGATAAAGCACTCCTCGGGATCGGAGGCCAGCCTGAATTCCAGGCCTGCCAATTCGCAGGCTTCCCTGAGGAGGAATCCGAGTCGATTGAGTTTGGGGCTGTCGAACTCCAGAGGGGCGAACTGGAGCGGCGTAAAGGGCAGCCTCACAAGAAATCCGGCCGAGGCGAGTATTCGGGTGGATGGCGACTGGGCATCCTTCCTGCGCTTTATGTCGCCCATGAGCGCCGAAAATTCGGCGATGTCGGCTGGGGTTTCCATCCCCGAGATGATGAAGAAGAGTTTGAGTTCCTTTATCCCGGGCTGGATGGTTTTCTGAAGGCAGAGCTCGATCTGGCGATTTGATAGCCCCTTCCTGTAGAAGGCCCGCATTCTTTCCGAAATGCCTTCGATGCCCAGGGTGAAGGATCGCTTGCCGCCGGCCAGTTCGGTTTCGATGAGACCTCTCGTATCCGCAAGAATATCCAGACGCTGACTCATGAAGGATACGCGTCGGAAAATTCGGTTCAGCTCATAGACGAGGTCGAAAATGCGCGAGTGCGTGTTGAAGTTGAAGCTGTAGATCTCCAGGTCGATGGCTCCGCTCCGGCGGCGCAGCTCCTGCGCTTCCCGGAGCAGCCTTTCGATGTCGGCTTCCCGATAGGGTCTCCGATCCCAGCCCTCGAGGCAGAAAGAGCAGTAGCCTGGACAGCCCGAGGTGATGGAGAGTCGGGCGCTCGAAGCGCTGGGGCCATTGAGGATGAGGGGATTGAGCAGGGTGTGGGGCCGCTCGGGGGCGAGGGCCTTCCTTGCGCCGTCGGTGATGAGGCAGGGCCAGAATCCCTCGATGTCAGCGGCCTTGCGCAGGCGCAGCTGCCGCACGGAGGCCTTCGCAGAGGCTTCGCCATGAAGGCTGTCCTCAGCTCCCGAAAGGACTAGGGCCAGCCTGCCGATGGCTCCTTCGCCTTCCCCGAAAAAGATGCCATCCATAAAGGAATCCAGGGCAGGATACCTGCTTTCCCGGCCTTCGAGGACGAGGGCTCCCATGGCCGAGGCATTCGACCCGCCGGCGATGAGGAGGGGCAGTCCGTCGATGGAAGCCCTATCGGCCGCCGACACAGGAAGGCCTGAGGTTGTGAACAGGTAGGGAAGGTTTATAAGCTCGAGGGCAAAGGCGTTGGATACCATAACGATATCGAAATCGCGAGGCGACCTCAGTGAAGCCCTTCCGAAAAACCAGGGAAGGCTGCGTGACGAGAGGAGCTTCCTGTCGCCTTGTGTCGGAAGGAAGGCGAAGTCGATAAAGGCTTGAGGCATTATACTGCGAATTTCGTCGAAGAGAACGAGATGAGGCGTTGAAATGTCGACATCGCGCCAGGGCGAAAGGCGGACAATGAGTATGCGGGCTGCGGCGTTTTCCCAGGAAGGATTGGCCATATCCCTTTCGACGGTCGGCAGGATGATCCTGCCCTCCTTGAGCATGCCGAAAACCGCCCCGGTCATCGCTGGGCGCTGTCCCTGCGCCCGGAACGAGCGTTTTTCCGATACTCTATTTTTTCGGCCTCACCAGCTTCGACGAATTCGAAGAATTCAACGACAGGAGGTTCCACGACCTTGCCGCCATCGAGCCGCTTGGTCCTGAAAACAAAGTTTCTCTCGACGGCTACCTTGGCCGCGCTTTTCAGCTCGCGGGCATCGGCCAGCACGATGCTCAAACCCTTTTCGCCGGCACGTCCCGTCCGGCCCGCCCTGTGGATGTACCAGGAGCTATCCTCGGGCATGTCCATGCTTATGATATGGGTGATGCCGCTGATGTCGAGACCCCTTGCGCCAAGATCGGTCGTGACAAGGTAGCGCAGGGAACCGCTTTCAAACCTTTCGATCGCAACGCGGCGATGCTCCTTCTCCTGCTTCGAGGCGATGGAGTCGGCGGGAAGACCTCTTTCGACCAGGCGCTCGGCTGTTCTCGCCACCCTGTCGCCCGAAGACGCGAAAATGAGGCATTTTTTCGGCCGCAGCGCCGTCTCCAGCCTGCGGATAAAATCGATGCGCTTGCGGTGTTCCACATAGAAAACCCAGTGCTCGATATCGCGGGTCAGAACCCCCTCGTCGAGAAGATCGAGGGATTCGGGATCCTTCATGAAAACACGGGCGAGCTTGCGCGTCGTGGGGGAAATTGTCGCCGACGCGAGGACACGGCAGGAAGCTGGGGATGCCTGCCTGAGAATCTCTTCTACCTGATCGCGGTATTCGGCGGAAAAAAGCCTGTCTCCCTCATCGAGGACGATGAATTCCAGGCTGTTCAATCGTAGAAAACGCATTTTGGCGAGATCGGATATCCTCCCCGGCGTGCCGATCACGATATGGGGTTTTCGCTTCTTGAGGGCGTCCTCCTGACGTGAAAGGGGGCTGCCGCCGAGGATGGCGAGGACATTCAGAGTTTTTTGCGAGGCTTCAAGCAGCGCTTCGGCCTGCCTGGCCACCTGGACACTGAGCTCCTGGGTGGGGCAAAGAACGAGGATGAGCGGACCTTTCGAAGGGTTCATATCCCTCGTCAGGGAAATGGCAGGAGCCAGGTAGGCGAAGGTCTTTCCCGTTCCCGTTTCCGACTGGAGAAAGATATCCTTTTTTAATAGCAACCTGGGGACAGCCAGGCGCTGGACCTTCGTGGGAGTCTTGAAGCCCAGGGCTCCAAAGGCATCAGCCAATCCTTCATGGAGGCCAAGCGTGGAAAATTCGTTCATGGCTCTATACTTGCACGCCGGAGGCGCGTTGCTCAAGTGATTGCGGAAAGGCGCTTCTTTCAGCTATAGTCGACCAACATGAATTTTGAAGCATTTGTACTGGGCTGCGGCGGGATGATGCCCCTCCCGTACCGACACCTTACCAGCGTTTTGCTGCGCCGCGAGGGCGAACTTTTTCTTTTCGACGCCGGGGAAGCCACGCAGATATCGATACGCCGCCTCAATCTCCGCTGGAAAAAGATAACGGCGATTTTCATATCCCACATGCATGCCGATCACGTCACAGGCCTTCCCGGCATACTCATGCTGAACAGCCAGGTGGACAGGCAGGAACCTCTGTATATTTTTGGACCGCCCCGCATCGCCGAGTATATCGATCAGACCAGGCGTTCTCTCGACATGTACATCAATTACGAGATAATCGTCAGGGAGTTCACGGAGCCGGCCATACTCTGGAAGGATCCCGAATTCACCATTCGCTCCTTCGGACTTCGGCATACCAAAACCTGCTATGGCTATTCTCTCGAGGAAAACATGAGGCCTGGAGCCTTCTTTCCGGAAAAAGCCCTTGCCCTCGGCGTGCCCTGCGGCCCGCTCTGGTCGGTTCTGCAGGGAGGTGGGGACGTTCAGCTTCCTGACAGCCGCATCGTGCATCCGGGCGACGTGCTGGGATCTCCCCGTTCCGGGCGGAAGTTCAGCTATGTGACCGACAGCCTCTACTTTCCCGAAATATCCCGGGAGGTTGCCGATTCCGATCTTTTGATTTGCGAGGGGATGTTCGAGGACGCTCTTCTTTCCTCAGCAGTGGAAAAGCGGCACATGACGGCGCGGCAGGCCGCCACGATTGCCAGGGATGCAGGCGGCGTAAAGCTCCTGGGCCTCATCCACTACAGTCCCCGCTATGCCGACAAGGAATTGCGGCAGCTGCTCAGGGAAGCCCAGGAAGTGTTCCCGGGCACCACGCTGACGCGCGACAGAATGAACTTCCCTATCGAAAACGTGGACTGAGTACTGGAAGATTAAAGGCCGCTTCTACTCTGTCTTCGGCCTGAAGGCCAGAATGCGCGACTGACTGCCTGAAAACGCCTTATGGACGGCCGTCGACGCTTCGCGGTAAATCTTGTAGGCATCCACCTTGCGTTCGGAACGAGCGGAAATGCCGATGAATACGGGCGCCTCGCCCTCGATGTCCCTGTAGAGGCCAAGGGTAGTCGAAAGCACATCGGCCAGGTCTTCGGACATTTTCAGGGCCCCGCCAAGGTCCACCGAAGGAAGAACAACGGCAAAGCCCCCTTTGTAGAGCTCGAAAATCAAATCCTTCGTGCCGATGTAGTCCTTCACGGTGACGGCCAGAGCCACGGCGGCGGGATCGGTTCTGGAGCTGATGCCGCAATGGATGAGCATGAGGGATACTTCAGTCCTCGGACCTCGTGCCAGCTCTTCGCTCAAGCGAGCCTCGAGGAGGGAATCCCCGAGAGAGAGAGGCATGGGCAGTTCGGCGAGATCCTTTTTTTCCGCTGTCGCTTCGGCATTGAGTTCCTCGAATTCCTGGAGGGTTTCGCGCGAATCAGCCGTTGCTGAGGCTTCATTTTCCTCGGGTTCATCTTCAGGCGAAGTCTCCAGTTCGTCCAGTTCCTCTCCCAGCTCTTCGTCCATTTCCTCATTCTGGTCGGGATAGCGGCTGGACCAGTCGATGATATCTTCCTCCAGTTTCGCGAGGCTTTCTTCAAAACTCTTCCCCGACAGGGGAGCGGGGGGTTTATCCTCCACAATGCCGCTCTCTTCCGGCTCTTCGGGCAGATCGCCAGCTTCGCGGAGATCTTCGTCCTCCGGAATGTCCAAGGGCTCCTGCACCGGCTCGAAAGCTGGACCAGGCTCATGATTCACTGTTGCCTCAGCCTCAATGACAGGTGAGCTTTCATCTTCGGGTGGAAGGGCAGTTTCGGGCTGAACGAGGCTCTTGTCAGCCGGCTTTGGGGGAACTCCTGTCTTGGCCTTCCCGCCAAGAAAGAGAAAGGACAGAGCGACAATGAGGCACCACAGGGTGACCACCATGAGGGGCAGCTTGGCTGCGGTGGAGATATCAGCCCGCCTGAGCGTGGCATAGAGCGCGGAAAGCCTCATGCCATCGCTCAAGGGCGTCGTGAAAATAACCGTGCTTCCTTCAGGCGCCGAGAAGCCGCTGCGTACGCTGCTGTCGTTGGGGAGGGCAAAATACCTTGAAACCGAAGGAATCTTCCACGCTGTCATGCCCGACGGATCCAGAACCTGTGCCGCGAGGAGCCTGTCGCTGGCCTTGTAAAGCGCAAGAAGCCTGGCCCGCAGCGCAGGATCAGCAAGATCCCGTTCCGTTTGGAGCGACATCAGCGTATTCCTCAATATGGAATACTCGGCTCCGCTCGAGCGCTCGCCTGAGGTTCTCATGTCGCCAAGCCGATAGAAAAACGAGACTATCGCCAAAACGGCGACAAGAATCGAGACGATGGCCACAAGTGCGCGCAGTGTTTTTCTCATATCCCCTTCCTGATCCTTTAGATTATCGGAAGGAGAAGGGGAGGGCTTGCGCACAATTTTCCGGCCGCGGGCTTTTCCTGGCCGTAAAAGAAGCTATACTAGACGATACGAGGAGGCTTCATGGAAACTGGCGAAGAAAAACGCAAGTCCGCTCTCCCCTACGGCTGGTATCCACGGGACAGGGCAGACATCGCCCGCCTCCTGGCCGAATGGAAGGAAAGCCTCGATATCCATGAGGCCAAGGCTGCGGTTTCCCCTCATGCCGGATGGTCCTTTTCCGGCCGCATCTCGGCCCTCGCCATCGGATCCCTTGAAGAGGCGGAGACTGTCGTCGTCATTGGCGGACACCTTTCGCAGGCTAGCCCCATTCTCTACGCCAGGGAAGCCGTCTTCGAGACCGTCGCCGGCGACCTTTTCGCCGACGGGGATCTTCTCAAGGCCCTTGGCGAGGAGCTGCGCGATTCAGGCATACCTGCCCCTTTCCCGGATGACGAAGTGGACAACAGCGTTGAGGTTCTTCTGCCCATGATCGCGCAGCTTCAGCCCAAAGCCAGGCTCCTGTGGCTGCGCTGCCCTCCTCACTATGGATCCAAGGAACTGGGAGCCGCGATCGGGAGGGCTTCGGCTATGCTGGGCAAGAAGGTGACATGCGTTGGCTCAACCGATCTTACCCACTATGGTCCGGCCTATGGCTTCATGCCTGCGGGAAGGGGAGAAAAAGCGGAGAAATGGGTGAAAGGCACGAATGACAAGGCTTTTATCGATGCCCTCCTCGACATGAACTGCGAAGCCGCCCTTTCTCACGCGGTGAAGAAGGGTTCGGCCTGTTCAGCGGGAGCTGCCGTGGCAGCCCTGTCGTTCGCCCTAGAGTCGGGCGCCACCGAAGCCCGTCTGCTTTCCTACGCCACGAGCCTTGAAATTCGCCAGGACGATTCCTTCGTCGGCTACGCAGCCATCGCCTTTATCTGAGAGGGCTGGCGCTAGCCTTTGGCCAGATGGGCCCTTACCGCTTCCTTGAATTTTTTGCCGCGGTCGAATTCATGGAGAAACATGCCGAATGAGGCGCAGCCCGGCGAAAGGACGATGGCGGAGCCCGGCCGGGCCAGAGCGTCGGCGGCGGCCACAGCCTCTGCCAGGTTGTCGTAGGGACCCTTCCACGCAAGGCCCTGATCGCGGAGCAGGGGCAGAAGCTTGTCGGTTCCCGTGCCCTGGAGGAGAACAATGGCCGCGGCTTTCGCGTAGATAGCCTTCATCGGCCCGAAATCGATGTTTTTATCCGTTCCGCCCGTGATGAGGACGACAGGACAGGCAAAGCTCGAGAGCGCGGCATCGACTGCATTGGGTATCGTCGCGGCAGAATCGTTGTACCATTTGACGTTGTGCGATTCGGCGAAGAATTCAAGCCGATGCTCCACGCCCGGGAAACTTGCCATTGCTTTTTTTACTTCGTCCGCAGTCATGCCCATGGCTTCCAATGCGAGAGATGCTGCCATGAGATTCTTGCGCATATGGATGCCCGGCACGAGAAGGGATGCGGGAAGGAATTTTTCCGTTTCCGCTTCCGAATACCAAAGCACCCTGGCCTTCGTCTCGGACGCGAAGCTCCGGCCCCAGGATGAATCGAAATCGCATATCGTGAAATCGGAACTATCCTGGTCGGCGTAGATGAGGCGTTTGTCGGCGACGTACTCTTCCATGGAGCTGTAGTAGTTCATGTGGTCGGGCATTATGGCGGTGAGGACGGCCACCTTGGGCTTCAGCACGCCCATTCCCCTCATGTCCGCAAGCTGCCAGGAAGACAGCTCGAGAACCACGGGTTTTTCGGATGCCGTTTCGTCCAGGAAATCGAGGGGGGAAACCGTTATATTGCCCCCGAGAAAAGCCTCTGTGCCGCAGTGTCGGAAACCATGGTAAATGGCGCTGGCCGTCGACGACTTGCCCTTCGATCCCGTCACTGCGACGATGGGCGAATTCGAATAGCGCAGAAAGACGGATACATCCGTTTCGATATGATTTGCCGCAGCAAGAAACGGCGATGTGCGCTTCACCGCGGGGTTCTTGATGACGATGTCGGCGCCGCTGAAATCGCCCAACTCATGCCGACCCAGCACCAGGCGAACCTTCCTGCCGCCGAGAGCCTCGATTGAGGGGGCGAGGGTAGCCTCGTCGCGCAGGTCGGTGATCGTGACGACAGCTCCCCGGTCGCAGAAAAACCTGGCGCTCGACAGGCCACCCCCATGCAGACCAAGACCCATGATAGTGACCTTCATGCCTTGCAATCCATCGAGAGAGGAGGGCATGAGAGTCGATGTCAGCTGCACTCGCTTCCTCCCAGATAGGCGGCCTGGACCCGGGGATCCACCGCCAGGTCGCTGGCCTTTCCCGTTATCACGATCTTGCCCAATTCGAGAATGTAGGCCTGCGACGCGGTCTTCAGGGCTTTGCGGGCGTTCTGTTCGACAAGGAGAATGGCCACTTTTTCCTCGTCGTGGATTTTTTTGATGAGAGCGAAAATCTCCTGCACGATGATGGGTGCCAGGCCGAGCGAAGGCTCATCGAGAAGGAGGAGGGAGGGCGAGGACACGATGGCGCGGCCGATGGCGAGCATCTGCTGTTCCCCTCCGGAAAGTGTGCCGGCGAGCTGTTTCCTTCTTTCCTTGAGGATGGGAAAGAGGTTGTATACCCTTTCTTCCATGTTCGCCTGTTTGCTTTTTTCCCTGGCATTCCTCACGCCGTACTTGCCCAGGAGGATGTTCTCGCGGACGCTCAGTGTGGCGAACACATGGCGTCCCTCGGGAACATGGGCGATGCCATGAGCTGCCAGTGTATAGGCCGGCATGCTCGCGATATCCTTTCCCTGGAAGAGAATTGTTCCGGCAGAGGGTTTTTTGAGGCTCGATATGGCCTTGAGGAGGCTCGTCTTGCCTGCCCCGTTGGCGCCGAGGACTGCGACGATCTCGTTTTCGCCCACCGAGAGCGACACATGATCCAAGGCGCGTACGGCACCGTAATCCAGGCATAAATCTTTGATTTCGAGCAGGGCAGCCATGATCAGTCCTCCTCCTTGCCGAGATAGGCTTCAATCACGAGGGGATTCTGCCTGATGTCGCACATCGCGCCTTCGGCGATTTTCCTTCCCGACTGCATGACGACGACATGATCGCTCACCTTGTCCACAAGATTCATGTCGTGCTCAATAAGGAGTATGGACAGACCGTCCGCGAGGAGGGAGAGAAGAAGATGGGAGAGGTCTTCCGTCTCGGCATCGTTGAGTCCGCTGGATGGCTCATCGAGAACGATGAGATCGGGATTGACGGCGAGGGCTCGGGCTATCTCCAGATAGCGCCGTTTTCCGTAGGGGAGGGAGGATGCGAGCCTGTCGGCTGATTCTGTAAGCCCTACGCGTTCGAGACAGCTGTCGGCGCGCTCCAGCATCGATTCTTCTTCCCGCCGCTGCGATGGCAGCCGCAGGATTGAGCCGACAAAGCCGGCTTTCCCCTTGCAGTGCTGGCCGCAGAGCACGTTTTCAAGGCAGGTGAGGGTGGGGAAGATCCTGATGTTCTGGAAGGTTCTGGCTATTCCCTTTTTGACGATCGCGTGGGGATGCTCGCCCGATATCTCCTCTTTTTTGAAGCGGATGCTGCCCGTCTGCGGCTTGTAGATGCCCGTTATGAGGTTGAAGAGGGTGGTTTTGCCGGCTCCGTTGGGACCTATGAGAGCGGTGATCCTGCCTTTTTCTATCGTGACGTTCATGCCGGATACGGCCATGACGCCGCCGAAGGAGAGGGACAGGTCCTTGACCTCGACCAGGGGGCCGGAATCAGGGCTTGAGCCGACAGGAACCCCATCGCGAACGGGCGAAGAAGCCTTGTGTTTCCCTCGCTTTCCTCCCAGGGCGCGGCGCAGCGCTTCCCCCGAATCCCTGACGCGGGGCAGGAAGCCCGCCGGCCTGAAGATCATCATGAGAAGGAGGGCGAGTCCAAAGAACATGAGCCTGTACTTGGCGAAAGGCCGGAAAATTTCGGGGAAAATTGTGATGGCCATGGCGCCGAGCATGGTGCCGGGAATGGAGCCCAGTCCGCCCAGAAGAACGATGCAGAAGAGCAGGGAAGACTCCATGAAGGTGAAGCTTTCGGGCGATACCGACATCTGCTTGGAAGCGTAGATGTTGCCCGCCACGCCAGCCAACGCGGCGCCGAGTATGAAGGCCGCCAGCTTGTAGTGCCGCACATCGACGCCCAGGGCTTCGGCCGCCGTCTCGTCTTCCCTTATGTAGTTCCATGCCCGTCCCACCCTGGAACGCTGCAGACGTATGAGCCCGAAGGTGATGAGGGCGATGAGAATCCAAATGAGATAGTAGAACTGGCGCGACGAGACGATGGGAAATATGAAGCTGGGAGAGTCGATGCCGTTGATTCCGTTGGGTCCGCCCGTCATCCCGAAGGGGTTGTTGATCATCGTGAGGCGGATTATCTCGCCCAGGCCGATCGTGACGATGCACAGATAGTCGCCCTTGAGATGGATGACGGGGGCGGTGACGAGCCAGGCGAAGAGGCCTGAGACGAGCGCCGAAACCGGTAAAAGGAGGAGAATGGGGATATGGAACCGGGTATTGAGAATGGCCGTCACGTAGGCGCCGATGGCGTAGAATCCCGTATGGCCGAGGTCGAACAAGCCCACCTCGCCCAGGACGATATTGAGGGAAAGCCCTAAAAGGGCGTAGATGCCGCAGTAGAATCCGACATCGATCCAGTAATTGTCGATGAAGGGCATAAGGGGGAATATTCCCAGGAATACGATCGCCGCGATGGTGAGGCTTTTTCGATTGATGCGGCGCTTGCCGTCACCGGGAAGAGCCGAGGAAATCCGGTCGAGCAGGGTTTTCGTTATGTTCATCAGACTTTCTCCGCCACTTTTTCGCCCAGGAGGCCGGTGGGCCTGAAGATGAGGGTGAGGATGAGGAGGACAAAAACGAAGACGTCCTTCCATGCACCCGAGACATAGCCGGAGAGAAGGGATTCGACGATGCCCAGGAGAAGGCCGCCAATCATGGCGCCGGGGATGTTGCCGATGCCGCCCAGAATGGTGGCGGTGAAGGCTTTGAGGCCGTAGTTCCAGCCCATGTTGAAGCTGATAGCCCTGTAATACATCCCGTTCATGAGGCCGGCCACACCGCCCAGGCCCGGGCCGAGGGCGAAGACGAAGAATATGACCTTGCGCACGTCGATGCCGACTATCGTGGCTGTGTCCCTGTCGAGGGCCGAAGCCCTCACGGCGGCGCCGAAGGTGGATTTTTCCACGATCAGCCAGATTATGAGCATGAGAGCGAAGGAAATGCCAAGTATCGTCACCTGAAGTTCGGTGACAGGGACGCCGAGGACTGAAAATCTATAGGCAGGCACGACGCTCGCGGGGAAGGCCTGCGGCCTCGCTCCCCATATCGCCATGATGGAATTCTGTATGAAGATGGCTACCCCAAGCGCCGAAACCACCAGGGAAAGCCTGCCTGAGGGGTACACAGGCCGGTAGGCTATCCTCTCCACGAGGACGCCGGCCAGGGCGACGCTTATGGCGACGATGCCCGCGGCAAAAGCCATTCCGCCCCAGATGCCCACGCTCGCGGTCACCTTCCCGGCGGCTCCAGTGAGTATCGTGTAACCGAGATAGGCGCCGAAGGCGAAAAGATCGCCGTGGGCGAAGTTGATGAGTTTCATTACGCCGTACACCATGGAGTAACCCAGGGCGACGAGGGCATAGAAAGAACCTATGGTTAGGCCGTTGACGAGTTGTTCAATAAAGGTTGTCACGATTCTCCTTCGCGCCACGGGCAATAAGAGAGCTGGCCGGACCGGCATGCCGATCCGGCCAGCTCTCTTCGGTCGCCGTTGCGCTTACGCCTCGGCATGCCGTCTAGATCACTTCGCGGACACTACGAGTTTGCCGTCGCCCGCCACTTCGTACATCTTGTAGGGGACATCCTTGCGGTCGCCGCGCTCGGTGAAGAGCACGGGGCCGGTGACGCCTTCAACGCCGTCCATTTTGGTTTTCATGGCGTCGGCGATGGCGGCAGAGTCGGTTTTCCCGGCCTTGCCGATGGCGCCTACGATGCCGTAGAGAGCGTCGGCTGCGTAGACAGGCCAGGGACTGGAGGGGAGTTCCTTGAACTTTTCGGCATAGAGAGCCTTGAACTGCTCGGCGATGGGAGTGTTGACGTCGGTGACGAGGGGTTCCTGGGTCATGAGGGCGCCCTGAGCCACGTTGATGCCGGCGATCTTGACAAAGTCATCGTTGATGGCCGCATTGCCGCCGATGAAGGGGCAGTTGAGTCCGGCGTCGCGGGCCTGGCGGATGAGAAGACCGGCTTCGGGATAATAACCGGTGAAGTACCAGACATCGGGCTTCGTTTCGCGCAGCTTTGTCACGACGGAAGAGAAGTCTTTCTCTTTCGGGGTGATGGCGTCGAAATAGACGATTTCCGTCTTGCCTTCGGCGATATAGGGATCGAGGGCTTTCTTGGCCTCGTCGGCTACGCCTTTGGCGAAGGTGGAGTTGTCGTGCATTATGGCGATGCGCTTGGCGCCGAGGGTTTCCACGGCATATTTGCCGAAGAAGAGCCCCTGCGCGTCGTCGCGGCCGCAGGTCCTGAAGAAGAACTTCCTGTCCTTGTCCATGGTCAGCCTGAGGGCGGTGGCGCCGTAGGCTACCGATACGATTTTGTTTTTTTCATAGATGTCTGCGGCAGGCTCGGTGACCGAGGAACCGTAGGAACCGATGACGGCGACGACTTTCTGCGAAACCGCTTTCTGGGCGGCGAGGGCCGAATCCTTGGGGTTCGATCCGTCGTCGACAATGACGATTTCAACCTGCTTGCCCAGGACGCCGCCAGCCTTGTTGATGAGCTCCGCGGCCACTTCCACCGACTGTTTGGCCATCTGGCCTTCGTAGGCGTAATCGCCCGTGATGGGTGCCTGGAGTGCGATCTTGATCGTCTTGCCCCCGGCTGATCCTCCGCAACCTGCCAGAACGACCATCGCAACAGCCATCAGACTTGCGGCGACGATGAGCCCCCGGCCATGCTTCCTTGAATTGAACATAGGTGTGCCTCCTACGCCATCGTATAGTAGGGTTTTATATAGCGCAAGATAAAATCGCCAACTTTTCCTTGACAGGCTTTCGATGTGGCTATAGCCTGCCTTATCATATTTTTCTTTGCATCGCGAGGAGAATAATGCCTAGGATAACAACACACCCCGTGCTTCCCGTTCCCGAGGGGAGGAAGGAAGCACGCTTTTTTTTTGACGGAAACCCTGTAGCAGGATACGCCGGCGAACCGGTAGCCTCATCCCTCGTAGCCCTCGGCGTCGCCTGTTTTTCAAGGCATCACAAGGACGGGGCTCCCCAAGGTCTTTTCTGCGCCAATGGCCAATGTTCCCAGTGCACAGTTCTCATCGACGGGATTCCGAGGAAATCCTGCGTAACCCCTCTCGTCGAGGGCATGGATGTGCGCACCCTCGTTGGGCTTCCCGTACTTCCCGCATCCGACGAAGCCCTGAAGCAGGCCGAGCGGCGTACGATACGCACGGACATCCTCGTCGTGGGCGGCGGTCCCTCGGGGCTTTCGGCGGCCTATGAACTCGGAAAAATGGGCTTCCAGGTCGTCGTCGCCGACGACAAGGAAAAGCTGGGCGGCAAACTCGTCCTCCAGACCCACAAGTTCTTCGGCTCGGAGGAAGACTGCTACGCGGGCGTTCGCGGCATCGACATCGCGGGCAAGCTCGAGGAAAAGCTGGGCAGGCTCCCCAATGTCGTCATACTCCGCAACGCTCCCGTCGTCTCCATCTTCAAGGACAGGAAGGCGGGGATTTACAAGGACTACTCCTCCTTCCTCCTCGTGGAATTCACCGCTATCGTCGTCGCCGCGGGCGCCCGCGAAAAGAGCATCCTCTTCCCCGGCAACGACCTGCCCGGCGTCTACGGGGCCGGAGCCTTCCAGACCCTCGTCAACCGCGATCTCGTCGCCGCCTCGAAAAAGCTTCTCATCGTGGGATCGGGCAACGTCGGCCTCATCGCCGCCTACCATGCCCTCCAGGCCGGCATACAGGTGGCGGGCATCGTCGAAGTGGCGGGAAGGATCACCGGCTACAAGGTCCATGCCGACAAGATCCGCCGCATGGGCGTGCCCATCCATCTCAACACGACGATTCTGAGGGCCGAGAGCGACGGCTCGGGCGAGGGCAGGGTAGTCCGCGCCTTCGTCTCCAAGGTGGACGACAACTTCAGGCCGATACCGGGAACGACAATCCTCCACGAGGTCGACACTGTTCTCATCGCGACAGGCCTCGCTTCCTGCGACGAATTTCTCAGGCAGGCCCAGAGCTACGGCATCCTGGCCGTGGCCGCCGGCGACGCCGAGGAGATCGCCGAAGCATCCAGCGCCATGTTCGGCGGCAGGATCGCGGCCTTCAGCCTGGCGCGAATGCTCGGCAAGCGCATCGAGATAGACTCAACATGGATTCCCAAGCGCGATGTGCTCAAATCGCGGCCTGGCGACGTGTTTTCACGAAGCCCCGTCCTGCCCGAAGCCAAGTGGAGTCCCGTATTCTTCTGTTCCGAGGAGATTCCCTGCAATCCCTGCACCACGGTTTGCCCCACCTCGGCCGTCAAGCTGAGGCCTCTGCGCCACAATCTCCTCGATCTGCCCTACTTTGACGGAACGAAATGCATAGGCTGCCTTTCCTGCGTATCGATATGCCCCGGCCTGGCGGTGAGCCTCATCCGGCGCGTGGCCGATGACGCCGCCGAGGTGGTTCTTCCCTGGGAGTTTGCGGCCGACTTCCCCGACGGGACGATGATGGATCTCGTCGGCCAGGAGGGAGCTTTCCTCGAAAGCGCCCCCGTGGTGTCGCGCAAGCGGAACGCCAAGAAGAATACCTGGCTCCTCACCTTCAGGACATCCCTGCGCAACGCTTCGAGCATCGCCGGAATCAGGGTGCAGAGCCCCGAGGTTTCCGAGGGCAAGGCTGTCGACGAGTCGGGCTGCGTCGACCTGGACGCCTATGTCTGCCGCTGCGAGCGTGTCACCCTGGGCGAACTCGTTCAATTCATCAAGGACAACAATGTCCGCGACATCAATCAGCTGAAGACCCTGAGGGTGGGCATGGGTGCATGCGGCGCGAAAACCTGTTCACAGCTCGTAGGCAGGGCTTTCAAGCTCGCCGGCGTGAACCTGGCCGAAGTGGAACCCGGTTCCCTGAGGCCCCTCTTCATGGAAGTGCCCATGGGCGAAATCGTCAACGAAGGTCTGTTAAGGCTCGGCGGCAAGGATGCCGGATCCAGGGGGGCGCCATGAAAACCTACGACATCGTGATTGCAGGGGCGGGCTCTATCGGCGTCCCCTTGGCCTGGCAGCTCGGGATTCGCGGATTCAAGGTGGCCGTCATCGACGAGGAAGCTTCCTGGGGGCGCGGCCAGAACAGGGCGGCCATCGGCGGCCTGAGGGCTACCCACTCCGACCCGGCCAAGATACGGATATGTCTCGAATCCCTGAAAATTGTGTCGACGATGAAGGAAGAACACGGCTTCGACATCGAGTGGCACAGGGGCGGCTATCTCTATGTGGCCTATGACGAGGCGACGAAGGCATCCTTCCTCAACCTCCTCAAGATCCAGAAGGAAGCAGGTCTCGACATCGACTGGGTAGGACCCGATGTGGTCAAAAGACTTTCGCCAGGCATACGCGGCGACGGTCTTCTCGGCGGCACCTTCAGCCCCGGGGATGGTTTCGCATCCCCCCTCATGACAGGCACGGCCTATCACAAGCTGGCCATGGACTCAGGCGTGGAATTCTTCTTCAACACGCGGATCGATGCCCTCAACATGGAGGGCGACAGGCTGGTCAGCATGCAGGCCGGCGGCGAGACATGGAGCGCCCCTCTCTTCATCAACGCGGCCGGCGCTGAAGCGGCCGATCTCGCGAGCCTCGCCGGACTGGACATCCCCGTCCACCCTGACTGCCACGAGGCCGGCGTCACCGAGCCCGTGCAGCGTTTCATGGAGCCTATGGTAGTCGATATCCGACCCGATTCAGAGTCGGGCAATTACTACTTCTATCAGGCAGGCACGGGGCAGGTGATATTCTGCATCACGCCAAGGCCCCAGATTTGGGGAAGGGACAAGGGCTCGACCTCGAGTTTCCTCCCCCTCTGCGTCAAGCGCATGCTTGAGCTCTACCCGCGCCTGCGCAACCTCAGGGTGAGGCGAACCTGGCGCGGCATGTACCCGATGACGCCCGACGGGCTTCCCATCGTCGGCTATCCGGAGAAGGCGAAAAACTTCCTGCAAGCCATCGGCATGTGCGGTCAAGGCTTCATGATGGGGCCAGGTTTGGGGAAAATCCTCGCAGAGTCGATAGCATCGGGCGGCAGCTTCGCCAAGCCGGCGGGAAGCACGGGTTTCGATTTTGTCTTCGATGAGCTGGCCTGTACCCGTGGCTTCGACCACATCGAGCTGCTCAAATAGGGCTCAGGCAGACATAAAGGCCCGACGCTGCGAAAGCTGCCCCGCGGCTTGACTGTTTTCTCCTCTTGTGGCATATTCCTAGTATTCCCATAGGAATTAAGGAGAAAGCAGCCGCGATGTTCCAGGTGCCAGCGAAGACGCAGTACGCGATACGAGCCCTGGTCCATCTGGCGAGGAAGGGCGGCGACAGCGCCTCCAAAATCGCCGAAGCCGAGATGATCTCTCCGAAATACCTCGAAGGAATTCTCAATCAGCTCAAACTGTCAGGTCTCGTCACTTCGGACAGGGGGCGCTCGGGCGGCTACCATCTCGCGAAGGACGCTTCCGGAATCAGGATGATCGATATCGTCAGGGCTACGGAAGGGGAAGTGCGGCCCGTGGAATGCCTCGACGACAGGAATGTCTGCTCGATGGGAGCCATGTGCATGCCCCGAAAATTCTGGCTCGGCCTGAAGGACGCCGTAGACGGCTATCTTTCGTCCATCACCCTCGGGGAGCTTGCCGAGGAACCTTTTATCGCGCTGAACCCCGCGCAAGGAGAATAAAGCATGGCCCATCCCGCTATATACATGGACTACAACGCCACCACGCCCTTACGGGCCGAAGTCCAGGAACGTATGGTTGAGGCTCTCGGCATCTACGCCAACGCCTCGAGCATGCATGAGGCAGGCAGAAGGGCGCGAACGGAGATCGAAAAGGCGAGGGCGTCGGTAGCGGCTCTCATCGGCGCCGCCGATCCATCCACCGTCTATTTTACCTCGGGCGGTTCGGAGTCCAACAATACAGTCTTCACCACCATGTACGACCTGGGGCGCCGATCGCCCGAACGCAGGAAAATTATAACGACAGCCATTGAGCATCCCTGCGTCATGAACTCCGCCGCTTACCTGGCGGGCGAAGGCTTTCCCGTCGTCTACCTTCCCGTGGACGGTTTCGGGCGTGTGGACATGGATGCCTACCGGAAAGAACTGACGGCCGACACTCTTCTCGTGTCCGTGATGGCCGCCAACAACGAGATAGGAACTATCGAGGACGTGAAGACGATCGCCGCCATGGCCAAGGCCGCCGGCGCCTGGGTTCATACCGACGCCACCCAGGCTGCCGGCAAGATTCCCGTCTCCGTGGAAGAATGGGGCGTGGATTACCTCACCCTTTCCTGCCACAAGATCTATGGACCGAAGGGAATCGGCGCTCTCTACATCAGGAAGGGCGCCCCGATAACCCCCCTCGTGCGGGGAGGCCATCAGGAAAACGGCGTGAGGGCAGGAACCTACAACAATCTGGGCATTCTGGGATTCGGCAAGGCGGCCGAACTCGCGCTGGCCGATCTCCCGCAGTTTTCTGCGAGGCTTCGCTCGCTTCGCGCCATGCTGCGCGACGGCCTCGTCGCCGAGATCCCCCATGTGAAGGTGAATGGGCATCCGGAAGAAGTGCTGCCGAACACCCTCAATATCTCCTTCCCCGGCGCCGAGGGCGAATCCATCCTCCTCTCCCTCGACCTCGAGGGCATACAGGTATCCACCGGTTCTGCCTGCGCCTCAGGCAGCCTCGAGCCCTCCCATGTCCTCCTCGCCACGGGTGTTGGGCCTGAGCTGGCCCACGGATCCATCCGCTTCTCCCTGGGGAAATATACGACAGAGGAAGAAGTGCGCTACGTGATAGAGAAACTGCCGCCAATAATCGCGCGCCTGAGGCGCATGTCGACCGTGCCGGCCTCCGAGAGCGGCGCGTCGGCGAAAGCATAAGGAGAAACATATGGATGCCTTCCAGTGGCTGTATTCGGATACGGTAAAGGAACATTTTGTCAATCCGCGGAACGTATTCAACCCCGACGAAACCTTCGTGGCCGATGCCGAAGGAATCGTGGGCAATATACGATGTGGCGACCAGATGATGTTCATGCTCAAGATCAAGGACGACCTCATCGAGGATGTGCGCTGGAAGACCTACGGCTGCGCCTCCGCCATCGCTTCCACTTCCATGCTCTCGGAATCCATCAAGGGAATGGACATAAGGAAGGCATACGGGATCAAGCCGAGCGACATAGCCGCCAAGCTGGGCGGACTGCCTGAGAACAAAATCCACTGCTCGGTGCTGGGCGACAAGGCCCTCAGGGCCGCGATCGATCAGTACCTCGAGAAGAAGGGCAGGGCCGGCGAGTTCAAGGGCGAGGATGCCGTGGTGATCTGCACCTGCCTCAACATCACCGACAAGGACATAGAGACGGCGGTGAAGGCGGGCGCGAGGGATTGGCATCAGCTTCAGGAAGCCACCAAGATCGGCACCGTCTGCGGCGGCTGCAAAACCAAGGCCGAAGAGCTCCTCCACGAGTTCGTGCACATCTATTCATAAAGAGGGGTCAGACCCCAGATGTTAACCTTGGATGAGGCTGAGGCAGAGGCTTTTCGCGACTTCATCTACCAAGAAGCCTCATCCTGCTGGCGAGACTTGCCCTGGCGGCACACCGAGGATGCCTATGCCATCATGGTATCGGAGCTGATGCTCCAGCAAACCCAGGTGGCGAGGGTCGTCCCCAAATTCAAGGCCTGGATGGAGCGCTTTCCCGATATCGAGAGCCTTGCCGGGGCGCCTGTCGATGAAGTCTTGAGGCTCTGGAGCGGGCTGGGCTACAACAGGCGTGCCCTGGCCCTCCACCGCGCCAGCGGGATAATCGTCGATGAATTCCATGGGAAAGTACCCGCCGATGAAACGCTGCTGCGCTCCCTGCCCGGCATCGGCATCTATACCTCCCGGGCCATACTCGCCTTCGCCTTCGACAAGCCTACGGCCTTCCTCGAAACCAACATCAGGACGGTGTTCCTCAAGCATATCTTCCCCGGGGAGACAGGCGTCACCGACAAGGCCCTCGAGGCTGTGGCTGGCGACGTCCTCGACACAGCCTCGCCGAGGCGTTGGTACACGGCCCTCATGGATTATGGGGCCGAGCTCAAACGCGTCGAAGGCAACCATTCGCGGCGAGGCGCGGCCTATAAAAAACAGGCGCCCTTCGCCACATCCTTCAGACGTGTGCGGGGCGCCGTGCTCAAGCAGCTTGTTGAACAGAAAAACGTTTCCATCGACGAACTCTATGCGGCGCTGCCCTTTTCCCGCGAAAACATCGAAAAATGCGCGGCTATTCTGGTGAGCGAGGGCTTCGCCGCCTACGCGGGCACAAAACTCACGATTTCCGGCCGAACATAGTCACAAAGAATTTTGAAATCCCATCCCAGACGCGCCTGAAGATAGTGCCGCGGGGGACATCGGCCGAGGCCACAAGGTCGATGGCCGAAACGTCACGGCCTGCGATCGAATAGACCAGCCTGCCCATCTTTGTTCCCTTGGCGATGGGCGCCTTGGCAGAGGCAGCCGCTTCGACGCGTACCTTTACGGAATCGATCTGAGAGCGGGGAGCGGTGACGGCGTTCGCCGATACGGGGACAAGCGCGACCCTCCGCTGGGCGCCGAACCATGTTCTCGGGGCGGGCAAGGGACCCGGATCGAGGCTGACCGTCGAGAAGTTCTCGAAAGCCCAGTCGAGAAGGCGTGTCGTGTCCTGGGTACGCTGCCTGCCGCCGCCCGCGTAGGAAGAGCCCGTGCCTCCGAGGCTCACCGCGATATAGCGCGTGCCGTCACGGACCGCCGTGGCGGCCATATTGAATCCCACTTCTATGATGTAGCCTGTTTTAAGCCCATCGGCGCCCTTGTAGCTGTTGATGAGAGGGTTGCGGTTGTATTGGATGATCCTGCCGTCGGGATTGAATCCCGGGGCGCTGTGTTCCTCGCGCGGAAATTCTATGGACTTTACGCTGTGCAGCTCGGTTATGGCCTGGGGATGGAGCTCGAGGTATTTCTTGCAGAAGAGGGCAAACTGCCTCGCCGTCACGAGATTGAACTCCGAGAGGCCCGAGGGTTCGACAAAGGTCATTTTATCGAAGCCCATCGTCTTGACCGCCTCGTTCATCCGCAGGGCGAATTCTTCGTTGGAGCCCGAGACGCGCCGCGCCAGGGCATAGGCGGCGTCGTTGCCCGACACCACGGCGGCGCCGAGCATGAGGTCGCGCAAGGACACTTTCATGCCGGGGTGCAGGTACATGATCGATGAACCGTAGGGCACGATGGGCGAGCAGTCCCTGCGGTCGATTTCGATGAGTTCGTCGGGGGAAAGCCTCCCGGCGGCGATCTCCTCGTAGACAATGTGGAGAGTGATCAGCTTGGTGAGGCTGGCCGGCGGCAGGGAGATATCGGGGTTCTTGGCGTAGAGGAGGGTGCCCGTCGTCGCGTCGATGATCACGCCCGAGCGGGCGTTGACGCTGGGCGCCTCAGAGATGACCGCCGTGCCCGCGGCTTCGGTTCGGGGCGACTGGGCGAAAAGACTTGAGGGCAGGCAGATGAGCATGAGGAGAACGGCGGTCAGCCCGAAGGCTTTGTTTGTGTGCTGTTTCATCGTTTTTCCCGCGAGGCTCAGAAGTCCGCTTGCCTGGGCGCCCTGGGATAGGGGATCACGTCTCGTATGTTGGTCATGCCGGTCACGTACATGATGAGCCTTTCGAAGCCGAGGCCGAAACCGGCGTGGGGAGTGGACCCGAAGCGGCGCAGGTCCAGGTACCACTTGTAGCTGTCCTTGTTGAGCCCGCCGTCGACGATGCGCTTTTCGAGGAGATCGAGGCGCCATTCGCGTTCCGAGCCACCGATGATCTCGCCGAATTTGGGCACAAGGACATCCATGGCGGCCACGGTCTTGCCGTCGTCGTTCTGCTTCATGTAGAAGGCCTTGATTTCCTTGGGATAATCCGTGACGACGAGGGGTCCGCCTATCACCTTTTCGGTGAGGAACTTCTCGTGCTCGCTCTGGAGGTCGCAGCCCCAGTAGGGATCGAACTCGAAGCTGCCCTTGTGCTTTTCCAGCTCCCTGACGGCCTCAGTGTAGGTCATGCGCGAGAATGAGCCCTTGGCGACCTTGTCGAGCTCCTCGATGAGGCCAGGCTGTATGCGGGCGTCGAAGAAGGCGAGATCGTCGGCGCAGTCCCTGAGCGCCGTCTTGACGAGGTAGAGGATGAAATCCCTGGCGAGGGCGATGTCGTCCTCGAGCTCGGCGAAGGCGAACTCGGGCTCGATCATCCAGAACTCGGAGAGGTGGCGCGTCGTGTTGGAGTTCTCGGCCCTGAAGGTGGGGCCGAAGGTGTAGACGCGGTTCATCGCCTGGCAGTAGGTCTCCACGTTGAGCTGTCCGGACACGGTGAGAAAGGCGGGTTTTCCGAAAAAATCCTTGTCGTAGTCGACGGCTCCCCCGGCCGCTATGCGGGCGAGGTCGAGGGTCGTCACCTGGAACATGGCGCCGGCGCCCTCGGCGTCAGCGGCCGTTATGAGAGGCGTATGCACGTAGTAGAAGCCCCTCTCCTGGAAGAACTGGTGGACGGCGAAGGCCATCCTGTTCCGGACGCGGGCTACGGCGCCGAAGGTGTTCGTCCGAGGGCGAAGGTGGGCGATCTCCCTCAGGAATTCGAGGGAGTGGGCTTTCTTCTGGAGCGGATAGCTTTCGGACGGAGCCTCGCCGATCACTCGTATCGACGATGCCTTGACTTCCAGCTTTTGCCCCGTGCCGGGCGACGCGATGAGGATGCCCTCGACGCTCACCGAAGCGCCTGTCGTCGTCCGCTCGAACTCGGGGGCGAGGACGGGATCGGCCGCTTTTTCCTGGTCGAAAACGCACTGTATATTCGCCATGCAGGAACCATCGTTTATCTCGACGAAGACGGCAGACTTGGTCTGCCGCTTTGTCCTCACCCATCCCTTCACGGTGACGGGCTGGCCTTCGAGCTTCGACGATAAAAGTTCCTTGACGGTTGGAATCATGGGTATCTCCATTCGGGCTAGCAAATTTCATGCATGATATCCCCATCGGGGCATAAAATCTATACGCGGCCTCGCCTTTTTATCGGCGTATGTTGTCGCTGACTTCAGCATTGTGTTACTATAGTAGGCAGGCTAATACCCCAAAATCGAGTGAGGAACACTTTGAAATATAGCATTCCCGTAGCCTACGCGCTGTGGGCTATCTCAGGGTTCGGGGCGCTTGGACTCCATAGGTTCTACCTCGGCAAGACGGGTACAGGTTTTCTGTGGCTGGTCTCTGGCGGTCTGGCAGGGGCTGGCGGCCTCTACGACCTCTTCACGCTCCCCCGACAGGTTCAGGACGCGAATATGCGCTACGACGCCCAGATGCTTCTCTCGCAAGGAGCAGCCTCGATGCAGGGAAACCGCTATGGCGGTGCCGATGACCTCAACTACAAGCGCGTCGATTCGCCCGAAAAGACGATTCTCAGGGTGGCGCGGAAGAACGGCGGGCAGGTGACGCCCGGCGAAGTCGCCATCGAAGGCGATCTTTCCATCGAGGATGCCCGCAAGGAACTGGACAAGCTCGCGAAAAGCGGGATGGCCGAGGTGCGCGTGCGTTCATCGGGCGTCATCGTCTATTACTTTCCCGAATTCGCCGACAAGAACCCCTCGGATTTTGTGGATTTGGGCTGAATGTTTTTCCCTGATGCAGGTGCGGGCGGGGGTGCAGGCGCTATTTTGTGAACAGAACAAGGTCGCGCAGGCCGCCTGAGATGTGGGGATAGAAAGCATCAGAGCTGACTGAAGTTCGATTCCAGTATTGATCGATTGCCTTCGCGGCGTAGGTGTAGGCTTCGGTGCAGGTGACGAAGCCGTCCCTGTCGGTATCACCATTGGTGGCTGCTTCCAGCAGGTAATTGGTAAAAACCCCATTTTGCAGGGCATAAGTCTCATAGGACAGTTCCGTGGAGCCGGCCGCCGAGATGACGATGGGGGCAAGAATGCCTCTTTCAGCTGCGTTTGCCGCGAGGAGATCCCCGAACTGGCCGAGGGCGGCGAGAGCCGAAACCGATGAATTCGTTCCATAGGGAACATAGGACTGGGGGATTACGTCGGAGGAATCACGCACCGAAACAAAACCGCCCGAGTAGCAGGAATCGGCGATGACGATGACATTCTTTGTCGGGATATTATCGTCTATCATCTTAGAGAGATCGGTGGCCGTGATAAGGGGTGTCCAGGTGTTGAAGTCGAAATCGTTGGGCACGAGCGCCGGATTTCCGCTGTAGCCGTCATTGCTGAGGGTTCCGTGGCCTGAATAGAAAATCAGCGCAGTGGAATTTTTGTCCATGCCTGCGAAGTGACTGCTCATCTCGGATTTGATATTGCTCCTCGTCGCCTGGGCATCGATGAGCTTTTTAGTGGTCCAGCCCTGGGCAGTGAGAAGCTTGTCCATATCCTCGGCATCGTTTTTGGGATAAGTGAGGTCGTTGGTTGTTGTATTAGCATAGTCGGAAATGCCGATTATCAAAGCCCGTCGATCGGATGTGATATCGATCGTCTGGGAGCATGACATGAGGACGAGGAGCAGGACAACCGAGACCAGGGCCAGGCCATACCCTATATCGCCGCGACTTCGGCCGGGGGCAGTTCCCTTCAATCCACGCCTTATCATCATCGATACCTCACCGCGCCGCCAAGGCCAAACATGAAGGCCTGCCCGCCCGATTTCCACGCGTACTCCAAGGGGAGGGCGATGCCCAGCGTTAGGTTTTTCGACACGGAAATGTCCAAACTCGCCTGTCCCAGGATGGCCGGGTTGGCGCCTACCAGTCCTGTTCCTGAATACTTGGTCGCCCTGAGCCCCCCGCCGCTCTCCAGGCTCGCTGAACCCTTGAGTCCAAAGGGAAGATCGAAGGATCTCGATCGGAGGCCAGCCAGGAGGCTGAGTCCTACACCCTGCCATGCCCTGTAGAGGTTTCCGTTGTTTTGAGGGAGGGATGTGCCGAAGCCGAAAAAATCCGCCTGGAGTCGCCCTGAAAAGGCAGCTATCAGGTTTTCGTCGGCCTTCCTTCCATCGCCATCGGAAGCGAACACATCCCGTGATTCAATCACACCGGCGATTTTCGTGTCCCATCCTGTCTGTACGGCAGGATCCAGGCCGCTCAGGCTTGTGCGCGAGAAGAACGCCCCGCCCTGGGCATTCAGAACAAGAATGGGGGAAGCGATGGATAGGGATGCTGCCGCAAAGGCGAAAAGCAGGAAAAATGAGGCTGATCGCGCTATTTTATTCCGGATTTTCATCGTCTTCTTCTAATTTACGCTAAAAAGTTGTAAATTCAAACGGTGTCACCAATGAAACAGAACAATAATGCAGTAAATCATATAGTTCTCCGCGCACGAGCCAGGTCAGGGGCGGCCATTGCCGCTTTATTCTGTGTCCTCTCCCTGGTATCGGGCTGTTCGCGGGGCTATTCACGGTTTCTCAAGCTCCCCGCGGACCCATCCACAGGCACAGGTCTTGGCTGGGCTCTCGTCACATCGGCATATGCGCAAGCCCGAACCCTGCCCAATAGGCTGGCCCCTAATGCCACACTCATCCGGAAAGGAACGGTTTTCGAATGCCTGGAGCGCAGAATCGACCCCGAGGGACAGGATACCGGTGGGCTCTGGTACCGATACGGCAGCGCTTCATCGGGCGGCTGGATTCACTCCGGCGACCTGAGTATCTTTTCATCCGAGGAGCAGGCTCGCGACGCGATCGCCGCTCTCGGAACAGAGTAAACCCAAGGAAGGCTCATGGATTTTTTCAGGATATGGATCGTGCCGCCTCTCGTGGGAGCCGTAATAGGCTATTTTACCAACTGGCTCGCCATCAAGATGCTCTTTCGGCCTCTCAAGCCCATCAATATAGGCGGATTCAAGCTGCCCTTTACCCCCGGCATCCTTCCGCGGGAGAGACTGCGGCTCTCCGACAGCGTGGGCGAAACGGTCTCACGTGAGCTTCTCACCCCCGAAGTGTTCAAGGCCCGTCTCGATGAGCCCGCGCTGAGGGTGAAGATCGAGGAAGCGATCTATCTCATCATCGATGATTTTCTTGACGCGGACGCGTCAGGCTTCGTAAAGGCCCTGGCAGGAGACGGATCGATAGCCACATTCAGGGAAACCGAGGCTGGCGGCATCGTCGCCCATTCGCTCCAGGCAATTCTAGGCTCGGCCGAATTCAGGACAGCGCTGGCCGAGGCCGCGGGCCGCGCCGCCGTGGCAGCAGGCAGGATACCCCTCGGCAGCATCCTTCCCGCACCGAAGGTGAGGGAAATCGCCGAGCGCATCGCGGGAGAAGGGGAGGGGACCGATAGGCAGAAGATGATGGATGCCTTGATGGACAGGCTCTTCGAGCCTCCCCATGAAGCCAGGCCGCTCTTCTCTCCCCAGACCCTTTCTCCCCTCATAGAAGTCGCCGCTCATTCCATCTTCGAAAGCCTTCTTCCCGTGGTGGAAAAAATACTCGGCAGCGAAGCGGTGAGGATGGATCTCGAGCTCGCGGGCAGGGATATCGTGAAGAAAGCGATAGGCAGGCTCGGGCCGCTGCAGCGCCTCATCATCAGCGCCGCCAACTACGAAAAGACATTGAACGAAATGATGCCCGACACGATCGACGACGTTTCCAAGGCTATAACAGGCCTTCTGCGCAGCCCCGAAGTGGCGGACAAGGTTGCGGCCTCGGTGCTCAGCTATGCGAACACGCCCCGGCTCTCGCATCCCTCTGCCCCCCTGGCTGGGCTCCTGCCCCTGCCTGAACTAAAAACAGCCCTTCGTCGCTTCTTCAGGAGTTTGAGTTTCGAAAAGGCGAATTTTGCCGAAAGCGTGGAGCAGCGGTACGGGACGATTGCCGAGAAATCGCTTTCCGAGCTTTTGCCGGGCCTTCCCGAGGCGCTGGCGGGAAGCGTGGCGGGCGGCCTGTCCGGCCAGGCGAAGGCCCTGCCCCAGAACCTGCCGGCTGTCGACCTCCTTTCCTCCTCCTTCAGGGACTTCTTCCTGTCCTATGCCCAGAGAATCGATGGAAAGACGACGGGCGATGTTCTCGGCATCGGCATGGAAGAAAAGCGAGCCGTTTCCAGGATTATGGCGGAGGCCGCCATAAAGGCGCTTTCGTCCCAGGCCGGACGGCTGGTGGAAGCCCTGGACATCCGAACGATGGTAGTGGAAAAACTCAATGCCCTGGATATGGCCGACATCGAGAGGATAATCCTTCAGGTCGTCAACAAGGAACTCACCTGGATTACCGTGCTGGGTGGAGTGCTGGGCGCCCTTATCGGCGTCATCCAGAGCCTGTTGAGCCTCTTGTAGAAAGATAGGCCTTGGCCTCGGCGCAGAGATAGAATGAGCCGGTGACGAGGAGGGCAGCCCCGCTCGCCTTCGCTTCCATGACAGCCTTCTCAATCGCGGCGCGGGTATCTTCCTCAAACTCACAGTCGGAACGCAGGGCGACAAAGCTTCCCAAAACCGCCTCGGGCTCGCTGACCTTGAAAGTGCCGGGCTTCGTCACAATGATGGCCTTGAAATGAGGGGCGAGGATGGCCGCCATACGCTCGTGCTGCTTGTCGTAGGCGCAGGCGAAGAGAAGAACCTTGGGTCCGGGAAAGATCGACGACATCGTATCCATGGTGAGGCGTATCGACTCTGGCGTATGGGCTCCGTCCAGCACGATCGCGGGATCCCTTCCCGCCAGCTCAAAGCGGGCCGGAAGGGATGAGGCTTCAAGGCCCATGCGGACGGCCTCGCTATACCCTCCATGAAGGGGTCCGAGGCCGCTCCGCTGAAGCGCGCTGATCGAGGCGAGGGCAGCGAGAGCCATGTTCTGGGCCTGAATCGCGCCGATCATGGGGCAATGCACCGCAAGCCCCGCGGCCGGCAGAATGCCCTCCAGCCCGAAGATCCGGCAGCCCGTGCCGCCGGCATCAATGCAGACCTTGTCAAAATCGATGTCCCTGCCGAGGAGATGGAGGGGGCTGCCCATCGCTTCGGCCTTGGCCTCGAATACTTCCAGGGCCTCAAGCTTCTGAATGGCTATGCAGACCGGTTTTCCCCTTTTTATGATCCCCGCCTTTTCGAAGGCAATTTTCGCTATCGTGTCGCCCAGGAACTGAGTGTGCTCGAGTTCGATAGGGGTGATTACCGATACATCGGGATCGATGATGTTCGTGGAATCCAGCCTTCCCCCCAAGCCTGTCTCGATGACCTGAGCCGAGCATCCTGAAGCCCTGAAAGCGCAGAAGGCCACAAGGGTAGTGAGTTCGAAATAGGTGGGGAGCTCTCCTCCAGGGAAGAAATCGGGGCTTTTGTCTTCGACAAAGGGCAGGAGCTCCTCCATGGCGCTGATCAATACGTTTTCGGGCATTGGCTGGTGGGCGAAGGCGATGCGTTCCTTCCATCGGAGGATATGGGGCGAGGTATAAAGGCCAACGCGCAGGCCTGAGGCGTGGAGAATATTGGCGCACATGGTGGAAACCGAACCCTTGCCCTTCGATCCTGCCACATGGATCGTAAGCCTGCCTGCCTGGGGATTGCCGAGAAGGGATGCGAGAAAGAGCATCCTGTCGAGCTTGAATTCGGTTTTTTGGCCTTTTTCGACGTTGACATAGTTCAGGAGGTATTCAAAAACATCCTCGGTAGAGGTGAACCTGGAGCTGGCCATGGCTCAAGGATGGGCTTGCTCCGCCAGTATCGTCAATACCCATGATGCCGGGCTATCAAGAAGCTTGAAGCCTCTGCCGATACTCTGCACATGGAAGTGCCTGCGTGAGAAGCGTGCATATACTCGACACATTTACGGCCGAACGGAGCACTGCAAGAAAGCGGTCGCGCGCATCGGCTCCGCGGACGCACCCCAGGAACGAGGCGTCGGCGGAAAGAACATCAGAGGCGATGACGGAGCTCTTTGCCAAGCGAGCCCTTGTCGTCATCGAGTCCGAAGGCACGGTGTTCGATTCGCTCAAAAGAAAGCATGAGAAGGCCTATCTTCCCGCCTTTGCGGGCTGCTTTTCCTGGGGTTCGGATCCTGCTGTCTGTTCCAAGCTCTGGCACAGGCTTGCCCTGCGATCGCGCCTGCGGGGGCAGGAACCGCTCCGCATCCTCCTCTCCGCCCTGCAGTTGCTGAACCGGGCTTCTCCCTCGATCAGGAGGGTGGCGGTCATCAGGGCTCTTGAAACCTATCTGACTACAGAAAAGCCTGACCCCCTGACGCTGGCTTCCTGTGCCAAGGGCAGCCCTGAACGCCTGATCCTCGACTGGGTCGCGATGTCGGATTCCCTTCTCGAAGAGGAAGGCTACGCGCCTTCCTTTGAAGCGGCTGCCCGTTTCCTGCAGACCATCACTTCGATTGCGCCTGGCGCGGAAATCCTTGTGCACTCAAGCTCTCCTGAAGCTGTCGCCCTGAATCAGTGGGAAATGGCTGGACTGGGAAACTGCTTCCTGCGCATCGCGGGCAGCGAAAGAGGGGATTTTGCCGCCTATCTGAGGACTGCGCTGAAAAGCGGCTATGATAGAGGACCGATTCTGGTTATCGGAACGACGGCCTCGGCATGGCAGGCGGCCCAATCGGTGGCTGCACGTTTCTATCCGATCATGCCGGAAGCCGAAGAGGAATGCTGGAATTACCTGCTTGAAACGTACCTGCCCGCCTTCATGAAGGGCGAGTCCTTTCTGGCGATGAGGGGTTCCGCCGATTTTCTGCGTTTGATGCTCGAGGATATCGATCGCGTGGAAGTTCAGTAGGTTTCGACGGAAAGAAAGAGAGGCCAGAGCCTTGAGCCGGCAAGGCCTTCAGACAGTTCCTTGAGCCTGCCGGCTTCGTTTTCGCCGAAGGCATCACGCAGCCCCTTGCCGTATTCCCCGTCGGCAGCGAGCCAGGATTCCACTTCCTGCCTCGACAGGGTGCGCTCGTAGGAAAGCCTTTCAATCCTGGTGGAAGGCTTGAGCCGTGAGGAATCGAATCCGGCATCCGCGAGCCTGCCTGCAAACACTGCTTCTGAATGACTGCCCTGCAAGGGCGATGGCGGCTGCGGCGACGATGGCTGCTGCGCAAAGCCCGGACCGCCCCCGCGTTTTATCTCGAATTCCTCGAGCCTCGCGATCATATCCACCGTCCCTGAATCGGGGTCGACGAGATTCATTTTCAGCGTTTCGGAGAGGAAGCTCGATCGGCTGGCGAGAATATCGAAGAAAACGATGCTGGCGGGATGGCTCTTTTTCATCGATGCCAGGGCTGCTGCGACATAGTCCCAGTATTCGAAGGAAGGATCGTGGCTGCCCAGGGCCTCGCAGACTATGAGCCGGTCGAAGTCCGAAAAACCGAATCCTTTCTCGATCCAGCCGGAAGGCGGCAGGGCAGGGCTGACCGCCAGAGGCTTCAGCAGCTCGGGAAGATCGGCGGTGAGCCTTTCGAGCTGAGCTTTTGCTTCCTCCGTTTCAACCAGGGCGGCCACCGTCCCCTCGGGAGCGCGCCTCGCCGCTTCAAGGACGTAAAATCCCTTCCTCGGGTCGATGATGAGTATGTTTTCCGCTCTTCCGCAGGCAAGGGCATCGAAGAGGAAACTTCGGGCGAGCTTCAGCCTCTGGGACGCGGTGCCTTCAGCCCTGGATGTCCATTTTCTCCGCCTCTCGCCTTCCTTGGACCACACGGACAGCCCTGCCTTGGCGAGGCTGTCAATTTCCACGTCGTTTTCCATGATGGAAAGCTGGGCTTCCCTCCTTTCGAGAACGCCCTTTCTGCGTTCGGCCTCGAATCCGGTGGAGCCGGGAAAATAAAAGACATTCCGCTTCAGCGAATCGGGCAGGTACTGCTGCGCTACCCAATGATCCTTGTAGGCGTGGGGGTATTTATAGCCCTCGCCATGGCCGAAGCCGACGGCATCCCTGGAGCCGTCCTTGAGGTGATCGGGAACCTCGGCCCCGTCCTCCTCAACTGCCTTGAGGGCATCGAAATATCCGATTGTCGAGTTGGACTTGGGGCAGGTGGCGAGGTAGAGGGCAGCCAGGCTCAGGTGATACTGCCCTTCGGGGAGGCCAATCCTGTCGAAGGCCTGTGCACAGGAAGATACAACCTGAACCGCTCCGGGGTCGGCGAGCCCTATGTCTTCGGCCGCGGAAATGAACATGCGGCGGAAAATGAATGAAGGATCTTCGCCGGCATAGACCATCCGGGCGAGCCAATAGAGGGCCGCATCGGGATCAGAGCCGCGGAGGCTTTTGATGAAGGCGCTTATCGCGTCGTAATGGTAGTCGCCGTCCTTGTCGTAGAGGACAACCCGCTTCTGGATGCTCTCCTCGGCGGTTTCCATGCTCACCTCGACTGCAGCGCCGGATGCCGGTGGCCAGGTTTCCACCGACGTCTCTATGGCGAGCTCGAGGGCGTTGAGGAGGCTGCGCGCGTCGCCATCGGCCGTATGGACGAGGTGTTCGAGGGCGCCGGCTTCGAACCGTATGGAATACTCCCCATAGCCGCGATCCTTGTCGTCCAGCGTCATCCGGGCGATGCGCGCGAGGTCCTCATCGGTGAGGGTGCGGAGAAGGAAGACGCGCGAGCGCGACACGAGGGCTCTGTTCACCTCGAAGAAGGGGTTCTCCGTCGTGGCGCCGATGAGGACGACGGTGCCGTTCTCCACCCAGGGCAGGAGGGCATCCTGCTGGCTCTTGTTCCAGCGGTGGACTTCGTCGACGAAGAGGATCGTTTTCAGGGAATAGAGTTCATAGTGCTGGCGGGCCTTTTCTATGGACTCCCTCAGTTCGCCAACGCCGGAGAGCACGGCGTTGAGGGCGATGAAGGCGCTCCGCGTGGTGTTGGCGATGATGCGGGCGAGGGTGGTCTTGCCCGTGCCTGGAGGGCCCGAAAGGATGATCGAGGAGAGCTGGTCCTTCTGGATTGCCCTCCTCAGGAGGCGGCCCGGGCCGACGATGTGCTCCTGGCCGATGAACTCGTCAAGGCTGCGCGGACGCATGCGCGAGGCAAGGGGCTCCCGTCCGCGGCTTCGTGATTCCTGTCCGCGGCTTGAGCCAGCGGCGAAGAGAGGGTTGTCCTTGTCCCTGGCCATGCCTATTCCGCGGTCCAGCCCGACCAGCCTCCGCTGCTGCTATACTTGTTTTTATAGAGGGCGTAGGTTGAGGTTCCCTGTGCGGAGAGGCCTATCAGTATGGTGCTTTCCGCGCTGGAGTAATGGATGGCCTGCACCGGTTTCTGGTAGACCGTCGTCGTGTAGGAGCTGGCTGTCGGGGCGAAGACGGCGCCCGAGGCATTGCCTATGATAGCGGGTGAGCTTCCGACATTGTACTCGAAATAACCGTAGGAGCTGTCCTCCTTTGCGACGATAAAGCGGTATGGTGCAGCGCTGCCGCCGTTGACGGGCACTTCGATGAGGGCGCCGAGGCTCACGCCAGAATCCACTTCCGCAGCGGCGGACCAGGCACCATTATTGGTGTAGACATAGCCATCGGTGGTGGTGACGAAAACCTTGTTCGATGAATCGACGGCCAAGCCGCCGAAGAACTTTCCTCCAGGCGGGGTAGCGTCCGTGGTGAGCGCCGCGGCTGTGCCGGTGTATGCCTTCGTTCGCGTAGCCGCCCAGTAGGCGCCATTCCAGACGATCCCGAGTATCGGATCGTCCAGGCCAGTGAGCCCCGTCGCGGCGAAGACCCCAGTTCCGCCGGTGGAATTGTAGAGGCTGTATTTCGGGGTGGTCCCAATATGAGTCAGGGCGAAGAGATCGGTCCCCGCCCAGAACAGAGCGTCGATAGTTTGCGTCCCGAATGCTGAGGCGTCGACGGATGTCCAAGAGGTGCCGCCTACCGTGCCCTGATAGATGCCCTTGAGCGCCGCCGTACTCCCGGTTTCCAGGGCGGCAACCCAGATCGAGGTCCCGTCGGACGTGAACCCACCGCATAAGTAGTCGGAATCGCCATTCACGGGAAGGACCTGCCACTGTCCACCGCTTTTCGGTCGGTAGAATACCTTTGCCATGACGGCGTAATAATTCGTGCCATCTTCGCCGAGGGTTTTGACCGAAGCGTTCTTGAATAGGTCGGTGCCCACCTGTGCCGTCTCGGTCTGGATCTCCCTGAAAACCCCGAAGCCGGGGCTGCAGGAAGCTATGAGGACAGCCGCGCCCAGAACGAGGAGAGCGGGAAGCATTTCGCGTATCGTTTTCTTCATCATTGTTCGCTCCTAGAAATGGTAGAGGGCGCTCAGGGAAACCTCGAGGAAATTGCCGTAACGCGTCAGGGCGCTGTTGGAGCCGAGGTGGATTTCCGGAATCAGCCACCAGTATACCTGACCGCCGAGACTCCATGCTTCGTTCACCTGGGCGTAGGCCCCGCCCCCAAGCTTTGTGAAGGGGCTGATCACTCCATCGCCCGAGAGCCTGAGGATGCTCAGACCCAGATCGGCTCCGACGTTGTACTCCATCGTCGATTTGCCCCACCAGTAGCCCATCTTGAAGGCAATGGGCGCCACGAAGAGGGTGCGCCCGCCCACCGTGCCGTTGAAGGCACCGCAGAGAGAGCCGCCGATCGTGAAGCGATTGGCGATAAAGTACTGGTAGCCGAGGGTGAAGGAGGCTCCCACGCTGAGCTTGGCCTTTTCGGCGTCGAAGCTGTCGGTGAGGATGAAGAGGGGAATATCGGCGCCGGCATTGAGCGATATGAGTTGACTGCCTTTCCGGTGGAGGCCTCCGAAATAGTCTTCTTCGTTCGCTGTCTGGGCGAAGAGAGGCAGGGCGGCGAGCAGTATGAGGGCAGCCAGCGCGGCAGTCTTTCGTTTCATCGTTCCTCCATGAATCGCAGCGCAATTATTTATCGCAACGCAACTATAGATCGCTGCGCGACTATAGCACAGATGGGCCTCGCGGAGAACAGCGCCTGGGTCCCGTGCGGCGCGAGACGCGGGCGAGCACCCTCCACCATATCCTGTCAAAGCTCTCGTCCGGGCTTTCGATCCGATACAGAACGGCATCGAGGTGTCGAAAGGAAAAAGCCTCGAAAGGCCGCGGTGTAACATTATTTCCGGCAAAAAAACCTTGTGAAGCCAGATGCGGAGCCTTGTCCAGGGGAATGTAGCCCGCTTTTTCGGCTATGGCCGCGGCGGCCTTTGCCGGATCCTGGGACAGCGGCTCGTCGGGGACTATATACCAGCGGCCGCCCGAGCATTCGCAGGATGAGAATCTGAGCAGGGGCGGCAGACCCGGGAAGAGACTTTCGGCGCCCTTCCTGAATTCCTTTGTCAGGGAATCCTGTCGGTCCTGTCTGATCATCGGGGGGCGGCGGAAAAAGCCGAGAAAGATGCCTTCGGGGAGGGCTGACGCCTCGGGGTTATCGTCACGATCCAGCGAAAGTGAAACAGCCTCCCTGATGGTGCGGACGATGTTGCCCTCCGGAACGAGAGCTATGGCAAAAACAGGCATTCTTCTCCTTTCCCGCGATGGAATATACCGGAGTCTTATGGTACTATTCCATACCAGAGATCGTAAAGGTGGAAGACTATGGAAGCGAAGGCTGAAGCGATTGTCAATTTTCTCAAGGACACGATTTCGGGGTGGAATAATGTCGAATGCATAACCCTCGACCCCCGAGCTGAAATTTTCGCCTATGATCCCTATTTCGCCCTCGTGATCGACGTATACTGCTCGGGCAGGATGCCGGCCCCCTCCAGGCGCAGGGATGCTTTCGGCGATCCCGGGGATTTCGAGACTGCCGCCGGCCAGACAAAGGACAGGTTTTTCCTCAAGGAAATGCCCATACGCATCGAATACAAGGATATCGGCATCATGGACAAGCTGGTAGCCAAACCGCTCCGGCACCTCAAGCTGCTCAAGAATTCCGGAACCTATTCGTTTTACAGGCTGAAGAACAACAGGGTCATCTACAATGCCTCAGGTTGGATTGATCGGCTGAGGACAAGCCTTGAAAGCTTTCCCGATGCCGCCTGGGACGCCCTGGCCGACAGTTTTGGCTCCAAAATGGAGCATTTTCTCTCGGATATGGGGGCGGCCGCCTTCTCGGATGACCAGTTCTTCCTCCTCCTCTCCGAGGCGGGCTTCATGCGCTACGCCGCGGCCAGCGTCTTCATGGTGAACAGGGAATTTGAGCCTTCGCACCGGGACATCGAGGGGCACCTGAAAAACCTTTCCACAATGCCGGAAGGCTTCTGGCCGCTGTGGGATGCCCTCCTCCAGAAGGAGTGCGAGATGCCCCGCAGCAAGCGATTCGACATAGCGCGGATGCTCGCGAGTTCGGTGCTTTCGCTGCGCTGAGCGGAGAACTTCGAACATGACCAAGCTCCTTTCAATAAAGCCCCCCGTGCGGCCGCCGCTCTCTCTCGCAATCCTCAAGGTTTTTCCAATCCTGTCGATCCTGCTGCTCCTGTTATCCTGTCAGGCCACAGAGCCCAGGTCCTTTTCCTGGAGATCGGCTTCCGGCGAAAAGCTGCCATTTTCGCAGCTGGGAGGGTTCCCTGCGGGAAAGGAGAATGTTTTCAGCGCGGCGTCGCCAAAAAACTCCTATGTTCTCCGCCAGCCTGCGGAGGTCGGCGAGGGATACATGGTGGCGGTGAAGATGGAGGTCAGGAGCGAGGATCTTGTCATCGGTTTCTCCCTGTCGTCCGACGCGAAAAAAAATGCTGATGCCAAAAAAACCTCGGGCGAGATACGGTTTGCCGCCCGGAAAGGCCAAACGACTTTTTACCTGAGCTATCCTCCATTAAGGCCCCTGAAGATGCTGACAGTGAACGTTTCGACAGCTGCGACCGCAGAGTCTGAAAGCCCCAATGCCGGGAAAGGGGAATCCTGGGCTACAGTGGAATCTGTTTCCTTTCTTCCTGCATTCCGCGGCTTCGATCACAGCGAGAAGGATGGATACAGGATCTCCGACGGCATCAGCGCGGAAAGGTCAGGTACGGCATCGAGTCTGTGGGTTTTCAAAACTCCCTTCTCGGGTGACAGCGCATCCCAATCCCTTCTCACGCTTCGATACGCGATCCGCGCAGAAGAGGATATCATCGTGAACGCCGGGAAAAAAATCGCGGCTCGTTGCCTCAGCCCCAAGAAAGAGATCCTTATACCTGCCTCCGTTTTTCCCGATGCAGCAAGCCAGAGCGCCTTGTCCATCCTTGTGCCGGACAGGGTGGGCCTGGAGTCTGCCTTCATAACGGCGGCACCACCCCAGGCCTTCCGCTCGATGGATCCGGGCATTGTCCTGCTCCGTGAAACCCTCGCGCAGGGCGAAGACTTCGCGCTGTATCGCTGGGACCTTCTTCCTGACGTGTTCATCTTCGATTTCAAGGATTATGCTGTTCAGGACGACTACTTGAAGCGTCTCGCCTTTTTCGTCGAAAAAAGAGGGTTCGCCGGCAGGCTGGCCAGGGATGAGGAGATAGCCTCCCTTCACGGCTGGAATGCCCACGACTACAAGACCGAGGATCTGGCTCGGTTCTTTTCCACAGCGGCAAATACTGAATTTCCGCTGAATGAAAGGGAGCTACGCCTGAGGGACCTCCTCCTCGACAATGGCCTCCTGGTCCGCAAGGGAAAAGAATATGGAAGCAGGGAAGGAGCCATCATCTCGATAAGCCAGGAATCGCCGGGCTATCTGCGCCATACCTTTCTCACCCACGAGTCTTCGCATGCGATCTTTTTTACCGACGGTACATACCGCGATTTCTGCGTCGCGCTGTGGAACGGCATGTCGCGCGAGGAAAAATGGTTTTACATTCTCTACTTTGGCTGGATGAACTACGATACGAAATCGTCCTACCTCATGGCGGCCGAAGTCCAGGCCTATCTTATCCAGCAGCCGACCAGAAAAGCCGAGGCTTACTTTACAAAAACGCTCCCGGACCGCCTGCTGGAAAAGCATCCCGAACTCGAGGAACCTATCGCGGCCTACATGGAAAAATTTGGAGCCGAGTTTGAAAAAAAGGCACGCCTTCTCGATGCTTGGCTCAAGAACAAGTACGGTTTCGGCGCAGGTACCACATTTTTTCTGCGCTGAACCGATGTTCAGACAAGACCGAAAAATTCGAATGTTTTTCTATACAGTTCAAAGTATTCCGAGCGAGCGAACTCGTCGATCTTGTCCTCGGGAAGGGATTCGAGAAGCCTGTCCAGGTAGCCGAGCAGCTTCTTTAGATCCTCGGCTGTGCCCTCAGGCATCGTCTGGCCAATGGGTTTCGGGGCGGAGGGCGCGATCGACGCGGCTGTCGAGATCATGGTGTCGTAATTGTTTTTCAGCGTTCCAATTTCTGCCTTTATCGACCTGAGCTCGCCCGAGATGCGGGAGAGAAGGTCGGATTGAAGGGCCTCGCCGCCTCTTGGCCTGGGCGGTACCGGGGGCTGGGGTGTTGTCAGTTCTTCGGGGGAGATGAAGATGCCATCGTCTTCGGACTCCTGTTCGACAATGCCGAGCATTTTCCGGTCGGACTCCTCGAGGGAGGAGAGCATGCCGGCGTTTTCCTCGGGGCTCAAAAATGAACCCTCATCGGAAGCATATGCCTTCGCATGATTGGCTGAGAAATCTGGTTTCTCGATCTGTTGTCCCACTCTGGAATCTCCCGTCGCCGATCAGTATATCAGGAATTGAAGGCCTTGCATAACAAATCTAGAGCCGCCGAGCCGGACTGTCAATATTATGCTCAAGCGCCTGGGGCTTTATTCCGTAAATGATCATAATGAGTGAATCGCGACTCCGCAACCAGGCAGGCGGCTCTTTGTCGGCTCTCGGCGAGGCTGTTTCCAATGCAGTATGCGCGTGCATCATAGCGTACTGCGTTGTTTCGTTCTTTGCCGGACAGGCAGGCTTGCTTGCGTACAGGGACATGAAATCGAACATTGCTCAGATGAATGAGCGGCTTGCGGTATTGAGCGAAAAAAACGCCGTGTTGAGTGATCTGCGTTCAGCCTTGGCATCCAATTCCGACAGGATGGTGCGGGAGGCGCGGGATATTGGCTATGTGCGGCAGAATGAAAAAATGGTCATTTTTTCGGCAGGTTCAGCGGGGGCTGGGGACAACGAGGCCCTTCTTGATATCGAGCCCCTGCGGGCAGGATCTTCCACCGGACTCCCCGACAGGATGATAAAGATCCTCGCCGCGATGACAGGCCTCGCCGTCCTCTTCGCTTCCCTGCTTATGGCGGCTTTGCCAAAGCAACAGCATAGGCTCAAGGAGTCGGCAGATCGAGGGTGATCGTCGTATCCAGGTCGGGGAGCTTAAGAGTGGAGTCGGGCGGGGTCAAGGTCGCAGTGTCGACGCCTGATGATGAGGTTCCGGTTATCATGTTGAGCAGATCCCTCGTCTCCAGGCTCTTGTCTTTGTGGATGTCGCAGCTTTTGATAGGCTGGGTTCCATCCATATAGAGCAGATTCACTTTTCCCTGGTCACAGAACTCCGTTGGCAGCAATCCTGATACCGCGCATACGCTGACGCTGGAAATGCCGCCTTGAGGCTGAGGAAAGTCCTTGTATTCCAATCCTTTATGAATATCCCTCATGTAATCGGCCCAGATCGGGGCGGCGATAGTCGCGCCCGTCTGTTCGACGCCCAGCGAATTTCCGGGCCTGTCGAAGCCGAACCATATCGCAGCGGTATAGTAGGGGCTGAATCCCACTGTCCATGCATCGGCCCAGTTCACTGTCGTTCCTGTCTTGCCTGCAAGCGGTATGGTGTAGGACGTGCCGCTGTCAGTCTTCTGCTTCATGGAACTGCCCGAACCTGAGGCTCCCGCGAGGGTCCCCGATGCGATGACGCGTTTCAGCATGTCGGTCATGATGGCGGCGTTCTGCGGGCTGATTATCTGGATCGAGTGACCCATCGCGCGCAAGGCTTCCCTGGCATCCTTTTCGGGTTCAAGGATGACATTCCCGTTCCTGTCCTCCACATAGCGGATGGCTATGGGAGTAACTGCCTTGCCCCCGTTCGCGAATACCGAGAATGCCCTTGCCATCTGCAGGGGAGATATTCCGATGATGCCCAGCCCAAGCGGGTAGAGGCGGGGGAAGGTCTTCTGTATTTCCTTTGGGTCGGTGATGCCCAGAAGGGCTGCCGCCCTTTCGATGGCAGCATCGAAGCCCACGGTTTCGAGCACCTTGATGGAAGGGACGTTCATCGAGCGGGCCAGTGCCTGCCAGGCCAGCACTGTGCCCATCCATTCGCCCTTGAAGTTGAGGGGGATGTAGGGCGTTCCATCGTCGTTGTAAAAGATGGTCGGGGCATCATAGATCATGCTGCCTTCGGTGATCTTTTTCGAATCGATAGCCGCCGAATAATAGAGAGGTTTGAAGGTCGAGCCCGGCTGCAGCTTGGATTGGGTTGCCCGAATCCATTGGTTGGACATTCCGTAGCTGGAACCGCCTATGAGGGTAGTGATATATCCTGTAGTGTTGTCGATCGTGATGAAAGAGCCTTCGACGGTTGTCTTCTCGAGGTCGGTTTTGAGTTTTGTCGTGCCGGCGTTGGCGAGGCTCTTGAGGTCGCTCAAGCCGAACAGAAGGGCCAGTGTGTCGATTGTCGGATTGATGCTTGAAGTGAAGTATTGGTAGGCCTGGGCTTCGCCTTTGGAACTCGAGATAAAGAGGGGCTTGAGGTTGAAACTGAGACCGAGAAGCTCCACGATAGGCGTATAGAGAGCATCGGCATTGGCGAAGCGCTGTGCCGATGCTCGCTTGTACGAGGCGTTGGCGCGCTCTATGCCGCGCTTCATGTAGGCGTCGGCTATGCTCTGCTGATCGAGATCCAGGGTTGTGTACACTGAGAGCCCGTCGGAGTAAAGGTCGGCCGACCCATAGAGCAGATCGTCTTCCAGCTGCCGCCTGACGTATTCGCTGAACCAGGGGGCTTTATCCTCGCGCATATAATAGGCTGATGAGGCGACGCGCCTGTAGTCGAAATTGTCCCAATAAGCGCTGAAAGACGCATTGGCCTCCTCGCGTTTCAGAACCTTGTTCTTTACCATCTGGTCGAGAAGGACTCTCGATCGCGAGCGGGCATTCTGCGGATTCTTGAAAGGGTTGTAGAGAGTGGGACCGGAGAGCTGGACGGCGAGGATGGCCGATTCGGCGGGCGTGCAGTCCCTGGCAGAATGGCCGAAGAAATACTGGCTTGCCGCCTCGACGCCATAGAGGCCTCCTGAGCCCATTATTGTCCTGTTGAGGTACATTTCGAGGATTTCCGGCTTTGAAAACCTCCGCTCGATCTGGAGGGACCACCAGAGCTCCACGATTTTTCTGCGAAGCGAAATGTCTCTTCGGTCGTCATAGAGGTCGCCGGCGAGCTGCTGGCTTATCGTCGACCCGCCCCCCATGTTCACACCGATCAGCTTGCCGATGAAGGCCCTGGCAATCGATTTCAGGGTGAAGCCGCGATGCGAGTAGAAGGTTTCATCTTCGCGGGTGAGGAAGGCTCCAATGAGGTGGGGTGGCAGCTGGTTGATGGAGACGGGATTTCGTTTTTCCGCCGAGAAGAATTCGGTGATGAGCCTGCCCTTTATGTCGTAGAGCTTTGTAGGCAGGGCGGATTTGAATTCGGTGAAGTTTTCGTTCCTGATGATATTGACGGTTTCTCCAAGCGCAAAACCCAAGCCTGCCCCCGCGAGGAGGCTGAAGGTCAGGGCAAGCCAGAAGGAGATGGGAGTAGCGCGCTTCGGCCCTTTCAACATAGGGATAGGGTATACGAGAGCCGCAGCTTGGTCAATTAACGTGAGCGCTCTAGATATTTATGGAGAAAAATTGTATCTTTTTGACGTGACATATTGACGAAGACGAGGGTTTATGGATATTAATTTATCCATACTATGGCGCCGGCAGAGGGCGCGCCTGCATAACCTAACCTTTTTCCAAGGAGTAATTCCATGAAAGTAGCGATCAACGGTTTCGGAAGGATCGGACGGCTTGTTTTCCAGTCTGTCGTCGATCAGGGGCTGCTCGGCAAGGACAAGATAGACATCGTAGCCGTCGTCGATATTTCGACGGACGCCAAGTATTTCGCCTACCAGCTCAAGTACGATTCCGTACAGGGCAGGATGAAGGCTGAGATCGGCTCGAAAAAGAGCGATCCCTCCAAGACAGAGGATGATATTCTCGTCGTAAACGGCCACGAGATTGCCTGCATCCTGGCCGAGAAGGAACTCAAGAACCTGCCCTGGGCCAAGCTCGGCGTCGAATATGTCGTGGAATCCACGGGTCTCTTCGCCAACGAGAAATCCTGGGGTCACCTCGAGGCCGGCGCCAAGAAGGTCATCATAACGGCTCCCGCGAAGAGCACGGACGAGACCAAGAAAATTCCCACCTTTGTCATCGGCGTCAACGAAGCCAAATATGACGCCAAGAAAGACAGCGTCGTATCCAACGCCTCCTGCACCACCAACTGCCTCGCGCCTCTCGTCCATATTCTTCTCAAGGAAGGCATTGGCATCGAGACCGGCCTTATGACCACCATCCATTCCTATACCGCGACCCAGAAGACGGTCGACGGCGTTTCGAAGAAGGACTGGAGAGGGGGAAGGGCAGCCGCCATCAACATAATCCCCTCCACCACGGGCGCCGCCAAGGCTGTTGGGGAAGTCCTGCCCGAGACCAAGGGCAAGCTCACCGGCATGTCCTTCCGCGTGCCAACCCCCACTGTCTCTGTTGTCGACCTCACCTTCCGATCGGTCAAGGATACCTCGATCGAAGAGATCGACGGGCTCATGAAAAAAGCCTCCGAAACCTACCTGAAGGGCATTTTCGGCTATGCCGACGAGGAGCTCGTTTCCACCGATTTCATCCATGACCAGCGCTCCTCGATCTACGACAGCCTCGCCACCGTGCAGAACAACCTGAAGGGCGAAAAGCGCTTCTTCAAGCTCGTTTCCTGGTACGACAACGAGTGGGGCTATTCGAACAGGGTTATTGACCTTCTGCGCTATATGGATTCGAAGAAATAGGGTAGGAGTATGATAAAAACGGTGAAAGACATAGAGCTTTCCGGCAAACGCGTGATCATGCGTGTCGATTTCAATGTCCCCATGAAAGATGGCAAGGTTCAGGACGACACCCGCATCATGGCTGCCCTGCCCACCATTCAGTATATCCTGCAAGCGGGGGCCAGAAGCCTCGTGCTTATGTCGCACCTCGGCGATCCCGACAAGGATGCCATAAAGGCGAGGGAGAAGGCCGAAAAAGAGGGGAAGGTCTTCGACCTTGAGAAGTACCTCTCGGGGAAACACAGGATGAAGCCCATCGCCGAGTACCTTTCGGAAAAGCTGGGCAAGCCTGTCGTTTTTCTGCCTTCCTGCCTGGGCCAGAAGGCCGCGATCGAAGCCCTGCCTGCGGGATCCGTCGTCATGCTGGAGAACACGCGCTTCCATAAAGAGGAAAGCTCCAAGGACATCGCCAAGCAGGAGATTCTCGCCAAGGAGCTGGCTTCCTATGGCGATGTCTACGTCAACGATGCCTTTGGCACGGCACACAGGGCCCATGCATCAACCGCAACCATCTCGAAGTTCAGCACCGTTTCCGTGGGCGGTTTCCTCATGGAAAAAGAAGTAGCCCACCTCGAACCCCTGCTCAACAATCCTCCGCAACCGATGGTAGCCATCATAGGCGGAGCCAAGGTTTCATCCAAGATCGCCGTGCTCCAGAGCCTGCTCAAGACGGCCAGTGCACTGATCATCGGCGGCGGCATGGCCTATACCTTCCTGAAGGTGAAGGGCGCGAAGGTCGGTAAGAGTCTCGTCGAGGACGATTTCCTCGATACGGCCCGAAGCCTTCTCGATGAGGCAAAAAAGGCCGGCGTCAGGATCGTGCTTCCCGTCGACCACATCTGCGCTGCAGCCTTTGCCCCGGACGCGACTCCCGTGAACGTCGATGGCGAGAATATCGCCGACGATCTCATGGGCCTCGATGTTGGACTCAAGACGCTGGCACTGTACCGCGACCTTGTATCTACGGCGAAAAGCATTGTCTGGAACGGTCCTGTCGGCGTTTTCGAATTCGATGCCTTCGCGAAGGGCACGGAAGAGGTCGCGAAGATGGTCGCGGCGGCGACGGACCGCGGTGCTCTCACTGTGGTGGGCGGCGGAGACTCTGTAGCCGCGGTCAACAAATTCGGCCTCGCCTCCAGAATGAGCCACGTTTCCACGGGCGGCGGCGCCAGCCTCGAGTACCTCGAAGGCAAAACCCTTCCCGGAATCGCCTGTCTCGAACAAAAATAGCCTCCCTTTCCGGAAGACCCTATCAATAAAGGGCCACCCGAAAGGGTGGCTTTTTTTTATCCTGGAGCATCTTTTTGGGTGGAAACTTCATCTCCACCCAAAAAGGTTGATCCAGCAGCAGTACTGAAGGAGAATGATATGAAGATAGCATCGAATGTGGCTGACCTGATCGGGAACACCCCTCTGGTGGAGCTGCAAAAGCTTGCCGAAGGCGCAGGTGCGAGAGTGATCCTCAAACTCGAATACTTCAATCCGGGACATAGCGTAAAAGACAGGGCGGCCCTGGCCATGATCGAAAAGGCCGAGGCCGAAGGCAGGCTCAGGAAGGGAATGACGATCGTCGAGCCGACAAGCGGCAATACCGGCATCGCTCTTGCGATGCTCGCGGCCGCACGGGGATATCGCAGCATGTTCACCATGCCGGAAACCATGTCCGTGGAGCGCCGTTTGCTTTTAAAGGGCTATGGCGCGCACATAGTGCTTACCCCGGGAGCCGAGGGGATGCAGGGAGCGATTTCGCGGGCCAAGGCTATCGCGGCGTCGAAGCCTGAGGAATATTTCATGCCGATGCAGTTCGATAATCCCGCGAACGCCGAATCCCACCGGCGCGGCACTGCCATCGAAATCTGGAACGATACGGATGGATTGGTGGACATTTTCGTGGCGGGAGTGGGTACCGGCGGCACTATCACCGGCACGGGCGAAGCCTTAAAACAGCGCAAAGCTTCGGTGAAGGTGATAGCCGTCGAGCCCGCCGGGTCGGCTGTGCTTTCGGGCGGCCATAAAGGACCCCATCTGATACAGGGAATCGGTGCGGGCTTCGTGCCCGGCATCCTCAACACGGGGATTTACGATGAAATAGTGCGGGTGTCCGATGAGGACGCACTCGAAACGGCTCGGGCAGCGGCAAGAAAGGAGGGGCTCCTTGTCGGCATTTCATCGGGAGCCACGATATGGGCGGCGCTGCAGCTGGCCAAGCGCCCGGAGAACGCCGGCATGATGATCGTGGCCATCGTGGCGTCTTACGGCGAACGCTATCTCTCGACAGCCTTGTTCAAGGAGAATACATGATGCGCCGCTTCAGGGAAGACATAGAAACCGCCCGCAGACGCGATCCGGCAGCACGCTCCTCCATGGAAATCGCGCTGGCCTACTCGGGGCTCCATGCCCTATGGGCGCATCGATTGGCTCATTTTCTGTGGCAGCATCAGGCGAGGGTATCGGCCAGGGTCCTGTCCCAGCTTGCCCGTTTTTTTACCGGCGTGGAGATTCACCCCGGAGCGCGTATTGGCAGGCGATTTTTCATAGATCACGGCATGGGAGTTGTCATCGGCGAGACGGCGGAAATCGGCGATGACGTGACCCTCTACCATGGGGTGACCCTGGGCGGCATCTCCCTGAACAGGGGCAAGCGCCATCCCGTGCTCGGCGACCGGGTGACGGTGGGAGCGGGTGCCAAGATTCTCGGCAATATCACGATCGGTTCCGGCTCGAAGGTAGGAGCCAACGCCGTCGTCGTCTGGTCTGTTCCTGAAAATTCCGTCGTCGTGGGCTTTCCCGGCCACGGCTGTTTTGATCGGGAGCTTGTGAGGATCGAGGAAAGCCTTTACTAAAAGGCTCAGTCTCCTATATTATCAGCGCAGTATCCCGATGCGTATTTGTTTCGGGAACGTTCACACTACGAGGTACTATTGATGCGTTCATATTTTATCGCCGGCAACTGGAAAATGCACAAGACCATCGCTGAATCCGTCGCTCTCGCCGCCGATCTCAAGGCCAAGCTCTCAGGCTGCGGGGAAAAAGTGATGATCGCTCCCGCTTTCACCGCCCTTTCCGAGGTCGCGAAGGTTCTCGCGGGATCCAACATCCTGCTCGGGGCCCAGAATATGGGGCCGGAAGAACAGGGAGCCCATACGGGCGAAGTATCGGTGCTCATGCTCAAGGATATAGGCGTCAAGGTTGTCATTCTCGGCCATTCCGAGCGCAGGCACAGCTATCTCGAGTCCGATGCCCTCATCAACAAGAAAGTCAATCTGGCGCTCGCCCATGGGCTCGAGGTCATTCTCTGCATCGGAGAGACCCTGGAGGAGCGCGAATCCGGAAACCTGGAGACCGTCCTCTCCACCCAACTGCGCGAAGGGCTCAGAGGCGTCGCCCCTGAGAGCCTCGAGCGGGTGACCATCGCCTACGAACCCGTCTGGGCTATCGGCACGGGCAAGACAGCGACGCCGGAGGATGCCGACTCCGTCCACGCATACTGCAGGAAGGTACTCGCCTCCCTGTATGGCGAACAGAAGGCGAAGGCAATGCTCATCCAGTACGGCGGCTCTGTGAAGGCGGATAACGCCGCCTCCCTCATGGCCAAGCCCAACATCGACGGAGCCCTCGTCGGCGGGGCGAGCCTGAAGGCCGACAGTTTTGTCCCGATCGCCCGCTTCAGGTAAATAATGATGAGGTCTTGATACTAAGCCCCATTCTCGTATACCATAGGCACTTGCGCCGGCTGCGCTGGCACAGGTAGTCAATACTGCATTCCGGGAGTCGTTACCATGGGTTTTTTTGCTGTGCTGCTCCTCATTCTCTTCGTTCTCGTCTGCGCCCTCCTCATTTTCCTCGTCATCATTCAGGATGAGGATTCCGACTCTCTCGGCGGCATTTTCGCCGGCGGATCGGCGAGCGCCTTCGGGTCGAGATCCTCGAATGTCGTCATCAAGATCACATATGTGCTCGGCGCCCTATTCTTTGTGACTGCCTTCTCGATGGCCGTCATCAACAAGTCCTCCACGGGCAACGTCGAGGCATTGGCGGCGGGACAGACCGGGCAGACTACCAATACCGAATGGTGGAAGGGCGATACGACTGCCACCACGCTGGCTCCCGGTGCGACAGCGCCAGCCGAAGCGCCTGCCACTGCACCGGCCGAGTCGACGACACCGACAACGACGAAATAAAAGACGCCGATAAGGCGCCAGTGAAGACTCCTCCCTTGCTTTGTCATCCGAGGATGGAGCGGATATATGATTCTTCAAAAGGTATTTCAGCCTTCTACGATCCGGACGGACCTTGAGAGCGACAATAAAGAAGAGCTCTTTGAGGAACTTGTCGATGTGCTGGCCAGAAGCTATCCGGCCAAGCCTCCATTCCCGCGCCAGAAAATTCTCGATGCCCTGACCCGCCGCGAGGCCAAGATGTCCACGGGCATCGCCAAGGGCGTAGCCCTTCCCCATGCCACGGTCGAAGGGCTTGATACCCTGAGAGGCGTCCTGGGAATTTCCTCCAGGGGAATCGACTATGATTCCCTGGATGGACATCCCGTCTTTCTCGTGTTCATGCTTATCTCTCCTCCCGATGACGCGGAGTCGCATCTGCACGCGCTTCAAAGAATGGCATCCCTGATCGATGATACCGATATGGCCACACGATTGGCGGCATCCAGGTCGCCAGCCGAAGCCTTCGCGCTTTTAAAGGAATTTGACAGCAGAGACCTGAGCTGAACGAATAGTAGTTTTTGTGTGATTCCACCCGGCTTGTTCTGAAACAGGACAGATGGGACCGCACCTGTCTATACAGAATTTGTATAGGATGAGAGGTGCACCATGGATTCTCTAAACGGTCTGGAACGATTGCTGGAGGCCGAAACAAAGGCCGCTGCGCTGATCCGGGAAGCTGAAACGGAGGCTGGCCTCATTGTCGGCAAGGCCCGCGATGAGGCTCACTCCAGGGAAAAGGAAAGGCTTGCGAAGCTCCATGCCGAGCAGGAGGCCGAACTGGCTTCCTTCAAGTCCGAAATAGCCGAAAAACTGAAAGACGAGCTCGACGAATACGAAAAAAGCCTCCTGGCCACTCGACCCGACGAACAACTGTTCGCCACAACCTGCGAAAGGTTCATGTCCTTAGAGGCTTGAGCATGGCCGACTCGTTTGAGATAGCTTACCTTTACGCCAGGGTCTGCGGCGCTTTTTCCTCCATGTACCTGGGCGCGAAGGGCGCCGCCCTCGCCGCCGAATCCTCGCTCTCCTCGATCTGGAAACTGTATTTTGAGGAAGATGTTCCCAACCGGCCGGAACCTTGGCTGCTGGCGAGGCTGGAACGCAAGGTGATCGGGCATTCGATGGATCGATTCATGAACCTTGCCGGTACCGCTATAGAATCGGATGCCTTTATCGCCGCTCTCGTTGCTACCTATGAGATTGCCGTCATCAAGAATCTTCTCTACAGGCTCACCGCGGCGGAACCAAGGCCCGAGCCGCAGTATTATTCCAGCCCGATCATCGAACAGGCGCTTTCGGCCTGGCCCCGGCTGGAAGAAATGTTCGCGAACTCCCCCTATGCGTGGATCGCAGCCGATGGTCTTTCCAATATCGGGGCTGTCGAGAACAGGCTGGACAGACAGTATTACCTGCAGCTCTGGGCCGCGGTCAAGGCGCTTCCACGGAACAGGAAGGGCAACATTCCCGCCCTCGTTCTGAGGGACATCCAATACCAGAACCTCGCCTGGGCCCTCAGGATTCGCAAATACTACGGCTACAGCCGGGAAAGGGCAGCCCCGCTTCTCGTGGAAATCGAGGGCGAAGACGCGGTTTCCCTCGCCCTCGGCAGCTTTGACCTGGATATCGACAACCTGGGAAGCTTCGCCGAATGGCCGGCCAGAAGGCTTCTGGACGGGCAAGCCTCCTCCCGTCTCGATATTCCCCTGCTCGAGAACAGGATGCAGCGGGACCTTTTCGCCTTCATCCGACGTTCCCTGCACATGCATCCTTTCGGCTATACGCCGCTCTACTGCTATTTCAAGATGCTCGAGGCTGAGGCTTCCTTCGTCCTGGGCATACTCGAAGGGATACGGCTGAAAGCGCCGGCCGACGAGAAAATTGGCCTTGCCTGGGTCTTGGCGGGAGACAACACATGAGTTCGACAATGATGAGGAAAATGGAACTTCTCCTCCTCAAATCCGATATCGATGGCACGCTCAGGTATCTTTCCTCGGGGCATTCCTTCCAGATCATCTACCCGGACGAAAACGGGTCTTCCCGGGCGAGGGCCGACTCGCAAGATGTGGCCAGGCTGGACGCCGCCATGGCGAAACTCGGCACGATAGGCGCCTGCCTGGGCTACCAGGAAGAGAGTCTGGACCTGGGAAAGGCCAGACTTCCCGACGAGGTTCTTCTATCCGAGGTGGACAGGCTTTCTTCCTTCTGTCGGGACAACGAGGAGGCGATCCTCACCCAGAAACTGAAGCTTGGCGAGCTCGAGGAATCGCTGCGCGAGGTGAAGGCTTTCGCGGGGCTTTCCCTGCCTTTCGAGGATATCAACAAGCTGGCCTTCGTGGCTCTGCGCATCGGCAAGGTGAGTCCGGACAGGATACCCCTCCTCTCGGGCACTCTCGACGCGAGGGCAGCGATAATTCCCCTCGATGACGAAGGTTCGATCATCGCCATCGCGTCGCGGCGGGGCCGTTTTACCCTCGAAACCGAGCTGGCCAAGGCTGGATTTGTCAAGGCCGACCTGCCTCCCGATTTCAAGGGCGTTCCGGCCGAGGCTCTGACCGCCATCGAAGCCTCCTACGAGGGTGCGAAAAGACGCCTTGCGGCCCTCACCGAGATGAAAGAGGAGGAAGCCATCAGATCCGCCGCTCGATGGTCGCAGATGCTCTCTTCGGTAAAGCTGGGCAGGGCGCTCAAGAAAGTGGAAAACAGGCTGGAAAGCACCGAGTGGGTCTATAGGCTTTCGGGCTGGGTTCCCGCGCAGGAGGTCAGGCCCTTGAGCGAGGATCTTTCGAGGCTGTTCGGGGACAGGATAGCCATCCGCGTCTACGAGCCCGAGGACGAGGAGGGAAAGCTTCCGGAGGACAATCAGGAAGTGCCGGTTCTCATGAAGCACAACGGCCTGGTGTCGGCTTTTCAGGGCCTTGTCCTCTCCTACGGCGTGCCTGTGTACGGGGATATCGATCCTACGCCCTTCGTGGCTTTCTTTTTCACGCTTCTCTTCGCGATCATGTTCGGCGACATGGGCCAGGGCGCCGTCATCATCTGCGTCGGGCTCCTTATCAGGAGAGCCACAAAGGGCTTTTTCGCCGCATATCAAAAATTCTGGCTAGCCTTCGTTGCGGCGGGGGCGGGTTCCATGTTCATGGGCCTCCTCGTCGGCTCGGTCTTTTCCAACGAGGCTCTGCTCGTCCCCGTGGAACGCTTCCTCACCACATTGATACTGGGACATCCCCGCGACCGTTTCCTCGACATCATGCCGAGCGACAATATCGGCGCCATGTTCAGCTTTTTCGGCTTTACGGTGGGTATCGGGTTCCTCATCAACTCGACAGGCCTCGTCATCAACATGATCAACCTCGCACGCAGGGGGGAATGGGGCGAGGCGCTGTTCGCGAAGACTGGGCTTTCAGGCTCACTCCTGTTCTGGTGGGCCGCCGGCATGGGCCTGCGCGTCATCCTGGGCGGAAAACTGGGATGGATCGATGTTCCGGGCCTGGGGATTCCCCTCGCGGCCCTCCTGTTCACCAAGCCGCTCCAGCGCTTTATCCTGAAAGCGGGAAAGAAGAGACAGGGGGATGATGCCACAGCTGGCGAAGATGCACTCTCCGTCGTCGATGTCCTCGTGGGCGGCCTCGTGGAGATCATCGAAACCTTCTCCTACTACGCCTCCAACACGATGAGCTTTCTCCGCGTGGCGGCCTTCGCTCTCGCCCACGCCGTGCTCTCCTTCGTCGTCTTCACCATGGCCGAGCTCGTAAGAAAACGCGCGCCCGGAGGCGTCGCCTTCCAGCTCATCGTATTCATCGTCGGCAACGTGGTCATCATCGGCCTCGAAGGCCTCATCGTCACCATCCAGGTGATCAGGCTCCAATACTATGAGTTTTTCTCCAAGTTTTTCACGCGGACGGGCAAAAGCTTCGATCCCCTACGCTTCTAGAATTGAAAAGGAGTTGTTCATGAAGAAGAAAATCACGACAGCATTACTGGCCGCGACGGGAAGCGCCTCAGCTTTTGCCCAGACTCAAGCGGCGGCCGCTCCCGTATCTGCCTGGACCGGCGGCATCAAGTATCTCGCCGCCGCCCTCGCGGTGAGCGTGGCGGCCGTGGCAGGCGGCATGGCGGTGGCCAAGATAGGCTCTGCGGCGATGGGCGCGATGGCGGAAAAGCCCGAACTCTCGGGCAAGGCGCTTCCCTATGTGGGACTCGCGGAAGGCATCTGCCTCTGGGGTTTCCTCGTGGCCCTCCTTATCCTCCTCCTCTAGAAAGGGGACTCCGTGAAGGAAATATTCGTCCTCGCCGAAGAAGAACTCGTCATCGCCTTCAGGATGATAGGCGTGGATGGGGCGGCGGTGGCGGGCGCCGATGACGCCCTTTCTACCTTCCGCCGCGTGACCGGCGCATCGGGGGATTGCAGGATGCTCATCCTCACCGAGGATATCGCCGACATGCTCGGGACGGAACTCATCGACTGGCAACTGTCTGGGCGCTATCCTCTCGTCGTGGAAATCCCGCCCCTGTCGGGCTCGCCAGCCGACCATGTCCAGCTCGTCGATGCCGTCCGGCAGGCGATAGGCATCAAGATCCAGTGAGGAAAGAGCCATGGAAGAGATAAAAGGCACCGAAGCGCTCGAACGCGAAATCCTCGACGACGCAGCCAGGAAGGCGCAGAGGATAGTCCAGAAGGCCAGGGAAGAGGCCGAAAGGCTGAAGGCGAATTCGGCCGAGACGCTGGAGGGAATGGTCGCGGATCTTGAGGCTCGAAAGCTCGAGAAGATCGCCCAGATGAAGAGGGAGACCTACTCGAAAATGCCCCTCGAGAAGACGCGGCTCAAGGTCCGCTTCATCGACGGGGTGATGAGAGCCTCGGTCGCGAAATTCATGGAGAACCTCGACGACGCCACGCTTGGCGCCTGGTGTCTTTCCGGGCTCAAAAAGCGTTTGTCCCTCCTCGAGGGAAGGAAGCTGCGCATGAGCCACCGAGGCCTCGACGCTTCTTCGCTGCGGGAGATGGGGAAGCTTCTCGGATCCGGCGCGGAGATTGCGGCGTCGGCAGCAGCCGATACTGCCATGCCCCAGCGCGGCATCGTGCTTGAAAGCCTGGACGGGACGATGGTCATGCAACTCGGCGAGAAGCTGCTTGAAGAAAGCCTTCTGGATGAATACAGGGGAGAGCTGGCTTCGGCATTGTTCCCCGCGACGGCCGAAAGAGGATAAAGGGCGATGAGAGCAGGGACAATAACGAAAATATCAGGACCGATCGTCAAGGCCAGGGGCATGGCTTCGGCCGGACTCTACGATGTGGTGAAAGTAGGCTCGGCCGGACTGATCGGCGAGATCATCAGGCTGGAAGGCCAGATCGCCACCATCCAGATCTATGAGGACAACACAATGATGAGGGTGGGGGAGCCCGTGGAATGCCAGGGCAAGCCCCTCTCCGTCCTCCTCGGTCCCGGACTCATCGGGTCGATCTACGACGGCATCCAGCGGCCCCTGCCCCTGCTGAAGGCGCTTTCAGGCCCCATGCTCCTGCCCGGCATCGCGGGCGACGCCCTCGACGCGAAGAAAAAGTGGCGCTTTCAGCCTATGCTGGCTGCCGGCGAACCCATCGGCCCCGGCATTGTCTTCGGAACGGTACAGGAAACGCCCTCCGTGCTCCATAGGCTCGTGTTCGACGGAACGACGCCGCAAGGCACAGCCTCCTGGGTGGCCGCCGAAGGCGATTACGACATTTCACAGCCCCTCGTGAAATCCTCGGCCGGGCAGGAATACTCGGCCTCGTCGCGCTGGCCCGTCCGGAAGGCCCGTGCCTTCGCGCAGAAACTCGTGCCCAACGAACCCCTCGTCACGGGCCTGCGCATCATCGATGTTCTCTTTCCAGTGGCCAAGGGCGGATGCGCGGCCGTGCCAGGCGGCTTTGGCACCGGCAAGACGATGACCCAGCACGCGATCGCCAAATGGTGCGACGCCGACATCATCGTCTACATCGGCTGCGGCGAACGCGGCAACGAAATGACCGACGTTCTCACCGAATTTCCGCGGCTCATCGACCCGAGGACGGGACGGTCCCTCATGGAGCGCACCATTCTCATCGCCAACACCTCGAACATGCCCGTCGCCGCCCGCGAAGTCTCGATCTACACGGGCATCACCATCGCCGAGTACTACCGCGACATGGGCTACCAGGTGGCTGTCATGGCCGATTCGACCTCCCGCTGGGCGGAAGCCCTGAGGGAGCTCTCCGGACGCCTCGAGGAGATGCCCGCAGAGGAGGGATTTCCCGCCTACCTTCCCACCCGGCTCGCGGAATTCTACGAGCGGGGCGGCATAGTCACGACCCTGGAGGGGAAAAAGGGCTCCGTCACCATCATCGGGGCCGTTTCGCCTCCAGGCGGCGACTTCTCCGAACCGGTAACCCAGCACACGAAGCGCTTTATCCGCTGCTTCTGGGCCCTCGACCGCGACCTCGCGAACGCCCGCCATTATCCGGCCATTTCATGGAACGACTCCTATTCCGAATATGCCGACGACCTCTTGGCCTTCTGGGACGGCGTGGACAGTTCCTGGAAAAAATTTAGGGTCAAGGCCATGGATATTCTGAAAAAAGAGCGCAGGCTCGCCGAAATAGTGCGGCTCATAGGCCCGGACGCCCTTCCCGACGAGCAGCGCCTTATCCTGATGACGGCCGAGCTCCTGAAGACCGGATTCCTGCAGCAGAGCAGCTTCGACTCGGTCGACATGTACTGCATCCCCGCGAGGCAGACCATGATTCTCGAATGCATTCTCACCTTCCATGAACTGGCGGAAAAAGCCATTCATGGAGGGATTCCCCTGCCCAAGGTGGCCGCCATGCCCCTGAGGAACAGCCTGATGCGGCTGAAAAGCTCCATAAGCAACGAACGCGTCGAGGAAGGACGGGGCGTCCTTCTGGAAATCCGGCAGGCCTTCGCCGAACTCGGCGCCGGGTTCGGTACCGGAACCGACAGGATGGTGGCAGAATGAGAGGAACCGAATTCCTGGGCCTGACCAGGGCCGACGGCCCCATCGTCATCGCCGCGAAAACCGAGAACGTGGGATTTTCAGAGCTCGTGCGCATCAAGGACAGGTATGGACAGCTGAGGATTGGCCGCGTCGTCGACATCTCCGAGCAGGCCGTGGCCATACAGCTGTTTTCCGACACTTCCGGCATATCGCTCGACGAGGCTTGGGTCGAATACCTGGAAAAGCCCCTCGAATTTAGGGTCGGCCCCGACATCATGGGACGAATCTTCAACGGTCTCGGCAAGCCCATGGACGGGTATCCCGAAATTCCATCCTCCGATCTCCGCGATGTAAACGGCCTCCCCATCAACCCCAGCGCCCGCGTCTACCCAAGGGACTTCATCCAAACGGGCATCTCGGCCATAGACGGGATGAACACCCTGATCCGCGGCCAGAAACTGCCCATTTTCTCGGGCAACGGACTGCCCCATAACCGGCTGGCCGCCCAGATAATCAGGCAGGCCAGGGTGAGGGGAGGGGAGACCCAATTCGCCGTCGTCTTCGCCGGCATGGGCATCAAATACGACGTCGCGCGCTACTTCATCGACGCCTTCGAGCAATCCGGCGTCCTCTCGCGCGTCGTAATGTTCCTTTCCCTGGCTGACAGCCCCTCCATCGAGCGCCTCCTTACGCCCCGATCCGCCCTGACCGCCGCCGAGTACCTCGCCTACGAAAAGAACATGCACGTCCTCGTGGTGATGACGGACATGACCAACTACTGCGAGGCGCTCCGCGAAGTTTCGGCAGCCCGCAACGAGGTCCCCTCGCGCAAGGGCTATCCGGGCTACCTCTACTCCGACCTGGCCTCGCTCTACGAGAGGGCGGGCCGCATCGAGGGCTCCGAGGGCTCCATCACCCAGCTTCCCATCCTCTCCATGCCCAACGACGACATATCCCACCCGATACCCGACCTCACCGGCTACATCACCGAGGGCCAGATTGTCCTGGAGCGGGACCTCGCCCAGCGCGGAGTCTACCCGCCCATTGCCGGCCTGCCCTCCCTCTCGCGCCTCATGAAGGACGGCATCGGCGAGGGCATGACGAGGGAAGACCACAGGGACCTCTCCGCCCAGCTATTTTCGGCCTATGCCTACGTGCGCTCGGTGCGCGACCTTGCCGCCATCATCGGCGAGGAGGAACTGTCGGCCCGCGACAAGGTCTATCTGAAATTCGGCGAGGCCTTCGAGACGAGATACCTTGCCCAGGGCGAATTCGAGGACAGGAGCATAGAGCAGACTCTCGACCTCGGCTGGTCCATCCTCTCCCTCCTGCCCAGGGAGGAACTGGTGCGGATCCCAGAGAATCTGATAAGCAGGTATCTCCCCGAGGGCGGGAAGGGAAACTAAAGGAGCGTCGATCATGGCACAAGCCTATCCGGCCCCTACGAAAACCAACCTCATCAACGAAAAGCGCAGCCTCGGACTCGCGCTCCAGGGCTATGACCTCCTTGAGAAGAAGCGCGAAATCCTCGTGATAGAGCTTCTGAAGCGCATGGACGAGCTCCGCCTCCTTGAAAAGGAAATCGGGGAACTGACCGAAAAATCCTATCGTCACCTGCGCACAATGCTCCTCGTCGTCGGCAGGGAAAGGGCGCTCGCCCTCTCCTCGAAACCGGTGCGCTCCATCACCCTCAATACGGGGAAGGTGAACGTCAGCGGCATGAACCTGCCCACCCTCGTCGTCCGGGCGGGAGCCCCCGAACTCAATTATTCTTTTATAAATTCATTTGCCGTATGCGACGAAACCGTGATAGAGTTCTCCGAGCTGCTGCAGAAACTGGCCGTGGCCGCTGGCCTGCGGTCCATCGTCTGGCGGCTTGCCCGCGAGGTCAAGAAAACCCAGCGGCGCGTCAACGCCCTGGACAAGATGGTTATCCCCCGGTCGGGAGAAATCGTGAAATTCATAGAATCCACCTTGGACGAGCGTGATCGCGAATCCCTCTTTGCCGTGAAGCTGCTGAAGCAGCGGATGTTGGAGCAGGACGCTCTATGATACAGATATTCAGGACGCTTCTCGTGGCCATAAACGGCTCGGAAGCCTCAATCGATGCCCTCAAATACGCCCTCGCCATGAAGAAGCAGTTCGGTTCGAAGCTCATCGCCTGTTATATCGTCGATACGGCCACCATACGCCAGCTCGCCCTCTCCCGGATATTCGTGCCCGACGAGAGCGAGGAGTACGAGCGCAGCCTGGAGAATTCTGGACGCCGCTATCTCAATTTCTGCGTGGAAATCGCCGCGAAAAAACGCCTGATCGTGGAAACCCTCCTCGGAAAAGGCTCGGTGCCGGGCGAGATCATCAGGGCTTCGATCGAGAACGGCGCCGACTGCATCGTCATAGGCGGCCAGCCCTCCGAAATGCAGTCGAGGGACGCAGTGGCCGACGCTAATCGGGAAATCCTGCGGAACGCGCGCTGCCCTGTCATTTTCATCAAGCCGGGTACGGGCGAAGAACTCTACAGAACCCTGTGATAGGATTGTTACAATTCACGTTCGTTGCTATAGTAGCCGCGAGGAAAAATGCGTATAGCCGTCATAGCCACAAGTGAAAAGCGATCGGAGAAACTCAAGCGATGCGCCCAGGCCCTCTCGCGCCAATTCAGCGTCGAGGGTCATGTTTCCGACTTTTTCTCGACCTGTGATAGCCGTTTCTCCACCTATGACTTCCTTGTCGTGTGTTCGGAGCCTTCCGGCGCCGGAAGCGCGATGGGCAAAAAGCTCGGCGAGCAGCTCTCGCAGGGCGGAAACCTCGTGGGCAAGCGTTCCATGGCCATCCTCGTCAAAGCCGGCTTCTTCCCGCGCAAGGCTCTATCGAACATGATGAGAATCCTCGAGAAGGAAGGCATGGTCGTCACTATGGCTGAAATTGTCGCGAACGAGGCCGATTCCGCGGAGGCGGCGCGGGAAGCGCCGCTCACACGGGGCTGATCTCGTGGAAAACTATTACGACGTTCTGGGAATTCCCCCCGATTCCAACGAGAAAGCAATCAAGAGCGCCTTCAGGAATAAGGCAAAGAAATTTCATCCCGACATGGGCGCAGCCGATCTGCCCGCCGAAGGGAGTGGCGCGCTTCCGTTCGATGATTCCACGGACGACAGCCCCCACAAGGGTTTCCGCGAGAAAACGGGGAAAGCGGCTGTGGCATCGATCAGGGAATCGGCAATGCGCCTTATTCTCGAAGCCTACAGGATACTTTCGGACGGGGAAAAGCGACGGGCCTACGACCGCATCCTGCGAAAACAGAAGATCGAGCAGGGCGGCTTCAATTACAGGGAGTTCCTGAAGGCGCGCAGGGATGATCCCGAGAGCCAGGCCAAGCTCATCGTCTACGACCTTCTCCACAATCTGGACGATGAGGCGCTGGAGGTCTACGAGCGGTCCAAATCCTTCGGCGATTTCAGGCTCGAGCGCTGGCTGGACAGGGGCGAGGCCATGGACGCCGAATACTGCCTTGCCGAGGAGTACGAGAGGCGAGGGCGTCTGCTGAAGGCTTATTCCATCTATAAAAGGCTCATAGCGATGGAGCAGGAAAAGGCCTGGTTCAGGTATTACTACGACGTCGTAGCCCTCAGGTTCAGAACCCTGGTGTTGCAGAAGATGCCAGGCAGGATCGACGAGGAGGACTACCTCGACCGCCTGGGCGAATCGATTGCGATGAACATCGGCGCCCGAGATTCGGCGCAGTTTCTCAGAAAAAAAGCCGAGGTGCATCTGCGCCGGAAGGAATGGGCGGAAGCGCACGAAGCACTTGAAAAAGCCTCGCGCCTCATGCCGCGGCTCCCTGGCCTGGGCGCCGTGCGCAGGCGCCTAACCGAGGTCGGCCTGGCCGAATCCGGTTTGGCCGAATCCGACAGCCGCTATTGAAACACGGGACTTTTTAGTTTACCTTCTCCGATTGGGTTTGTTGTCCTTATAGTAGGAAAATGCCTTTGCAGGCAATGTATGAAGCAAGAGCGAGTGTTAACGATGAGAAAACTTCTACCTGTACTGTTCGCAATTCTAGGACTCGCTGCCCTGGGCGCCCAGACGACGATCGACAAGCCTGCCGCGACCATCAAATTGACCAAGCAGGAAGTCGTCTCCGTCCGCCAGATCAAGACAGACGTCCAGCGTTTGGAGAAGGCAGCGGGCATCACTTTTACGCCCGAGCAGATCAAGCAGGTGCTCGATGCCAGGATCAACAGCCTTCTCTTTGTCCAGTTCTGCGAAAGGGAGAAAATCTCCGTCACCGACGCCGAGATCAACAATGCCCTCACCCAGATGAAGACAAGCCTGGGAGCCAACGCCACGGACGCCGATCTTGAGGTCCAGATGCGTTCGAGCGGCATCTTTGTAGAACCGAAAGTATACATCCGCCAGCGCCTTCTCTTCGAAACCTATGTGCAGACCAAACGGGCCGCCGAGCTCAAGGCCGTACTCGTCCCGCCGACAGCCGACGAAATCCTGAAAGCCTACGACCTCGCCAAGGCATCCCTCGTCCGCCCCGACACGATGAGGGTAAGCGTCCTCTATGTCGATACGCGCGCCAAGAGCGAGGCCGACGCCAGCAAGGCCAAAAACACGATACAGGATGTGGCATCGGCCCTCAAGCTCAACCCGAACAAGTTCGACGAATACATGCTGAGAGCCGGCGACGCGGCTGGGTACAAGTCCATACCCTCTCTCTATATGGAGAAGACGGCGCAGAACCGCACGCTTTTCGGCGCGGAACTCTTCGACATAGTCTTCAAGCTCAAGGCAGGGGAAATCTCCGGCCTCGTCGAGAGCCCCACGGGCTACAGGATCGTCAGGGCCAACGAGTTTTTGGCGCAGAAGCAGCTGGGGCTCGCCGATCCCGTGCCCGGCAACCAGAACATGACGATTCAGCAGTTTATCGCCTACCAGGTAGCCAGCGACAAGGAAGCCAAGTTCATGGACAAGCTGGAGGCCGATCTCATCACGAAGCTGCGCTCCGAGGCGACCATCAAGACCTTCGACGAAAATCTGAAATGGTGAGGGGAGTGCGCTGATGGCTTCACGAAGAAAGGCGAGGATCCTCGCTTTCCAGGCGCTGTACGCATGGGAGGCATCAAGGGCATCGCTCGATGATCTTTTCGCTTTTTCCTGGCTCGAAACCACAAAAGTCGAGCAGCTGGATGAGGATACTAAGATTTTCTCGCGCCTTCTCATAGCTGGCGCCATCGAGAAGGCTGAAGAGGTCGATGCGAGCATCAGGGCCCACCTTTCGCATTGGCCCTTCGAGAGGCTCAAGAAAGTCGATCTCGCCATTCTCAGGATTGGGACCTATTGCCTTCTCTTCCAAGATGACATTCCTGCACAGATCACGATAGACGAGGCGATCGAGATAGCCAAGGAATTCGGCTCCGAGGATTCCTACAAGTTCATCAACGGCGTGCTCGACAGCATAAACAAGGGAAGGGCTGTACCGTGATCAGGATTAAGAACGGCGAGCAGATCGAGGGAATTCGCCGATCCTGCTCGCTGCTTTCGGAGCTGTTCCGAATGCTGCGCCCCATGGTGCAGCCCGGGGTGAGCCTTCTTGAAATGGACAAGGCTGCCCATGATTTCATTCTGCAGCACAAGGGGATACCGGCCTTTTTGGACTACGAGGGCTTTCCCGCCACCCTCTGCCTCTCGGTGAACGAGGCGGTGATCCACGGGATTCCGAGCAGACGGCGCCTGGTGGAAGGCGATATTGTCGGCGTGGACTGCGGCATCGATCTGGGCGGCTACTTTTCCGATGCTGCCGTGACCTGGGCAGCCGGAAAGGTATCGCCCGAAGCCAGCCAATTGATGAAGGTTACGAGGGAATGCCTCGATAAGGCTATAGCGGCGGTCAGGCCGGGTTCCCGGGTCCATGATGTTTCCCGGGCTGTTTTCAGCCACGCCACGGCGCACGGATACGGCGTCGTACGATCGTACTGCGGCCACGGCGTCGGCCTGGAACCCCACGAAGATCCCCAGATTCCCAACTATGTGTCCGCCGGTCCCAACCCCCGCCTCTTTCCCGGCATGGTGATCGCCATCGAACCCATGATAAACGCGGGCAGGGCCGATGTGCGCGAACTCGACGACGACTGGACGGTCGTCACCATGGATGGCTCCCTTTCGGCTCATTACGAGCACTCCATCCTCGTCACCGAAACCGGACCAGAAGTGCTCACTTCCTGGGAATTTTAGACTTTCATCCCTCCTCCCGAACTGCTTTCTCGGTTTTTATCATCCTCGGTTTGCGTCTGTAACGAAATTCAGTATTTTTCATTTTAGACAATGAATCGATACATAGAGCAAGCGAGGAGAAACAGTATGGCATTGCAGAAAAAACTTTATTCCCGGAGATTTTTTATCGCGAATCTCATTATTTTAGGCGTCATCATCGGCTTTGTTTTTGCCTACATGGGCGGTCGTTCCCTCGGTGGAGCGGCCGCGCGGACTCCGGCCCTGCCCACTGCCGAAGCCGAAATGCCGCCAGTCCAGGTGACGCCCGAGATCGGTGCGGCCTTGTCCCAGGCCGAGGCTGTCCAGACGGCATTCCGTTACGTTGCCACCACCGTCCTGCCCTCCGTCGTGGAGTTGGACGTCGTGGATAAGGTATCGGAGACACCCAAAACCCAGCCCTCCATCCCCTTCGAGTTCTTTTTCGGACCCCAGGATGGCCAAACCCAGCCGGATACGCCCAAGCGCGGCCAGGAAGGCCTCGGTTCGGGCGTCATCGTCAGGAGGGACGGAAAGACGGTCTATGTCCTCACCAACGACCATGTGGCGGGCAAGGCCGAGAAGATAACCATCATCATGAGCGACGGCAGGGAGTTCGCGGGCAGCCTGGTCGGCACCGATGAGCGCAAGGATATCGCCCTCGTCAAGTTCGAAACCAATGACCCCGACATCGTCATCGCCAGGCTCGGCGATTCTTCCAGGCTGCAGGTGGGCGATTGGGCCATAGCCCTCGGCAGCCCCCTCGGCCTCGTTTCATCCGTGACCACGGGCATAGTGAGCGCCATCGGCCGCGACGGGGGCCCTGACGGCAACATCAACGACTTTATCCAGACCGACGCCGCCATCAACCAGGGCAATTCAGGCGGAGCCCTCGCCAACATCAGAGGCGAAGTGATTGGAATCAACACATGGATCGCCACGCAGACGGGCGGATCAGTGGGCCTCGGTTTCGCAATCCCCATCAACAACGTTAAAAGCGCCATCAACGATTTTATCCAGCACAAGGGCATTCAGTACGGATGGCTGGGGGTGAGCCTCCTCAATATCGGTTCGGACAAGGCCACAGCCAAGGAACTCGGGATCGAAGGCAGGAAGGGAGCCTTCGTAGCCCACGTGTACAGGAACGGGCCTGCCTACAATGGAGGGATTCTTCCCGGTGATTTTATCACGTCCATAGGCGGCACCGAGATCAAGTCGCAGGATGAGCTCGTGAGGAAGGTTGGCGACATTCCCGCGGGCACCACCACGGCCATCGATGTCATTCGCGGGGGCAAAAAAGTCAGCCTCAGGGTAAGAATCGATCTGCGCGACAAGAACGTGGCGGGCAACAACAAGGATCTTTTCCCCGGCCTCTCCGTCATCTCGCTCAACTCCGAGTCGATCGACGCGACGAAGGTGCCCGACATCGCCAAGGGCGGCATCGCGGTGACCGACGTCGTGGCCAAGAGCCCAGCCTCGGTGATGGGCCTCAAGACAGGCGACATCATCGTCAAGGTGAACGACAGGAAGGTGGAAGGGCTCATCTGGTTTTACGAAATCCTCAACAATCCAGAGGTGAAAAAGCTCAGCTTTACGGTGATCAGGGACGAGCAGACCGTCGATACGCTTGCTTTTAATAAAAACTGATTGTATAGTCCACTCTCCAAGAGGTGGCGATGCATAAAGAGTTCGTTCCCTACGATACGATCAGGAACAATGCCCTGAAGATGGCCTACCGCATCTTCAGGGATGGTTTCATCCCTGACATCATCTACGTTTCACTGAGGGGCGGCGCCTACATGGGGAACGTCATCAGCGAATACTTCAAGTTCATAACCGGCGAAGAGAAGCCCGTATTCTACGCGGCTGTGGTCGCCCGCTCCTATACCGACGTGAGCACCCAGGAAGAGATAAAGATCGACGGCTGGACCTACAGCCCCGACCTCCTCCACGGCGGCGAGAAGGTACTCCTCGTGGACGATGTGTACGATTCGGGGAGGACAGTCAACTACCTCACCGAAGTGCTCCTGAAGCGGGGGCTGAAGCGCGACAATATAAAAGTCGTCGTCCATGACTACAAGCTCCGCAGATACCTGCCCGACAGTCTGCCCATCCATCCCGACTACTGGTGCAGGAAGATCGATGTAGCCAGGGTTGAGGACGAGACATGGATACATTACATGAGCCATGAGCTCGTCGGCCTCACCGCCGAGGAAGTGCAGAAGCACTATCTCTCCGCGGATCCGGACCTGGCCGAGGCCATGAAGCTGGTCACCGGCTGATGAAAAAAGGCTGCCCGACGATGGGCAGCCTTTTTTGTTGGAATGCGGCGGGGCAGGCTAGATCATCGTGCCAGGCGGCACGATCATGTTCTTCGGTATGACGATGACCCCATCCACGATATGGTGCGTGCCGTATTCCCCATCCTCCCGGGGAATGTCGTCGATGCCGATGCGGCAGTTGGATCCAATCCTCGCGTTCTTGTCGATGATGGCCTTCTTCAGTATGCTTCCGCCGCCGATGCCGATATTGGGGATTCCCTTCTCTGCGTTGCGCTTCTTGTCCTCGATCGTTTCATAGCGGTCGGCTCCCATGCACACGACCCCATCCAGGCTTGCCCCCGATTCGATGATCGTCCTGATCCCGACGATGGAACGGCGGATAGCCGCGTTGGTTATGATGCAGCCGTCCGTGGCGAGGGCCTGGTTGAGCGTGCAGTAATTGAGCTTGGATGCGGGAAGATTCCTGTTGTGCGTGTAGATGGGGTTGTCTTCGTCATAGAAATTGAACTGCGGATTGATGTCGGTGAGCTGTATGTTGGCATCGTAGAAGCTCTTAATCGTTCCGATGTCCTCCCAGTAGCCGTCGAAGAGGTAGGCGTTGATCTTCTCCCTGGAGAGAATATCGGGGATGACTTCCTTGCCGAAATCGTTGGCGTCGCCCGAGAGGGCCTCCTCCATGAGGGAAGCGTCGAAGATGTAGATGCCCATGCTGGCGAGATACTCGTTCTCCGCTGCAGCCGAAGCGGGCCGTATTTCCTTGGGCAGCCTGAAGTCGGCTATATCCTTGGCCGGGCCCGGCTTTTCCATGAATGCTTCGATGAAGGAGTCCTTGCCCGCCTGGATTATGCCGAGGGCGCTGGCGGTGTCCCTGTTCACCATCGTGCCGGCTATCGTCAGCCTGGCCTTCGACGCCAGGTGTTTTCTGAACATTTCGCCGAGATCCATGCGGTAGAGCTGGTCGCCCGAGACGATGAGGTAATGAGTGGGATTCTGGGGGCGGAAATGGATGAGGTTTTTTCGGACGGCGTCGGCTGTCCCCTCGTACCATCCCGAGTGGACAGGGGTCTGCTCGGCGGCAAGAATCTCGACGAAGCCGCCGGAAAAGTTGTCAAAGCTGTAGGATTTGGAGATATGAAGATGGAGGCTTGCCGAGTTGAACTGGGTGAGGATGTAGATCTTCTTGAAACCCGCGTTGATGCAGTTGGAGATGGGAATATCGACGATGCGAAATTTGCCGCCAAAGGGTACGGCCGGCTTGGATCTTTCTTTCGTGAGGGGAAAAAGCCTCGTTCCCTTTCCTCCGCCAAGGACGATCGACAACACTTTATGCATCACTGCCTCTTTTACGCCAGGGTGCATGAACTATGCATACATCTGTTTACCTAATTGCCCTGCGTGTGTAGAGTATAATGTATGATGCAAAAATCCGCCACAGAATTCTTGTCCTCTTTTGTGCCCTGGCTGGAGGATCAAGGCGAGGTTGCGTGGGTAAAAACCCTCGCACCGCGCAGTCCCCGGCTTATACCGCTGCCCGGCGATCTTGCGCCTGAGCTTGCCGCCGCCCTCCAGGCGAAGGGCATCGATTCGCTGTATACGCATCAGGCTGAATCCTATGAACTTGCCCGCGCGAAGCGCAATTTTGTCGTCATAACGCCCACCGCCTCGGGCAAGACGTTATGCTACAACCTCCCTGTGGTGCAGAAGCTTCTGGAGGATCCGGCGGCGCGCGCCCTCTATCTCTTTCCCACGAAAGCCCTTTCCCAGGATCAGCAGGCCGAGCTCAACGAGGTGGCTCTCGGAGGAGCCCTCCCGGTCAAGATTCACACCTACGACGGCGATACGCCATCCTCCCTGCGGACGGTGGCGCGGAGCTCGGGCAGGATCATCATCACCAATCCCGACATGCTCCATTCGGGCATATTGCCCAACCACGCCAAGTGGATCAGCTTTTTCTCCGGGCTCAGCTATATCGTGGTGGACGAGATGCACAGCTACAGGGGCGTGTTCGGCAGCCATGTCGGCAACGTGATCAGGCGCCTCAAGCGGGTGGCGGCTTTTTATGGCGCCAAACCCAGCTTCATCCTCTGCTCGGCCACTATCGCCAACCCCAGGGAGTTGGCCGAATCCCTCATAGAGGAGCCGGTCGATCTGGTGGATGAAAACGGTTCAGGCTCGGGCGAAAAAATGATCGTGTTCTACAATCCCACGGTCATCGATCCCATCCAGGGCCTGAGGAAAAGCAGCGCGACGGAATCCCAGAAAATTGCCCTCGAACTTCTGCGACGGGGAATAAAGACTATTCTCTTCGCGCGCTCAAGGCTTCAGGTGGAGCTCATCGCCTCCTACATCAATCAGAGCCTCGAGAATCCCCACAACGAAAACTCGAGGATCAGGGTGAGCCCCTACCGCTCAGGACTCCTGCCATCTGAGAGGAGGGCCATAGAAAAGGGCCTGCGCGACGGCTCCATCAATGGGGTTGTGTCGACGAATGCCCTGGAACTGGGTATCGACATAGGCGGTTTGGACGCTGCCGTGATGGCAGGGTATCCGGGAAGCACAGCCTCCTTCTGGCAGCAGGCGGGAAGGGCAGGCCGCCGGGGTACCGCGTCGATTGCCGTCTTCGTCGCCACATCCTCTCCCCTTGACCAGTACTTTGCCCGCCATCCCGAATACTTTCTCGCTCAGGCTCCCGAGCGGGCCAGGGTGGATCTGGACAATCCCTACATCTTCATGGATCACGCGAAGTGCGCCGCCTTCGAGCTGCC
>CAYXUF010000004.1:0-97492 GCA_964468155.1 uncultured Treponemataceae bacterium
CGATGTCGAGGATGCGCGCCGCTTCCTTGACGCGCTGGTCGATCTCGGCCTTGGGCAGTTTGCGGATCTTGAGGCCGAAGGCCATGTTGTCGTAGACGGACATGTGCGGGTAGAGGGCGTAGTTCTGGAACACCATCGCGATGTCGCGATCCTTGGGCGGCACATCGTTGACGAGCTTGCCGTCGATGTAGAGCTCGCCTTCGGTGATGTCTTCGAGACCTGCCACCATGCGGAGCGTCGTCGTCTTGCCGCAGCCCGAGGGGCCGACGAAAACGACGAATTCCTTGTCGTTGATGATGATGTTGGCGTCGCTGACGGCTCGGACATTGCCGTCGTACACTTTCCCGATTTTCTTCAATTCAACCTTGGCCATGATGCCTCCCTTTTGGGGTTTATATTAGTGTTGTCAGTGTAATCCCGTTTTCGGCTGCGGTCAATGTGAAATCGAGGATATCCATGCCTGGGCCGCGATGCCAAAGGCGACGGCGACGTTTATGGAAGCCTTGACCCCGCGCATCGGAATACTGACTTTCCCGCCCCTGGCGAGAGCAAGCCCCGCCGCCGAGACACCCAGCTCCTCCGATCCGAGGATGAGGATGCCCCGCTCGGGGAAGGCGAATTCATCCAGGCTCACGCCGCCCAGCTCCAGGGCGAAGAGAGGCCCCAAGGGCTCGAGATCCTCTGGTGAACAGCGGCGCCAGGGAAGGATGTCGACCGCGCCCATGGCCGATCGCAGGGCCCTGGGGTGCCGTGGATCGGCGCACTGGGGCGACAGCAAGGCTTCCTCGAAGCCGAGAGCCTCGGCTGTTCGTATGATGGTTCCGACATTGAAGGGCGAGCGGATGTCCTCGAGGAAGACCCTGAGACCGGGAATACAACCGCGGACTGGCGCGGCTCCATCTGCCTCGGCCCCTCTTCCCTGCCGCTGCATATAATCATGAAGATCCCAGTCGGCGGGCGCCTGACCTGAGCTTTCCATGAGGCGGTGACGAAAATCATTGATAGCACGAAACCGCTGGGAATACTCCGATGCGCAAAGGCCGGCGAGGCAGGTTTCAGCCGCCGCAATCAAGCCCGAGTCTGATTCGGCATCCCTGGCGAGGAAGCCGGCAATTTCGCGGAGGTACTGAACCAGGCCCTCGATCTCGCCGGCCTCGCCTTGAGCGAACATGAGCTCAATTTTCTCAAGGAGAATGGCGCATTTACGGATGCGCGCGATGCCATGGAGCTTCGCGAGCCGACTGACCTGGATCATGGCGGGATCAGTTTTCCCTGCCCTGCCCGGAGACAAGGAGGGCAAACTCCCCTTTTTCGGGGATAGCCGCTTTTCCGCCTTCGCCCTGGACAGTTCCGATCCGAGAGGCTATGTCCACTGACGTTCCGACGACGATTTGCTCATGGAGCTTCGTCAGTTCCCTGCCGACGCAGACCAGGCGATCTGGCGCGAGACTGGCGAGGTCAGCCATGAGCTTGGCAATCCGGTAAGGTGATTCGTAGAGCAGGAAGGACTCTTCCCTTTCGAGAAGGACAGCGAGGCGCGAGCGGCGACGCGCGGCTTTGGGGCTCAGGAATCCGTCAAAAAGCAGGCCCCTGCCGCCGAAGCCCGAGGCCGATACGAGGGTGGCCAAGGCGGAGGGGCCGGGTATAGGGACAACCTCGTGTCCCGCCGCTCGCGCAATCCTTACGAGCACGGCTCCGGGGTCCGACAGCCCCGGGGTGCCCGCGTCGCTGCAGTAGGCGACTTTTTTCCCCTGATCGAGGAGGGCGACGATCCGAGCGGCGCCCTTGGCCTCGTCGTTCGCATGGCAGGACAGGAGGGGCTTCGCGATGGCAAAATGGTTGAGAAGCTGGAGGGTATGCCGCGTATCCTCGCAGGCGATAGTATCGACAGCCTTGAGGGTTTCGAGCGCCCGCAGCGTGATGTCGCCAAGATTTCCTATCGGCGTTCCGACGATGTACAATTCGCCCATTCAGCGTCTCTCCTCCCGCGATCGATCGGTTCATTGTACCGGAACCCCATCGTTGCAGGAAGCGCCCTGTCGAAACCTCCATCGACAAAGATGCCGAATATGGTTATTTTATCGGGATGACCCAAGGCACAACAAAAAAACAGATTTTCCTTATCTTTTTTATAGCCCTCTTCCTCCTTGTCGCGAGGCTCTTCTACCCCTTCATGACTATCATACTCTGGTCGGGTGTCATCTATGCCTTCCTCGCTCCCCTCTTCGAACGCTGTACCCGATTTCTGAGGCGCGATCCGACATCGGGCAAGAAAAGGCATTTCCTGGAGAAAGTCATCGCCGGACTCTTCGCCGTCCTGGGTGTTCTCGTCCTGGCTGTGCCCTTCACCTACCTCTTCATCGCCCTCCTCAAACAGGTGGTCGATCTTTCCGGTTCCATTGTCCGGGTGATTGAGGAACATCCCGATGTTTTCACCCTCAGCCACACAAGCCCCCTGGGAGGCTTCATCTACAGGGTATCGGCCGGATCGATAGACTTGAGCGGCATCAATGTGCTCCATGAGGTCAAGGGCTTCATCGTCTCCAGTTCCAGCCGCATCATCGGCTTTTCGGGAACTATCCTCAAGAATGTCGCATCCCTTGTCACGACGCTGGCTTTCATGGTCTTCACCCTCTATTTTCTTCTCGTCGACGGCAAGCACCTGGCATCCCTCGTCGTATCAGCCATTCCCATAGAGAATACATACACGAAGATGTTCATGATGAAGATGAGCGAATCGGGGCGAAAGCTCGTGCTGGGATTTTTCCTCGTGGCCATCTACCAGGCCGTTGTCATGTTCTTCCTCTCTGTCATCTTCAAGCTGAACAGCCCCCTCGTGCTGGCAACCTTGACGGCCATCGCATCCTTTATCCCCATGGTCGGGACTTCGCTCGTGTGGATCCCCATCTCCCTCTTCATGGGACTAACGGGGGATATCGCCAGGGCTGTCACTTTCTGCGTCCTCGCGGCCTTCTTCGTTTCCTTCACGGATAATTTCCTAAGGCCGGTTATCCTCGGCGACAGCCTCAGGATACACCCCCTGCTCGTCTTCTTCGCCATTGTCGGGGGGTTAAGCGTCTTCGGATTCAACGGCCTTATCCTCGGCCCCCTCATCGTCGTCATCTTTTTCGCTGCGGTTGAACTGTATGACCAGATCGATCAGGTCAAGGCGGGGAGTCCGGGCAGCGACAAGGAAAGCGCTTCATAGAAGGAATCGGCCACGGGGATTCCCCCAGCCGTCCGCCCTATGCCGCACTCAGGCTTCTGCTGGTTGTGGAAGTCCGAGCCTGCCGTCACGAGAAATCCTCGTTCCTGCGCCATGCGCTCCAGTATCCTGCATTGGCCCAGCTTGGCCGTCGGGTGAAATGCCTCCACGCCTTCCACACCTGCCGCCTTCCATTCATCCATCAATCCTGCCAGCTTTGTCTTGCTCACGAAGAGCGAATAGGGGTGGGCGACGACGGCGATGCCCCTGGCTTCCTTGATAAGCCTGAGCGCCTTGGCGAAGGGCAGGCATTCCTTGGGCAGGTAGAAGGGTTTCCCCTTTCCCAGGAAGCGGTCGAAGGCTTCCTGCTTGGTGCGAACGACCTTGCTGCGCATGAGGGCTTCGGCGAGGTGGGGCCGTCCGATGCGCTCCGTGCCCGCTATTTCGGCGATAACCTCGAGATCGATGGGCATTCCTTCGCCTTTCAGCAGTTCCACAATGCGTTCATTTCGTATCGTCCTCGATTCGGCGAGCAAGGACAGGGCTTCGAGCAGCCCGCTGTCACCTTCCTTGATGCCGAGACCGAGCAGATGGAACTCGCCGGGATCGAACTCGATTTCGATTTCGACACCGGCAATGAATGCCATGCCCAGGGCCTCGGCGCGCGAGCGGGCTTCGGCCACGCCGGCGACGGTGTCGTGATCGGTGAGGGCGAGAGCCCTGAGTCCGGATTTTTTCGCATGGTCGATGAGGCCTGTGGGCGAGAGGGCGCCGTCGGATGCGGTCGAGTGGGTATGGAGATCGATCATGGTTCGGCCAGAGGATCCGTGCCTCGCTCTCCATAACCTGCGACGGGAATTCGCTTATGCAGGGATCCCTTGATGATGTTGATGAACTTGGCGATAACCTCGTCGGAGAGCGGAGCGACCCAGGGTTCCGACGGCGTCCTCGCCAGGGTATAGACCTGGATGGCCTCGATGCGCGCGCCGGCCGCCAGCATGGCGTTGACGCGCGAAGCGAAGGACATCGCTTCATCGACATTGGGAACCTGATCATGGATTTCACAGAGCATCGTCTGGATGGTGATCGGTGTTTTTCGCGCAAAGGCGGCCATCGCCTTCGAAATCTCATCGACCGAAAAAGAGGAGCGCGAAACCGCGGTAAAATGCTTCTGGCTGCCGGCATCCAGTTTCGACCAAATCTTCAGGGGCTCCCTGTCGGCAAATTCGGCAAGGCGGCGCGAAATTTCCCCGTTCAGGAAGCCCGTGGCGTTGGTGATGAGGACGATGGGGGCCATTCCTGCGATGCCGGCGTGTCGGCGCCGCGCCGCGGCGCATATATCCAGGGCTTCCAAAAGGTGAGGCGAGAGAGTCGGTTCACCGTTGCCGGAAAAGCAGATGTCGCGGACCGGCAGGGGCTCCCAGCGCGCCGGATACTCTTTCGTGAAGAAGGCATCCAGTTCGGTTTCCAGGGCCGCCGTCGAAAAGCTGGCCTTGCCCTTAAAAGGTTGCACTTCGCAGTAGGGACAGTCGAAGCTGCATACCTTCGCGTTCGGAAAGAGGTTGATGCCCAGGGAGAGTCCTCCCGAACGCCGCGATACGACGGCGTAGACGAGGGCAGACTGATCAGCCCCCCTGTCATGAATCGCTACTGTTTTTTCTGTCATTTCTTCTTTCATAATACCTACAAAATGAAAACTTATGCAATCTTGGGGCGAATTTCAGGAAGGATATTGACACCGGCCGCCTGATATGTTTCTATTGAGCACATCATGAATTCCATAGTCAGCCCGGGCAACGGGTTCGCAGCCCGCCATCATCACCACGGCCATCATCGCTTGATGCCGGGGTCGCGTAGGGCTTAATCCCTTTACAGGGACGATAGACTATGAGAAACGCCGGCTCGCCAAAAGCCGGCGTTTTTATTTTGGCGAACCGCAAAAAGCGGTTTCCCCAGGAAACGCTGACCAGAGAAAGCGGGTTCGGCACAAGGGAGAAACCATGGACAGCGCGGAAACACTGTTGAGAATCGGACTTCCCAAGGGCAGGATGCAGGCCAAGGTCATCCAGCTCCTCGCCGACGCAGGCCTTCCCGTCAGCATCGACGAGAGGGAATACAGGCCCAGGATCGGCAACGGTTCGTCGGGCGCGGCCGGTTCCCCCGGCCTCCAATACGAAGCCAAGCTCCTCAAGCCCCAGAACATTGTCGAAATGCTGGCCTCGGGCAGCAGGGACATCGGCTTCGCCGGAGCCGACTGGGTGAAGGAACTGGACGCCGACATCGTCGAACTCTACGACACGGGCATGGATCAGGTGAGCGTGGTCGCGGCCGCCCCCGCATCGCTGATGGCCAGGATAGGCAGCCTCGACAAGCCATCGATCTCCTGGATGGAAGCCTGCGGCAGGGCGCCCATCGTCGCCTCCGAATACCAGACGATAGCCCGCAAATGGATGAAAAAGCACATCGCCGACGCCACCTTCATCCGCTCCTATGGCGCCACCGAGGTTTTCCCGCCTGAAGACGCCGATCTCATCGTCGACAACTGCGCGACAGGCTCAACCCTGAGAGCGAACGGGCTTGTCATCATCGATACGGTCATGAAGAGCTCAACCCGGCTCTACGCCTCCCGCAGGGCGATGGAAAACCCGGCCAAACGCGAAGCGGCCGAAGCCCTCGTTCTCATACTGCGCTCGGTGCTCGAAGCCCGCAAACGCGTGATGCTCGAAGTCAACGTCTCCCGGGCCGACCTGGAGGCTGTCGTGGCCATTCTCCCCTGCCTCCGCTCCCCCACTCTCTCCCCCCTCAACGACGGCAAGGATTTCGCCGTGCGCGTGGCCGCGCCCAAGGATATGCTCGCCGCCCTGATCCCGGAGATAAAACGCAGGGGAGGAACCGACATCGTCGTCACCCAGCTCAGCCAGCTGGTGCCCTGACATGGAAGGCAGCACCAGGACGGACTGGCTCAAGGTCGATGCCAATGAAGGCTCCTGCGTCCTCGACGCAGAGCAGCTCGGACGAGTGCTCTCGCCCGAGGTCGCGCGCCGCTATCCCAGGGCTGAACTCCTCGAGAGGGACCTCGCTGCTTTTTTCGGCGTCGAAGCCAGCCAGGTGATCGCGACGGCGGGCGCGGACGACGCCATAGAGCGGGCCTTCAGGGCCCTGGCGGGCGAAGGCTCGAAGGTGCTGACGACGACGCCGGGCTTTGTCGAGTTTTTGGACGCATGCAGAAGGACAAGGGCCACATTTATCCCCGTGCGGAGGGATCCGCTTTCGGCTTTTCCCCTTGAAAAATTCCTCTCGCGCATCGCCGTCGATACACCCGTCCTCGCGGTGATCGCCTCGCCCGACAACCCCGCGGGCACCATGCTCGGCTTGGATGAGTTCAGGAGGGTGGCGCAGGCATGCGCGGCTTGCGGTACGATTGTCCTTCTCGACATCACCTACATCGACTTCGCCGAGGACAGCTCGATATTCAGGGCGGCTCTGGAAACGTCGGGCGTCCTCCTCACCGGCTCCTTCTCGAAATCGCGGGGCCTCGCCGGCTTCAGGGCGGGCTGGGCGATGGCGGGCAAGGCCACCGAGGGCCTTGTCGGCCGGCTCCGCGAGGCGGGTCCCCCCTTCTCCCTCTCCTCGCCGGCCATCGAGGCGGCGCGCATAGCCCTCGCCGAGGGCGGGACGCGGTATGCGAGTTTTGTGCGGCGCATCGCCGAGGAAAGAAAGGCGCTCGAGAAGATTCTTTCGGTTCTGGGGGCACGAACCTGGCCCAGCCAGGCCAACTTCGTGAGCGCCCTTGTTCCCGACGCCCGGGCCTTCACCCAGGCTCTGCGCGCCGAGGGCATCCTCGTCCGCTACTGGCCGGGCAACATCGACGCCGAAGGCCTCGTGCGCATAACCTGCCCCGGCGATGAAGTATCCTTCGATAGACTGAAAAACGCGCTCGAGCGCATGGAGGCATTCTCATGGCAAGCTTGAAGGAAAAGGGAACGGGGGCGCAGGAGCGGCCCGTCCTGATCGTGGCGACGCGGGTGAGCAAGGAGACGGAAGTGGAGGTCGAGCTCGGGCTCTTCCCCGGCGCCTCGATGATAAACACGGGCATCGGCTTCCTCGATCACCTCATTTCGAGCCTCGCCTTCCACGCCCTCTGGTCGCTCAGGCTCGACTGCAAGGGCGATATCGAAATCGACGATCACCACAGCGTCGAGGACTGCGCCATCACCCTCGGAGCGGCCTTCAGGGAAGCCCTGGCCGAGAAGGGCGCGATACGGCGCTTCGGCTCGGCCTATGCCCCCCTGGACGAGGCCCTGGCGCGGGCCGTCGTCGACCTCTCGGGCAGGCCCTTCTGCGATGCCAGCCTGCAGTTCCAGCGCGACATGATAGGCGCGCTCGCATCCGAGAACGTCGTCCACTTTCTCCAGAGCTTCGCGATGAACGCGGGCATAACGCTCCATGTGGACCTGCTGAAAGGGATAAACGATCACCACAAGGCCGAGGCCGCCTTCAAGGCCCTGGCCCTCGCCCTTCGGGACGCCCTCGCCCCGGCGGCAGCCTCGTCCGCGGTCGATGGAACGAAGGGCGTCGACAGCGTCGCGAGCACCAAGGGCGCGGCCGTCATAAGGGTTTCGAGGAAAGCCGAATGAGGGATAGTCGGCTTTTCATCGCGGCCACGGGAGCCGCCAACCTGGCCTCGGTGAGGGCGATGTGCGATCGGGCAGGCGTGGAGGCTGTTGTGACTGAGGAACCGGAGGCCCTCTATGGAGCCGACAGGGCCCTCCTGCCCGGCGTCGGGGCTTTCGGCGCGGCGATGGCCGCGCTCAGGGCCAAAGGCCTCGACAAGGCTTTAGCCGCGCGGATTTCCGAAGGCAGGCCCACGATGGGGATTTGCCTCGGCATGCAGATGTTCTGCGCCTCGAGCGAGGAAACGCCGGGCGTTCCCGGAATCGGCGCCATCGTCTGCGATGTCGGGCGATTTGCCGCCAGCCTTCCCCTGCCCCAGCTCGGCTGGAACAGGGTGAAGCCCACGGAAAACGACAGGTTCATCAAGCCGGGCTGGGCGTATTTCGCCAACTCCTACCGGGTGCTCGGCGCGCCCGAAGGCTACATCTCGGCCACAAGCCGGTATGGGGAGAAATTCGCCGCGACGATCGAAGGCCGGATAGACCCCGCCTCGGGAGTGCCGGCTATCTTCCTCTGCCAGTTCCACCCCGAACTCTCGGGTCCCTGGGGGCTCGATCTCTTCATGCGCTGGATGGGCTCGGGCGGCGAGGGAGGACAGCGCGGCACCGCCACGCGGGTGATCCCCTGCCTCGACATCAAGGGAGGCCGGGTCGTCAAGGGCGTGAAGTTCGAAAACCTTGTCGATTCAGGCGACCCCGCTGTCCTGGCCGCCCGCTACGAGGAGGAAGGAGCCGACGAAATCGCCCTCCTCGACATCAGCGCCACGCTTGAGGAAAGAAAGACAGCCCTCGACGCGGTAGCCGCCGTCAGAAAGGCTGTATCCATCCCCATCTCCGTCGGCGGGGGCATAAAAAGCCTGGAGGATGCCGAAAGGCTCCTCAACGCCGGCGCCGACAGAGTTTCGGTCAACAGCGCCGCCGTCCGCGATCCAGGGCTTGTCGCCAAACTCGCCGAACGCTTCGGCGTCCAGTGCGTCATCGTGGCGATAGACGCACGGCGCAAGGAAGGCGCCTGCGCCGACAGCCTCTGCTGGGACGTGGTGATCGACGCGGGGAAGAGGGCCACAGGGCTGGACGCCGTGGAATGGGCAAAACGCTGTGCCGCCCTCGGCGCTGGCGAAATCCTCCTCACCTCGATCGACAGGGACGGAACGGGCCTGGGCTACGACACTGACCTTGTATCGGCCATCGCAGCGGCCTCGCGCATTCCGGTGATCGCCTCGGGCGGCGCGACGAAGCCCGAACATTTCCTCGCCGGGATCCGCGCGGGCGCGATGGCCGTCCTCGGCGCCGGAGCCTTTCACCGAAAGGAACTGTCTATCGCCGACCTGAAACGATATCTCTCGAAATTCGACGTGGAGGTGAGATCATGATTATTCCCAGCATTGATATACTCGGCGGAAGGGCCGTGCAGCTGCGCGGGGGGCGGCATCCCATGATCGATGTCGGCGATCCCGAACTGCTGGCCGAGAAGCTGTCGCGAGCGGGAGAAATCGCGATCGTGGACCTCGACGCCGCCCTCGGCAAGGGATCCAACATGCCGATGATCCTCCGCCTCGTATCGAAATACGCCTGCAGGGTGGGAGGAGGCATCAGGACAAAGGAACTGGCCGTCGAATATCTCAACGCAGGCGCCCGCGCCGTGATGATCGGCACGAAGGCCACGCCGGAATTCCTTTCGGGGCTTCCGCCCGAGCGCCTGATCGCCGCACTGGACACGAACAAGGAAAAAATCATGGTCGAGGGCTGGACCCGCGCGACGGAAGCCGGTCTTTTCGACAAGATCACCGAGCTCAAGCCCTATGTGGGCGGATTCCTCGTCACGACCATCGACAGGGAAGGCGAGATGAACGGCTTCGATTTCGAGCGGGCCAAAAAAATCGTGGAAGCGGCGAAAGGCGCACGCGTCACCTTCGCGGGGGGCGCATCGGGCGGCGACGAGGGCGCTGAACAGATCGCCCGCCTCGACGCCATGGGCGCCGACGTGCAGGCGGGCACCGCCATCGCCACGGGGGCCTTGAGCATCGCGAGGGCTTTTTCGGCGCCTCTTTCCTCGGACAGGGCTGACGGGCTCTGGCCTACCGTCGTCTGCGACGAGGGCGGCAGGTTCCTGGGCCTCGTCTATTCGGATATGGAAAGCCTGAACGCCGCCTTCGAAACGGGACGCGGCGTCTACAAATCGCGATCCAGGGGTCTCTGGGTCAAGGGAGAAAGCTCGGGCAACGGACAGCGCTTCCTCAGGGCAGATCTCGACTGCGACCGCGACTGCATCCGCTTTACTGTCAGACAGGACGGAGGTGGCTTCTGCCACCTGGAGAGGCGCACCTGCTTCGACGACGGCTACGGCATCGAAAAACTCTCGCGCACGATCGCGGCGAGGCTTAAGGACGCGCCGGAAGGCTCCTATACACGAAGGCTTTTCAGCGACTCGGGCCTTCTCGCCTCCAAGCTGAGGGAAGAAGCCGACGAGCTGGCGGTGGCGACGAACGCCAGGGATGCTGCCTTCGAGGCGGCCGATGTCGTGTATTTCGCCCTCGTAAAGGCGCTGCGCGAGGGGGCCAGGCTCCAGGACATAGAAGCCGAGCTGGAAAGGCGCTCCTACAAGGTCCAGAGAAGGCCGGGCAACGCGAAACCTGGCTACGACGCTTCGGATGGAGGTTCGGCATGGACAGGTATCCATTGAGAAGAATCACGCCCGAAGAAATGCCCAGTTCCCAGGCGCGGCTTTTCTCTCCCGAGGTGGACGCCACGGCCGCCAGGGCCATCGCCGAAGTTCGCGATTCGGGCGAGGAGGGGCTAAGGGCCTGGGCCGAAAGACTGGGCGAACTGTCGCCCGGCAAAGCTCTCATTTTCGGCAGGGCCGAGCTCGAGGCCGCGCGCGAGCGCGTGAACCCCGAGGTGCTGGCGCTTCTGGAGCGCGCGAAAAGCCGCATAGCGGCTTTCGCGGCCGCCCAGCGCTCCTGCCTCTCCAATCTCGACATGGCCGTCCCGGGCGGCCGCGCCGGGCAGGAATTCCTGCCCGTCGCGCGCGCCGGCTGCTACGTGCCCGGCGGGCGCTACCCTCTGCCCTCCACGGCCCTCATGACCGTTACGCCAGCCATCCAGGCCGGCGTCGGCGAGGTCTGGTGCGCCGGCCCCCGCCCCACCGACATCACCCTCGCCGCCGCCTCCATCGCCGGGGCATCGGGCTTCCTGCGCTGCGGCGGAGCCCACGCCATCGCCGCCCTCGCCTTCGGCGTCGCCCTGCCGCGCTGCGACGTCATCGTCGGCCCCGGCGGACGCTACGTGGCCAGCGCCAAGCGCCAGCTCTTCGGCGCCATAGGCACCGAAGCCCCCGCCGGCCCCTCCGAACTCCTCGTCGTCGCCGACGATGCCGCCAATCCCGACATCATCGCCGCCGACCTCATAGCCCAGGCCGAACACGACACCGAAGCCGTTCCCATGCTCATCTGCGCCTCCGAAGGCTTCGCGGCCGAGGTGGAAAAAGCGCTCGCCTTCCGCCTCGACGCCATGCCGGAGCCCAACAGGTCGACGGCATCCAGGGCCCTCGATAACGGCTGGGCCCTTGTCGCCGCAGAACGGGCGACGGCATGCGCCTGCGCCGAGCGATGCGCGCCCGAACACCTCGAGCTCGCGGTAGCCCATCCCGAAACCTATTCGGCGCAGATCAAGTCGGCCGGCGCCGTCTTCCTCGGCCAGGAATCGGCGGAGGTCCTGGGCGACTACGGGGCCGGCCCCAACCACACGCTGCCGACAGGCGGCGCCGCCCGCTTCGCCTCGGGCCTCTCCGTCCTCCACTTTCTGCGTGCGCGCACCTGGCTCAAAATGGACGATCCCAAAAGCCTCGCTGCGGACAGCGCTGCCTTCGCCCGCCTCGAAGGCCTTGAAGGCCATGCGAGGGCGGCCGAATCCAGGGTCTGAAACCCATTGATAAAAATGGCCGAAAGATGGAAAATAGCGCCCAACCTGAACCCAGCCGCCTTTCCAGCCCATGGGAAAGCGGCGGCACGGAGCCATTATGCAAACCGAAACGCACCTCTACTGCGTATTGCACCCCAACCACTCGCTGATAGCCTCCGCACTCCCCCCTGAACTCTTCGTCAAACACTATGTCCAGGGCTCGTCGCGATTTTTTGAAGGCCGACTGATATTCTGCGAGCTGGATCCCGACTGGCGATGTCCCTTTTTCAACATAGATCAAGCCTTCGCCGATCTCCAACCCCATCCCGACGGACGCCCCAAGGCCACGAAATTCATCAAGAGCTACCGCGTCCTGGAAAACATCGACCTTGAAGCCCTCGGCACCCTCTACTTCTGCAATCCATCGGGCGAATTTGTCGCCCTCGAATCATCGAAGGAAGAGCCCGAGCCTAGGGGCGACGAAATGCGCATCATGGTAGAGATCAACCCCGTCCGGTTCATGGTGCTCACGCGCTACGGCCTGAAGCGTTTCGCCTCTTTCATCACCGATCCCACCAACTCGAAGGGCGCCCCCGCCATGTTCTTCACCCAGTTCGAATTCTCCATCGAGGATTTCATGGCCGAATTCGACGCCAACCCCTTCCTCTCCAGCTTCGTTCCCGGCATCCACCCCGCCAAACTCCACGAGGCCGTCCTCGAAATCCGGAACACGGCGGGGAAGCAGGTCAAAGGCATCTCGCTCGACTGTCCCATCGACAAGATATCCTACAAGATGCTGCGGCACGGTTTTATCTTCGCGCGTGGCGGCGAGACGAAATTCTATCCCCTCATCCCCTCTGCCGACGTGGAACGCAGCAACTACCGATTCTGGAAAACGATGTAATTCCTCAGAATCCGTAGATAGCCGAATACTTTTCCTCCAGATACCTCGTGAAATGCGAGGCATCCAGGGGAGAGCCCGTCACGCGCTTTACCAGTGCACCGGGCAGATACATTGAACCAAACCGGTGGATATTACTTTCCAGCCATTCGCGTATATGGGCGCTTTCGCCCGCTTCCAGCCTCCGCCCCATATCGGGCATCTGCGCCTTCATCGCCGACCAGAACTGGGCCGCGTACAGATTGCCGAGGGCGTAGCTCGGGAAGTACCCGAAATAGCCCACGGACCAGTGAACATCCTGCAGACAGCCTTGGGCATCGCTGGGTACGTCCAGGCCCAGGAGTTCCTTGATCTTTCGGTTCCAGGCCTCGGGCAGATCGGCCACCGCGAGACGGCCGCCGATCAGCGCCGACTCGAGTTCAAAGCGCGCTATCACGTGAAGGCCATAGGTAACCTCGTCAGCCTCCGTTCGTATCAGGCTGGGCTCCACCCTGTTGATCGCCTTGACGAAATCCTCGCGGCTCACCCCATCGAGGGCTCCCTCCGTCATGCCGACCAGGCTTGAGTAATGCTTTTTCCAGAACGGGGAAGAACGTCCGACGATATTCTCCCACATCCTCGACTGCGACTCGTGGACAGCCATCGAAACCGCCTCGGCCAGTTTGGTTCCCCTAAAATCGGGATGCGGATCGATGCCCATCTCGTAGAGGGCATGTCCTCCCTCGTGGATCGTGCTGAAAATGCTCGAAGGGAAGAAATCTTCCTCGTAGCGCGTCGTTATCCGTATGTCGTCCCTGCCGAGGGTCGTCGTAAAGGGATGGGCCGTCGTATCGAGCCTCCCCCTCCCCCGGTCGAAACCGATCGCATCCATGAAGTAGTCGCTTATCTTCGCCTGACTCGAGGCTGAAACCCGGCGATGGAGGAAGGCGTCATCCACCTGAGGCCGCGCCCGTATCGCCCCGAGAATCCTCACCAGATCGTCGCGCATGGCCGAAAACACCTTCGCGACGGAGGCTTCGCTGCTCCCGATCTCATAGAGATCGAGGAGGACATCGTAGGGCTTCGCTGTCGCATCGAGCACCGAAGCCATCTCCACATTGAGGTCTATCATCTTCTGAAGGAAGGGAGCGAAACCGGCGAAGTCGTTGTCCTTGCGCGCCTGAACCCAGGCCGACTGCGAAAGGCTCGTGTGCCTCGCCAACTCAGTCACGAGGCTCGAAGGCAGCTTCGTTTCCCTGTCGAATTCCCGCCTCGCCACGCGCAGGTAGGCCTTTTCCGTTTCGTCCGGGCTGCCCTCCGACCCTGGTCCGGCTTCCGCCTCGAGGGCTGCGAGGAGTTCGCCGATCTCGGGCCGCACCGCCTTGTCGTGGGCCATTCCCCCGATGAGGGCGAGCTGCTCCGAGCGCTCCTCGACAGCCCTTTCCGGAAGGTAGGTTTCCTGGTCCCAGCTCAATAGGGCTCCAATATGGGACAGAAGCGTGCGTTCGCGATCCATGTCGATAAGCTTTTTGAATTCGTCGCGCATACTCACTCCTTGTGGAATTTCTGTTCTGGAATGCTAGCATGGCGGTAAAAAGTGTACAACAACAAGGGAAACAGGATATACTGGATCTGTGTTCATCCACGAACTCAAGCAGTCAGTGGCCACGCTGCATGGCGCCGGTCCATCCGTCGCCTCCCGGCTCGGCCGCCTGGGCATAACGACGATCGCCGATCTCCTCTGCCATTATCCAAGGGACTGGGAGGACCGTTCCGCCTTTGTCCCCTTCTCGCGCTTCGCCGAGACAGGCTCAATCCATACCATCGCCACCGTCTCTGCCCACGAATGGTTCGGTTTCGGACGAATGCGAACCCTCAAGATACTCGTGAGCGACGATTCCTCCGAGGCCGCCCTCCTCTGCTTCAACAGGCCCTTCCTGGAAAAAACCCTGCCCGTCGGTGCGCGAATCGTCGTCCACGGAAAATTCCAGTTCCGCTACGGCGAAATACAGTCCTCGGCCTTCGACGCCGAAAGGCTCGAAGAAGGCGCATCGCCGGTGACCGGCCTCGTCCCCCTCTATCCCCTCACCGAAGGCATCGCCCAGGGAGTGATGCGCAGGCTGATGAAGGCAGCCCTCACCATGTACGGAAGCCGGGTGGAGGACGAAATAGCCGCTTCCCTCGCCGCCGAACGCGGACTTTTAAGCAAGGCGAAAGCCCTTGCCTCCATCCATTTTCCCGCCTCGATCGCCGAGCGGGAGGCAGCCCTCAGGACACTGGCCTACGAGGAACTTTTCAAGTTCCAGCTCGGCATTGCCCTTCGCATCGAGGCGCGCCGTTCGCAGAGCATCCCGCGCAAGCCCGCTCCAGGTCTTCTGCCCGAGCGCCTCATCCAGCGCCTGCCCTTCAGCCTCACCCAGGATCAGGAACAGGCCCTCGGCGAGATAGCTGCCGACCTCGATCGGCCCCATCCCATGGCACGCCTCCTCCAGGGCGATGTAGGTTCGGGCAAGACGATCGTTGCCCTCCTCGCTGCCCTGCGCACCGTCGAGCGGGGGGGACAGGTCGCCATCATGGCGCCAACCGAACTCCTCGCCAGACAGCATGCGGCCACCGCGGCCAGGCTCATCGAACCCCTGGGCGTCCGCCTCGCCTTCCTTTCGGGCAACGTCGACGATGCGGCGCGCCCTCCTCTTCTCAGAGCCCTGGCAGCCGGCGACATCGATATCGTCATCGGCACCCATGCCCTCTTTTCGGCCGATGTCGCCTACAAAGCCCTCAAATTCATCATCATCGACGAACAGCACCGTTTTGGCGTCATGCAGAGGATTGCCTTGTATAAAAAAGGAGACATCCCCGACATGCTGATGATGACGGCAACCCCCATACCCCGCAGCCTCGCCCTCACGCTTTTCGGCGACCTGGCCGTCTCGTCGATAAAAAACCTCCCGCCCGGTCGAAAACCGGTCAAGACCCACCTGGCAAAGGAGGGCAATGAGTCGAAGGTGTATGATTTTGTACGCAACATCATCGCACAGGGACGCCAGGCCTTCTTCGTCTACCCCATCATTGGCGAATCGGACAAGGCCGAGCTGAAAAGCGCCCAGGATATGGCGGAAGAACTGTCGAAAACGATATATCCCGAATTTTCCGTGAGCCTCCTCCATTCCCGCCTGAAGGAGGAAAAGAAGCGGGCTATCATGGACGATTTTGTCGCCGGCACGACAAAAATACTCGTCGCCACCACGGTCGTCGAGGTGGGTGTCGACGTGCCCAACGCCGCCGTCATGGTGATCGAACACGCGGAGCGCTTCGGGCTTTCAGCCCTCCATCAGCTCCGCGGCCGCATAGGAAGAAGTGAGCATCAGAGCTACTGTTTTCTTGTCTACTCGAAGGATATCACCGAGGACGCCGTACAAAGGCTCAAAGCCCTCTACGACTCATCCGACGGCTTTGCGCTGGCCGAGGAAGACCTCAAGATCCGCGGTCCCGGCGAATTGCTCGGAACGGCCCAATCGGGCTCGCTCCGCCTTCTCATCGCCAACCCCCTGCGCGATTTCGAACTGTTGAAGCTCGCGAGAGCCGACGCCTTCGGCATCGTAAAGGATGACCCCGCCTTCCTCAAAGCGGACCACGGGGTTTACAGGCGGAGCATGGAGACAGCCGATACATCGAGGAGCGGCTGAAACCTGAGGGAAGAAGGCTTTCGCCTACCTCCCCTTTCCGGGTCCTCCGCTGGTCAGAACCATCTCGGAACTGCCCATATACTCGACGATCTTCTCTTTTCTCGCCTTGGGTCCGAGAAGCTCCCTTACGCGCAGGTATTTGCGCCTGAGGTACTGGATCGAAGGTATGGAGGTGTCGAAATGGCTGGCGAGCTCCCAGTCCTTGTAGAGGTATTTGCCTGCGGAATCCTTCTTGTTGAGTTCAAGGAATTCCTGGAGGCGTTCCTTCGTCCACTGCACCGTCTGGCCTCGCGAATAGTCGTGCAAGTCCAGGCGCCTGCGCGTCCTCTCCTCGGCCCCTTCCATCTTCTTCTTCTTCCAGAAGGCGTTGCGGTTGCGGGCAAAGAGAATTTCCGCCTTCGTGAAACCCGTCGCTTCCATCCACTGCCGTGCCAGCTTCGCCTTCTCGGAAGGCAGAAGCTTGGAGCGGAGGGAGCGTTCAACGTAGTCTTCCGGAGTGCGCGACTCCAGAATCATCTTTTCCCATTTCTTCATGATACTAATATAGTTGAGTTTTCGCCGGTTATCAAATCAAATCGCAGGGAGAAAACGTTGGTCGCGCGACCTTGAAGCTTCGCGCGGCCTGAGGGTTCGCGAACCTTCAGGCCGCGCGCCAGCCTTTGCCGCTCATCGTTGCACAAAACGATCCGCCAGCCTGGCCAACTCCTTGAACAGGGCATCGGGAACCCTGTCACCCAGGCTGAGAAGATGGTGCCTGATCAGATCGATTTCCGTTTTCCACTCATCGGCTGAAATGGCGAAGCACTTTTCCAGCCCTTCCTTCGATATTGCGAGGCCCTGAACGTCAAAATCCTCGAGCAGGGGCATATTGCCGATCGGGCTGTCGATGGCCGACACCGTTCCATCGCAGCGCTCGAACATCCACTTGAGCACCCTGGCATTATCCGAATAGCCGGGCCAGAGGAACTTGCCGTCTTCATCCTTCCTGAACCAGTTGACGTGGAAGATGTGCGGCAGCTTCAGGGAAGGTTCGTTGCTGAAGGAAAGCCAGTGGGCAAAATAGTCGCCGATATTGTAGCCGCAGAAAGGAAGCATCGCGAAGGGATCCCTGCGAAGCCGCCCAACCTGCCCGACAGCTGCCGCCGTTGTCTCGCTCGAAAGGGTGGCGCCAAGGAAGACGCCATGCTCCCAGTTCCGTGCTTCATAGACGAGGGGCACCGTCGTGGCGCGCCTTCCTCCGAAGATGAGACCCGAGATGGGCACGCCCTTCGGAGCTTCCCATGCCTCATCCAGGGAGGGGCAGGAGCTGGCGTGTACGGTAAAGCGCGAATTGGGATGGGCCATGGGACCGGTGGGAAGGTTTTCACCCTTTGCGGGCGGTTTCGCGATGATATTGCCTTTCCAGTCTTCGGTGCCCGCGGGCGCGTCGTATCCGATGCCTTCCCACCACACGTCGCCCTCGGGGGTGAGGGCGCAGTTCGTGAATATGGCGTCATGCTCGGCGCAGCGCATCGCGTTGGCGTTGCTCTTGAGCGAAGTGTTGGGCGCAACCCCGAAGAACCCGGCTTCGGCGTTGATCGCGTAAAGCCGCCCGTCGGCGCCGAACTTCATCCAGGCGATGTCGTCCCCCACGGTCTTCACCGTCCAGCCCGGCAGCGAGGATTCCAGCATCGCTAGATTGGTCTTGCCACAGGCCGAGGGGAAGGCGCCTGCGAAGTACTTTTTCTTGCCTTCCGGATTGGTGAGGCTCAGGATCATCATGTGTTCGGCAAGCCAGCCCTCATCGCGGGCGATCACCGAGGCTATCCTGAGGGCAAAGCATTTCTTGTTGAGCAGGGCGTTGCCTCCGTAGCCCGAACCGTAGGACCAGATCAGGCGCTCTTCGGGAAAGTGGGCGATGGCCATCCTGTCAGGGTCGCAGGGCCAACCCGCTTTCTGGGCGGATTCTGGTCTCTGGCTCGTTCCGCAGGAATGCAGGCAACGCACGAATTCGCCCTCGGTTCCCAGGGCGGCGAGGACAGATGCCCCTGTGCGGGTCATGATGTGCATATTGACGGCCACGTAGGCCGAGTCGGTTATTTCCACGCCTATCTTGGCAAGGGGACTTCCGACCGGCCCCATCGAGTAGGGTACGACGTACATTGTCCTGCCCTTCATGGCTCCGGCGAAAAGAGGAAGAAGGCGCCGCTTCATCTCTGCCGGATCAACCCAATGATTGGTTGGACCCGCATCGTCCTCGCTGTGCGAACAGATAAAGGTCTTCTCCTCGACTCGGGCCGTATCGGCGGGGTCGGATTCGGCAAGGTATGAATTCGGGCGGGCGGAATCCGACAGCTTCCTGAAGGTACCCGCCTTGATGAGCCTGGCGCAGAGTTCGTCGTATTCCCTCGTTGTCCCGCCATAGACTTCGACGGATTCGGGTTTTCCGAGCTCCGCCATTTCCTGTACCCAAGCAGCGAGGCCTGGATGGCTTATTGTGGGAATGATCACGATGTCCCCCTTGTTGAGTTGGTATTACATATGTACACCTGCTTTCTCGTATTGGCAAGGAGATTTCGATTTTTACATTGGTATTTTGCGGGTTAAAACGAGAGGATCACAAAGCGAGACCTGCGGGCCGAAAACCGAACTAGACTCTTCTCGCCATCAGGGCGGAAAAACCCTTCTTTTTCTTTTCTCCGAGGCGCTGCATGCCTGCGGGTTTGTTCTTTTCATAACGGGATATAATCGTGGAGCTGGAGACGATCACCACAGATCCACCCTTTTTGACGCTCCGGACGAGGAATTCCCAGTCCGGCTTGATGCCGTCGTAGTCGGGCACTTCGTCGGGAAACCATAGCGCCGCATCGAGGCTGGCGTCCTCCACGACAGCCCTGTCGATCGAAGGGAGGGCTGAAAAGGCGGGGCTGGGACCTGTCAGCGCCTCCAGGTTGGCCTGGGTTGCGCGGAGGGAAAGAAGATCGCGCGACATGACGTATATCGCCGATGGCCCGAGAGACTTGCAGGCCCAAAGGGCGGCCAACCCTATTCCCGGCTCGGAGATCAGAAAGTCGCGGACGAGACTGCCTGCACAGGCTTTTTCAAGCGCTTCCAGGGCGAGTTCGGTGGCGAAGCTGGGGGTGTCGAATTCAGGGAGTCCCCAGAAACCGCTCACCTGGGCCGAATAGCGCCCTAGCCCCCTGCGGGCCTGAGAACGCCGGTAAAGGGCACAAAAGGCTTCGAATGGATCGGGGCCGGTTTTAATCGAGGATTCAATGGCAGGCGACGAGGCTTCCCCCGGCTTTTCCAGGATAAAGACCGTATGGCCCTTCCCTGCCGTCCTTTTTACCAGATCGAGCCCCGACGAGGAGCACCACGTATCGGCAAGCTCGGCCAGGGTGTTGACGATGACAAAGGCCAGCCTGCCCCCGGGGTTGAGCAGCGTGGAGGCGCTTCGGCCTATAAAAGCCGATAGAATCGCCGCTCCCGCCTTGGCCGGCAGGTTGGAGGCCACGAGGTCGAACGGCCCCTCCGGATCGCTCTCGCCGAGGAGGCCTGGCGCTATGACCAGTGCTGCCCGACGTTCATTGTTATGCTTGTGTTTTGGAGCCCGCCGGGCAATCGGCCCGACCGCCCTGCCCTCCAGGTCGAAGCGGGTAGCGGCAATCCCGTTCCGCCAGCAGTTCCGTTCGGAAAAGGCGCAGGCGAGGATGTCCCTGTCTCTCATTACAACCCTGGCCTCGGGGCTCGAGGCCGCGAGGGAAATGCCTATGATACCCGCGCCGCAGCCGGCATCCAGAATGGATCGCGCCCTTGCAAGGACGGGATCGTGGGCCAGTTCCTTCAGGAGGAAGCGAGTGCCCGTATCTATGGCGTAGGAAGAAAAAAGGGCGTGGGAGAGATCGAAACCGAGCCGAGCCCCGCGATACGCGAATTCGACAGTCTTGTTGACTAGAGGCGAAAGATCGGTCAGTTGTTCACCCGCTCCACGTAGTCGTTCGATTCGGTGTTGACGAGGATGCGTTCGCCCTGCTTGATGAAAAGCGGAACGCGGACAACGAGGCCCGTCTCCGTGGTGATGGGCTTCGTGGCGCCGGAGACCGTGTCGCCCTTGACGTAGTTTTCGCTCTCCATCACGGTAAAGATCATCTTGTAGGGAATCTTGATGTCGATGGCTTCGCCGTCGAACATGATGAGGGTGTAGGTTTCGCCTTCCTTGAGGTACGGCTTCTTTTCGGCCTGCACTTCCATCGAAACGCCGAACTGGTCGAAGGTTTCGTTGTTCATGAACATGAAGTTTTCGCCATCGGAATACTGGTACTGGCAGTCCACAAGATCCACCTGCGCATCCTCGACTGAGTCGGCGGTCTTGATGGTCTGCATTATGATGTTGCCGGTTTTCAGGCTCTTGGCCTTCACCCTGGCAAAGGCCGAACCCTTGCCAGGGCTCACGAACTCCCGGTCAACCACGATATGGGGAACATTGTTGATCAAGAGACAGGTTCCAAGATTTATGTCGCCGCCGCGAACCATATGATTTCCTTTTTTGCCCTTCACGAGGAAGAAGCAGTAACCAAAGAAGGATAGAGGCTAGTAAACGCCACTCAATTTCGCATCCATAGTATTGCAGAATATGGATTTTTGTAAAGATGTTGAGTCAGGCTCACAACGGGGGAAAGGCGCTGAAGGGGAAGCTGATCACGTCCCGGATATCGTCGAGCCCCAGGAGAACCATGGCGAGCCGGTCGAAGCCAACCGCCACGCCCGAACAGGGAGGGAATTCCTCAAAAATGGCCGCGTACTCCGAATCTATCCTGTGGGGCACAAGGCTCTGGGCTTTTTTCGTCGCCTGGGAATCGAAATAGCGCCTGACCGCTCCGGGGTCGCCCATTTCGGTAAAGCAGTTGGCTATCTCTATTCCCTTCACGTAGAGCTCCCATCTCTCCTTGTAAGGCTTTCCTGGAATATCCCTGGCCAGACACTCTATCCCGGAGGGGTATTCGTCCAGGACGAGAGGCCTGTCGGCCGGCAAGGCAGGTTCCACGAGGGAGAGGAAAATCACGTTGAAGGCATCTTCCCAGCTCGCCTGCGGATTGACGAGGAGGTCTTTCGAACGCGCGGCTTCGATGACGGTTTCCCTCTCCATGAGGGCATCGAGATCGAGGCTGGCATATTCGGCAAATGCCTCGGCCATCGTCATGCGGCGAAAAGGCGGCCTCGAAGCCCCGGGCGTCCCGGGCTGGGCGAGATTATCGAAGAGTTCCTCGGTCAAGGCGATGTTGTCGCGGCTTGTCGCCCCAATCGTGTAGTACTCCAGCATGGTGAATTCGGGATTGTGGATGCGGCTGATGGATTCGGCATTCCTGAAGGATTTGCAGAGCTGGAAGACGCTCCTGCCCGTCGAGGCGATGAGGCGCTTCATCCATACTTCGGGCGAGGGTACGAGATAGAGAGGGAAACCCCTTCTGTAGGGATGGACAAAATCTGTGGCGAAAGCCTCAAGGCAGGCTTCGGGAATCAATGCCGGCGAGAGGGCGGGCGTATCGGTCTCCAGGTAGTCTTTGGATAGAAAGAACTCACGGGTAAGGCTCACGAGTCTGGAGCGGGCTTTCATGGCTTCAATCGTCATAGGGAAAGCCTCGCGTTGCGCCTGAAGGCTTCCATCGACATCCAGCCCCTGTCGAGGGTTGAGCCGGCGAGCTTGCGTCTGAGTTCTGCGTCCGTCGCCTCGAGAATCGGCAAGGCAGGAAAGGCCGGACCCAGGCGGCCCATGCTGCACTCAGCCTCCTCATCCGGAACAAAATAGGGGCAGGCTTCGAGGCAACTGTCACAGCCGTACAGGATGCCCCGCATAGCCCGGAGCACTTTGGCTGGAGGATCTCCATCGATAGCTGTCCAGTGTTGGATGCATGCCGTCCTGTCGTATCCAGAGCCGCGATCGGCCAAGGCTCCTGCCAAGGCTCCTGCCAAGGCTCCTGCCAAGGCTCCTGCCAAGGCTCCGGTCGGGCAGGCATCGATGCATCGCCTGCAGTCCCCGCATCGGTTTTCAGCGGGCTCCGGCAGCTCCGGCCCCATATCCACAGGGCAGAGAAGAAGGCCGAGAAGGACAGCGGAGGAGAAGGCCGGATCTTTCGCCTTGCCCTTTGCCGCATCCTTAGTTTTCCCGGCGATGATGATGGTGTTTTTCCCGGCCCAGCCCAGGCCCGATCTGACGGCAAGGGCCTTTTCGGGCAGGCTTGAATTGACCAGCCTGTGCCACTTCCGGGGCGCAGGAATCGCGATGCCCTGCCCCGCTGCCTGGGCGACAGTGCCTGCGACGGCCGTACCCATCCTCGAGGATATCTCCCTGTACCAGTTGGCCCTGGCAAACCTGGCTATTCGGAGGAAGGGGGCCTTCCCGCCACCCTGAAGGCCCCAGTCGGGCGGGGGATATGCCCCATTGCCGTACCGCAGGGCTACGACGGCGACGCTTTTTACGGCATCGACATCATACTTTTGCCTCGTCATCCCGGGAACGTCGGCATCATCGAGGGCCTCCACGAAAGCTTCTCGTGAAAGAAAGGCGAAACCGTAGAAGCCCTGCGCCGCGAGATGTGACGCGAGCATGCCGCGCAGCGCCGCGGGCTCGACTCCTGCCGGGCTCATCGCTGTTTCAGGGAAGAGGGAAGCCTGCGGTCAGCGCTATCACCGCAGTTTTCACCCGCGCGATGACGCCTTCGTCGCCCTTGGATTTCAGCACATCCATGATCAATCCGCCGATAGTTTCCATTTCCGGCTTTCCCATTCCGCGCGTCGTCACGGCCGGCGATCCCACCCGAATCCCCGAGGTGACAAAGGGGCTCTTCGTATCGAAGGGTATGCCATTCTTGTTGACGGTGATGTTGGCCTCATCCAGCCACTTCTCGGCTTCCTTGCCCGTGATGCCCAGGGGGCTCAGGTCGACGAGCATGAGATGGTTGTCGGTGCCGCCCGACACGATCCTTGCCCCGCCCGAAGAGAGGGCTTTCGACAGGGTGGCGGCATTGAGGATCACCCTGTCGATATACTCCGCGAATCCCGGGCTCTGGGCTTCCTTCATCGCCACAGCCTTCCCTGCAATCACGTGCATGAGGGGGCCGCCCTGGATGCCAGGCATCACGCTCGAATCGACCACTTCCGACCACTTCCTGATCTCGCCCTTCGGCGTCTTGATCCCCCGGTCATTGTCCCTGTCGCGGCCGACGAAAATCATTCCGCCTCGCGGGCCGCGCAGCGTCTTGTGCGTCGTCGTCGTCGTGAAGTCGGCGATGGCTATGGGGCTCGGATGCCTGCCCGCTGCCACGAGTCCGGCGATATGGGCCATGTCCACCATGAGGTAGGCTCCCACCTCATCGGCCGCGCGCCTGAAGGCTTCGAAATCGATGACGCGGGAATAGGCCGAGGCGCCGGCGATGATCATTCTGGGCTTGTGTTCCCTCGCCAACTGCGCCATCTGCTCGTAGTCGATCGTCTCCGTATCGCGTTTCACCCCATAGCGGACAATATTGTACATTTTCCCCGAGAATGAGACCGGAGCCCCATGGGTGAGATGGCCGCCGTGGGCGAGGTCCATGCCCAAGATGGTGTCGCCCGGATTGAGTGCGGCGAAGAGGACCCCCATGTTGGCCTGGCTGCCCGAATGGGGCTGGACGTTGGCATGATCCGAGCCGAAGAGGGCCTTGGCCCTGTCCCTCGCGAGGTTTTCCGCGACGTCGACGAACTCGCAGCCGCCGTAGTAGCGCTTGCCGGGATAGCCCTCGGCGTATTTATTGGTGAGCACTGAACCCACAGCCTCGAGCACGGCCTGGGAGGTGTAATTCTCGCTGGCTATCAATTCGAGCTTGTCGCGCTGCCGCAGCATCTCGCTCTGCATCGCCGACCACAGTTCCGGATCAAAGGATCGTATCGTCGCCATAAGGCCTCCTCTCATTTTCAAAGGCTGAATCGGGGGTCTGAATTGACTCCGAGTATACAATGTCCAAGGTCTTTCGGCCACAGCCTGGCGACTGAAATCAGTAGGTACCGACTATTTCCATATCCTGCCAGACGCTTGTGTAGCTTGCTCCCGTCGATTCCTCGAAGAGGGTCTGGAAGGACCAGGGAACCTTCGCTGTCTGCGCGGCCGAACCGCCGAGAAGAGGGGCTACCGTTGTAACGCCTCTTGAAAGCGAAATGTGCCTGTTATCGAGGCTTCCGAAATAGTATTCGGGGTGATCGAGCGCCGCGTCGAACCCCGCAGGCCTCGCGCCGAGGGCGAGAACGGGATCATAGGGAATCCAGCCCACCGAGGGCAGATAATACTCGAGCCAGAAGTGGGGTATGCTGACGCCATCCTTGCGCACGAGAAAGCCCGCGAGGGGGACAGCGGGTATGCCCGCAGCCCTGAAGAAAGCGCAGGCGAGGAGGGCATAGGACCGCGAGCCCGCCTTGCCGGCCTTCAGCGCCGACAGGGCGGTTTCCCGTGTTGCAGGATCGGGCTTCCATGCCAGATTTTTTGCAAGCCAATTCTGCAGCAGCAGGGCTTTTTTCTGCAGGTTTTTTTCCTTGCCCGTCAGCTTCGGCAGCATCGTGGAAATCTCCCTGGCTCGCGCAGGCACGAGGCTGTCCTCCGCAAGGAAGGGCTGAAGAAAAGGCGGCGCCACCTCCTTCGGAAAACCGTCGCTGTAGTTGGCCAGATCGGTTTCGACCCTGTTCACCGTGACGAGAGCCGTCCTGCTCACGACAGTCTCACTGCCCTGAAAATCGGAAAGCCTGAAGGCCGCCACCTTGCCATAGTCGGCGATATAGGCGGCGGGGCTCTCTTCCTGAATCGAATCGAGGCGCTGCGACAGGGAGCTGAGGGGAACTGGCAGATAGAGGGCTATGACACCTTGTTTCCTGGGATCCTTTTTGCTGATTTTTACCTTGAACTGCAAGGAATAGACCAGGGGGTCGAAAAGATATTTCATGCCCGTTCCCGTTCGGACATCGAAAGAGAAAGGCGCCGACTCGCCCTGGGGCGTCCTGACAAGGACAGTCCCCGATCCGGCTCCCTCGGGAACCCGCACGCTGATCCTTTTGTCATCCCAGCTTTCGTACATGAAGCCTGGATCTTCCGGTTCTATATACCCTGCGTTGCGGGAAAATCTTACGCCGCTGAACTGAAGGTTTGAGCCGAAATTGATGCCTTCTATCTCCACCAGGGAGCCTACGGAGGCTTCGGGAGGATGGATCGCTAGTATGGAGGGGCCGGCGGCAGCCTGTACGGCATTCGAAGGCTTAAGGGGAAGGCCCGCCCGGCGTATCACGATATCGGGATTGCTCTTCCCGAAAAACGTCACTACCTGGAGGAGGCCCGAATCGAGGGTGGCAGGCAGAATCACGCCGATCTCGTTCGCTGACCAGGAGACATAGGACGACTGGGTGAGCGCGATGGAGTCCAGCAGTACTTGTCCCTTTTTCCTCTCCTCGCCGAAGTTTGTCCCGCGGATAAAGACAGGCTCGCCTTCGGCGAAAGATGTTGGTTCGATCGCTATGATGCTGGGCCTGTTGAGGTTTAGAGCGATGAGGGTTCCCGCGGCGGCTAGGAGGATGAGGGCGACAGCGATGCGTCGACCGGGGGCTTTTTTCATAAGCTCAGGGCTTGAGCTCCCTGTCAACCCGGATTTCCACGGCGATGGGTGTGCCCGTCTTGGCATCGACGCCCAGGGGGTAGAAGAAGAGCCGCGATCCGAGAGGCAGGCTCAGGGATTGAAGGGTTGTCTTATAGGAGAGCGAGTCGTCGGGCATTTTTACCCATACCTGCCCCTGCACGATAAGGTCGACAATCTCCGCGCGGAGAGCGATGGGAACAATCTGTATGAGGGCGACGACATTTTTACCCACGAGGCGCACATCGAGGGGAGCGGCAAAGGGCAGGGATTTCGCGAGCGGTTCTCCCCAGTTCACCTCGGCGCTCTTCGCCTGCAGTCCCCGCACCATCTCGGGCGTCAGCGAGAAAGCCGAACGTATGCGAAAGTGCAGCATGGGGCTGGCGGCGGAATTGGGTGTCGCGGAAGCGGAATTCGCTGGGGTCTGGGCCTGGGCGAGAAGGGCCGAACAGAGGAAGAGCGATACCATGAGGGGCTGCGCCAGCCTTGCGCTCCTGCCTTTTCCAAAATCCGACAGGTTTCTCACCGCGCTGCCGTCCCATAGGAAGTCGTCGTCACTTCCTGAATGCCTAAGTCCTGCGAGGAGACGATGACAGGATTCCCCAGCTGGCTGAAAAGCGATTCCTGGGGCATCTCAATCATGATGGGCTGAGCGGAATACTGCCTGAGAGATTGGGTCAGCATCTCAAAAGAGGCTGGCTGGGGCGAAATCAGGCGCGATGCCGAAGCCATGGCTCCCGAAGAACGTGAAAGGGAGGAAAAAACGCTGAAGCTCATGCCGACAAGAAATACGAGGACAGCCGCCGCGGCTGCGAGCATGGGCACCGGCATAGGCACGCGCTTAGTCCAGAACCGGTCCAGCCGGCCGGCGATGCCCTCTCCGGAACCCCGCTTCGGCATTCCAAAATCGATCGAGTCAGCAATCCTCAGTTTGGCCTCCGCCAGGGCCTTCATGGTAGCCTCATCGTCGCAGGCGAGAAGGGATCGCCTGAGGGAACGCAGGGCTGCGGTCTTGGCCGAGCAGCGTTCGCATGCGCTGATATGGATCTCCATCCTTTCTTTCCATGGAGAAGGAACTTCCTCATCCACAAAGGCGGACAACAGGGCTTCATCGGGACACATGGCCATCCTCCCGGCTCATCAGCTCGAAGAGGGCTTCCCTGGCGCGGAATGCCCTCACTTTCACGTTGCCTTCGCTGATACCCAGAATTTTGCCTATCTCTTTATAGTTCATTCCGCCGTATTCCTTGAGAATGAGCACCATCCTCAGCTTTTCCGGGAGCTCGTCCAGAAGCTTTTTAATCCCCTCGGCCGACTCCTTCAACAGGACCTCTTCCTCGACCGATGGCTGTATGCCAGCCTCGGCCCCTGTCTCCTTGATCGAAAAAGAGCCGGCTTCAGCGTCCTCTACCGGCGAAGCCTCGCTGCGCCACCACTTTTCGTAGGCCTTTGTTTCCCTGCCCTTCCGCTTGGCATGGTTTATCGCCGCGTTCTTGACAACCCTGATCAGCCAGTACTTGGCATCGTTGCGGGTGGGGAAGACCATATTCTTCTCCACCAGCTTGCCGAAGGCATCATGCACCACATCCTCGGCCGATTCGACCGAATTGGTGATCCTGAACGCTATCCTGAGCAGCATGTCGGCATTCGATTCGTAGATCGACCGAAAATCGGGAATGTCCTTCTGCTCCTCAGATGATAACAATGAATATTCCTTATTGTTACGATGCTGCCGCTACAGCTTTTTCCAGGTTGTGCCTGCGGGGCTGTCTTCGAGCACGAATCCCATGGTTTTCAGCCTTGCCCTGATGGCGTCGGCCGAAGCCCAGTCCTTGGCCTTCTTCGCCAGGACCCTTTCGGCTATCAATCCTTCTATGACTGCCGCTGTAGCTGCATCCACCGAGGATTCAGCCTTGCGGGCCGAGGCCAAACCCAGGCCGAGAACGGATTCCATATCCAGGGCCGCAGCGAGCGCGTGTTCAGGAGGAATGCCCGGATCGCGCACCAGCTGCCACAGTTCGGCGAGAGCACGGGGCGCTGCCAGGTCATCGGCCAGGGCATCGTCAAAGCGGTCCAGCCTCTCGGCTGCCTGAGCCACGAGTTCCGTCCTGGAGGGCAGCCTAAGGCCGGTTGCCTTCTCCTTCAGCTCAAGGATTCTTTCCATGAGCGCTTTTCTCGAAGCCTTGGCCTGTTCCATCCCTTCCCAGGAGAAGCTCAATTGACTGCGGTAGTGGCCGCCCAGGCAGAAGCAGCGGTAATCGAGGGGATCGATGCCGGCTTCGATGAGGCTCTGCAGGGTGACGAATCCTCCCTTGGACTTGGACATCTTGCCCTTGTCCATGATGAGGAATTCGGCGTGCAGCCAGTAGTTCACCCAGGTTTTCCCCGTGGCCGACTCTGACTGGGCAATTTCATTCGTATGGTGAATCGGCACATGGTCGATGCCGCCGGCGTGAATGTCGAAGCTTTCGCCCAGGTATTTCATGCTCATGGCCGAACATTCGACATGCCAGCCCGGGTATCCTCTGCCCCAGGGGCTGTCCCAGACGAGGGCCTGGTTCTCGAATTTTGATTTTGTGAACCAGAGCACAAAGTCGTAGGGATTTTTCTTGTTTTCGTCTACCTCGATGCGCGCGCCTGCCTTCAGATCGCCCATGCGGAGATTGGCCAGTTCGCCGTAGCTCGGGAATTTCGTCACGTCGAAATAGAGGTTGCCGCCGGCCATATAGGTAAACCCTTTGGCCTCGATGCGTCGTATGAGTTCGATCATGTCGCCCACATGATCGGTAGCCCTGCACACGACGGTGGGACGCGCTATGCCAAGGCGGTCGGTATCGGCGAAAAAAGCCTCGGTATAAAACCTGGCGATCTGGAGTACGGACTCGCCCCTCTCCTTGGCCGTCCTCACCATCTTGTCCTCGCCCGTGTCGTCGTCCCCCGAAAGATGGCCGACATCGGTGACGTTCATCACATGGGTTACTTCATAGCCGAAGCGGCGCAGGGTTCGCACGAGGATATCCTCGAAGATGTAGGTGCGAAGGTTCCCGATATGCGCATAATTGTAGACGGTCGGTCCGCAGCCATAAAAGCCGACTTTTCCGGGCTCAAGGGGCTTGAATTCCTGCAGTCTACGACCCATCGTATTGAAAAACCTGATTGCGGGCATCGAAAAACCTCCGGCGGCGGGCTTGCAATTCGGCCGCTCAATGATCACTATTGCTGAAGACCATGAAAAACCTATGGCAAATCGCTGAAAAAATCAATATAGAGTCGGGAAGAATGCTACACAGCGAACCGATGGCGGCGCATACAACCTTCAGGATCGGAGGACCGGCCGATCTCTTCATAAGACCTCGCTCGGGCACCGAACTCGGCCGGGCAATCGCCTTTCTCGCGGCCGAAGGCATTCCCCGCTTTATTCTCGGCGGCGGGGCCAACATTCTGGTGGGTGACAAAGGCGTCAGGGGAGCTGTTCTCGACCTGTCAGGATTGGCCTGGGCGCAGGTCTCGGACCGAAACATCGCGGCAGGAGCCGGCCTCAGTGTGGACAGGCTCTGCGAGGAATCCCTCGCCTTTGAATATGAAGGAATAGAGGATTTCTACGGCATGCCGGGCAGCCTGGGCGGGGCAATCTATATGAATGCCCGCTGTTACGACAAGGATTTTTCAACCCTGCTCGATGCCGTCGATATCGTTTTCCCCTCGGGAGAATCCGCGACGGTTCACCCTGATCCTGACCAATGGGATTACAAAAAATCGCCTTTTCAGCCGGGAGGCATCTGGGAAGGATGCATCATCACCGGAGCCAGCTTCGCTCTCAGGCAGGGGAAAGCCGAAAAAATCGCGCAGACGATGCGTACGCGCAGACTCGACAGGGTGGGGAAGGGGCATTACCGGTTGCCTTCGGCGGGTTCCGTTTTCAAGAACAACAGGACGTTCGGCAGGCCGACGGGTGCGATCCTCGACAGCCTTGGCCTCAAGGGAACAAGAATCGGCGACGCGGCAGTCTCGTCCTGGCATGCCAACATCTTCGTCAATGAAGGCAAGGCGACAGCCTCCGACATGCGTGCCCTCATCGAACTGTCCATGGACAAGGCCCTTTCTGCCTATGGCTTCAGGCTCGAGCCGGAGTTGCTCTTCGTAGGCGAATTCTGAAGCCGGGGCTTTCGGCAAAAATGAACTTGCGCGCAATTCTTCTTGCGTTCCCGCGCATGGCCATTTACACTCGGACTATATGAATTCGATGAACGAGCCTTCGGGCATATTCGCCCTGATAATGGCCGTCGCCGTTGTCGCTCCCTACCTTTCGGATTTCCTGGGAGTGCCGGTCGTTGCCTCCATGACCCTGATCGGCATCCTCCTGGGTCCCCAGGTTCTCGGCATTCTTGAACCCAACATCCTTATCCAGTTTCTCGGCTCCCTGGGCTTGATCTATGTTTTCTTCTCTGCCGGTACCGAGGTGAACGTCTGGATTCTGAAAAAACGCGCCAGACCCGTCGTGATCTTCGGCCTGCTCACCTTTTTCATCCCCTTCATATTCGGCATAGGGTTCGGCCTTGCCCTCTTTGGACAAAGACTCGTCTCTGCCGTTCTTCTCGGCGCTTTTTTCGCGTCGTCAGGATCTCTCGTCATACAGCCGGTACTGCGCAGTGAATTGTTGAGCAGGGAATCGGCTGAAGTTGCGCGAGGCGGGGCGAGCATTTCGAGAATCCTCGTCGCTGCTGTCGTTTTTTTCACCGTCATGGTCTTTCCCGAAGGCGGAATCATCCCTGCGGCAAGGACGCTTGGCCTCGCCGCGGCGTACTTCCTCGGGCTCTATCTCATCCTGCCGCGCCTCGCGTCGATCGTTATCAGGAAGACGAGGGCTCAGGGGAGCGTCGATGCCGTTTTCATACTGTTCCTGCTTTTTGCCAGCGCCACTCTCGGGCTCTACGCAGGAGTGCCCGGCTATATCGGCGCATTCTTCTCCGGTTTCCTCATCGCGCCTGCCTTTTCCTCATCCAAATCCATCGCCTCACGCATCGATCTCCTTGGCGACTCCCTCTTTCTCCCCTTCCTTCTCGTTTTCATCGGTGCCTCCGCCGATTTTTCGCAGATACCCTCCCTCCCCATGGCCGCCGCTCTCGTGGCAGGCTCCGCCCTCTGCGGGCTGGGTTCAAAATTTCTGGCCGCCTTCATCGCCGGCAAGGCCTTGCGCTTTTCCAGAGCCGACAGAGGACTCCTCTTCGGTTTTTCCTCAACATTCGCGGCTTTTTCGCTGGCGGTAGCTTCAGTGGCCGGAAGCACGGGATTCTTCGATCAGCCCCTCGTCAATGGTGCCATTATCCTTGTCATTCTCTCCAGCATGGCCTCATCCCTGGCTGCACGCAATTCAGGCTCATCGATACTGCAGGAAAAAACATTGGGCAACCAACACCCTTCGATGGCCGGCAGACGCATCATGGTAGCCCTGTCCAAACCTGGCAGCGCCCACAGCCTCATGGATCTGGGAATCGCGCTTCATCGCCAGGAATCAGGGTCGCCCCTTTTTCCCCTCGCCATCATCTCGGAGACCGATGCCGGCGATGAATCCCGCCAGCATGCCGAATCCATGCTCGCCGCGGCCATAATGCAGGGCGCCTCATCACAGATATCTGTCATCCCCATCTCGCGGTTCGAGGTCAATGTGGCTCAGGGCATCCTCGACAGCGCGGCTGAGCATGAGGTCGATACTATCATCATAGGATGGAATCGACCCCCCAGGCTCGCCAACGCCTTTTTCGGTTCGATAATCGACCAGATCGTGAATGGCGGGAATCAGATGGTTCTCGTGGCACGTACGGTTGCGCCATTTGCCGCATCGCATATCGTCGCATTCCTTCCGCCCCTGTGCGACCGTCACGAAGGTTTTTCACGCGCAGCCATGGCGTTAGGCGCCATAACCGCCAAAAGCCAGGCAAAACTCCATATTCTCACCCTCACAGGCGAAGGATCGAGGCTGGCTCAGGCTATCAAGGCTGGAGGTTATGCGGCGCAGGTACAGGCGATTGAAGTGGCATCATGGAAAGATTCGGCAAAGGCTATACGGCAGCTGCCCTCAGGGCCGAAACTCTTCGCTCTCTTGAGTGCGCGACCATCGGAGCCATCCTGGCATCCCGCTATCGAACGCCTGCCCCATCGCATCGGCGAAGAATTCCCCGAAACCAACCTTCTCATGATCTATATGGCCAATTCGAATGAACCTGACGATGCAAGGAAAACCAGCGAGCCCAGGGTTCCTGCATCCCTGCCGCATCAATTCTCGGACATCCTCGGCAATGCCGTTGCGCGAGGGAATGTCAGGGTTGACATGAAGCATGGCGCCATCGCCGACGGCATCTTCGAACTTGTCTCCTCAGCCTTTCCTTTTGACAGAAAGCTTTCGGGAAGACTCGGAGCCAAGCTCACTGAAATCGTTCAACGTCAGCCCATCGAAATCCAGCAAGGCGTTGTTCTCATCCACGACAGGGTAGAAGGCATAGAATCGCCTATCGTCTGTCTCGGCTCGCACCGCCAGGGCTTTCGGATATCGCTCCTCGAAAAGCCCGTTAAGGTGATAATCGTCATCTTTGTGCCGGAAAAGGAGAGCCCGGAGGAGCACCTCGCTTTCCTCGGTGAAATAGCCCATATCTTCAAGGAAAAGGATCTCGCTCAACGTCTCGTCAGCGCCGAAAAACCAGAGGACATACTGTAGACCACTGAAGGTCGGCATGCAAAAAAAGGGGAACCGCCACGACGACGGTTCCCCCGGTTTATACGGATGCCATTACCGCTCTCATCTGTTCTTGATGAGGACGAACTCCACGCGCCTGTTCTTCCACCTGTTCTCCACGTCCAGGAAGCTCACGACAGGCTCGCTCGATCCAAGGCCCTCTACGCTAAGCCTGCGCGCATCAACGCTGTTCTGGATGAGCATCGTCCGCACGAGTTCGGCCCTGCCCGTGGAAAGCGGTATGAGTTCCTTCGTCTCCTCGTTCTCAATTCTCGACGACGAATACCCGAGCATCTTGCCCACATTGTTGGCATGGCCTTCGATGCGGATTCTGTAGTCGGGGAACTTGTTCAGTATCTGCGCGATCCTGGCCACCACCTTCTCGTTTCGCGCCACGATGTCCGGGGAGAGCCCGACAAAATCGGGATAATTGGCCCTGAAGACGATGGAAGGTACCTTGATCTTGAGCCTGTCCCCATCGCGGATCACGAGGACATCGACGGCGATAAAGCCCGACACCGTCGTGCTGTTGCCCAGGGCATCCCTGGCCACAAAGCTGAAGGGATAGTCGGTGGCCGATTCCACAAGCTCGCCGCGCGAGGATTTTCCATCCCATTTTATCGCTGTGGGCGGCTTGCCCTTTCCGTTCCAGTCCGCGAAAAGGCGTTCGGAACTGACGGCGTTGGGATTGCTCGATTCAACGACGGCGGTTTCAAACACTTCCAGTTTCCAGTCCACTATCCCAGCCGCCGCATCCACATCCACGCCGAAGGTCAGCGTGTCGTCGGTGCCGTCGGCGTCGGGGCTGAAATACTCGGGCGTCACGCTTATTTTCACCGAAGGCGGATCGACATCGACGAGGACGCTCGGGCTCGAAGCCTGCGCAACATCCCCCTTCGTATAGCTGACCACAAGTTTGCCGATGTACTCGCCCTGGACGACGGATCCCTGCAGATCACGGCCGTCCCAGACGAGGCGGGCGGGCACTTCCGAACCCGAACCGCCGAAGAAGCTCTTTTCTGCGCCCTGCCTGTCCACCAGGGAGAATCGCCAGGATTCGATCCCCTCCCTCTTCTCGACGACGATAGTGAAGGATACTTCGTCACGGATGCCGTCGCCGTTGGGCGACATGCCCGTATCGGAGGCGGTGACGTATACCTTGGGCTTCGTACCGTCGACCGTGATGGAGTTTATGCGAGCCGATGCCGAGTTGCCGGCCAGGTCTGTCGCCCCAACCTCATAGCTGTAGACGCCGTCGCGCACGATTGCGCCATTCGAATCCTTGCCGTCCCACACGAAGCTTCGCGCCTCGGTTTTCCAGGACCAGGTGCGCTGCACGGCACCCGACGCGTTCTTGATCCGTCCCGTCCAGTCGTCGCCCTGGGACGAATTCTGCGTTATCGTCACCGTATCCTTGTTGCCGTCGCCATTGGGCGAGAAGAGCAGTGGCGCGGCCGAGGCGGAAATCCTGGGGCCAATCGTATCGAGGATGACGACGGGGCTGGCAAGGGAGAAGGCGTCGTCGTTGTTGTACAGAAGGTTGAGCGCTACCTGATAGTTGCCATCAGGAGCCTGAATGCCCGAATCGGTTTTGCCGTCCCACGCGTATTGATCCCTTATGTCCGTCGAGCCTCTCCATGCCCGTACCGGATTGGCCTGGCGGTTGCCCGCGCTGTCGAGCGCATGGATGGCGATTTCATAGTTCTTCACCGACTGGGGCTTGGGGACTTGAAGATTGATGTAGAGGGCGTCCTTAACCCCATCGCCGTTGGGGCTGAAAGCCTTCTGGTCAACGTCGAAGCGAATGGCCTTTTTGGCCGCGTCCACCTCGATGGGAAGGCGCTGCGAGACGAAGCTGTTTTCCGCCCTATCGATCGAACGCAGTTCGTAGTAGTACTGGCCGTCGGGAACGATTGTGCCCGACTGGTTCTTTCCATCCCATGACACCGTGCTCAGCTGCTTTTCCCATGACCAGTAGCGCACGATCTTGTCCGAGGCTGAAAGAATCTGCCCCTGCCAGTCATCGCCAGGCTGGGATTCCTGCACGATATCGATCGTATCGGAGCGCCCGTCGCCATTGGGTGAGAAGATGTTCGCGGACAGCCGCACCGAGCCCTGTGGCGCGATCCTGTCGAGGATGAAGGGACCGACGTCGGTCGTGTGGGCATCATCGTTCAAATAGAGGATGACGAGCCTGGCCCGGTAGATGCCGTCGGGAGCGGGAATCCCTGAATCGGTGACGCCATCCCAGAGGTACTGGCTTCTGATGTCCGAGGCGCCCTTCCAGCTTTTTACCGGGAGATTGGACGAGCCGGATCCTTCCTGAACGATGAGGAGCTCAAAACTCTTGATCCGCTCGGGGTACTGGGCGCGAAGGCCGAATAGGATGCTGTCCTTCTTGCCGTCGCCATTGGGGCTGAAAGCCAGGGTATCGGCATCGAGGCGAACGGTTTTTTTCTCGGTTTCCACCGCTATGACGATTTCCTTGCTCTTGGTGCTGTTGCCAGCCCCATCCACGGCCTCAGCGCCGTAGCGATACACGCCGTCGCGCACGACCGAGCCCGTATCGTCGCGTCCGTCCCATATGAAGCTTCGCGCCTCGCCCTGCCACGCATAGGTTTTTATAATTTTGCCGTCAGCTGCCTTGATGGTTCCTGTCCAATCGTCGCCAGGAAGCGAACTCTGCCTGATCTCCACCGTGTCCGATCGGCCATCCCCGTTGGGGGAGATGATATCGAGGGAGGCGCTCAGGTCGATGCGCGGAGCTATCCTGTCGAGGAGGATGGTCGGCGTTGCGGCCTCAATCCTGTCGCCGTTGAAGTAGTCGACCGTCATGCTCACGGCATAGCGGCCTTCGGGCGTCTGCATGCCGGAATCGGTTTCGCCCTTCCAGGTCACTCTCTGGGGAGCCGAACCTGCGCCCTTCCATGATTTGACCGCGTTCATCGCCATCGGTCCTTCGAGGGCGACGATCTGAAGTTCGTAATTCTTTACGCGCTCGGGCGCCTGGACAATGATGCCGATGCCCAGATCATCGCGCATTCCGTCACCGTTCGGGCTGAAGGCCCTCTTGTCGAGGTCGAGCCGGACAGCCTTCTTTTCCGTTTCCACGCCGATCTTAAGCCTCTGCGAAGCATAGCTGTTGCCAGCTGCATCGGAGGAGGCGAGCTGATAGTAATAGTTGCCGTCGGGAACGATGCTCCCTGTCCCGTCCATTCCGCCCCACTCAATGGATTCCGGCCTGTCGTTCCATGTCCATCGGTTGACCGTTTCGCCCGTTTCGCTCGTCAGGGTTCCGTAGTAGACATCGCCCTGGCTTCCTTCCTGAATGAGGGTGATGGAATCGAGAACACCGTCGCCGTTGGGGGAGAAGAGGGTCGCCGATGCGGCGACCGTAGCCTTGGGAGCGATCCTGTCGATCACCAGTGGCCCGATCCGCGTCTCCGCTCTGTCGCCGTTGGGATATGAGACGCTCAGGAAAGCGTAATAAGCTCCATCGGGCGCCGGAATGCCCGAATCAGCCTGGCCGTCCCAGATAAAGCTTGAAGGAAGGATTGTGAGCCCTTGCCATGATTTCAGTGCTTTGGCCTTCGACGGGGTTCCGGATCCGGCGTTCTCGGCCTGTCCGATCCATAGCGACCAATCGGTCAGTTTCGTCGACGAAGTCGCCTCCGCGCTCAAGGACAGGCTGTCCTTGACCCTGTCATTGTTGGGGCTGAACGCGAGGGTATCGGAACTGAGGCGTACTTCCTTTTTCAGCGTATCCACCTCGAAGGGGATTGCGCTCGACGTAAATGCGTTCCCCGCCTTATCCGTCGCCCTCAGCACGTATCGGTAGCCGCCGTCGGGAACAACGAGACCCGCGCTGTTTCTGCCGTCCCAGCTCAAGGAGTCGAGCGCTACCGGAAGGCTCCATTCCCTCACTGGATTGCCCTTGGCATCCAGGATCTGGGCCGACCATAGTTCCTCATTCGTCCCCGATTGGCTGACCGCTATTGTCGATTGCCCGGGCTCGCCGGAGGGATTGAAGGCTGCCTTATCCAGCGCCACGCTGGCTGAGGGATAGGTTCTGTCGAGCAGCATGTCGCCGCTTTCGGTCCTGACCTTATAGCCATTGATATAGGCCAGTTCGAGGCTCGCCCTGTAGCGCCCCTCGGGAAGGGCGAGATTGTTCCCGTCCTTGCCTGCGAAAACAAAGCGCTCGGAGAGAGCTTCTGCGCCCGCGCCCTCATAGGTCAATCCGCGGCCCTGGCTGCCACCTTCGCCCGCTATGGTAAATTTCCAGGAGACGAGACCTTCCTTCGTCTCTATCACAGGGACTATCGTCACGCTTTCGGCGATGCCGTCATCGTTGGGGCTGAAGGCGTCGCGGCTGAGGTTGAGGGCGACGGAAGGCTTTCGTGTATCCACCCGAATCTTGGCCGATGTCGTGGCAAAGCTGTTGCCAGCCCTGTCCACGGCGAACACATACATTTCGTAGTCGCCGTCGGGCGCCACCCTGCCCTGGTCATCGCGGCCATTCCACTCGAAGGCAGCAGGCAGCTTTTGCGCATAGCGCTTCACAACCCTCTCATTCTTCTGGACATCGCGGATTATCAGGTTCCATGTGTCCTCTTCGGAGGAGTCGATGGAGAAGACAAAGCTGTCCCTTGAACCGTCCCCGTCGGGGCTGAATACCACATTCACGTCATTGAGGGCGATCGCCGCGGAAGGAGGCGTTCTGTCCATGTAGAAAGGCGCCGAGAGCATGTTGGGGGGATAGCCGTTTTCATAGAGCAGGCTTATGCCGGCTTCGTACTGACCATCGGCGAGGCTCTCGCCCTTCGCTGAAAGACCGGAGAAAACATAGGCAGTTTCAGGGGAGGAATTGGATCCGCCCGAAACCGACCAGACCTTTGTGCGCTCAGGATCGAGAACGAAGACTTCCCAGGTTACAAGCCCCTTGGTCGACTCGATGGATGGGATGATATTGAGGCTGTCACGGACTCCGTCGCCGTTGGGACTCATCACCGAGCCGTCCATCGCCACCGACACTGCCGGTCTGCTCGTGTCGATCACGATATTCCTGACTGCGCTCGCCACCCTGTTCCCCGCTTCGTCCTTGGCCGAAAGCGTGAGGCTGTAGGAACCATCAGGCACTCGCGAGCCATTGTTGGCCGTGCCATCCCAGGAAAAATCGCCGGGCGCCTGCTTTTCCTTGTACTCGACGGTGCGGACAACCCTGCCCGCGGCATCGGCTATTTCGATTTTCCAGCTGTTCTCGGAAGATCCGGCATTTCTGAACGCAATCGCGTCCTTGCTGCCATCACCGTCGGGGCTGAAAATCATGGAAGAATCCAGCGGCTTGACGCTGGCCTGGGGTTTTTTCGCGTCCACGACTACCGTCATGCAACTCAGGTAGTCGATGTTCTCGTTGTCGTTGTCATCCCATGCGCGGAGGCTCACGGTATAGGCTTCGTCAGGAACTACCCTGCCATTGTCATCCTTCCCGTCCCATATGATGGTGGCAGGAACTTCAACGCTCCGCTTCTTGTAGATAAAGGCCTGCCCGATGGCGGCGAGACCTGTCAGCGAATCGGGCCTGTCATCCGAGTCGCCAAGGGTTTTGATCGTCTTGCCCGAAGATTTGTCCTCTACCGTCATCTTCCAGCCGGCGACATAACGTTCATCGGTGATCTTCACGGGAATTTCGAGGGTGTCCTGCTCTCCGTCGCCGTCGGGAGAAATGAACTCCGTGCCTCTGAAGGGCACGGGCAGCTTCGCCTCGATAGCGGGCGGCGTCTTGTCCTTTATGCCGAAACTGAGGTTGAATCCGGCGCTGATGGCATAGAGGGAATCATAGAGGGGGGCGATCGCCGTTCCGGCGGTTATGGAGGCATCCCTGTACTGCGTTTTGGCGAGCCTGATTCCCTTTTCGAGGGGAATAGTGCCTGACAGACCCAGGGAGGGAACATAGCTTCTGCCCGTGCCCTCGATGGCATCGCGGAATCCGACAGCCCAGCCCATGCGCAGGGATACAAATTCCCTGAAGCCGAAGCCGACGGAGAGATTGACGCCGAAGTCCTGGAACGATGGGCTCCAGATGTCGACACCGGCATCGATGTTCCAGTTATAGGACTGGAGGAGGTAGCCTCTCAGGCCAAGGCCGAGGGTGAAAGCCGAGGGGTAGGAGGAAGCTGCCCCGCCGAATATGCCGGTGAGTCCCGCGGTGGAATAGCCCTTGCCGATGTCAAGGATGGAAAGACCCACCCTTGCGTCCTTGAGAAAGCCGAGATTGCCCGCAAACCATGTGGCGCCGAGATCGAGGCCAACGCCCCAGCCGAAGCCATTGTTTCCGCCCATGGTGATATCGAGGGCAGAGCCGACATAGAGGGTGGAAAGCAGATCCTTGGCGAAGCTCGCCCTCAGGCTTCCAAAACTGCCGAGGGGCATGCTCGACATGGAGCCGGGAGCCGAAAAGAATCGTGCATTGGCGCCCCAGACGCCATAGGAAAGCGGGAGGGAGAAAGAGATGGCGGCCGCCGAGCCCCAGCCCTGCCCCTTTCCGAAATCCGTGATGCCGGTGTAGGCGCCCTCAAGCTGGATGAGCTGCGAGCCGCCCGTCACCGAGGGATTCAGCAGCGTCGCCCAGGGCGAGGCTGATCCAGTGACGGTGGCAGAAGAGGCGAGCCCCCAGGGGGAGTATATCGACGGCAGGGAGAAGGCACCCTTGGGAGGATCATATCCATACGCGGCGAAACTGCACGCGAGAACAAGGATGAGTGCTGCTGATCTGACTTTCTTTGAAAAGGACATGGGTCATCTCCCTTGACGACGATAAGCTACCTAGATAGGTATCACGAATTCCCGAAAAAACAAAGATTCAGGACGTTCGGATCCCTCTCTAGACTATCGACAGGAAACGACCCGGTATTTACCGTCCTATTGATACATTATCAGGCTGGGCCTTGGGTCGAGAGCCATAACCTCGGCCGGCGACAGGAGGGGGTTGTCCCATCCCGCGAGGGGAAAATCGGATTTGAAAAAGAGCTTGAAACCCTTTACCGGCATATTCGCCGCCTTGGTGTTGTTGGCGTAGGATGTCCTCTTGACGGCGGGGCTGCCGAATCCGTCGGCTGTGTGGACGAGGAGAACACGGTCGTAATCGGCTCTCACCCTATCCCTGTTGGCTATCATCTTGTCCTGGAACTGATGGACGACCAGCATTCTTATGCCGGGAATCGCGTTGGCTATCATGTAATCCTGCATGATGCGCTGGGCCTGGTTGAGCTCATCGGCGGTTATGGAGCCTATCTCCTTCATGGGAATGAGGGTTCTCCACTCCGGATCGATGGCGAGATGCACATTGGGGTATTTCAGGAAGGGAAGAATCTTTTCCATCGCTTCCTTCACCGTATACTTGCCGATCTGATGATCCACAAAGACGATCATGCCCCTGGACTGGGCATAGAGGATGTATTCCTCGAGGGTCGACTCCTTCAGGTAGCCGATTTCGCCACCCGGCCAGCAGGTTCCATAGATGATATAATACGCGGACACCACCCCGTCGGGGCCGTTCACCTGGTCGTAATAATTGGCGTAGGTTCGAATGCGGTTCGCCACTTCCTCTTTCGAGTACAGGCCGAGGATTCCCATTTTTTTTGAAAATGGGTGGCCGTAGAAGGCAACGATCGTATTGTTGGCCAGCATCGGCACCCGCTCGGCAAGCGACCCTCCGCCCCCCTGAAGGGAAGATCTGGTAACCGTCTGCGGCAGGGAAAGCTGCGATGCTTTCTTGTACAGGGAAGGGAAAAGCCTATAGGGCATATCGTCGGTGGCAAAAAGGTCGGAGGCCAAGACCAGGATGAGGGTGCAGAATGCATAGAATCGTTTTGTGAACATGAACGCTCCACAATAGTTTTGGTGACTAAGCACAGTATCGTCAAAGCTGGGCCCGAGCTTGACAGCTACCGGCAGCGATGCGCACTTTTTGCCCGTGAGGGGCATTTTTTTCCTCAGCTTTTTGAATCACCAAGGCTGAAGCGAAGCGAATGATGATGCCATGGAACAACCATCACATATATTTATATTCAGCATATGTATTTATTTTACATAGCGATTTTTTTTGTTTTTGGCATGGTTCCTGCTTGCTTATTGATGTCCGCAGAGACGGACTGGGCAGGGCAGAAAGGCCGGACTTCGATGAACGGGATTTCCAGCCCTCACCACAACACTCTCTATAAAGGAGCCCTATCATGAAAAAAGCACTTATCGCCGTTGCGATCGCCTTCCTTGTCATCGGAGCCGCGGCAGCCCAGCCTTACGGCCAGTGGAACCAGCCCCGAAGCACGGCGCCCGGACGCGGCCAGCAAGTCATGCCTTCCTATGGCCGCGGCATGATGAACAATTATCCGAACACCGTCGTTTTCGAAAAAATCACCCTTGAAGGCACGCTCGAACTCGTCGACGGCAGGGCGGCAATCAAGAAAGACAGCAAGACCTACTTCGTCATGATTCCCAACCGCCTCTACGGCTTCGTCGACGGACTCAAGGAAGGCGCCAGCGTGAAGGTTGAGGGCGATTCCCACGAAGTGATCGGCGTCAAGGACAGCTATGCGGTCCGCGTCTCCTCGCTCACCCTCAACGGCAAGGTCATCGACCTCGGTTCGACTACCGGAACATTCGGCGGCCGCGGAGCCATGGGCGGCATGATGGGCGGGCGCCCGAATGGCGGCCGCTTGGGCTGGAAGCGCTAAAACCGGGTTCTTCGCCGGCTGACTATGAGGCGCGGCCGCCCTGCCCGGGCGGCCGCGCCTTTTTATTGGCCCAGCCCTCGCCGCTCCGGAATCGCGTATATCGGACAAAAAAAGCCATCCACGGATTGTGGATGGCCTGACGCTAAAAATATTGTAAAAACGAGAACTCGTTGACGCCTTATCAAGCGTCGACGACGCCGATCAAACGTACTTGACGACTTTTCCGGCCTTGAGGCATTTCGCGCAGATCTTCACGGACTTGACCGTTCCCTCGACCTTTGTCTTGACCTTCATGAGGTTGGGGAGCCAGGTTCTTCTGGTGCGATTCTTGGCGTGGGAAACATTATTGCCGAACATGGGACCCTTGCCGCACACTTCACATACTCTGGACATAGTTGGACTCCATACGAAATAGTTCGGGTACTTTACAGGAAATGTTCGGGAATGTAAAGCCCCGCATCAGGCGCCAGGTCCCTGCCCCGCCATGTATTTGGCCATGGCCGCCTTCCCCTTCGAACTCACCATTTTCTTCATCATCGTCCGTGATTTTTCGAATTTCTTCAGGAGGCGGTTCACCTCAGCCACCGAAGTGCCCGAGCCCCTGGCAATCCTGGATCGGCGCGAAGGGCCGATAATCAGATAGTTGGATCTCTCCTTTTTCGTCATGGAGCGTAGAATCGCTTCCTCGTACTTCATTCCTTCCATGTCGATCTGGTCCTCGTTCACCTGGCCGGCCAGGCCGGGGATCATGTCGAGCATCGACTTGACCGAACCCATCTTCTTCATCTTCTGCAGCTGATCCAGATAGTCCTCGAGGGTGAAGCTTTCCTGGGTGAGCTTTTTCTCGAGGGCCTCGGCTTCTTTCTGGTCGTAGACGGTCTGGGCCTTCTCAACGAGGGAGACGATGTCGCCCATGCCCAGGATGCGGCTGGCTATCCTTTCGGGATGGAAGGGCTCAAGCCCCTCGGGCCGCTCCGATGTGCCGATAAACTTGATGGCCTTGCCCGTCACCGTTTTGAGTGAAAGGGCAGCACCGCCGCGGGTGTCGGAATCGAACTTGGAGAGGATCACGCCCGTTATGCCGATCTTTTCGTCGAAGGCCTTGGCGATATCGACCGCCGCCTGCCCCGTCATGGCGTCGGCCACGAGGAGGGATTCGATGGGATTGACCGCGTCCCTCACTCGCCCGAGTTCGGCCATCAGCGCCTCGTCGATCTGGAGGCGCCCCGCCGTATCGACGATGAGGGTGTCGAAGGATTCGCGCCTCGCGCGGGCAAGAGCCGCCGTGGCAACGCGCACGGGGTCCTTGGTATCCTCCGTATGAACGGCGACGCCGATCTGGGCGCCCAGCACCGATAGCTGCTCGACAGCAGCGGGCCGGACAAGATCGCAGGCCACGAGGAGGACTTTCCTGCCCTTGGCTTTCAGTCGGTACGCGAGCTTGGAAGCCGTCGTCGTCTTGCCCGAGCCCTGGAGGCCGAGAAGGAGAATGACGGACAGGGTATCGGGCCCGCGCAGGTTGAGATCCTGGTTGGCGTCGCCGAGGAGGGCCACCATCTTGTCGTTGATGATTTTGATGAACTGCTGGCCGGGGCTCACCGAGCGCAGGACCTTTTCGCCCTTGGCTTCCTCAAGAGTGGAGTTGACGAAGCGCCTCACGACGCGCAGGTTCACGTCGGCCTCGAGGAGGGCCATCTTTATCTGATCGACGGCATCCTCGACATTTTTTTCCGATATCGAAGCCTTCCCGCCTATGCCGCGGAAGACGTCGACGAATTTTTCCGTTATTTTCTCAAGCATTGGAGCCCTACCCTATAGCGCGATATCGTGGCGAAAATGTATAGCCAAAACGATATATGGTCAATCGCGAGCTAGAGGTTCCCCTTCAGTCCGATTTCAGAAGCGGCGGCCCTGAGCGCGAGGATGGTTTCGGCGATGAGATCATCCAGGGGAATGTTGAGCATTGCCGCGCCTTTTTCGATAACATCGCGCCTCACCCCGGCCGCGAAGTTGACCGAACCCCACTTCTTTTTGACCGAGCGCACTTCCATATCGAGAACGCTCCGCGAGGGCCGCACGTAGGCACAGGCCGCTATGAAACCTGTAAGCTCGTCGACAGCGTAGAGCACCTTCTCCATCGGAGCCACAGGCTCGATATCGCTGCAGAGCTGCCATCCATGGCTCAAGACAGCCCTGATGAAATCCTCGCCGAATCCCGCCTTTTCGAGCATCGATCGCGTATGCTCAAGATGCTCCTCGGGGTACTGCTGATAGTCGATGTCATGGAGGAGGCCGACGATTCCCCAGAAATCCTCGTCCTCGCCCAGTTTCCGGGCGAAATGGCGCATCGCGGCTTCCACCGAAAGGGCGTGCCGAAACAGGGAATCGTCGCTGTTGTAGTCTCTCCATACCGCGATAGCTTGTGCTCTCTCCATAGGATAATCCTCACTTCAGATTCAGGGTGACGGTGGAACCTTCCTGTATCGCTGTCCCCGGCAGGGGCTGCTGGGATACGACATAGCCGTCGCCCTTGATTATGACCTTGAGATCCTTTCTTTCAAGGAGGGGGATGAGCGAGCGCTTGGAATAGCCCGTGAGGTCGGGCATGGTGCCTCCGATGCTGGCCTGCACTTCCGGGGAAAGCAGGATCGATCCGCCATGGACGACAGTCGGCGATTTTCCGCGCTCGATGTCGATGCAGGTGAGCACGGCCTCGGCGGCATCCCTGAGGACGGGCGCGGCGATCTGCCCGCCCAGGTAGGAGGCTCCGCGCGGCTTGATGATGGCGATATAAAGGGCCACGCGGGGCTCGTCCGCAGGGAAGATCCCGAGCGTGCTCGCTATGTAGTCCTTGTCGGAATATGCCCTTGTCGTGGGATCGATCATCTGTGCAGTGCCTGTCTTGACTGCCATTCTGATGTCGGCGACCTTCGCCCTCCAGCCCGTGCCTTCCATGCTCGCCGTCAGCTCCATGGCGTCAAGGATGGCCCGCGAGGTTTCTTCCGATACCACGCGCCTGACAACCTGGGGTTCGTGGACAAAGACGGAATCGCCGTCGGCGGTGTCGATGCGGGATACTGTCGTCGGCTTCAGAAGGAGGCCCCCATTCGCTATCGAGGCCGCTGCCGTGACCATCTGCAGTGGGGTCACCAGCACTTCCTGACCTATGGCGATAGTCGGCTTGGAGCGGGCCGACCACTTTTCAGGATCGCGCAGGGAGCCCTGGCTCTCGCCCGAAAGCCCTATTCCCGTCTTCATGCCGAATCCAAAGGATTTCAGCCGAACGTACAGGTCATCCTCCGACACCCTGTCGGAAGCGTAGCCGACGCCAGCGTTGCTGCTGCGGGCGAGCACGCCGGCGTAATTCTGTTTCCCGTAGACGCCAAGATCCTTTATGACGATCTTCTCGCCGTTCGGGAGGGTGCGCCTGTAGGCGCCGTCACATTCGAATATGGTCTTTGTCGTTATGGCTCCCATGTCGAGTATGGAGGCCATGCTGAAAATCTTGAAAACGGAACCGGGTTCGTATGAATAAAGTGAAAGAAGGTCTCTCCGCTTTTCCACATCATGGGAAGCGTAGTTGTTGAGATCGAAGCCCGGTTCGCCTACATAGGCCAGGATTTCGCCCGTCCTCACGTCCATGGCAATGGCGAAGGCCGCCTCGGCTCCATTGGCCTTGACGGCGTTCCCAATCACCTCCTCGATCATGAACTGGAGGTTTGCGTCGATGCTCAGGGTTACCGTGTCGCCGCGGGGAGCCTTGCGGCTTGCGTCGAGAAGCCTTCCCGTGCCGTCGGAAGCCTTCCTGGGCTTGGGTTTGAGTTCGTTCTCATATTTTACTTCGATGCCGTCAAGGCCAGCGTTGCCTTCTCCCGTGAATCCGATGAGGTGGGAAGCCAGCTTCCCCTCGGGATAGAGGCGGCCGGAAATCTCGTCGGCCTGGACGCCCCGAAACTTGCCCGTCTTTTTCGCTTCGATCAGGGGCTTCGCCGCTTCGGCCGAAATTCTCTTCGCAATATAGAAGTAGTTCTGGTTTCCGTCGTCGTATCGCGACGCTATGGTACTGGCGGGGATCCCCAGCAGTTTTGCAAGTTCCGGTAACTCCTGCCTGAAGGTATCGGCCTTTGTGGAAGGCCGCCATACAGAGACATCGTATTTGGGAACATCCATGGCCAGAACTCTTCCGTTCCTGTCCACGATGCTGCCCCTCTCGCCGGACTCATCGAGGCCCAAATCACCGGCATTTTCAGCCGTGAATGCGAGCTGTGCGTATCTGGCTAAAACCAGCGCAGCAAATATGCCGAGAATCGCCAAGGCGATAGCCAGGCGGAGTTTCGTCGTTTTCATTCATTATCCATGCGTTCCATAGGCTAGAGGCGGGGATAGAGAAGAACCCTCCCCAGTATACTGTTCATCGGCACCGGGCCGAACTCCCTTGAGTCGACGGATTCGTATTTATTGTCACCCATGAGAAAATACTCCTCCCGCCGGCTGGTCTCCTGTCCAGATCCCGCTTCGATCCATACGCGCTTTATGATTGTTTTATTGTCATCGGGTTTGATGGCAGCGACAACATGCCGGTTTTTCGGCCTTCCCCAGAGGAAAAAATAGCCGCCCAGGGGATTCCTGAGACCATAGGCCGCCTTGAAAACCAGGACAATATCGCCCGACCTGAAACTCGGGAGCATCGATTTTCCCTGCACGATGACCGTATCGATGATGAAGAATCTGCCCACAAAGAGCCCAATGACGATTATGGCTACTATAACGCCTATATTCTCGCCACGGGGACTTCTGCCAGAGATCCTTCGCCGCTCGCCCTTGCGGTCCCCAAATACCATGATTTTCCTGTCCTTTACAACGTTTCTTCGATTATATATCGGCGCAAATCTTCCGATACTGGAAAAACCTATGCATATCAATACCGACAAGGCACCGGGCAGACAGGATACTTCTGCACAGCTGGCCTTCCGATCCAAACCCTTTCTCACCATTCTCGATGGCAAGCCTGTCGCCAAGCGCAAAAACCGCCAAAACAGCCCTGCTCCCAAGGAAATACACTCAAGCAGCCTTCCTTCGCCCAGTTTCAGATTCGAGAAGCCCTTCATCTCCAGCCCGGCCTCGTCATTGCAGAAAAACAGTGTCAAACTGAAGTCCTACGCCCAGGAAGGCATACAAAAAGCCTTTATTGATGGCAGATCAAGAATCGGTTCCGCATCGAGGAACCTTGCCGGCAATGTCCGGGGTTTCTTCAAGACAAAAGCCCCGAAAGAGAAAGCAGTAAGGCCTATCGATCTTCCTGACCCTGCACCAGCGCCAGCCGCCCAAACTTCCCTCAGCCCCTCTCCCCTGCCGGTAAAGACCACCAGGAGTCCGGCGGCAGTGCTGAAAAGCCTGGCAGCCCGCATCCAGCCGCTCAAGCCCAAGTCGCTGCATGCACCGAGAATAGCCATTATAGGAATAATCGCTCTCATCGCACTGACAGCCGCAACGGCAGCCATCATAGGCGCCACAAGCTTTCCGGTCACGCAGGGCAGTCTGCTGCTCCCCGATGAGGAATCGGCCCAGGCCGCGCTGATGGCATACATGGAGCCTGATGTGGGCAGTGTCGATGAACTCCCCAAAGGTGCATTGCCCCCCATCCCCGTCTCGGTGAGGATCGGCAGCTATTCGATTAAAAGCGGCGACACCCTGGAAAAGATCGCCAAACGCTTTGGGCTCAGACAGGATACGATCATTTCAGCCAACGGGCTTCAAAGCGCATCATCCGTCCGACCGGGCGTGACGCTTCGAATACCGAATATGGACGGCATCAGCCATAAGGTGCGGAGCGGAGAAAGCCTTTCATATCTGGCGAAAACCTACGCGATCGACATCACGCGCATCGTGGACGCCAATGACCTTGCGAGCGGAATCATCAGCGCTGGACAGAGCCTCTTCATTCCCAATGCCCGCCTCTCTTCGGCTTCCCTGCGCAATTTCTACGGCGAGCGTTTCGTCTGGCCGGCGCGGGGACGCATCTCTTCCGCCTTCGGATACAGGGCCAATCCTTTTACCGGCCTGCGCACCTACCATTCGGCCATCGATATCGTCATCTCACCCGGAACAAAAGTAAAGGCGACCGCCGAGGGCAAGGTCGCCGACACGGGCTACAATTCGGTTTTCGGCAACTACATCATCCTGAAGCACGCAAGCGGCTACCAATCACTGTATGCCCACCTGAGCAGCATCGGCGTAAGGGAAGGCTCCTCGATAGTCCAGGGCGCTACCATCGGGCTCTCGGGAAATACAGGGCAGAGCACGGGGCCTCATCTCCACTTCAGCATCTTCAAGAATGGCCAGGCCCTCGATCCGACCAAGTACGTAAAATAAGGGGATGCCAGGCCGGTTGCCACGGCTTTCCTGCGGCTTGGAGAATAAAAAAGGATACAGTCCTTCTGCGGGGGCTGTATCCTTTTTTATATCGAATCGCCTCTGCCTTCCTGAATACTGCAAAGAAGAGATAATGGCTATTTATTATTCTATATGAAATATAGATTTAACAAAATTTTATCGATTACTCTATTTGTGGCATGGCGATTGCAAGTCTCTTTTCAGGAGGACTGCCATGCTAAACCTTGCAGCCAACGATGAATGCCTCTCCAGCTATTTTGTATCCATTAAGGGTATCGCCCTTCTCACGAGGGAAGAAGAAGAGGATTTATCAAGGAAGATAGCCCAAGGCGACAAATCCGCCATGAAGCGTCTCATCGAGGCAAACCTCAGGCTCGTTGTGCGCATAGCCCGTTCGATGTGGAATCCCTCGCTCAGCCTCATCGACCTTATCCAGGAAGGAAATATCGGCCTCATGAAGGCCGCCGAAAAATTTGATGGAACAAGGAAGGTCAAATTCTCCACCTATGCCGCCTGGTGGATTCGTCAGTCGATCGGCCGCTCGCTCGTGAATACGGGAAGAGATATCCGCCTCCCGCACAGGAAGGAGGAGCTCATACGCAAGGTGCAGGCCGAAAAGAGCATACTGAGCCAGGTTCTGGACAGGCAGCCCACGACAAAGGAAATTTCCGCAAAACTGGGTATAGCCGAGAAAAAGCTGAACGATGTCCTCATCTTCTCGGAAAGAACGATTGGCTTCGAATCGCAGGGGGATCAGGAAAGAATAGACATCCTTGACTACTACGAAGATTACACCTACTCGCCCGAAAAGCTTTTCGGCGATTATATCGTCAGGGAGCAGACAACAAGGCTCCTCTCGGTGCTCGGGGAAAGGGAAAGGAAGGTCATCAACCAGCGCTATGAAATTGGCGGACGGAGGCGCCGCTCCCTCAAGCAGATGGGCGGCGAGATGGGCCTCTCTCCCGAGACCGTTCGACATATCGAAAAAAAAGCTTTGGGCAAAATGCAGACCGAAGCGGCCAAGGGTTACCTCTGCATGACTGCCTGACAGCGACACAGATCTCGTTTTCAGCCTCGTTTGTGCTTGTCCAAAGGTCTGCGACTCGATAGTATTCCCGCGTGGCAGAGAAAAGGCGGGACAGACGAAGAAAAAAAGATTCAGGCAGCAGCGATAACTGGGCTAACTACAGGATGGCGGCTTTTGTTGTGCTCGCCATGGCCATAACGGTGATAGTGGCTCTGATCGCGCATCAAAAATCAGAAAGAACCGTACAGCCCCCTCTGCCATCCACGACCATCTGGCCCTATGGACTGCCCGAATACAGCACAGAACTGCCCGAAGGAATAGCAATGCCTGAAGGCTACGAGGCTCTCCTTCCCGCGGAAGCCGATCCGACGCTTCCCGCCACAGAAAACAAAAACAGCCAAGCGGAAGATCATGCCGCAAATACGGCAAAACCCAGCGCCAGCAAGCCCGGCTTGAGCACGCTGCCTCCCCTTTCCTCAAAGCCGCGCGCCGAATCCTGGGTACTCAGCGTACGCGACGAAATGCTCAAGATGGGGCGAAAACCCACACTCATCATCGTCATCGATGATGCCGGATACAGCCTGGACCAGCTTAAGCCTTTCCTCGGCCTGCCTTTCCCTCTCACCATAGCAGTACTTCCGCGGCTGGATAATAGCGCAGAATCCGCAAGGCTTTCCCTTGCGGCGGGGAAGGAAGTCATCCTTCACCAGCCCATGCAGGCACTCGGCGGCAACGATCCCGGACCGGGTGCGATCCTTACGGGAATGACGGAAAGCGAGGCGGCCATTCTGGCTGCCGCCAACCTGGACAGCGTGGAGGGAGCGGTGGGCATGAACAACCATATGGGATCGGCAGTCACGAGGAATGAGCCTCTCATGGCGTCCATCCTCGATCTTGTCAAAAAGCGTGGTATCTATTATCTTGATTCCAGGACGATTGCCGGCACAGCCACTGCGGCCTTGTGCCTGGAATTATCCATACCATATTGGGAGCGTGATGTGTTTCTTGACAACACCGGCGATAAACAGTCCATCCTCCACGCTCTTGATGAGGGCAAAAAAATAGCTTCTGCCAAAGGCGCATCCGTGCTTATTGGCCATGTATGGTCGGCCGAACTCGCCCAAACGCTCATGGATATCTATCCGCAGCTCTACGAGGAAGGCTACTCCCTGTCGACTATTTCGAAATACATGATACGGAACGCGGTAGGAGATGACGGGACGGTACGCGACGATGTTCGTCCTGGGGATTGAGTCCTCCTGCGACGAGTGTTCGGCGGCTGTGGTTGAAGATGGCCGGAAGGTTCGCTCCAACATCGTCGCGACGCAGATTCCCCTCCATGCCCAATACCAGGGTGTTGTACCCGAGATAGCGAGCCGCGCACACACGCGTTGGATCGAGGGCGTCGTCAGGAAGGCTCTGGAAGATGCCTCCCTCAGTCCGGGACAACTGGACGCTGTGGCTGCCACCTGCCAGCCGGGGCTCATCGGGTCGCTCGCCGTGGGGCTTTCCTTCGCGAAAGCCATGGCCTTCGCCCTCGAAAAACCCTTCAAGGGCGTCAACCACATGCTTGCCCACCTCTACGCGCCGCGGCTTTCGGGCGACATCGCCTACCCTTTTATCGGCCTTCTCGTTTCGGGCGGCCACTCCATCATCTGCCGCGCCGATGATTTTGACAGGATCGAGGTACTCGGAACGACGATAGATGACGCAGTAGGCGAAGCTTTCGACAAGGTAGCCACGTATTATGGGTATGGGTACCCGGGCGGCCAGATTATCGATGAAATGGCCGAGAAGGGCGATGACAAGGCCTTCAGATTTCCAACACCATCCCTCCACAAGGGGAATCACCGTTACGACCTTTCGTATTCGGGGCTTAAAACGGCTGTCATCCACCATCTCGAGGATTTCCGAAGGCCGGGAGCCGAGGCCAACCCCGAGAATATCGCCGCATCCTTCAGGAAAGCGGCGATAGACATGCTGCTTTCCAAGCTCCTTCTCGCCGCCCGGGACACGGGCATCAACAGGATCGTGGCCGGAGGAGGCGTGGCGGCCAACGCCTATCTGCGGCGGCAACTGGCCAACCGCGGCGACCTCGAAGTGCATTTCCCTCCCCTCGCCCTGTGCGGCGACAACGGAGCCATGGTGGCGGGCATAGCCTACCGATACTTCGAGCGTGGAGAGACGGACGGGCTGGACCTCGCGCCACAGTCGCGCGTGCCCATCTACAAGCGCGGGGCTGGCGGAGAAAAAACGGCATGACGGGGCTGGAGGCGGCGGCCAAAACCGCCATCGCGGAATGCCTGGCCATGAAGGCCGGCGAGAGGCTCCTCATCGTTTCAAATCCGGGAACGGAACAGGAAGTTGTCGCCGAGGCGCTGGAGGCGGCGGCCATATCCAGGGGCGTTCAAACGACACTGCTTCTGCAGCCGGTCAAATCGCAGGGCGACTTTGCCGAGGATTTCATCCTCGAGGCGATTGGAGCCGAGCCGGATGCGCTGGCGTCGATTTCCACCGACAAGCTGGGTAAGGACAGGTACAGGATAGCCTCGCCCCTCGAGGCTTCCGACGGCAAAAAATACGACCATATCTTCAATTACCTCTTGCACGGCACGAAGGAGATGCGGGCGTTCTGGTCGCCCGGCGTGACGATGGACATGTTTTCCCGCACCGTTGCCATCGACTACTCACTCATGAGGGCTCGAGCTAAAAGCCTGGCAGCGATCCTCGATGAGGCCGTCGGCATCCAGGTATCGGCGCCGGCGGGTACCGACATCTTCATTGGCGCGGAAGGCCGCAAGGCTTCCATCGATGACGGGGACTTTGGAAAGCCGGGCTCGGGCGGCAACCTGCCCGCTGGCGAAGTATTCCTCTCCCCAGCCCTCAGGTCGGCCGAGGGAACAATCGTGTTCGACGGCTCCATAGCCGACATCGCGGGCGATATCGTCATCGAAACACCGATTTCCTGCGCGGTTTCAGGCGGCTATGTGATGGGCTGCGAAGGGGGCGCCGAGGCTGCCCGGCTCGAAGCGGCAATGAGGAAGGGAATGGACATGGCTTCCTCCCTCGTCGGCAAAGGCGGCATGAGCCCGGAAGAAGGCCTGCGCTACGCGACCAACGCGCGGCATATCGGGGAACTCGGCATTGGTCTCAACACCGAGGCGCTGATCACCGGCCTGATGCTTGAAGACGAAAAGGCCTATGGAACCTGCCACTTCGCCATTGGCTACAACTACGACGGGGACGCCCCGGCTATGATCCACCTCGATGGCCTCGTCAAGAGGCCGACGATAACGGCCCTCTTGTCCGGAGGTCTGGAGATCGTCCTGATGCGGGAGGGGATCCTTCAGGATTTCTGAACGGGTTTTGGATGCCGCCTGCGGAAAGAGTCCAGAGCTTTAGCCTACAAGTACCTATTTTCATGGCGAGTATGAATAAGCTATACTCGTTTCCATGGAAAACAAGAAAGCCTTGCATTGGGCTGACCAGACAGCCGAAAAGATAATCGCCGAATGGGGCGATAAGGAAATCTATACCTGCGCCTCGGGCATCACCCCCTCGGGCACCGTTCACGTGGGAAATTTCCGAGAGATGATCTCCGTCGAGCTCGTCGTCCGCGCCCTGCGCGCCCGGGGCAAAAAGGTTCGCTTCATCTACAGCTGGGACGATTACGACGTCTTCAGGAAAGTGCCCCTCAACATGCCCCAGCCCGAAGTGCTGGAAAAATACCTGCGATTCCCGATCACGATGGTGCCCGATCCCTGGGGCCGCGACGCCTCCTACGCCCGCCACCATGAGGTGGACGTGGAATCCGTCCTGCCCACGGTCGGTATCCATCCGGAGTTTCTGTATCAGGCCGATCGCTATCGCTCGGGGACTTATGCCGAGGGCATGAGGCGCGCCCTGGAAAAGCGGGAAGCGCTGAAGCATATTCTCGACAAGTACAGGGACGAGGATCACAAGATCCAGGGCGAGTGGTGGCCCGTCTCCGTGTTCTGCTCGGCCTGCGAGAAGGACACGACGGAGATCGAGGGCTGGGACGGCGACTGGGCCTTGAGCTACCGCTGCGAATGCGGCCACAGGGAGACGGGCGACTTGAGGACCCTCAAGGGAGCCAAGCTCGTCTGGCGTGTCGACTGGCCGATGCGCTGGAACCATGAAGGCGTGGACTTCGAGCCGGCGGGGAAGGATCATCATTCCCAGGGCGGGTCCTTCGACACTTCGAAGCATGTTGTCGAGGACGTGTACGGGCGCAAGCCCCCCGTCACCTTCCGCTACGACTTCATAGGGATCAAGGGTTCCCCCGGCAAGATGTCCTCCTCTAAGGGCAAGGTTGTCGACCTGCCCGACCTCCTGCGCGTCTACCAGCCCGAACTCGTGCGCTATCTCTTCGCAGGGACGCGCCCCAACACCGAATTCGTCATCAGCTTCGACCTCGACGTTATCAAGATATACGAGGACTACGACAAGACCGAGCGCATCTACTGGGGCCTCGAGAAGGCCAAGGACGAGGATTCCGAGGAAAGGGAGCGTCGCATCTACGAACTCTCCCAGGTGGACAAGCTGCCCGCCGAGGCGCCCTACCAGGTGCCCTTCAGGCATCTCTCGAGCCTCCTTCTCATCTACCAGGGCGACGTGGAGCAGGTGCTGGCCGCGCTTCCCGGCATCAAGCCATCCCAGATGGAAGGCATCCGCTCCAGGGCGGAGCGGGCCTGGTACTGGGTGAACGAATGCGCTCCCGAGGAATTCCGCTTCCGCGTGCGAGAGCCGGGCGAGAAGGCCGACCTTGCTGGCGTGGAGCTGGCGGCAGTCATCCATCTGCGCGACGACGTCGTCGCCAGGCTCGAGACTTTCGCCGACGAAAAGGCCGTGGCGGCGGCCATCTACGATGCGGCCACGGCAGCGGGCACCGACGGCAAGACCCTCTTCAAGGCGGCCTACCAGGCCCTTGTGGGCAAGGATCAGGGACCCCGCCTCGCCGGTTTCCTCGGCACCCTGGGCAAGGACAAGGTCCTCGCCATACTGGCTCCATATTAATTGAAGGGACGATGATGCAAAAGATCGCGCCGGCCTACCTAGCCGAAAACAAGGGGCATTATTCGCCCGGCATCGTCTCGAACGGGATGCTCTATATCTCGGGCCAGCTTTCGATCAACCCCGACACGAGGCTCCTCCCCGAGGGAGGCATGGAAGCCCATGCGCGGCAGGCCCTTGCCAACGTGGACAGGGTGTTGGGGGAAGCCGGCCTCGGGCGGGAAAGTGTCGTTCTCTGCCGCGTCTATATCGCCGACATGGAAGGCTGGGATGCCGTCAACAGGGTATACGCCGAGTTCTTCGGAACCCACAAGCCGGCCAGGGCCATCGTGCCGACGGGCAGGCTCCATTTCGGCTGTCTCGTGGAGATAGAAGCTTTGGCTGAGGTATCAGCCAGAGCTGAGGAATGACATCGATGGAATTTGTCTGCTCGCGCTGCGGCCAGAGGGAAAGCGCGGCAACCCGCAGGGCGAAATGTGGATGCGGCGGCCTCTGGAACCTGGATTTTGTCCCGCCCCGATTCGAAGCGAATCGTATCGACAGGACCGCCTGGAGCCTCTTCCGCTACAGAGCCTTCCTACCCCTCGAAGGCGAGGGCTGGAAGGATATCAGCCTCGGCGAGGGCATGACGCCCGTCATTCGCCTGGATGAAGAAGTTCTCCTCAAGATGGATTATTGCATGCCCACCCTCTCCTTCAAGGACAGGGGAGCAGCCCTCCTCGTGGCGCATTGCAGGGCTGTCGGCGTGGACTCCGTCGTCCAGGATTCCAGCGGCAACGCGGGCAACAGTATCGCGGCGTATTGCGCCAAGGCAGGAATACGCTGTGAAATCTTCGTGCCCGAAGGCACCTCGCCCGGCAAGATCGCCATGATCCAGTCGCATGGCGCAAGCGTGAATGTAGTTCCCGGAAGCAGGGACCACTGCGCCGATGTCTGCCGCGAAAAAGTGGAAAGCGATGGTCTCTACTACGCCAACCATGTCTACAATCCCTTCTTTTTCGAAGGGACGAAAACCTATATTTACGAAGTATTCGAGCAGCTGGGACGGATGCCATCCACCCTCTTCATCCCCCTGGGCAACGGCACCCTCTTCCTGGGCGCGATGAAGGGGCTCGAGGAACTCTTGGCCGCGGGCGCCATCGAAAAAATGCCTCATGTGGTGGCGGTGCAGAGCGAAGGCTGCGATCCCATAGCGAAGGCCTGGGGGAAGCGCGAGCGGAAGCCGGTGACTGTCCAGCCTTTGCCGACCTTGGCCGAGGGGATCGCGATAGGCAAGCCGATGCGCGGCGAAGCCATCCTCGAGCTCATCTACCGGCATGGCGCGGAAGTGATCATCGCGCCCGAGGGCAGAATCCTCGACGCGAGAAGCGCCCTGGCGAGGAAGGGAATCTACTGCGAACACACGACGGCCGCCACCTACGCCGCCTATCTGGAGTACCGCGCGCAAAGGGGTTCGGCGCCCGATAGCCTCATCCCCATGTGCGGCGCCGGTCTTAAATCCGATCATTGACGAGAGGCCGCCCCTGCCCCGAAGAAGGAGTCGACAAGGATGAAATACCAGGAACTGGATACGCCAAGCCTCCTCATCGACCGCGAGATCATGCTCGACAATCTGCGCTTCATGCAGGACTGGGCCGACAGCCGGAAGGTGGCTCTTCGCCCCCACACCAAGACGCACAAGATGCCCTACATCGCCAGGCTCCAGAAGGAGATGGGCGCCACTGGCATCGCCGTCGCTAAAGTAGGCGAGGCCGAGGTGATGGCGGCAAGCGGCCTCGACGACATCTTCATCGCGAACGAAATCGTGGGGCAGAGAAAATTGGAGCGGATCCTCAAGATTGCCGAAACCTGCGCGATAGCGTTCGGCGTGGACAGCCCCTGCCAGGTTGAGGATGCCGAGAGAGTGTTCGCTTCCGCCGGCAAAGCCGCACAGGTTCTCATCGAAATCGAGGTGGGCGAGAACAGGTCGGGCGTCATCGAGGAGAAAGACTACCTGGATCTCCTGGAAACGATTCGGGGATGTCCCCATGTCCATTTCAGGGGCATATTTTCCCACGACGGCCACAGCTACAGCGCCAGGGATACCGAAGAGTGCGGCCGCATCTTTCTGGAAAGCCAAAGGCGGACCCTGCGCTTCGCCGAACTCGCGGCAGGCATAGGCATGAAGCCTGAGGTGGTGAGCATAGGCTCGACCCCCTCACTGATGCATCGCTTCGAGATCCTTGAAGGCATCACCGAACTGCGCCCCGGCACCTACGTCTTCATGGACGCCTCGCAGAGTCATGCCATCGGTACCCTGGACCGCTGCGCGGCCACCGTCCTTGCCACCGTCATTTCGAAGCCCACGGCCGAAAGGGTCATTATGGACGTCGGTGCCAAGGGTCTGACCATGCAGGAAAGGACGAAGGGCATCTGCGCCACCCCGGGCAAGGGTACTATACGGGAGTTTCCTTCCGTCCATATTTTCGCCGTCTACGACGAGCATGCCATCATCTACGACAGGGAATTCAGGGAAGCCGTGAAAATAGGCGACAAGCTGAGGATCATCCCCGTCCACATCTGCCCCGTGTGCAATCTCTACGATTCAGCCATCCTCATTTCAGGCGACGATGTCGTGGAGGAAATCCCCATTCTCTGTAGAGGAAAACTGACCTGATTCAGCGCCAATCCTCGAGCATCGCCGCCACGCTTCTGCGCATCTCGATGCTGAAGTCCGCCGAAAACTTGCGTTTATAGAGGGCCTGGCCCGGATTATCGGCGGCGGCAGTCGGCGTGAAGGCAGCGAAGCCCTCGCCCGCGTAGAGCTTCGCGAGAGCTTCAGCAGAAGGCAATGCATACTTATTCTTTTGGATGATCACTTTCGCCGGAAGCCGAGCTGGCTGGGCTCGGACCGCCTGCTGCGCCGTGGGGTAGCCCAGGCAGAGCATGGCTATGGGGAAGGTATAGCGCGGCAGCGAGAGCAGCTCGCGGTGCGTTTCCCAGTTTTCCATCACGTCCCCAATGTAGCAGGAACCGATGCCAAGGCTTTCCGCGGCGCAGACCGCGGTCTGCGCCGCGACAAGGGCGTCGCAGCAGGCGAGGAGGAGATCGGATTCCCTCGGCTTCATGAAGACTGTGCTTTCGCGACGACAACGCTCTCCTACCCCGCTCGCCTCGAAGAAAGCCATCATCCGGGCGTAGTCGGCGAGGAAGACGAGGACCCAGGGAGCCTTGGCGATGAAGGGCTGATGGTCGCAGGTTTCGGCGAGCCTCGCTTTGAGCCCCTGGTCCTCGATATCGAGGATGGAATACAGCATCATGTTGCCGGCCGTGGGTGCCCTGAGAGCGGCTTCCAGCACGCGGGCCTTCAGGTCCGCGGGAAGGGGCCGCTCCTCGTAGGCCCTCACCGATTTCCTCTCCAGAAAAGTTTTCGAAAAATCCATATCGCCTCGCTGGGACTAAGGCTACTTGCCCAAAACGTCGCTTACGAGATTTTCGAACTCCGTCTCCTGTCTTTCGAAGACGGAGAGGGCGGATCGCCAGAACTCGGGCTTTTCGATGTCAAACCCGGCCTGTCTCGTCACCTCGACAGCCGAGGCCGAACCTGTCCGCCCGAGGAGCTGACGATAGGTCTTCGCGAAGCCGGGGCCCTCGGCCTTGTAGCGCTCATAGAGACCGAGGCCGAAGAGCTGGCCGAAGGCATAGGGGAAATTGTAGTAGGAGAGCGAGGGGATGTAGTAGTGACCCTTCACAGCCCACATGTAGGGATGGCGTTTCTCGGGATCGAGGCCTTCGCCGTATGTCCTCGCCTGTGCATCAAGCATGAGGGCGCTCAATTGATCGGGACCGAGCTCGCTTGAAAGGCGCTCGCCGAAGACGGCCTTCTCGAAATAGAAACGGGAGAGGATGTCGACGATGACCTGGCAGCCGTCCTGCAGGTGCATTTCGACGAGGGGAAGCCGCTCCGCCTGGCTCGCCTTGGCAAGTGCCGACTCGGAAACGATGGTTTCCGCGAAGATGGAAGCAGTCTCGGCAAGGGTCATCGGATACTGCGTAAGGAGGTAGGGTTTGTCGAGAATGCATTCATGATGCCACGCATGGCCCAGCTCGTGGGCTACCGTGCTGACGGAAGAGAAGCTCCCGTCGAAGTTGCACAGGACGCGAGCCGTTCGGGCCATGGGGAAATCCGTGCAGTAGGCTCCACCGACCTTGCCCTCGCGGGGCCGGGCATCGATCCAGTTCGAATCGAAGGCGCGCAGGGCAAAGGCTCCCATATCAGGATCGAAGGATGAAAATTTATCGCCGATAAAGCCGCGGGCTTCCTCCCAGGAGAAGGTCGGCAGGGGCTGGCCCTTCTTCTCGACGGGGGCAAAGAGATCAAAAAAGGCGAGAGCGGGGATACCGAGCGCCTTCGCCTTGGCCTTGAGATAGCGCCGCCACATCGGAAGAGAAGACTCCATCGCGGAGATGAGAGCCTCGAGGGTGGCTGGGCTGATCCTCGCCTGTGCCATCGATTTCTCGAGGGCATCCTTCCAGCCGCGGCGCGCGTTGAGGGCGTTTGTGGCACCCTTGACGCCGTTCAGCGCCGCGGCCATGGGAATTTCGACGGATTTCCAGACGGAGAGCTCAAGCTTGAATGCTTTCTCGCGTACGCTCCTGTCCTGGTCAAAGGCGAGATTGCGCAGCTCGATCACCGTTTTCCGGGCTCCCGTCGCCTCGTCCCAGACAGCCGAAGCGTTCGAACTCACCGATTCCTGGAGCCTGGACCAGGCGTCGGCCCCGCTCCGGCCCAAATCCTCAGCCAGGTCTTCCAGGTCGGGCTGCATCTGCCTGGACTGGAAGAAAAGTTCCTCTCGTACAAGGAAGACGTAGGGGGCCAGCGAGGAATCGGCGGCGAGCGCCTTCTCGATAGAGGCTTTCCGGGCGGCGAGGGCATTCCTGAAGAGAACGTCGACTTTTTTAGCCGGCAGCTGGAGCTCCTCGACGGCATTGAGCTCGGCCATGGCCACAGGATCGCGCGTGTCCGTGCTGAAGCGGGCATAGGTGTAGGCCGACAGGGTTTCGCAGAGGATTCCCAGCTCTTCGTTGATGGCCAAAGCCCGCTTCAGCCAGGCCGCCGCGTCCTCGCCTTCAGCGGCGACAGCGCTCGTTTCGAAGAATTCAAGGGCTTGCGAAGCGAGGCTTGAAACCTTCGCCTTTGCGGCTTTGTATTCATCGGAATCATAGCCGGAGAATATGGGAGAGAGGTCCCATGTGGGGAGTTTTTCAGATCCATTCATTGTTGCCATCCTTCCAGTCGATGATTTCTTCCGGTTTGAAAAAACGATTTATTTCGCGCGTGGCCGATTCCTGGGAATCGGAAGCGTGGATGATATTGAAATTCGTGCGCGCCGCATAATCGCCGCGGATGCTTCCGGGAACTGCTTCATTCGCTCTCGTGGCCCCGCAGAGATTCCTCAGCAGCGATATGGCGGCATCGCTCTCCAGAACCATGCCGATGACGGGACCCGAACAGATATAGTCGACAAGCTCCGTGAAAAACGGCTTTCCTCGGTGTTCGGCGTAATGCTCTTCGGCGAGGGGGCGCGGGATACGCATGAGCTTTATTCCCAGGATCTTGAAACCCTTGCGCTCGATCCGACCTATGATTTCGCCGGCTATGCGGCGCGGAAGCACCCCGGGTTTGAGCATCGTGAAGGTCCTTTCTATCGCCATAGTCTCTCCTGCCATACATACTAGCATCAGAGTCCGGAAGATTCCAGAAAGAAAGCGATTGTTGCGGCGCATGGTTGCCGTAAAATGCCTAACGCGGCATACTTTATGCATCGATGAATATAGAATTCCATTATTACGCCCTGCAGTATATAAGCCGATGCGCAGGTTTCAGCCAGGATGCTGCCTCGACGATCGCCATTTCAAGCCAACTGGTCGATGAATGCATGGCGCCCTGGGAGGTTTTGGGATTGCAGCGCCGGGACTTCACCGCTCCTGGAGGCGCTGGCCTAGAATCTGCTTCCTCGTTTTACACCCATGTGACGCAGAACTACGTTTTCTGGGACGAAACGGTGGCTATGAATATCTATCGGCCTTTCCATTTCATCCCGGGCAATATGACAGCAGCGAGCGAGCTTCGCCTCGACGGCAGGGCCGGCCGATTCGTCGTAACAGCGGATTCTCCGCTGGCGAGGGAAATACTTGTCGCAGCCCTGAAAACACGCAATCTCTACAGGATCGGCGTGGCTCTTCATGCCTATGCCGACACCTGGGCTCACCAGAACTTCTCGGGCGACGATGAAGCCCAGAATGCCCTTGACCCATCCTCCGCACTCCCTGCGGCTGGACATCTCCAGGCATTCAAGAATCCGGATAATCCCCGTTTGACCTGGGAAGACAAGCGGCTCAAGCCACAATTCAGCGAGATTCGAAATGCCGATCGGTTTCTGAAAGCTGCGGGCATGATCTATCGCTTTCTGTGCACCTACAACAAACGTCCCTTTATCGATCAGGATTTTGTGACGTACAGGCTGGAGGAGCTGTGGAAGAACAAGCCTGGGGCAGAAGGCAGAGCCCGGGGCGACAGTACGGCCAGCGCCTCGGACTACATTATCGATTTGGATGTGCCACCCTATTCGCCCGAGACATGGGCCCTTGAAACTGGCGGAAAAACCAAGGGAGGGTTCTCGGCCTTCAATCCCTGGAAGACTGGCTATGACCGCCTCTCATGGCTCAAGGATGCGGCGGCGAAGGCATCCTCAGCCATAGGCGCTCCCAGGGGTATTATTCCTGAGTCCGGTTACAGAGGCTCGGCCTTCGAAGGCTGGAATACAGCTGTCGCCGAACATCGCGATTACTGCCACACTATTTTCAAACAACGAGGTATAGCATGATTGTCTCCCGATATAGGAACGCAAGGGTTGCGAGTCCCCTTCTCCCCATTGCAGCAGCTGTCATGGCCTTTTTTGCCTCGCTCTCCGGCTGTTCCACGATACCGCCCGCCGTTTTGGCAAGGGAGCCTTCCTCGCTCCTGGAGGCTGTACCCCAGCTCTACCTCCGGTTTTCGGGAGTATCGCTGCGCGACATAGCCCGAGGCTTCGACAAGGAAGAGCTTGGCGCCTTGGCGGCCGCCCTCGGAGAGGGCGGCGGCAGCGCAGCGTCGTCGACCATGGACACGACCATACTCGAAGGTTTTCTCGCACGAACCCAAACCTTCGGCGCGGGCATGCGCGGCATAGGGACTTCCTCTCCGGCTATGGAAGCGGTTTTTATCGGGGATTTTCCCGTCATGTCGGTCAGGCTGGCGCTTGCCTTCGACGGCAACTGGGTGAAGACCGACGAAGGGGGATACCAGTCCAAAAAATACCCTATCTTCCTAAGGACACCTCAACCAGGCCTCATCCACGCTTCCTCGATCAAAGCCCCTTTGCTGGCCACCCTGCCAGATAAAACGGGCATTGCCGCCTACCCTCCCGGTTTCGCCCCCCTCGCCACATCCGACATTTTCATCGCTGCGAATGATCCAGCCATATTCTTCGCAGGAACACTTCCTCTCGAGGCTACATCCATCCCCATCGGCAGCATCATCATCGCGGGGCGTCGGCTGTATGATTATCCTTCAGCCTCTTCTCCGCTCACCGAACCTCGCTATCTCCTTGATATCTACATCCAGATGAAGGATGAATCGACAGCCAAAGCCTACAAGCCCGTGGTGCGATTTATCTGGACAGCCGCGATTGGAAAGTTCTTCGGAGGAAACCTCAACGCCAACGCATCGCCTCTCACCCTGGAGAAGGACGTCTATGTTGTCAGGAATATAGAGACAGATGCCGCAGCCCTGAGGACGATGATCCGATCATCTCTCGTCAGGAAATGATCAGTTTTCGTTGAGCCTTTCGTAAGGATGGGAACCGGAAGGGAGGGGCTTGGCCTTGGCAAATGCTGCCAGAAGGTCGACGAGGCCAGGGGCCAGCGGATAGTCGGGATTGGTGAAGGAATCGTAGTTTTCCTCCTCCGTCTTCACCTGCTTGAGAACGTAATTCATCAAAGGAATGAGGCGGGCGGCGGCAGCAGGGCGCGCGTCGAGGAGCTTCTCGAAGTCCTTGCGCTGCACCTGCAGGTCTGAAGCGCCGTAAATGAAGAGGACAGGCGCTTGGATTCCGGCAACCTCGCGGGAGGGATCATACCCGAGCCAAGCCTTGAGCCATTCTCTCCGCGAAGGGGCGAAGAAGTCGGCCAGGGCGGCCGATGGAGTCTCGTAGCTCTGGTCAGCCTTGATGGCGCGGATAATGGCGTCCGCTTCCGCCCGCATGGCCTCATCCAGGCTTTCCAGGGAAGCGTTGAGTTCGTTGAGAGGTTCCTCTCCCGAGGCATCCACCGCCACAAACCCGTCGATCATTCTGCCTTCGCCTTCCAGAATGTTGATGGCGGCTGCCCCTGTCCAGGCTCCTTCATTCATGCCCATCACCGTGATTCTGGAAAACCGGTTCATGTCGGACAGAAACCTGAGAACAGCGGCAGCATCGGCCCTGTGCCTCGAAAGACTTGTCTTCATGCCCTGTTTTTCAAGCATGTAGGCTTCGCCGGAACCCCGCTTATCGAAGCGAAAACTGGCCAGACCTCGGGATGCCAAGGCTCCGGCAAGCATGGCAAGGCTATCCGATCGCCCAGGCACGCTGTAGTTGTTGCCGTTCCTGTCAGTTGTTCCGGCCCCGGCGAGGAGGAGGACGAGAGGGGGAAAGGCCTGTGCCGACAAGGGCAGCAGAAGGGTGCCGGGAAGAGAGCCTTCGTCGGTCGGCACCAGCAGCCTGGTCTCCCCCGGTACAGGGGCAGCCTCCGCCCTTGTCAGCTGGAAGGAACCTTTCCACGAAGCCCCGGTGGCTGTCCCGATTATCGCTCCGCCCGAAGGCTTTGTGGTGCCCGAGGTCGTGGTGCTCGCCGAGCTTGAAAGGAGGCCGTCAAAGCGCAATTCCTCCCCCGGCCCCAGGGCGTCGAAGCTGAAGCGGATTCGTGTTTCGGTCCAGGTCACCTCGTCGAGGGGGTAGCCATACATCGACTGATCGGGAATATCCATCAGGGCACCCATGCCCTTGGCCAATATCCTGAGCTTTAGGCCGGATGACAGGCTCCCCTGGGCCGGGCCGGCAGCCCCGCTGGCCTTGGTCGACTGGCGCAGACTGAGGCTGCCTTCCCACAGGCCCTCGGCTATGCCTTGCCTGACAGGCTGAGCCTCCCTTCCCTGTCCGAGGAGAAGGGGCGAGCAAACCAGGGTGAAGAGAATGAGGAAAGGCAGGGATGATGGCTTCATGGCGCGGCTCCGTCTAGACGCGGATAGCCTCCAGGAATCGGGCATAGACGGCATCGGGCGATCCTGAACCGTCGATGGTGACGAGCCTGCCACGGCTGCCATACCAGGCGATAAGAGGCTCGGTTTGCTCTCTGTATGCATTCAGCCTGGTTCTGATCGCTTCCTCCCTGTCGTCAGGGCGGACATAGAGCGATCCTCCGCACATATCGCAGACACCGGGTACGGCGGGAGGCATGGTGCTCGCGTGGTAGATTTTTCCGCAATCCTTGCAGATGCTGCGCCCCGTAAGACGGAAAAGAATGGTTGGGTCGGGGACGTCAAAATTGACCACCAGGTCGACGGGAGCGATTGTTTCGAGGGCTTCGGCCTGACCTGTTGTCCTGGGAAATCCATCGAGAATCCAGCCGTTCCGGGCATCGTCGGCGTCAAGCCTTTCCCGTATGATGGCGATCGTCAGGTCGTCGGGGACGAGCTTGCCCTCAGCGAGGATGCCCTTCACTTTTTTCCCTGTATCTGTCTCGTTTTTTATCGCCGAACGGAAGAGGTCGCCGGTGGAAATGTGAGGCAATCCCATGTTTTTGGATGCGAGGGCTGCCAGGGTGCCCTTACCCGCTCCGGGAGGGCCTAAAAAAACCATTTTCATGCTCGATACGCTCCATCAATCGATTAGACTGCAAAAAGGATACTATCAGGCAGATCTTTAGTAAACTGCCGGGAATCCGAAGGGATTTAGGCCGAGTTCCCGGCAGCCGATGTCCTGATCGCGGCGGACTCAGCGATCGGACCAGGGTTGGTTCATGTTGTAGCGGAATACGATTTCCAGTTTGTCGCGGATACTCTCTGTCGGCAGGACGAGGGTGATGGCTCTGTTCTCGCGGAAATCGGTGCTCGAGGGTGTACCCACGATGCCTCGCTCGAAATACACAGGAACGCCTTGTTTCCGTATATGGTCGAGGTGAGCGGAAAGAGCGTGCTTTACCGATCGCCTCGCTACATGAACGGCATGGCTGAATTCCACGCCTGATGCCGCAGCCTGCTTCCTCCAGATCGCGAGGTCCTCCTCGATGTAGCGCGAGGCTACGGGGAGGACATCGGAACCGATGAGGTGGGTGAGTTCCAGGCGCATGCCCGTATGCATCGCGATAAACCGGCGCACAATCTCTATCGTATCGGCGTTGTTTCCCAGGTCGAGGGGGATGATGAAGGGCTCAAATATCCCTGCCAGCTGCATTTTCGCTATCTGGAAACGGAATGAGTAATCCGTTTTCCGCGGCTTTCCCGGATTGGAGGAGCCTTCGGGAACGACGATGAGGATATCCGAATGATTGTTCGGCGAAGCGAGCAGTCTGAGGGCTATAGTCAAATGCGTCAGCTGGAAGGGGTCGAAGGAGCCTATGTAGATGGCGACGCGCGCCGTACCGTTGGGATAACGCAGTATCTTGGGATAGTCACGGGTATCGATAGGCTGCATATCGCCTTTCGTGGCTTTATCATCTATATCGAAGAGGGCTTGAACAATGAGCTGCTCATAATAGGAATAATCTTTAAGCTCGGATGGCCCCAGGTAACCGAGATGCGGCAGCGATTCAAAGGTCTTCTTCAGCCTCTTGGCGAGCTGATCCACTTTGGCATTCGAAAACTTCGATGGCCAAAGGCAGGGGAAACGGTTAATGTTCTCCAGCAGACGCTCCTTATCTACGTTGGGGCACATGAACATAGTATTCATTGGATATTACAAAAGCGCAACAATTTTCTCCAGTTCAATATAAATATTTTTATACTCATTCAAACTCACCTACAGGCCCTCGTTAAAATTTAGTTGTATTTTCCCATATTTATCGATAATTATTTCTTGACAAACTTTATGAACAGAGCATACTGGAACAATCCAGGAACCAATGCTGCACCTACGACATGTACCCCGGTTCGGTTGGCGCAGGAGGTGCTATGCCATCGATCACCGCGAAACAGTCAGGTTCTGATCTTGAAAGTATTGCCCGCCGCAATGTCGGCACACCGGGAAGCCTGCTCAAGATCCTCGAGCAGGCGCAGGAGAATGATCCCAAGCATTACCTTTCGGAAGATACGTTGAGGAAAATTTCCTCCCTCGTCGATCTTCCTCTCACCCAGGTTTACTCCATGGCGACATTCTACTCATTTTTCAACTTGAAACCCCAGGGCAAGCATTCCATCGTCGTGTGCAGGGGCACAGCCTGTCATACGCGGGGCTCGCTCGCCCTCCTGAACGAAGCCCTCGCCCGGATGGGTATACGGGGCTTCAAGGAAGAAGAGGAGAATTCGGCGACAAGCCCTGATGACTTTGCATCCATCAGGACGGTAGCCTGCTTCGGCCAGTGCGCCCTCGCTCCCGTCGTTCAGATCGACGGAGTGGTAAAATCCAGGATGACCATCGGAAAACTTGTCACCATCCTCGAGAAGCTGAAAAAAGGAGGCGACAAATGAATGGCGCCATCGATCTGGGTTCGCTTCGCAAGGAAGGACTCTCTCATCTGGCCGATGGCATGCCTTGGATTTCGGTCGGACTGGGAACCTGCGGTATAGGCAACGGCGCGGATGAAGTGTTCACCGCCATCGAAGAAGCCATCAAAACTACAAAAATCGCCGCCAAAGCCAGACGGGTCGGCTGTTTCGGTTTCTGTGCGGCAGAACCTGTCGTGATGGCATACCGGCCTGGCAAACCCCTTCTTCTCTTCGCCGATGTCAAGGCGGCCAAGGCCCTATCCCTCGTAAAAGGGCTGGCCGACGACGCCGCTTTCGAAAAAATTGCCAAGCTGGCCGAAGCCAAGGTAGAGACATGGGATTTCCGCACCCATACCGTGGATTTCGGCAAGGACTTCCCCTTCCTACCGACCTGGAAGGAGCTGGCCTTCTTCAAGGGGCAGGAAAAACTCGTCCTGCGCAACTGCGGCCTCATCGATCCTGAACAGATCGAGGAGTATGTGGGAGTAGGCGGCTACACCGGGCTTCTCAAGGCCCTGACTACCATGACGCCTGACTCCATCATCGAGGAAGTGAAGAAATCGGGGCTTCGCGGCCGCGGCGGCGCCGGATTCCCTACCTGGAAAAAATGGCGCATCATGCGCGACAACGTCCAGGCAAATCCCGGCGAGGCCTTTGCTATCTGCAATGCGGACGAAGGCGACCCGGGCGCCTACATGAATCGCAACGAGATCGAGTCGGACCCGCACATGCTCATAGAAGGCATCCTCATAGGGGCCTACGCGATGGGGGCTACCAAGGGCATCGTCTATGTACGCGCGGAATACCCTCTCGCCGTGGAAAGGCTCACCAAAGCCCTGAACCAGGCCAGAAAGGCAGGGCTTCTCGGCAAGAACATCCTCGGAAGCAAATTCAGCTTCGATATCGAAGTGGTGACGGGAGCCGGGGCCTTCGTGTGCGGCGAAGAGACGGCCCTCATCGCTTCCATTGAAGGACGCGCTGGTCGGCCTTCGCCCCGCCCGCCCTTCCCCGCACAGAAAGGCCTGCATGACAGGCCCACGACCATCAACAACGTCGAAACCTGGTGCAATGTGCCTGTCATCGTCGCCCGCGGAGGAGAATACTTCTCATCCATCGGCACGCCGACAAGCCCAGGAACGAAGGTTTTCTCCTTTGTCGGCAAGGTGCGCAACACCGGCCTCGTCGAACTGCCCCTCGGATCCACCCTCGAGAGCGCCGTCTACGGCATGTGCGAAGGCATGGGTCCGAAAAAGAAGATAAAGGGACTCCAGTCGGGCGGCCCCTCGGGAGGCTGCATTCCAGCATCCCTCTTCAAGACGCCGATCGACTACGAGCACCTCACCGAACTCGGCGCGATAATGGGTTCAGGCGGCATGGTCGTCATGGACCAGGACAACTGCATGGTCGACGTGGCGCGCTATTTCATCGGCTTCACGGCGAGCGAGTCCTGCGGGAAATGCACGCCTTGCCGCGAAGGCACCTCCCAGATGCTCAACATCCTCCAGGGAGTGGCGGACGGCGACGCGAGCGAACAGGATCTCAGGACCCTCGAAGCCCTGGCCACCTCGGTGAAGGATTCGGCCCTCTGCGGCCTCGGCCAGACGGCGGGAAACCCTGTTCTGACAACCCTTAAGTACTTCCGCGACGAATACATCCAGCACATCAAGGCCAAGCGCTGCCCGGCGGGCATCTGCGAAAACCTCTACGTCGCCCTCTGCGAATCCTCCTGTCCCCTGCACATGAACATTCCTGGCTACCTCCAGCTCCTCAAGGAGAACAGGATAGAGGACGCCTTCGAACTCACCCTCCGCGAGAACCCCCTGCCTGGCTCGCTCGGCCGAATCTGCCACTTCCACTGCAGAATGCGCTGCCGGCGCGACATGCTCGATGAACCCGTATCACAGGGTGAAATCCACCGCTACCTCGCCGACTCCATGTACAAGATGGGCCGCGAAAAATCAATCTACAACAGACTGATCAAGGAAAAGATGCCGGCGACCGGCAAGAAGATTGCCATAATAGGCGCCGGGCCGGCAGGGCTGTCGGCCGCCTTCTGGCTCTCCCGCCTCGGCCATGAAGTGACGGTATACGACGCCGAGAGCGAGGCTGGCGGCATACTGCGCTGGGGAATCCCCTCTTACCGCCTGCCCAAGGACATACTCAAGAAAGAGATAGCATTCATCCAGAAACTGGGCGCCCGCTTCGTGTTCAATACAAAAATCGAGTCTAAGGAACAGTGGCAGCGCCTCCTCGACGCCTCGGACGCCATCATTGTCGCAACTGGAGCGACGAACGAGATGAGCCTCGGCATTCCGGGCGAAAACCTGAAGGGGGTTATAACGGCGGGCGATCTTCTGAAAAAGGTCAGCGAGGGGCAGAAACCGAAAATCGGCAGCGAAGTTGTTGTCGTCGGAGGAGGCAACTCGGCCATCGACGCGGCGCGATCGGCACTCAGGCTCGGCGCCCACGTCACCATCGTGTACAGGCGAGCCCGTTCGGATATGCCAGCCAACGCCGAAGAACTTGCGGGCGCCCTCGACGAGGGCATCTCTGTAACTTGCATGACTCGACCCGTGGAAGCCCTCGGCGACGGAAAGGCCGACTCTCCGCGCTTGAAAGCGCTCAAGGTGCAAAGGATGAAGGCTGGCCCTGTCGACTCCTCGGGCAGGCCGACCCCTGTGCCGACCGATGATTTTTACGAGATTCCCTGCGATTCCATCATCGTTGCCATAGGCGAGAAGGTGAGCATCCCAGGCCTTGATTCCATCGATGTGGGCAGCGAGCGCGACGGCCGCGCCAAGGTCGATCCCTATTCGCTCCGATCCGCCAATCCCAAGGTATTCGTGTGCGGCGACGCCGCCATGGGACCGGCTACAGCGGCTGAGGCAATGGGGCAGGCGCGCATCGTATCCGAGGTTCTCGACGAAGTACTCGTCTCGGAAAAACGCTTCGAAAAGCTGTTCAGGCCATTCGACTACAAGATGCAGGTTCCCATCAAGCTCACCAAGGCCAAGATGACGAGGGCCACATTCATTCCGGTGGACGCCAGGAAGAGCAACTTCATGGAAATCTCCCTTGGGTATACGGGCGAGCAGGCGCGGATCGAAGCGGAACGCTGCCTGCGCTGCGATGTGCGCGAGCGAAAGCGCCAGACCTATAGCGCGCCGGTGGAAGAATAAGGGGGAATGACATGGACAGCAAAACTATTGCGATAACGGTGGACGGCAAGACCATCGAGGTCGATCCCGACAAGAATCTCATCGAGGCCTGTTCAGGGGCAGGAGCGAAAATTCCAACGCTCTGCTACATGAAGGACATCTCATCCAACGCTTCCTGCGGCGTCTGCGTCGTCGAAGTTGAAGGCGCCAAGGCGCTTGTGCGCTCCTGCGTCCAGAAGCCAGCGCCGGGGATGAAAATCCGCACGGCCAGCCCAAAAGTTCTCAACGCGCGCAGGATGGCGGTCGAACTCCTCCTGGCCAACCATCCCGCCGACTGCCTCTCCTGCATCCGTTCGGGCACCTGCGAGCTCCGCACCCTCGCCGAAGCCCTCGGCGTGCGCGCCTCGCACTACCCCAAACTCAAGAAGTTCGCACAGCCCGACACATCATCCGACGGCCTCGTGCGCGACGATTCGAAATGCATTCTCTGCGGGCGCTGCGTCGCTGTATGCGCCGAAACCCAATCCGTGCACGCCATAGCCTTCTCGGGACGCGGCGCGCGAACGAGGGTGACCACCTTCATGGACAGGGGACTGGCCAACAGCCCCTGCGTCCAGTGCGGCCAGTGCTCGGTTGTCTGCCCAACCGCCGCCATAGCCGAGAAGGATCAGTCACAGGAGGTGATGGCCGCTCTCGGAGCCCCCGGCATCACGATGGTCGTGCAGACGGCCCCGGCTATCCGGGCATCCCTCGGCGAGGCCTTGGGCATGGCACCCGGCAGCCTCGTCACGGGCAAGATGGTGGCCGCGCTGCGCCGGCTGGGCTTTTCCAAGGTCTTTGACACGCAGTTCACCGCCGATCTCACTATCATGGAGGAAGGCACCGAACTCATCAACAGGATACAGGGCGGCGGAACCCTGCCGATGATCACTTCCTGTTCGCCGGGCTGGATCAACTTTATCGAAACATTCTACCCCAGTCTTCTCGGCCATCTTTCCACCTGCAAGAGCCCTCAGCAGATGTTTGGGGCAGTGGCGAAAACCTATTACGCCGAAAAGTCCGGCATAGATCCGGCATCCATGCGAGTGGTGTCCATCATGCCCTGCACGGCCAAAAAAGGCGAAACGAAGCGGAAAGATATGGATTCAGCCTGGCAATGGTGGACGGAAAAATCGAAAAAGGCGATGGCGGCACAAAGCGGCGAGAAGGGCGGCGAGAAGATAAAGGCCATCGGCCGTTACCAGGACGTAGACTGGGCGCTCACGACGAGGGAGCTGGCGCGGATGATACGGCTCTCCGGCATCGACATGGCTAACCTTCCGGAGGAAGCCTTCGACAGTCCCCTCGGAGCGTCGACGGGGGCGGCGACGATCTTCGGAACGACAGGCGGCGTCATGGAAGCTGCCCTGCGCACCGTCTATGAAATTCTGGAAGGCAAGCCCTTGCCCCAGACAGACTTCACCCCTGTGCGCGGCCTCAAAGGCATCAAGACAGCTGAGGTGGCTGTCGCCGGCATGAAGGTGCGGGTGGCCGTGGCCCATGGGCTTAAGAATGCGCGCGCCATACTGGATGAAATGGCTGCAGGAAAGAGCCCCTATCACTTTATCGAGGTGATGTCCTGCCCCGGCGGATGCATAGGAGGCGGCGGTCAGCCCGTGCTTCCCGATATGGCGAAGAAGCTTGCAAGGAACAGCTCTCTCTATGCCGAAGATCTCAGGCTCCCATCGAGGAAGTCGCATCAAAACCTCGAAGTGAGCGCCCTCTACGAAGGTTTCCTCGGAAAACCCGCAGGGCATCTGTCGCACGAACTTCTCCATACGGGGTATGCGGCGAGAGAGTACTGAAGAAAGAGCGTTGGTGAACGGCTGTTGGGCGGGCTGAATGCGCCCGCCCAACAGCTCTCGGTTCGCTTCCGCTGGACAAAACTGCATCGGCAGGCTACTACACTAGTGTGGGCATACAAGCGGTTGGCTTCGATCTCGATGGCACTCTCTACCCAGCATGGATGATGTATGCAGTTTCAGCAGACATAGGGATCAGGCATCCTCGCCTTCTCCGGGCCTATTCGAACGTGCGCAGGGCGATGCGTTCAAGAGTACTATCGCAAGCGGTGGATTTCTCGGAGCCATTCAGGACGCGGCAGGCGGCTCTCGTCGCCAGCAATCTCGGCTCTGATACAGATACCGTGGCCAAAGCCATCGACAGGACCATCTACTCCAGCATCGAGAATCGCTTCAGTTGCATACGCCCCTCCAAGGGCGCGGCTGCCTGCCTTGACAGCCTCCGTTCGGCAGGCTTGAAGCTTGGGCTCCTCTCCGACCTTCCTCCGGCGAAAAAGATCAGCCTCATGGGTTTGTCAGGCTATTTCGACTCCTTGCTCTGCTCGGAGGATTATGGCGCCCTCAAGCCCGATCCCCGCCCCTTCGTGGCGCTTGCGAAGGCCCTTTCGACACCGCCCGAGCTCATGGTCTACGTGGGCAACAAACATGAGTACGATATCCTGGGAGCCAAGGCTGCCGGAATGCAGACAGCGCTTGTCTCGAGACGAAAGAGCGGCGTGGCTGATTTCACCTTCAAGGCTTGGGAGGAACTGCAGGAGTGGATTCTGCTTCGCAAGATCCCGGAATCTCAGACAACGTAGACATCGCCGCTCGCGGCAAATTCAATGTTTCCGCCGCGCGCAGGCTCCTCCCTGTAATGGGTCGCCACACAGCGCGATCCCGGAGCCAGGAGAGGCAACACGCAGTTTTCGATTTCCTCGGGACTCAGGTGAACATTGCCATTGCCTGAATCGCAGAGAATCAGCCTGCCTCCCCTGGCGAGGAGAGCCGCGAGCCTCTCGCCCCAGCGGGTATCCGAGGTGGCGATAAAGCGAGGTTCTTCCTCCCCCCTGACGCCCGCGATGACCGAATAGGTGAGAGGGGTATGATCGGCCTTGAAAAACTCAAACCACAATCCGCCTGAAACCTCCACCCGCTTTTCCTCATCCATCTCCACGATATCAAAGGTGGAAAGGCACCATGCCAGATAAGGATGGTCGGGAGAGATGGCGAGACCGAGAAGGCTCTTCAGGGTAGCCTGAATGCCCTGAGGAGCGATGAGCCTCATGGGCTTTTCCGTCTCCCCGCCGCGCTGCAGGTATAGATTGAACAGAAGGAAGGGAAGGCCGAAACAGTGGTCGCCGTGAAAATGCGTGATAATGATCGTGTCGATATCGTCCAGGGCGATTTTTTCCCTCTTCAATGACTGGAGGATATCTGGCGGCGTTTCGGCGAGGATATGCCCATCGATGAGAAAGGCGTTGAAAGGCAGGCCATTGTTGGCGAAACCGCCCGTTCCAAGAATCTTTACTTCCATGGATCTTCCTCAATCCCTCCATACTTCAGCCACAAGAGCTTGGTTTTTCAGAAATTCGACATCTCTGTCCAAGGCCGAACAGGAAATATGGGCACCGGCGCGCAGGATAGCCTCGCCGCCTTCCACCAAGGGAATATGAAAGATCAGTGCACAGGAACCAGGCAAGGAGTATATCGCATCACGCAGCGGGATGATGCTCTCCTCACTGTAGCGGGCGGCTCCGGCGGCAGGAAGGAGGCGCAGATGGAGTTCCCTCCACGATCGTTCCTTGAGCGTGGAAGGGTCGAGCAGCTCCTTCACCTGAAGCGAGGGTTTGCCGCGCGAAGCGTCGAAGGTTCCCTTGATACAGTACACCCTGTCGGTGGCCAGTTGTGAGCGGAGCAGTTCCAAGGTATCGGGGAAAACCACGATCTCGATGGAGCCCGAATAGTCCTCCAGGAGACCGAAGGCCATCTTCTTCCCGGCCTTCGTGATGATCTCGCGGAACTCCATCATCATGGCGACGACGACGTATTCCTTGTCCTGGCTGCCATGCTCGGGATGCCCCAGGTCGAGGGTAGCCGAGCGTTCCCATATCTGGCGGTAATCGTCCATGGGATGGCCCGTGAAATAGAAGCCGAGGAGGGCTTTCTCGAAGTCGAGCATCTCCTGGCGCCAGTATTCCTCGCAGGGTTCCATGGAGAAGGGAGGGAAGACCGTCTCGTCGCCCGAGTCGAAGAGGCTGCCCTGCCGGGAGGATTCGTGCTCGAGCTTGGCCGCGACGTAGTCAAGGCTCCTTTCGAGGTTGAGTATGAGCTCCTTGCGCCTGCATCCCAGGGAATCGAAACAGCCGGCGTGGATGAGGGACTCGAGAATTTTCTTGTTGAGGCCCGCAGGATACATGCGCGTGAGGAAGTCAACGAAGCTTGCAAAGGGACCGCGGGCGCGCCGCTCCTCGACTATCGCGAGGGCGACGCCCTCCCCTACTCCCTTGATGCCGAGGAGGCCATAGACGATCTCTCCATTTTCAACACTGAACTTGGCTTCGGAATAGTTGACGTCCGGAGCGAGCACCTTGCGGCCCATGGTCCGCGCCTCGCTGATGTACTGGGTGAGCTTGTCGGTGTTGTTGATTTCGTTGGTCAGGTTGGCCGCCATGAATTCGGCGGGATAGTTGGCCTTGAGGTAGGCGGTGCGGTACGCGACAACGGAATAGGCGGCGGCGTGGGACTTGTTGAAGCCGTAGCCTGCAAAGGGCGTGAGGATGTCGAAGATTTCCTCGGCTTCCTCCTTCCTGTAGCCCCGCTTCAGCGCCCCCTCGATGAAGGGAGCGCGCTCCTTGGCCAGTATCTCGGGCTTTTTCTTTCCCATAGCCCTTCTGAGGAGGTCGGCGCGCCCGAGGGAATACCCCGCCACTTCCTGGGCAGCCTGCATGACCTGCTCCTGGTAGACGATGACGCCGTAGGTACCCTTGAGGTACTTTTCGAGGGAAGGGTGCGGATAGGTGATGGGTATTCTGCCGTTTTTCGAATCGATGAACTTGTCGATGAAGTCCATGGGGCCAGGGCGGTACAGGGCATTGAGGGCGATCAGATCCTCTATCGTGTTGGGCTTGGCTCTTTTAAGGATATTCTGCATGCCCGATGATTCGAACTGGAAGATCGAGGTGCTCTTGCCCTCGCCGAGGAGCTGGAAGGTCTTCCTGTCGTCCTCGGGGATGTCTTCTTCCTTCAGCTCGATGCCTCGTTTCCTGATGAGATCGAGGGTATTCTTGATGAGGGTGAGGGTTTTGAGGCCGAGGAAGTCCATCTTCACGAGGCCGCAGTTCTCCAGATAGTCCATCGTGTACTGGGTGGAGATGTTGCCTGTCTTGGGATCCTTGTAGAGAGGTACAAAATCGGTGAGTTCGGATTTTCCGATGACAATGCCGGCGGCGTGGATGGAGCTGTGCCTGTGCAGGTTCTCGAGCCTGAGGCCGATCTTGAAGAGCTCCTGATAGCGCGGATCTTCGGCCAGGCCGCGAAGCTTGGGCTCCATCTCGAAGGCCGTCTCGAGGGTCATGTGGGGGTCTTCGGGGATGAGCTTGGCGATGCCGTTGGCGTCCTCGAAGGAGATGTCGAGGGCGCGCGCCACGTCCTTGATGACAGCCTTGGCCTTGAGGGTGCCGAAGGTGATGATCTGCCCCACCCTGTCCACCCCGTATTTTTTCGTCACGTAGTCGATAACCTCGCCGCGGCGCTCGTAGCAGAAGTCCACGTCGAAGTCGGGCATCGAGATGCGATCAGGATTCAGGAAGCGCTCGAAGAGGAGGTCGTATTTCAGGGGGTCGATGTCGGTGATGCGCAGGGCGTAGGCGACGATTGATCCGGCACCGGAGCCGCGGCCAGGGCCGACGGGGATGTCATGCCGCTTGGCCCAGTCGATGAAGTCCCAGACGATGAGATAATAGCCGGTGAAACCCATTTTGATGATGACGTCGAGTTCGTATTCGGCGCGTTTCCGCACGGCATCGTCGGCGTTGGGGTAGCGTCGGGCAAGCCCTTCATGGGTGAGGTGGCGCAGGTATGCTTCGGGCGATTCGTATTCAGGCGGTATGACGTAATCGGGCAGCATCGGCCCCGGAAAATCGATTGTGAGCTTGACCATTTCGTTGATTTTCAGGGTGTTCGCGAGGGCATCGGGCGTTTCGCGGAAGAGGGCCGCCATCTCGTCGGCCGTTTTCAGGTAGAAATGGTTGTTCGGAAAGCGCATTCGGCCGGGATCGTTGCGCTTGCGGTTCGTTCCGACGCAGAGGAGGATGTCCTGGGCTATGGCATCTTCCTGGTTGATGTAGTGCAGATCGTTCGTGGCCACGAGGGGAAGGCCGTGCCGCTTCGATATCGCCACCAACTCCCGGTTGACAAGCTTCTGCTCCTCCAGCCCATGGTCCTGGAGTTCCAGATAGAACCGCTCGGGCCCAAAGAGCTCCCTGTAGTAGAGCGCCTTTTTCTCTGCAGCATCCCGCTTGCCGGCCAGGATGAGAGAAGGAATCTGCCCCGCGATGCAGGCGCTGGAAGCGATGAGTCCGCCCGAGTACTGCGCGAGAATTTCGTCATCGATGCGCGGCTTGTAATAGAATCCTTCGGTGTAGGAAAGGGATGTGAGCTTGAGCAGGTTTTTGTAGCCTTCCTGATTTTCGGCGAGGAGAATAAAGTGCCAGTATTTATTGCCGCTCTCCGTGCCCGCCTTGTCCTTGCGCGAGCCTCCCGCCATGTAGAATTCGCATCCTATGATGGGGTTGACGCCTTCTTCCCTGCAGGCCTTGTTGAAGCTGAGGGCGCCGAAAAGGCTGCCGTGGTCGGTGATGGCCAGGCCCGGCATGCCATAGCGCTTGGCCGTGGCGACGAGTTCCTTGACGGGGGCGGCGCCGTCGAGGAGGGAAAAGTCAGTGTGGTTGTGGAGATGGACGAATTCCGACATGGGCGCAGTATATCCCATCTCAGGCGTAGCCCACCATCACCCCAAGGACAAGAATACCCATGGTGAGGAGAAGTACGGCAGCCTGGAGAAGCCAGGTTTTCCTGAACCATTCAGGCCAGGAGAGGCCGGCCACGCCGAGGGCGATGAGGAGGACGGCGTTCGTCGGATAGATCATGTTGGAGAAGCCGTCGCCGAAGGCGAAGGCCTGGACGGCGAGCTGGCGCGACAGGCCGGCGAGGTCGGCCAGGGGCGCGAGGATGGGCATCAGGAGAAAAGCCTTGGCGGTGGCCGATCCTATGAAGAAATTCATGCCCAAGGTGAAGAGATAGATGAGTATCGCCGCTCCGTAACCGCTCGATCTGCCGATAACCGAGGAGGCGCCAAACAGGATCGTGTCCATGATGCCGCCCGAAACGATGATATGCTTGACGGCCATCGCCATGAGAATGAGGACAACCCCGGGAAAGATGCCGATGATGCCCGAGCCGAAGGCTTTCAACGCGTCCTTCATGGACAGCCTTGCGGCGAGTCCCGATCCGAAACCGGCGACAAGGAAGATGAGGGCTATGATGGGCATGGAATAGTCGGCAAAGCTGCGCGTCAGGGATACAGCCAGGATGACGACGACGAGGAATGTTACCGAGATGCCGAAGAAGGCCGCTCCCCTCGCGGGTTTCAGGGCGCTCGTGACGCCAGAACCTGCCGGAGCGGGCGAGGCCGATGACAATGCATCCACTTCAGCTTCGGATCCTTGCCCCAGCTTCTTTTCGCTTCGCCTGGCGATAGTGGCGAGCCAGCCATAGAACAGGAGATAGACGAGGACGAAAATGATGATCCTGAACTCTGCCCCCGAGAACAGGGGAAGGCCGGCGAGTCGCTGGGCCGTGCCGATGCTGAAGGGATTGGCGATGGCAGCCGAAAAGCCGAATCCCGTCGCGAGGATGCTCATACCCACACCGACGTAGATGTCCCAGCCCAGGGAGAGGGCAAGGGCAATAGCCACCGGAACGAGGGGAATCGTCTCCTCGAAAATGCCGAGCAAGGAACCGATGCTCATGAAAAAAAGGCAGACTATGGCCAGAAGGAGATACCGGCGCGATGCAAAGCGCCTCGCGATGATCGAGACGGCCTCTTTCAGCACCGCGGCCCTGTCGAGAATAGCGAAGGCACCGCCGACGATCATTATAAAAACGATGATGACGATGGCCTGAACCCCATCCTGAGAACCGAGAACCTCGAAGGGAGCTGTCAGCCAGCGCCAGAAGGGATAGGGGGATTTTTCTGCGACCCTGTAGGTTTCGGGCAGTACCTGGAGACCGTACGCCCCCTCCACCCGCTCGTAGCTTCCCGAAGGGAGGGATGCGGTGAGAATGCCGGCGCCCAGCATCAGGGCAAGAAGGACGAAAAAGCTCGTCAGGAAAGCCTTTCTGGAGATGAGCATGCCTGTTTGTGCCGGGGCCATTCCATCCTCCTGACAAAGCGAGAAACCCGCTCTTCCTTGACCTCCCGCCCATACTACTCCATACTTTTCTGAAAAGGAAGTTTTAATGACTGCGACGATAGCTACAACATTGTCATTTCCCGACCTCCCCGCCAAATTGGCGCGGCTCGTGTCCTTCCCCACCGTCTCCTCCTACAACCCGAGCGAGGAGGATGAAGAGGCGTTTTCGGCCCTGAAACGCGAGCTCCCCACCCTCTTCCCCCTCGTTTATGCGGCGATGAAGGTTGAGGAGCCTTCCGGCAGGGCTCTGCTTTTCACCTGGAAAGGAAGGAATCCCAGCCTTGCTCCAGCCATCCTCTGCGCCCACTTCGATGTCGTCCCTGCGGGCAACCGCGAAGCGTGGAAACACCCTCCATTCAGCGGCGACATCGCCGATGGCGAAGTTTGGGGAAGAGGCACGCAGGATATCAAGGTGATCATGGCTTCCCTGCTTGAGGCAGCCGAAAGGATCATCGCCGAGGGCTTCACGCCAGAAAGAACAATCTACTTCGCCTTCGGCGGGGACGAGGAAGTGGGCGGCCAGAGAGGAGCCGCGGCCATAGCCGCCCATCTGGCCAAAGCTGGTGTCAAGGCATCATTTCTCGCCGATGAGGGCGGCCCTATCACCGTCGGAATGCTCGCCTTTGCCCCAAAACCCCTCGCCCTTGTCGGAGTGGCAGAGAAGGGCTACGCGGATTTCAGCCTGAAAACCCAAGGCGCGGGCGGCCATGCCTCCATGCCCCCGAAGAAAACGGCGCCCGGCAACCTCGCCCGAGCCATCAAGGCCATCGAGGACCATCCCTTTCCCGCCCGCATCACACCTACAATTGATGCCTTTCTCACAAGGCTCGCCCCCGAATCGCGTCAGCCCTACCGCTTCCTCTTCAAGCAGCTCTGGCTCACCGCCCCCGCCATCAAGGCCGCCTTTGCCTCAAGCCCCACGACGAATGCCCTCATCCGAACGACGGCGGCCTGCACGATGCTCAAGGGAAGCTCCAAGGAGAATGTCCTGGCCGACGCGGCCGAAGCCACTCTCAACGTGCGCATTCTTCCCGGAGAAAGCTCGGAAGCAGTGCTGGCAAGGCTCAGGAACCTTGCAGCCCCCTTCGGTGCCGAAGTGTCCGTAAAACATGAAGACCATGTCATAGAGCCTTCGGGGGAATCAGGGATGGACCATGAGGGGTGGAAGGCGATTGAAGCCGCCCTCGCGGATTCCTACCCCGAGGCCGCCTGCATTCCCTTCCTTTTCAGCGCCGCCACGGACACAAAGCATTACAAGCAGATCGTTGAAGCCACGTACCGCTTCACTCCCCTCATCCAGTCGCAGGAAGACCTGAAGGGGGTACACGGCGACAATGAGAGGGTGAGGATAGAGGATCTCGATCGTTGCGCCATGTTCTACAGCGCCCTTGAGCGATCGCTGTAATCAGGGAACTGCGAGGCATGAACCTCAGCCGGCGCGGCTCGACTTGGAGCCCAGGTAGGCGGCCCTGACGGCGGGGTCGCTCGCGATCTCCCTGGCGGGGCCTGATTTCACGATGCGTCCCTGCTCCAGCACGTAGGCCCTGTCCGCAACCGAGAGCGCCCGCGAGGCATTCTGTTCCACGAGGAGGATTGTCTTCCCCATGGCGCGGATCTGGACGATTATGTCGAAAACTGTCTTGACGAGGATGGGCGCCAAACCGAGGGAAGGCTCATCCATGAGCACGAGGTCCCCGTTCGTCATCAGCGCCCGCCCCATGGCCAGCATCTGCTGCTCGCCGCCCGAAAGCGTTCCGGCTATCTGCTGCTCCCTCTCCTTCAGACGGGGGAAGAGAGCGAAAACCTTTTCCAGATCTTCGGCTACAGCCTTCTTTTCGCGGCGCAGATAGGCGCCCAGGCCCAGATTGTCGATGACGGTCAGATTGGCGAATATGAGGCGTCCTTCCGGAACATGGCAGATGCCCGACTTGACGACAAGATCGGGCCGCCGCTCCAGCTTCTTCCCCTTGTAGAGGATTTCACCCTGATTCGGCTTGAGGAATCCCGAGATCGCGTTGAGGAGGGTGGATTTTCCGGCTCCGTTGGCGCCGATTATGGTGACGAGTTCGCCCTGTTTGACATCGAGGGAAACGCCTTTCAGCGCCCTGATCCCGCCGTATGAAACATGGAGGTCGTTGATGTGCAGCATGGCTTCAGGCCTCCTCTGTGGCGCCGAGATAGGCCTCGATCACCTTGGGATTGTTCGCTACCTCGTCGGCGCGGCCTTCGGCCAGCTTTACCCCGAAATTGAGGACAATGATATGTTCACAGACACCCATTATGAGATCCATATGATGCTCGATCACGAGGATCGAGAGCTTGAACTCGTCGCGAATCCTCCCGATGAGCTCCATCAGGTGCTCGGTTTCATCGGGGTTCATGCCTGCCGCGGGCTCGTCGAGAAGGAGAAGCTCAGGGTCGAGAGCCAGAGCCCTGACGATCTCAAGCCTCCGTTGCATGCCGTAGGGAAGGTTGTTCGCCACAAGATCCCGCCTCTCCGTGAGACCCATGATCTCGAGCAGGCTCTCGGCCTTTTTCACAAGCCCCTTCTCTTCCTTCCTGAAGCGGGGAAGTCGGAAAATGGAATCGAAAATGTTGTATGAAGCGCTCAGGTGGCAGGCGGTGAGAACATTCTCGAACACCGTCAGATTCTTGAACAGCCTTATGTTCTGGAAGGTGCGGGTGATGCCCATATCGGCGATCTTATAGGGAGGAAGGCCTACAATGCTCCTGCCCTTGAACGCCACATCGCCTTCGGTGAGGGAATAGACGCCGGTGACCAGGTTGAAGATCGTCGTCTTCCCCGCCCCGTTGGGGCCGATAAGTCCGACGATGCCCCCCTCGGGTACCGAAAAGGACACATCGTTGACGGCGGCGAGGCCTCCGAAGCGCTTGGTGAGGTGGGAAATCTGCAGTATGTCAGTCATGGCGCACCTCGGACATCGCTTCGCGCCGCGCTTCGAGACGCGCTTTGCGCTCCGTTCTCGCCTTCCTGAGTCCCGAAGGAGTCAATTCCATGCCTCCCATGAGGCCTTTGGGCCGCGAAATCATTATCAGGATGACAGCGGCGCCGTAGAAGACCAGACGCCAGATCTCGAAGGCGCGGAGCAGTTCGGGAAGGGCTGTCAGAAGCAAGGCTCCCAGCACCGAACCGGATATCGAGCCGAGACCGCCGAAGATGACGATGATCGTCAGCTCGGTGGACTTTGTCATCGAGAACATCTTGGGCTGGATGAAAGTCATGTAGTGGCCGAAGAAGACGCCCGCCACGCCGGCGTAGATGGCGCTGACGATGAGGGCGATCATCTTGTAGCGGAAAACGTTTATCCCCGACACCTGCGCCGCCAATTCCTCTTCGCGGACGGCTATCATGTTGCGTCCGTGGCGCGACTTGACAAGGTTGGCGAGGAAGATGACGGCAAGCACGTCGACGAGAATGATGGCGGGAAGGGTGGAGGAGTAGGGAACGCCCGGCCAGCCGCGGGCGCCGCCGAAGAGCTGTACGTTGTTCAGAAGAAGCCGCGTGGCTTCGCCGAAGCCCAGGGTCGCGATGCAGAAATAGTCGCCCTTGAGGTTGAGGGTTATGCGGCCGAGAAAGTAGCTTACGATGCCGGCGGCGGCGCCGCCCGCGACAATCCCGAAAACGAAGGGAAGGCCGAAGCCGGCAGGCGTCGTCGAGGGCGACACAGTCATGAGGGCGCCGATATAGGCGCCAATCGCCATGAATCCCGCGTGGCCGAACGAGAATAATCCCGTGAACCCCGTGAGCAGGCTCAGGCCGAGGACGGCGATGAGGTTTATTCCCGCGAGCATCAGGATGCCCTGGATATATGTCCAATCCATTATAACCCCCGGTCCTTTAAGCTTTGTCCACGGTGTTCTTGCCCATGATGCCCGTCGGCCGGAAGATGAGAACCCCGATGAGAATGACGAAGGCGATGAGATCGCGGAATTGGGATGAGAGATACCCGGCGACGAGGGTTTCGATGGTACCGAGGAGGATGGAGCCAAGGACGGCTCCGGGGAGGCTCCCCAGTCCGCCGAATACCGCCGCGATGAAGGATTTCGTCGTTATGTTGCCTATCTGCGGATAAACCGTGTATTTCATGCCGAAGAATACGCCCGCCACCCCGGCGAGGAATCCTCCAAGGCCGAAGACGATGAGTATGATCCTGTCGGTATTGACGCCCATGAGAGCGCAGGCCTTTATGTTGTAGGCGGCGGCCTGTATGGCCTTGCCCATTTTTGTCTTTTCGATAAAGAGAATCAGTCCGCCGAGACAGATAGCCGAGATAAAAAACATCAGAAGATCGAGCCTCCCGATTGCCAGGGATCCGATCAGGATGGGAGTGCGGGCGATGACGGGCGGATAGGTTCGGAAGGTGGGCCCGATCGTCGCGATGATGATGTTTTCCAGAAGGATGGAGGCGCCCATGGCCGATATGATGAAATAGAGAAAGGGCGCGCTCCTCTCCCTCAGAGGCTTGTATGCCACGCGTTCGATGAGTATCGCCAGGAGGGTCGTGCCGGCCGTGGCGAGAAGAAAGGCCGCTATAAAGGGAAGCTTCAGCAGGGTAAGGCCGAAAAAGCCGAAATAGGCGCCGAACATGATGACGCCGCCATGGGCGAAATTGGAAAAATTCATGATGGAATAGACGAGGGAATAACCGACGGCCATCAAGGCGTACACCGAGCCGATCGAGAGCCCGTTTATCAACTGCTGAAGGAACTGGATCATGGCCTGTCCTCTTTCGGCGGAATTTTTAGACAAAGGGGGCAGTCCGTTCGGCGCCAGGTTTTCCCAGGCTCCAATCGGACTGCCCTCTTGAGGCGGCCGCGCTTACTCTGCGGCGTACTTTTCCTGGAACACGTACTTGCCGTCGACGATCTTGAGTATGGCGGCATCCTTGCCTTCAGGGTTATGCGTCGTCGGACTGATCTTGATCATGCCCGTGATGCCCTGGACTTCGATGCCCTCGAAAGCTTTGGCGAGAGCCTCGCCGTTCACTTTGCCCGCCTTCTGGAGGCCGGCGACGAGGAGAAGGACGGCGTCGTGGACGAGGTAGCCGTTCAGCTCGGTTTCCTTACCGTACTTGGCGAGGTAGCGAGCCTTGTAGTCGGCGACCGCCGGATCGGCGTAGTCGAGGTGATTGACGAAGTAGGAACCTTCAACAGCCTTGCCGCCCATGGAAATGAGCTGCTCCGAAGGCCATCCGTCGCCGCCCATCATCACCTGGTTGATGCCGAGTTCCCTGGCCTGGTTGGCGGAGAGAGCCACTTCCTTGAAGAAGTAGGGCATGAAGATGATGTCGGGGTTGGCGGCCTTGATCTTGGAAAGCTGGGGCCTGAAATCCACGTCGCCCGCGTTGAAGGATTCGTCGGCGACGATCTCGCCGCCCTTCTTCGTGAAGTTCATGGTGAAGAACTCGCGCAGGCCCTGTGAATAGTCGTCCGACACGTCATAGAGGATGGCGGCTTTCTTGGCGCCGAGCTTATCGAACGCATAGCCGGCGGCCACGGCGCCCTGGTAGGGATCGATGAAGCAGACGCGGAAATTGTAGGGCTTTACCTTGCCGTCGAGCACGGTGACCTTGGGATTGGTAGCCACGGTGGCGATATCGGGTACCTTGGCCTTCTCGAGGACGGGGGCGATGGGGATGGCGTTGCCAGAGGCGTTCGGGCCGAGGATGGCGACAACCTTGTCCTGGCCGGTCAGCCGCTTCACGACATTCACGGCTTCCTGAGCGTCGCCCTTATTGTCATAGCCGATGGCCTCGAGCTTGTATTTCTTGTTGCCAACCTGGATGCCGCCGGCGGCATTGTATTCTTCAAAAAGCATCTTGACGGTGTTGAATTCGTTTTCGCCCCACACGGCCTGATCGCCTGTGAGCGCACCGAACCAGCCCACCTTGATCGTATCGCCTTTCGCGCCGCTTGCGCAGCCTGCTAGGGCCAGGGAGACGATGAGTACCGCAGCGAGAATCGCCTTCTTCATATTTCCTCCTTGGAAATCGTTAAAAAATACACGACAGTATACTCCCGAACCGGTGGTTGAACAACTATTTTTCCTCAGGATTCATTCATTCTACTGTGACGCTCTTGGCGAGGTTGCGTGGCTGGTCGACATCCCTGCCCAACTCGAGAGCGCAGAAGTAGGCGAAAAGCTGGAGGGGCACCACCATCGTGAAGGGATAGAAGCGCGGATCGGACTTGGGCACGGGAATGAAGTCGTCGACAAGCTTCCTTGTTTCCTCGTCTCCCTCAACGCCCACGGCGATGACTGGTCCTCCCCTCGCCTTGATCTCCCTTATATTGGAAATGGTTTTTTCGCGGAGGTAGCCGTCGGATACGAGGAAGACGCTCGGCACCTCGGGGGTCACGAGGGCTATCGGCCCGTGTTTCATCTCGCCTGCGCTGCAGCCTTCGGCGTGGATGTAGCTGATCTCCTTGAGCTTGAGGGCGCCTTCGAGGGCGATTGGATAGAGAATGCCCCTCCCCAGGAAGAGAAAATCCTTCGCCATGCAGTATTTTTTGGCCACAGCCTGTATGTGGTCGCGCTGTTTGAGGGTTGTGGCGACCAATTCCGGCACGGCCTGAAGGGAGGCCGCGAATTTCATCCCTTCCTCCCTGGACATGTCTTTCATCCGCGCGATGAGGAGGGTAAAGAGGTAAAAGGCGGAAAGCTGGCTCGTAAAAGCCTTGGTCGAGGCGACGGCGATCTCCGGCCCGGAGTGGACGTAAATGCCTCCATCCGACTCCCTCGCTATCGTCGAGCCTACGACATTGCAGACGCCGAGGACGGAACCGCCCTTCCTCTGGATTTCCCGCATCGCGAAGAGGGAATCGGCTGTCTCCCCCGACTGGCTGACGGTAAACCAGAGGCTGTCCTTCTCCACGACGGGGTTCCTGTACCGCAACTCGCTCGCCAGCTCGGCCTGAGCGGGGATGCGGGCTATGGATTCGAGGAGGTAGGATCCGACGAGACCAGCGTGCCAGCTCGTCCCGGCGGCGATAATTTTCACCCGTCCTATGCCCGAGAGCCTTCGCCTCTCCATATTGAGTCCGCCCAGCTTGGCCGTGGCGTTCTCGGCGTCGATTCTGCCCGACAGGGCTCGGGCAATCGATTCGGGCTGTTCGAATATCTCCTTTTCCATGTGGCAGGGAAAGTCGCCTTTCTCGATAGAGCCCAGTTCCCAGGTAACCTCGTCCACCTTTTTGTCTAGTTTCCGCTCTTCCCTGTCGGTGATGGCGTAGTAGTCCCTGCCAATGTCCACGATCTCGCCGTCGTTGAGATAGACGACCTTGTTGGTGTAGGCCACCATGGCCGTCACATCGCTGGCAAGGAACATCTCCCCCGCCCCCACGCCCACGACGAGGGGACTTCCGTTCCTGGCGCCGACAATGCGGCCCGGCTCATCCGCGTGGACGCAGGCGATGCCGTAGGTGCCCTGGAGGTTCTGTATGGCGGCCTTCACGGCCTCGAGGAGATCGCCCTTGTAGTATTCGGCGATGAGCTGCGGAATCACCTCAGTATCGGTTTCAGTGACGAATACGTGGCCTTTTTTCTCGAGCATGGCCTTGAGTGAATGATGGTTTTCGATGATGCCGTTATGGGCGACGGCAATCTTTCCGGATGTATCGGTGTGAGGATGGGCATTCGCCAAGGTAACCCCGCCATGGGTGGCCCAGCGCGTATGGCCTATGCCCCAATTTCCATCCAGATCGGATGGAATCGCAGCCTTGAGCGCCGCTATCTTCCCTACAGCCTTGACGATGCCGAGGGGATGGCTTCCATAATCGCCTCCTCCTACGGCTATGCCCGCCGAATCGTAGCCTCTATACTCGAGCCGCCTTAATCCTTCGAGAAGTATGGACGAGGTTTTTCGTGGTCCGGAATAGCCTATTATGCCGCACATGGTCAGCCCTCCCCGGAAATTTTGGGATTGATTCGATTTTTTTATGGAAAGGTCCAATAGAGAACTCTTCCACACCGCACACTATCATACAATTTTGCGCATGGAATGCAAGCATCGAAGGGAGAACCCGTTGAAAAATAGCCCGGCAAATTCTATCGTGAGCCATGGACATTCCGATCCGGCATTTTAGCAGCCTCGACTCGACTATGGAAAAGGCGAGGGAACTCCTGCGCGGAAACCCTGGGGACATTTTCATCGTCATGACCGACGAGCAGAGGGTGGGCAGAGGCCGCGTCGAGGGAAGAAGATGGGAGGGAGCCCCGGGAGCATCCCTCCTCATGACGCTCTGCATGAAAGGCGAATTCTCCTCCATCGCGGCCCTGCCGCTCAGGATTGGACTGGCTGTCCATGAAGCCCTTGGGAAGGCCGCGCCTGGCCGGCTTCGCGTCAAATGGCCAAACGACATCATGGGCATCTGCGCGCAAAGCGAGGACAGCTACCTGAAGCTCGGCGGCCTTCTCTGCGAAACGACAGGGAAGTGGCTTCTCGTCGGGATTGGACTCAATCTGAAGCCGGAAGCCTATCCTTCAGCCATGGGCTCTCGGGCGACAAGCCTGACCGAAGTCGCGGAGGCGGCAACGAACCGGGTGCATGACGGTTCGCCCGATGCGCGGGTTCTGGCCTCGACGATAGGCAATGCCGTCCTTACCTGGCTTGAAAGGGAAGATTGGCGCGAAGAGTACGAAAAAGTCATGTGGGCCTTCGGGAAAGAAGTCGGCTTTATCGTCGGCCACCCCGATCAGGGGCTGAGGCGGAGCGGAACAATCAGGGGCATCGATGAGGCCGGCCGCATCATCCTTTCCAACGAGGAAGGCGAGGTGGAGGCGTTCTGGTCGGGTGAGATTTTCGGCCTCGGTGCTGCTGCCCCTGCAATCGCCCCTCTTCAGAGACCGTAGCCTTCCTCGATAGCCCTGATGGAGAGGAGGAGAAACTCGTTGATCGGAGCGGGTATCCCGCATGCCCGAGCTTTTTCCACGACAACCCCCGCAAAAGCCTCAACTTCGGTTTTTCGCTGGGCATCCACATCCTGCAGCATCGATGTCCTGCCTTTTCCGTTCAGCCTGTCCACTGTCGCGAATACAGTCGCCATATCGTCCTCCGCAAGTCCCTTTCCCAGGGCATTGGAGAGGGCTATCACCTCCCTCATTGTCGCCGCCAGGAGCTCCCTCGCGGAGGCGCTTTTCTGGAAAAAGAGGTAGGAGCCATGCAGGACCGCCGACCACTGGTTCATGGCTACGTTGAGCATGAACTTGAACCAGAGAACCTTCACCATGTTTTCAGGCATCGAACACTTGATGCCATGCCCGGCGAAGAATCCAGCGACGGCGGCTACATCTTCATCGAGCGCCTCGGGATCGTTCTTCTCGAAGCCGAAGCGAATCTCGCCAGCGCTTTTAAAATCTATCCTGTTGCCCACCCTGAGGGCATCGATGCTGATGATGATGGCGAGAGGCACTTTAGCCCCGCCGAAGGCTGTCCTCAGGATATCCTCGCTCGAAATGCCGTTGAGAAGGGACAGTATGATTGTCGAAGCTCCGACATAGGGACGCATCTCGTCGATGGCCTGGCCTAGCTGGTAGGTCTTCACCGCTACGATGATGAGATCGAAGGGCGCGCCGGGGGCTGGATCGGCCAAAGGAAAGAAATACCTCTTGCCGTTGACGATGAAGCCATCGCGAGCATAGCGTTCCCGCCGCTCTCCCGAGGCGCAGAGGGCGACGGCATCCTTGTCGGTGTCAAAAATCTTCGAAGCTATGGCCGCGCCGATGGCCCCAGAGCCCACGATGAGGGCCGAGCGGATTTCCCTCATTGCCTGTTTTCTTCCTTTATCCGAAATTTGCCGATCCTGCCCTCGAGCCGGCGCGGAATTCTGCATCGGACGATTGAGCGATCATCTTCGGACTTTTCCTCGATAACCACTCCCTCGCGATGGATGAGGGGAATCAGGGAATAATCGGAATGGGGGATGGCGAGGACGACTTCCTCCATGTCGGAGGTGAGGGTTCTTTCTATGAGAAGGGCGAGGCTGTCGAGCCCCTCCCCCGTTTTAGCCGAGACAGCCAAGCTGTCGGGATGGATCCTGAACCAATGGTCGAGCACCCCATCGTCGGCTATATCGATCTTGTTGAGGACGAGTATCCTGGGCAGCTCGCCGGCGCCGATCTCGGAGAGCACCTTCTCTGTCGTGGCCATGTGGATTTCCACCTCGGGATCGGAGGCGTCGGCCACGTGGATGAGAAGATCGGAGGCGGAGGCTTCCTCGAGGGTTGCCTTGAAGGCATCGATGAGGTTATGGGGCAGGTTGCGTACAAATCCCACCGTGTCGGTCATGAGGAGGTTCCCTCCCGACCTGAGGCTGAGTTTCCTTGTCGTCGGATCCAGGGTCGCGAAGAGCTTATCCTCGGCGAGAACATTGGCCGCCGTGAGGGCGTTGAGGAGGCTCGATTTGCCGGCATTCGTGTAGCCCACGATGGCAGCCCTCGGAAGCTCGACGCGTTCCCTGCGCTTGCGCTGAACGTCGCGCGATTTGCGCACGTCCTTCATCTCTTCCTTTATCTCGTGGATACGGTGCTCGATCGAGCGCCTGTCGAGCTCGATTTTCTGTTCGCCCGAACCCTTCGTGCCGTAACGGCCTCCACGCTGACGCGAAAGATCCTCGTAGGAATGGGCGAGACGCGGCAAGGCGAATTCCAGCCTCGCCAATTCCACCTGGAGGCTCGCTTCCTTCGTGAGGGCTCTCGAGGAGAAAATCTTGATGATGAGCTCGGCTCTGTCATACACTTTTTTACCCGAAAGTTTTTCCCAGTTCCGCTGCTGGCTGGGCGAAAGGGCATGATCGAAGACGATGGAATCGACATTCTCAGCCTTCGCAATCGCGACAATTTCGTCGGCCTTGCCTGTGCCTACGAGGAGGCTGGCTGTCTTTTCCCTGAGCTTGACGGAAATGGAGTCGGCGACTTCAAGGCCGAGGCTCTGTGCCAGGCCGCCGAGCTCGCGCAAAAGGCTCAGAGCCTCATCTTTTTTCACTGAGTCGAGTTCTATGCCGATGAGAAGAGCCCGCTCGGCCTTGGGACGGGGGTCGAAATATTCGTTCATATGCTACCTGCCGAGGCGATTGTAGCATACTGGCTCGATAAATCCCAGCGTTCGGCGTTTTCACCCGCCGTCGCAGTCGCGCTCAGAACCCGAAGCCGGCGATCAGGTCGCGATAGTAGTAGAAGCTGTCCTTGGGTTTTCTTGCGAGGGTATCGGGATCAACGGCGACGAGACCGAACTTGCGGCTGTAACCCCAGGACCATTCGAAATTGTCGAGGAGGGTCCAGGCGAAATAGCCCTTGAGGGGAACTCCGTCACCAATCGAATCCCTGCAGGCCGCCAGATGGCCGCGAAAATATTCTATCCTTCTGGAATCATGAATGGATCCGGAACCATCGGCGATGTCGGCGAAGGCCGCTCCGTTTTCGGTGACGTAGAGAGCCTTCGGAGCCCATTCCCTCGCTATGAGCCCGAGGATTCTCCGCAGTCCCTGAGGCACCACATCCCAGCCCATCTCCGTTTTTTCCTGCCAGGTTGGGGCCATGGCGAATCCAAGCGGATGGGTTTCGTCGAAGGGGACGGCTGACACCGCATCCTCGTTGTAGTAGTTGACGCCGACAAAATCTATCGGAGCCGCGATAATTTCCATGTCCTTATTCTCGATCGGGAAGTCGGCACGCATCGCTTCCACATAGGCTTTTGGATAGCCCCGTCCGAAAACCGGATCGAGCCAGAGCGCCGTGCGTTCGAGGGAGGCGCGGCGCGCGGCCTCGATATCGCCCAACGCAGCGGTTGCCGGCCTCGGGGCAGCGGGGTTGATGATGATGCCGAATTCGCCCTCGTATCCGCCTTCCCTGAAAGCCTTGGCGGCCAGGCCATGGCCCAGGAGCAGATGATGGACAGTCCTTATGGCGGCCTTCTCGTCATGCGCTCCGGGCGCGTGCTCTCCGTCCCTGTATCCGAGGAAGGCCGAACACCAGGGTTCATTCACGCTCGTCCAATGCCTGACCCTGCCCCCCAGGTTTCTGAAGATTATGTCGGCATATTCGGCGAAGCGGTATGCCGTGTCTCTGTTCGGCCAGCCACCTTCCTTTTCGAGGGCGAGGGGGAGATCCCAGTGATACAGGGTGATCCATGGCTCTATGCCGGCATCCAACAGGGCATCGACCAGCCGTGAATAATACTCTATGCCTTTCGCGTTGGGCGATCCCTTTCCGTCAGGCTGGATTCTCGGCCAGGCGACGGAAAAGCGATATGCGCCAACGTTGAGCGATTTTAAAAGTCCGATATCCTCACCGATGCGGTGATAGGAATCGCAGGCCACCGCGCCGTCGCTGCCATCGATTATCTTGCCCGGTTTTCGGCAGAATTCATCCCATATGGAAGAGCCCCTGCCGTCTTCACCGGTGGCTCCTTCAATCTGGAAACTGGCAGTCGAACAACCCCAGATAAAATCTGGCGGAAAAACAGTGTCGCTCATAACAATCCTCCGGCTTCGGATCAGCCCTTTACGGCGCCTGCCGCGACGCCCTTCGTTATCTGTTTTCTGAACGCGATATAGAACGCGAGCATCGGTACCATGCCTATGACAAGGGCAGCGAACTGCTTCCCGTAGTCCGTCGAAAGGGATCCGGAAAATTTGTAGATTCCCAGGGGCAGGGATTTGAGCTCCGTCTTGGACACGAGAATATTGATGAGGGCGAACTCGTTCCAGGTGGCCGTTATATTGAGTATGGCGAGGGTGGTCGCAACCGGCGCCGTAAGCGGCAGGATGATGCTCCAGAATATCCGGAAATAGCCCGCTCCATCCATTCGGGCCGATTCCACAAGAGCCGTCGGGATTCCCTTGATGAATTCGGTGCAAAGATAGATGCCGATCGGCAAACCAGCTCCTATGTATACGATGAGAACAGCCAGCCGCGTGTTATAGATGCCCAGAACGTTGACCTCGATGAAAAGCGGTATCATCAGCGAGTTGAGGGTCAGGAGTATCCCGATGATGAAGGAGCCGTAGAGCCACTTTGTCGCCTTCGCGCCTATCTTTGCGAAGGCGAATCCCGCCAGCACGGAAAGGCAGATCACGCCTGCCGTGGTTCCGAGGGTATAGATGATTGAATTGGGGAACAGCTTGCCGAATTCGCCGAAATCCCAGGCCATCTTGAAGTTTTCCAGGGTTGGGCTCCGGGGAAGGCCGAGCATGTTGACCTGAAATTCCCTCGTCGTCTTGAACGCGTTCATCAGGAGCCAGAAAAGGGGATACACCGTCATCAGGGCGAAGAGGGACATGACGATGTACGCCAGTGCCTTGGCGGCGCCGGCTCCGAACGCTCCCAGCCTTGTGTTCATGCGTCGCTCGGAAGCCATCTCACTCCTCCTTTCCGCCGAAGCGACGTTCGACAATTTTCGTCAACAGGATCAGCACCATGCTGATGGCGACGGTTATGAAGGCGATGGCGTTGGCCAGGGGGAAATTGGGCCGCCCAAGGAAGGCGTTGTTGTACATATATATCGAAAGGATCTCCGTGATTCTCGAAGGCCCTCCACCCGTGAGCGCGAGGATGAGGGCAAAGCTCGACAAGGATCCGGAAATAGCCAGGATGGCCGAATTGACCATGGTTCCCGAAAGGGCAGGCAGGATTATGTGGCGCATAACCTGCATTTCGTTGGCGCCGTCTATGCGCGCCGATTCGACGATCTGCACGTCTATTTTCTGCATGTTGGCGAGGAATAGAATGAGATACATGCCCGTGTACATCCACAGGATGACAAAGAGCACGGGGATCATCGCCACATCCGGCTTGTTGAGGAAGGTGGGCGACCATCGGGTTACGAAGAGGTTGGAAAGATCGTTGATCACCTGGGCGCCCTGGTCGGCCGGATAGGACGAGAGAAGATCGCGCAGTTCCCTTATCGGTTCGGTGAACATCGCCGAAATGGAAGGTCCCCCCAGCTCAATGATCTTCCCGAGAACTCCATCGCTCCAGGACAGATGGGACTGGCCGCCTACGACAAGAGCGAGCTGTTGCTGAAAATCCTTGCGCAGCATCCTGTTTATGACATCGGCTATGGGACCGTTGGGGCTGAAGATCGATTGCCAGAGCAACCCCACCACGATGATGGAAATTATATTCGGAACGTAAAGGATGCCCTGCCAGAAATCCGGCCATCGGACAAGCTTCCTGTAGATGATGTAGGCGAACACGAATCCGAGGGGGAGCTGGCCGAACACCGAGATGCCGACGATGTAGAGATTGTTTTTCAGCGCGTTCCAGAACCAGGGATCGTCGAGAACCCTCAGATATTGGCCGAAGCCCGCAAAGCCCCAGGCTTCCCCTCCGAACATTTTCCCGCCCGAGTAGTTCGATACGGAAAGAACGGTGGAGAGGAGGATGGGAAAGGCCATGACAAGGAGATAGAGCAGAAATGCGGGCAGCACCATGAGCCAATATGCCCGCTTCGCTTCGCGATCAATCCTGAAGGCTCTGCCCATGCTTCCTCCGCTTCACGTCGATGAATTAAAAGGGCGAGGACAGAAGTCGCATCGCCCCGAAGTGAGGCGATCCTCAAAGGATCGCCCCAGAGCCAGAGCTTACTTTTTGAGTTTCGCGAACACTGCCTGGATGTCGGCCGCTACTGTCTTGGCATCCTTGGTACCGTTGCCGATATCGACGATGCCGTTGTTGATGGCTTCGGCCACTGAGGGGTCGAGGCCGTTGATGCCGTCGATGACGTAGCAGGTTTCGGGATTGGCGGCATAGAACGTGGGGAGAGAAGCGGGGAGCGGCTCGAGGGTGGCTTTCACGCCCTTCCTCGTCGGAACATAGGCGCCCGTCGAGTAGCGAATCGCCTGAACTTCAGGAGAGTAGAGATACTTTATCAGGCGTACGGCGGCTTTTTCCGCAGCAGATCCTGCAGGGAGTGAGCCGGAAATCGCCCAGCCGGTGCCGGCCACGGCCGAGGTTGCGCCGGGGAACTTCTCGCCGGGGAGGGAAACGAGATTCATGAGGGCGAAATCGCTCGCCTGGGCCTTCGGATCGATCAGCGCCTTACCCGAGGCTTTATCGGTGATGTAGGCGCCGGTTCTCCAGTCGCCGTCCAGGAAGATGGCGGCCTTGCCTTCGGCGAACATGCCGGGTCCCTCGCCGTAGCCAATCGCGTTGTCGGTCCTGGGAATGATACCGTCCTTGTAGAAGTTTTCGACGGCTACCAGAGCGTCCACAAAGGGCTTGTCGGTGAAGGAAGCCTTGCCGGCGAGCACGTCATCGAAGAACTGGTCACCGGCCATGCGTCCGGCCACCGTGGAGAAGAAGCAGGACTGCCCGGGCCACTTGTCCTTGTTGGGGAGCATCATGACGGCGATTCCCTTCGCCTTCAGCTTGAGCACCGAAGCCTTGAGATCGGCATAGGTTTCAGGCACTTTCAGCCCGTTGTCGGTGAAGATTTTCTTGTTCACGTACATCACGGAGGTGTAGGTGAAGGACTGGGGCAGCATGGCCATGTATTTGCCCAGCTGGTTGGCGGGATTGATCGCGGCGCCGGCGAAGTCGCCGAGATAGTCGCTGCCGAGGAGCTTCGCGAGGTCCTTGGCCAACTTTTTCTCATGGATGACGGCGCTGCGGGCGCCTGGCCAGACATAGAACACGTCGGGAAGGGTTCCCGCCGACGCATAGGCCTGGAGCTTCTGATGGTAGGGCTCGTTGAAGAGCACTTCCATATTGAGGGTGATGTCCGGGTTGTCCTTCTGGAATTTTTGCCAGATCGCCACGTCTTCCTGATACCCGGCCTGGTCGGCCTGCTGGTAGTTGAGGACGTTCAGCACCACTTTGCCCTGAGCCGCAACACCGGACACGACGAGCGCGATTGCGATGAATACTAGCATCGCTTTCTTCATGGAAACCTCCTTGCAGCGGGTTTTGCCCGCATGGAATCCTATGCTTTCGACGCTGCCACCATGGCAGCATCGCTAAAGCCCTTTACACTTCCTCTTCCGAGGAGCCGGTGCCCGGCGAGAAGCCGCTCGAAGGCCATGCCTGCGGCACCATAAGCCACGGCCTTGTCCTTGAGGCTCGTATACCGGATTTCCACATCCTTGGGCGAGGGATACATCCAGTTTTCCTCGAGTCTCCGTCTCAATATCAGGGGAAGATCGATGTCGAGTTCCTCTATATCCCCTCCGATGAACACTTGGGAAAAATCCATCGTGTTGATCAGCATCGCCATATTCCGGGAGAGTTCATCGATAGTCCTCTCCAGAATCCCACGATCCGTTCTGAGCCTTACCAAATCCTCGCGGGGCAGGGAAAACTGCAGATTGTTCTTGCCGTCACAGAAAGCGCTCCTGAATTCGCCAGCAAATCCATGGGAACCCGAATGGACCTTGCCGTTCAGGACGATTCCAAATCCGACGCCGATGCCTCCGTAATTGGACAGGGAAGTCCTGTCCTGCCTGTATTCCACCAAAGCGAAGAGAAAGTTCTTGAGATCTTCTTTTTTATTGAAGGCCAGCTCGCCCCAGGCGCAGCAGTTTGCGTCGTTTTCGATGCTTAAGGGGACGGAAAGTCTGCCATCCATCTCCTTCTCGAAATCCAGGGGCTTGCCTATGCCCAGAGGCACGGAATAGCGGATACGTCCCTTGGCGGAGTTGACGAGGCCGGCTGTGCCGACACCAACGCCCAGAAGGACGGAATCCCCGCAATACCTGGCTTCCGTTTCCTTCACGAGATCGAAGACGATGTCGGTGAAATTGTCGTAGGCGACATTCACAGCCTTGTGGATGCTGCCCCTGATTTCGCCGGCCACATCGACGACGACGGCCTTGCAGAACCCCAGCTGCACTTCTATGCCTATGATTCGCCCGTATTCCTTGCGGACAGACAGCTGGATTGGCCGGCGGCCGCCCCTGGACGAGGCTTCTCCCTCCTCCAGCTCCTCCACCAGACCCGCTTCAAGAAGGAAACCTACCTGATTGGTGACGGTGGATTTATCCAGTTCAAGCAGTTTGGCCATCTCGATCCGGCTTATGCCGGGGTTGCGCCAGACAGCCCTGAAAACTCGGGATGTCGTCCGCCTGCTCGAATCACCATTTCTCGTCACTGGGCTCTTCCTTCGTGATTGCCGTCGGATCCATATTCAATTGGTTGATTTAATCAACCAATTAATGTATAGCATCACTATACGCAGCTGTCAAGGAAATTTATTATGGGATTTCGGAGGGCTAAGGTGATACAACTATCTCTTGCCGGTGTATGGACGCTCAGCGAAATTGGCGGGAATATCCAGGTTCCCATGGCCGTACCGGGCGACATTCTTTCAGCCCTGATTCAGGCATGCGTGGCTCCCGACCCCTACGTCGGCAGAAACGAAGAGGATGTGCAGTGGGTAGGCAAGACCGACTGGCTCATCGAGCGCGAGTTCGACCTTTCCCCCGCTCTCGCCTCCTGCGGCAGGATTTTCCTCGATATAGCCGTCCTCGATACGATAGCCCGGGTAGAAGTAAATGGAATCCATCTCGGCGACAACGCCACGATGTTCAATCGTTTCAGAAAAGACCTGAAGGAGCTCGTAAAACCGGGGAAAAACCGCATCGCGGTGAGGATCCGTTCGCCCGAAAAAGCGGCTGCAGAAAAAGCCGCCGCCCTGCCCTACCCCATCCCTGAATCTACCTACCCTGTATCGTCTCCACATCGCAACCTGGTGCGGAAAGCCCAATGCATGGGCGGATGGGACTGGGGCCCCTGCCTGATGACGGGGGGAATCTACGATAAGGCCGAGATCATAGGCAGCGATGGGCCGGTTATCGAATATCTTCGCGCCGAAGCTATAGCGACAGGCGGTTTCGATAGCCGGGAGTGTAGTTCAGCCTCCGCCCCCGGCCAGGATTTTTCCCTTACGGTGCGGGTGGAGGCGAGCAGCCCGAAGGAAATGGATGCCCTCCTCGCTGTCAGCCTCTCAGGCGTAACGCGGCAGCGACGAGTGATCCTCCCTGCCGGCATTTCTGTCCATGAAATGGAATTCCTCGTGCAAAAGCCCTCGCTCTGGTGGCCTGCCGGCATGGGCGATCAAATCCTCTACGACCTTGAGGCCTCGCTGGGAGCCGCCGATTCGGCAGGCACCGAAGTTGCTTCGCCCCATGTCGTCCGGAAAAGGATCGGCTTCCGCGACCTTCGCGTTTCGACCCGGGATGACGAAACAGGCAGGGAAATGAAGTTTGTCGTCAACGGCCGCGACCTGTTCGCGAAGGGCGCCAACTGGATTCCCGCCGATGCCCTCCCCTCGCGCTGGACCAGGGAAAGGATGACCGACCTCCTGGGTTCGGCCGTCGAGGCCAACATGAACTGCCTTCGCGTCTGGGGCGGGGGACGCTACGAAAGCGACGATTTCTACGAGCTTTGCGACGAGCTCGGCATCCTGATCTGGCAGGACTGCATGTTCTCCTGCGCCCTCTACCCCTCGAGTCCGGACTTCCTCGCCCTCGTGGAGGAAGAAATCAGGCACCAGGTGAAGCGGCTCGCCGACCACCCCTGCCTCGCCCTCTGGTGCGGCAACAACGAAGCCTTGGGAGCCATCACCTGGTACGAGGAATCGAAGAAAAATCCTGCGCGATACATCGTCGACTACGACAGGCTCACGGAAGGCGTCCTCGGCAGGGTTGTGCGGGAACTGGATCCGCGCCGATGCTGGTGGCCCTCGAGCCCTTCGGCAGGGCCCAACGATTTTTCGGACAACTGGCACTCGGACGAGAGGGGCGACATGCATTTCTGGTCGGTGTGGCACGAGGCAAAACCATTTTCAGAATACCTGAGGGTGCGTCCGCGCTTCTGCTCCGAGTTCGGCTTCCAGTCCTTCCCGAGCCTTGCGACGGTGGAGAGCTTCGCGGCTCCCGACGAAAGGAACATCAGTTCGCCCGCGATGGAAGCCCACCAGCGCCATCCCCGGGGCAACAGCCTCATCATCGACACGATGCTCCGCTATTTCAGGATGCCCAGAAACTTCAAGGCGACCCTCTATCTGTCGCAGGTGCAGCAGGCCATGGCGATCCAGACGGCCGTGGAATACTGGCGGTCCGAACGCCCGTGCTGCATGGGCACCCTCTACTGGCAACTGAACGATGTCTGGCCCGTGACAAGCTGGTCGAGCCTCGAGTACTCGGGCGCCTGGAAGCTCCTCCACTACGCAGCACGGCGATTTTATGACCCGCTTCTCCTCGCTCTCGTCCTCATCGATAGAAAAATCCAGCTCCGAGCCGTCAACGATGGATTCGCGGACCTGGAGGGAGACTACCAGCTGTCATTCGTGGATTTTTCCGGCGAGGTTCTTCGCCGTTTCGAAGGCAGAACAAGGCTGCCGGCCGAAAAAGCCGGAATCCTGTGGTCGATGAAGCTGGAAGACGCGGCCCTCAAGCCTGACAGCTGCTTTGTTGAAGCCTGCTTTGTTGAAGCCTGCTTCGTTGAAGCCCGTTTTCTTGATAGACGGACCTTCATCTTCCTCACCGAACCCAAACGCTGTTCCCTTATGGACGCCCAGCTTCAGGCCCGCGTTGAAGTCGACGAAAAGGATGGGGAAACAAAGGTCTTCCTCACGATCGAGGCGAAAGCCGCGCCGGCCTTCTATGTGGCGCCCGAATTCGAGGGAATCGCCGGCCGCTTCGAAGATTCGGGCTTCCTTCTTGTAAAAGGCGAATCCAGAAGGCTGCGCTTTATCCCGAAGGACTCAGGCCAGATCAAGGGAGCCGGGGATCTTTCAGAGCGCCTCAGCTTCCTCGACCTGAAAAGCAGCTACGAGTAAGTATTATACGTCGCCTATCGTCGCCACCATCACTGCCTTGATGGTATGGAGCCTGTTCTCGGCCTGATCGAAGACGACGGAGTGGCGGGAGCGGAAAAGCTCGTCCGACACTTCCATCGAGGCTATGCCGTGTTTTTTCTCGATCTCCTGGCCCACAGCCGTCTGTGTATCATGGAAAGCGGGGAGGCAGTGGAGGAAGATGACATCGGGGTTGCCGGTTTTCCTGGTGAAATCCATCGTCACCCTGTATTTTTCCAACTGGGCGATGCGCTCAGCGAATTTGGCCTCTTCGCCCATCGAAACCCAGACGTCGGTATAGAGGACATCGGCGCCCGACAGCGCCTTGTCCACGTTTTCGATGCTGAAGAATTCGATCTTCCCGCCCGTCGCGGCCGCCACAGCCTTCATCTCGGCAGTGAGGGCTTCGTTGGGCCACAGTTCCTTGGGCGCCAGGGCGACGAAATGCAGACCCATCTTGGCCGAGCCTATCATGAGGGCATTGCCCATGTTGTTTCTGGCGTCGCCGCAGTAGACCATCTTCACCTTGTTGAGGGGCTTGTGGACATGCTCCTCGATGGTGAGGAGGTCGGCC
>CAYXUF010000005.1:0-83342 GCA_964468155.1 uncultured Treponemataceae bacterium
AAGCTTCGGTGGTTTGTTTTCTTTTTCCTAGACGTGGGTGAAATGAGCGCTTACAGGCTTCGAATCCCTGCGCGTCCTTCGGGGCATCCTGGACGACGCGCGGGGCGAAGGCGCTGCCAGCGGGGGCGCTGCCAGCGAAGGCGCTGCCAACGGGGGCGCCAGCCATGACGTCGCCGAGACCATCGTCTTCGAAAAAGTGACCTTCCGGTACAACGACACGGGCCTCCTGGACGGCGTCGATCTTTCCATCCATATCGACCGGAACGAGATCGTGAACATCCACGGCCTCTCCGGTTCGGGGAAGAGCACCCTAATGTACCTTCTCCTCGGCTTCTACAAGCCCGAGTCGGGCCGGATCCTTGTCGATGGCGTCGACCTGTCTGAACTTTCCATGCCCTCCTGGCGCCGCCAGATCGGCGTCGTGCTGCAGGATCCCCTCGTCTTCGCGGGCACGATCCGCGAGAACATCGCCTACGGACTGGATGCGTACGATGAAGCCGATCTCAGGTCCGCCTGCGCCGACGCCCTCATCCTCGACGAGATTCTGAGGTTCGAAAAGGGTTTTGACACGATGGTGGGCGAGGGCGGCATGGCTCTCTCGGGCGGCCAGCGCCAGCGCCTCGCCATAGCCCGAGCCCTCCTTCGTAAACCCCGCCTCCTCATCCTGGACGAGCCCACCAACCACCTCGACGAAACGCTGATCGCCTCGATGGAAAAGCTCTGGAGCTCTGCTGCTGATGGCAGCCGCGCGGCTGCCAGCGACGCTCTCGCGGCCTCAGGCCAGGCCGTCGTGCCTGGACGCGCCTGCATCGTCATCAGCCACGATAAAATACTGAGGGAATTGGCCGATTCGTCCTATGAATTGAAAGAAGGAAAGCTCGTTCGAAGCACGTGAACGATAGTAATAAAGTACAGGACGACAAGATTGGCAGGATTAACAGGAATGTTGCGCCAGTCCTGTTAATCCTGCCTGTCATGCTATCCTGTCGCATTCAACTCTTCCCATATCCTCAATCCATCAATACTTATAAAATGCTTATCGTAGGTAACCAACTTGGAGCCAGTCTCAATCGAATGCGCGGCAATCCAAATATCATTGAGCGGCAGCATAGTACCTTTCTTACGTAGCCCAGCCTTGATCTCTCCATATATTTCCGCTGTTTCAATCGTAACATCGATAACTTCCACCCCATCCTTACGCAAAAAGGATCGAAACTCTTCCCGGTTTTGAGTAAGCTTACCCCCACCATGAAAACCAGCAAAAAGTTCTCCAACCACTACTGTTGATATATAGATAACTTCCGATTCAACGATGTACTCGAAAACACGTTTGTCTCCCTGCATGAATGCGCTGTAGGCATTGGTATCGAGCAGTATCTTGGTCATTTAGCCCAATCCTCTTCGTTCACGGATTCCAAATCAGATATCCGCTCTTCAAACGACAACGCCTCTTGTTCTGTCCATTTTCCGAACAGATCCGCAAACATCTCTCGTTTGGCCGCTTTTTTATCCTCGACGAGGGATTTATGCAAAATTGCTTTGACCGTCCTGTTCTGGCTAAGCCCATACTCTTTTGACTTCTCGGCTATTTTTTTGTCGAGTACGGCATCGATGCCATGTATTGTAATGGATTTCATAAAAAACCCCCTCTATGGATGAACCATTTATTCTTATAGTATAGTTCACTTTTTGGTTACTTTCAATTCTTGTCTTCTTGGGATTTTCTTAGATTGTAAAAACTACCTATTGTTTTCAACAAATTTTGTGATTTTTATAGGATATGATATCGACTCAATCTATGGTGATCCTGCTTGTCATGTTATCCTGTCCGCCTTCCCTCAAATTTTTTTCAAATGCTTCCCTGGGATCTTTTTGCCAGTTTCTTGACTTCAAGAACTCTTCCGGAGTCTGAACGATCATATCGGCTCCCTTGAAGTCTTTTATATTCCTGGTAAGCAAATTCCGGATACCACGCTCTCGCGCGGCGAAGTACTGGATGCCATCCTCGAAGTCGGAAAAGCTTGAATTCAACGCCAGATCAACTATTTTCTCATTCGTTTCCACTATGCCGACAATGATCCTCAGCTTCCGAAGCAGTTCCTTGGCTTTTTCAATCCCCAGCGATTTTCTCAGGATGTAGAAAACATTGGCGAAGACAAGAGGAGTTGTCACGAGTGACAATATTCCTTTGTCGCCCATGGTGAATATTTCCGCGGCATAAGGATAAAAAGGCTCACGTTTGCAGAGAAGGTCCAAAACTATGTCAGCATCGATGAAAACCGACTCACTCATATTTTTCTTCCAAATAGCCCACATAATCCAAATCCCGCAGGTCTTTCTCAGCGATTACGCCGCTGAGCTCTTCCACCAAGGGAGAATACTTCGTTTTTTCCCCATCTTCGGATACGAGGTTCTTGAAATACAGTTCGACCAACTTGGATAGGCTTTTATTGTTGTTTTGTGCGTATTCCTTCGCCGATCGGATAATTCTGTCGTCCAGTTTCAAGGTCAGTTTTGTATCCATACTTTGCCCCTATACGTATCATAATACATAGTATTGTACGTGTAGTGAAGTATGCTTTCCCTTATTCCTCGTAAATCCCGCCTTTCCTGTTATCGTGTCTGAATTCTTATCGCCTTTACAATGCATTATATCTTACCATTCTTGCGACAATCGCATAAAATGTCAGTCACTATGAATAAAGCCATCGCGCGACAGGCTCGAAGGAGCCTCGCCGCTGTACTTTTTGCCCTCATGCTAGGGTTCGCCTGGGTGCCGGCCGCAGCGCAGCCCTCGACAGAAAGCGATGCGCCAGCCGCGCCGCGTTCCCACCTCGCCGTGGAGCTGGGCCATCCCATCTACGGCATCATCGAGACGGCAGAGCTGCGGGGCGTCCTCACGCGGCTTTCGTCGGTGAAGCCCTATACGCGAGCCCAGGTGGCCGAATTTCTCGCCACGATCCAGGGGCGGATGGAGGCCTTTTCCCCTTCCGAGCGCGCCGAGATCGTCCTCCTTTCCGCCGAATTCCTGGACGGGGCGAAGGGGGATATGGGGCAGGCGCTCTGGAAAGCCTCCAACGGCAAGGCGGCGGTCGGGGGGAACGTGAATGCCACAACCCGGATCGACGTGGCGGGCGGATTGGGCGCCGCGGCTTCCGGCGACATCGCCGACCTCTGGCACCTCAACTCCCTCGCACAGCCCTACATCAAGGCCTACCCCGAGCCCTGGCTCTCCCTCTGGGGCACGATCGGCATTACCTGGGACAAGGTGAACCGCGACCTCTACATGCCCTATTCCTTCACGAAGGAGTGGGACACTTCTCATAATAAAGTTTCGACCTTACCCACAACCGATGGGGAGGAGACATATCCTACCTGGAGCTTCGACCTTCGCAACGATATCGCCGGAGCCACCGAATCGGGCGCGTTCACTTTCCGCCTCTCCCGTTTCCGGCGCGACTGGGGGGTCGGCTCGGGCTCTCTTGCCCTCTCGGGCACGGCGCGGCCCTTCGTCGGTCTGGAAGCGCAGTTCAGGCCGTCGGAGATTTTCGCCGTATCACACATGGTGGGTTCGTTGGGCAATTGGGAGAAGGGCAGCGCCGATCGCTCGACGGCCACCGATTTAGCGGGCAACTACAAGGATGTCACCGAGCAGAAAATGCTCGCCATCCAGCGCCTCGAGCTCTTTCCCTTCGATTGGCTCACCATCGGGGCTTCGGGTTCGATGATCGGGGCCAAGCGCTTCGAGCTGGGCTACCTCTCGCCGATGATGTTCGCGGTGGAGTACCAGGTGACCCAGTCCGATGTGGACAACATGAGTCTCCACGGCGACATTCAGGTTTTCCTCAAGCGCCTCGGCAAGGTCTACGCCTCGGTTTATATCGACGAGATGGAGCTGTCGGGCCTCGACGAATGGCTGTCGAAGGCGCGCAACATGTTCGCCTACCAGGGCGGGGTCAAGCTGAGCCTACCCTGGCTTCCCTTCGCTGTCCTCACCGCCCAGTACACGAAGATCGAGCCCTTCGTCTACACACACCCGCCTACATGGAACAGCGACACCCGCCTGCAGGTGAACACCAACTACACGAACGACGGCGAAAACCTGGGCTACCACTTGAAGCCTAACTCCGACGAGCTCCTCCTTAAGCTCGAGTCGCGCCTCGCCCCCGGCTGGCGCGGAGCCTTCCAGTACAGCTTTATCCGCCACGGGGACGATCCCAGGGCCTACGTTTCAACGAAGCACTACATCTACGGCGACATCGACGAGCCTCTGGACTATGGGGGGGGGGGCGTCGCCGATTACTACAAGGACTTCCTCCACGACGGGGTCTATGACTACAACCACATCGCGAAGTTCAACGTTTTCTGGCGGTCGCAGCCCTTCGAGCTGGGTCTGGGTTACGGCCTTTCCTACACCTGGTACGAGGACGGCCTCGGTTCCGGGGCAAGCCTGGCCGCGCCCGAGTGGCGCAATGTCCTCGAGCTGAGCTGCAAGGTGTTCATGTAGTGGGGTCTGACCCCGGCTTTTAACTTATGAAATCGAGATAGGTTTCACGATCGATGCCCTTGAAACTGGCCTCGGGATAGGCTGCCTGCCAGGAAGCTGGTGGTCCTACCGGACGCTTCGAAAGTTTGAACTCGAAACTGGACAGGCGCCCATCCGACTCCTCGATATAGTCGAGCTCGGCTCCGGTGTGAGTGCGCCAGAACCACGATCCCCCATACCAGCCCCTGTAGGCATTGAATTTCCTTCGCTCGCTCACGAGAAAATTCTCCCAGAGAGCGCCCTTGTCCGGCCTGAGCTCCCAATCCTTGAAATCGTCGATCAGTGCATTCCTGATCCCATTGTCGCAAAAATACACCTTTTCTTTGCGCGACACCTCTTTCCTGAGGTTCTTGCTGTAAGCGCCCATGCGGAAAAGAACAAATGCCTTCTCGAGCAGGTCGATATATGAAATCACTGTGTCCGCGCTCATCGAGGTTTCCCTGCCCAGTTCCTGGTAGGAAACCTCCGAGCCCACCTGGTAAGCCAGAAGACGCAAGAGATCCCGGAGCTTTCGCGGATTCCGGATGCCGGCCAGCTCCAGGACATCCTTGTAGAGGTAGGCCGAACTGAGTTCCAGAAGGTGCGCGACCTTATCGGCCTTCGAAGCCATGCTGAAAAGCGCCGGGTAGAGCCCAAGCACGAGCTTTTCTGGCAGCAGCCCATCGAGCTCGAAGGGCGTCATGGCCTGCCTGAGTTCGGAGAAGGCTATCGGGTACAGGGTATAGGTCCAGGTTCTTCCCGTGAGCGCTTCACTGGCGGTTCGGGCGATATCCAGGCTTGAAGAGCCCGTCACCAGGAGCGATCCGGGGAAACCTTCGTCGTAGAGCAGCTTCAGCGAAAGCTCGATGTTCGGGATATGTTGCGCCTCATCGATGCACACAAGGTCGATGCCGGCGATCTGCCCTCGTATCCTGCTCAGATCCCTGGATGACCAGAGTTCCTGCACGCGCGGGTCTTCGCCGTTGACCATGATGGTTTTCTGGCCGAAACGCTCCATGATTTCGCGAGCGAGGGTCGTTTTTCCGCACTGCCGGGGCCCATAGAGAAGAACGATACGTCTGTCGGTCCGCAGGCGCTGCAGAATGGTGTCCGTTATGGTTCTTTCAATATACATAGTAGATGTTATAGCGCTAAATCATCGACCATACAAGATGTATTGTTGAAAACTGTTCAAAATCCCTACAGTAGTTGCCAGGGGATGGCCGTGATATTACCGTCGTACATCCTGCCTGTCCTGTCTTCCAGTTCTCTCCCAATAGTGTTTGTTAAAATGCAACTAAAATATAGTTGCAAACCTGCCTGGATCGTAGTAAAATAAAACATGAGCAAAGATGAAAAGCTGGTGAGGCGATTTCTGGCTCGTCCAAGAGATTTCACCTACGATGAATTGCGTACTCTGCTCAAAATTTTCGGATATGAAGAAGACCAAGGGGGCAAGACCTCTGGGTCGCGAGTTGCGTTTTATAATGAAACGGCAAGGCATATCATCCGATTGCATAAACCGCACCCGGGTAATGAACTGAAGATGTATCAACTCGATATGGTACGGGAAGAACTGGAGGGGAGGGGAATACTATGAAAGACGTACTTACCTACAAAGAGTATATGGGATCTGTGCACTACTGCGCCGAAGATGAGGTTTTCTATGGGAAAATTGAAGGGATAGAAGACCTGGTTTCTTTTGAGGCACAGAGCGTCGACGCGCTCAAGACCGCTTTCCGGGAATCCGTAGAGGATTATCTCGACATATGCGAGAGAAAAAACAAAGATGCCGAAAAATCATACAAGGGGAGTTTCAATGTTCGAATTTCGCCGGAATTGCATAGAAAAGCGAAACGAACGGCGGTCAAGATGGGAATATCGTTGAACCAGTTTATGCAAAAAGCTTTGGAAGATGAATTGGCCAAGGAAGGTTTCGGGAATGAATACCGCCAAGGGTAGCGTCCGTGTGCTTATATGGAGACGAGATGATAACTGTACCTTAATTTGGTCATGACCAATCGCAGATACACTTGCGTGTGGTCAAACAAGGATATCTCCTGTACATCCCGATTGTCCTGTTACCTGTCCTCTCCTAATCCCTAATCCTTCAAAATAGCCGCCGCAGAGCGAATTCGTTCAGCGCGACTGAATCTTCGCGCCGCTCCAGGAAAGGACTGACATCGGCTTGAAGGGTCTTGAAATCCAAAGTATCGAGCGTGGCGGCAAGGGCTTGCTTCCATTCCGGAGCCTGAATCGGAGGTTCGCGGTCTGGGCTTCCCTGCGCCAAGGCGTTGGAGAGCAGCGTCATGTTGGGTTCCACGGCGGGGATCTGGCTTGTGTACCACAGCAGATCGAACCAGTCCCTTCCTTTGGCGTAGGGGCGAGTGAGCATGGCACGGATCTTGCCCGCCATCAGGGAGGGGAGATCGTGGTGACGAATACCGAAGAGCAGGTGCCGGGTGACCATTTTTGTTTCGAGTCGGGCGCCGGCGGGCGGCTTTGTGTCGATTTCCAGCTTTATCGCGAGCTTTTGCTCGCTGCGGGGCGACAAGCCGGCGGGGAAGAGCAGATCGGCTATCCTTACCCACGCCACCTGTACGACATTTTTATCGTTGAAGCTGACCGTCGCTTCGAATCCTTGAAACTTCAGATCCCGCTTGAGCTTTTTCAGCCAACGTGCCGCATCATAACCATCAGGCGTCTCGAGGGAAAAATCCAGATCTTCCGAAAACCGGGGAAGGGCATAGAGGAATCTCAGCGCCGTACCGCCCACGAATGAAAGGGATTCGAAGGCTCGGGATTCGTGCAGGCTTCCGAGGATACGCGCCTGAACATATTCGCGGATGAGGTTTCCTGCCGCGACAGGATCGTGGACTGATTTCGCCAATCGCAAAGCGTCGGATTTCATAGCAGCACCGTCCCTTCGGCCTGCTCGGCCGCATAACGTCGCCACGCGTGCAGGGCGCGCCCAAGTCGAAGCTCGCCTGTCGCGCTCAGGAAGACTTCAAGTTTCGTAGCATCGATTTCGTGAGGATCGAAGCGCATGGATTCCATGCGGCCTTCGTCCCATTCGTCCGATTCGAGGTAGAGATAATCGGCGATCGCCTTTTCTGGCGTAGCGACGAGTACTTCCGCGCCTAGAATTTTGGTTCGCTCCCAGCCGTTGAAGAGGCTTGGCTTTAGGCTCTGGTACGAAAATCGACCGAAGGAATTCTCGAAGCTTCGCGTGGGTCGCGTGGTGACGCAGGTGTTCAGTTCGACTTTTTCCGGGATTATTCCATGCCAGGACATGGCCCAAAGCCCCGAGAGATAGGAGGGGTTATAGATGAGATTGGCCACGAGGGGGGCATGGAGGACGGCCTTCCTCCAGGGGTTTGTGAAGGCATAGAGCCCGCGCTTCAGCTCGAGAATTTTCCCCGCATTTTTCAGGCGATGCATGGCCGTTCCAATGGAAGCGTCGCTTTCCTGGAACATGAGGGAGATGTCGGAGCGGCTGAAGGCGGCTTGCTCTCCGAATGCTTTTATAAGTTCGTTGAAAGTCATCGATTACGATACTACACTTTATTGTTAATTATTGTAAATATGGCGGGGGTCTGACCCCGGCTTTTAACGTTTGGACACGATAACAGGACCGACCAGGATCGACGGGCGGGGTTTCCTGTACATCCTGTTCGTCCTGTTACCCCGTTCTTAAAAATATGCTTTACATTTCTTGAGTAGAACAAAACCATAGTATTATGAATCATTATAGATGGGCGTTTTCTCACCTCTTTGCGCAGAATATAAGCCAGCCCTTTGTCCATGTTCTTTTTGGTACCCGCCTTTTCAGGCTGCCCATGCAAGGCTGTTCTGTCGAATTATCGATTTTTTCATTAACCTTGATTTCAAAAAAGCTGCAGCGGTCTATTATTTGTCGATGTCGATATCCCCAGCGGATTTCGGATCGCTGCCGGGGTGGGGCTTGTAGACAGGGTAACAGGACCGGTCAGGACGGACAGGAAAGAGTTATTGGTAAAGAGTAGAGAAGATAAGATTAAGAGGGATATTATCTCCCTCCAAATACTTGTCCTATAAATCCCGCCTGTCCTGTTATCTGTCGAATTTTTAATTATATCTATTGTCCGAAAGCAGGCATGCCTCAGAAATAAATTCTCACCGGCCGCTTTTTGTCCACGGTTGTGCAGTCGCCCAGCTGTCCAAAGTAATTGTGGCCGGTACCCCACAAGGTACCGTCATTCTTCAGAAAATATGCGTGTTTAGGGCCTGCCGCGACAGAAGCGACACCCGAAAGTATGCTGGTGAATCCGTTCACGTCGTCCAGGGTATTCGTGCCCAACTGCCCGCTGGAGTTGTCTCCGGACACAAACAACTCCCCGTCCGAAGTGAGAGCATAGCTGGAATAATCGCCCGCCGCGATAGCTACAACCTTCGTCATGACGCGTGTCGGTGAAAGATACTGAGCCATGGAGCCATCTCCCGAGCCGATCTGGTAGTCGGTGTTGCTGCCACAGGCATAGAGATCGCCATCAGACGTCAACACGAGGGAATGGGTCTTGCCTGCGGCGATAGCGATAGCGTCGGTGATAGTACCCATTTGTCGAGCCGGTACATTGCCAATAGAATCGCCTGTGCCAAGCCTTCCATCGGTGTTCGTGCCGCAGGACCAGACGGTGCGGTCATCGAGAAGAAAAAGGCTGTGGCTGCTGGATCCGGCGATGGCTACAACGTTTTCCAGGTAGTTCGTCGTCGACAGTTTCTGGAACACATTCCCCGAAAGCGCGATGCCGGCGGAGGATCGGACAGCCCCTTCGTTATTGTCACCGGTGACCCAGACGGAGCCCTGCGAATCCAGGGCCAGCGTGGCGGTCCCTGCAAAGGCTACCTGTCGTACCTCCAATCCCGAACCGAGGCTGACGAGGCGCGATGCGACGTATCTCGTCGTACCGGCGCCAAGCTGACCATAGTAATTATCTCCCGACACAAAAAGGCGGCCATCGTCCATGGCAAAGATCGCGCCGGTTCCGCCGCAGAATACATCTCGTACGCCAATTCGTATCACTCCCAGGTCGAAGCGATCAGGAAGATCGAAGGCCCCCATCTGGCCGCTGTTGTTGGCGCCGCTCGCCAGAAGGATTCCATCGTCGCGGAGCACCATGGAGTTCCTGAATCCGAGGCTCATGCTGCGGATCGAGGGCGCTCGAGACGTGGTTTCATCAATGGTATTGGTGAGCTCGCTCTCTGTCGGAGTCGCTGCCAACAGATCGCAGGAAACAAAAGCGAGGGCTGAAAGGGCTATGAAAATCGAAAGCAAGATGTTGAGCATGCGGCGATGCGTCATCGGCGGGACTCCCTGTTTTAAAACTATGCTTTATGAGTACACCTGCTTTAATGGCCTGTCAATATTGATTATTTCTCTGTCTGAAAGGCAGGAATCCGGACATGATGACAGGACCGCCAGGACGGACAGGCAGGTTTTTCCTGTTCATCCCGCCCGTCCTGGGATCCTGTTTGCATCTATCATTAACGGCACAAGGCCTGCGCTCCGGCATTAATGGCGCCTGAAGGTGGCACTGTTCTCTACATTACATTTAGCCTTTCAAACATTTGTGTCGGTATCTACCATATCGAAGCAAGAATTAGGGAATTCTAATTGTCGCTCGCTATTTCGGCATGCTCACGTAATCCGCCAGCATGTCGGTGCTGTTTACCTTGCACTCTGTATAGTTTGGTGGGCCTGGAGGAGTACGATTCATTTTCAGTGTCAGAGTATATGGCCCCCCTGAAATGGTTCCCGAAAAGGTCATATTCATATTTCCAGCGATTTGTTCAGATCCAGGGGGTGGGGGCGGAGCTCCATTGAAAGTCATTTCATCGGTTCCATTCAGAACAACGCCATCGGCATTGGTATAGGTTGAAAAGGTCCTGGTTCTTGTATTTCCTACATCACCTACAGTGAAGCCTGGCTTGAGTGCTCCACCATTGTTCTGTGCATACTGCATAATCTCGCTATCGGCTTTAGCCAGAGCCCCGAACAGTTTCTTCAGCAAAACCTGATTGGCATTCAGCTCAGTAGTATTTCCGCCTCCTGGATCATCATCACCCATTCCGATCAGATCCATGATCTGATCACAACCAGAAAACGACAATGTGATAAAAATGATGGTGATGGCGAGTACAAGACCTTTCAGCACTTTTTTCGGCATGAAAGCCTCCCTTAAAACTATACCTACGTTTTGGGAATGAGTTGCCTAAGTACAAGTATATATAATCTGGGTTTCTCCGCAATAGCAAAAAACCAGTATGTCGATGCAGTGTCGACATACTGCATCGACAAGCCTACCGCTCTCTGTCGTTGACGCCCTTGATGCGCGGCATGGGGCCGCGGTAGAGGCTCTTGTCGCCGCCGCGGGTATCGATATGGGCTTGCATGGCCGCGCGGACGGAGTTGGCGAGGATCACGGCGTTGTGGAGGTCGGCGGAGCGGCGGCCGGCCGAGCCTGGCGCTTCGATGGAGGGTAGGATGTGGGCTTCGACGCTCACCCCGCTGGCCGGCGCTATCCTCCCCTTTGCGATACTGCTCCCCTGAGCGGCCTTCAGCACCGACACGATGGGGACGATGAGGGCTCCTTCCCTGATGGCATAATAGAAGGCTCCGAGCTTGAAGGGCTTGATGTCCTGGTTTCGGAGGAAGCATTCGCCTTCGGCATAGAAAAAGACGCTTCCACGCGGCCTGAGGGCTTTGGCCATGGCGGCGTCGATGTCGCCCAGACGCTCAGGATCGGCTGGTATGGGTATGCCCCTCAGGAGGCGCACAAGGTTCCCCAGGATGGGGGTCATGACGGTTTCTTCTATAACGGTGAACCAGCTGAGGCGGGGCTGTATGGCTATGCCGTGGAGGAGGCTGTCGAGGGGGATGGAGTGGTTGGCCACGAAGATGATGGGCTGTCTTCGTTTCGCGGCCGCGGCGAGATTGCCCCTTCCATGAACCCTGTAGCGGTATAACAGCCTGACGAGGGGCCAGCCCAGAATCGCGACAAGGTGGAGGAGGATGCGCGAGGCAGCGAGAAAGAGCAGCGCGGTATGTATGAGGGGGTCGCCCCGCCGGTAGGCCATCTTACTTCACCATCCTGCCCTTCCATTCTATGGCCTTGCCGTCCTTGATGAGCCGGTAGGCTCTCCACGCCGCGGAGAGCACGTTGACGAGGATGACAGGGTAGATGAAGGGTATGTACCAGGGGAGCATGCGCTCGAGGGCGACAAAGCTCCAGGCGTAGAGAAGGGCGAGGCAGTTGAACCTGAAAAATGGCTGGGCGGCGCCGAGGCCGGGGGGCAGCCAGATGGATCCGATGATGGGGATGAAGAAGACGAGGGGCACGGCCACAGTGGCCAGCGCAAGGACGAGGTTGTTCTTGTTGAAGTAGTCGTAGACGTTCTTGGAGAATCCTGCTATGGCGCTTTTGTAATCCTCGTACATGCGGCAGGACACATCCTCCTTGAGGTCGGCGAAGAGGGCCCGGCCTCCATGTTTCTTCACGAGCCGCGCGATGCGGACGTCCTCTGACACCTGGCTTTTTACCGCCGCATAGCCGCCGGCGGCCGCGTAGGCCGATGTCCTGAAGAACATCGCCTGGCCTATGGCGTGGGAGATGCCCGGGGTTTTGATGGAGTGGATGAGCCAGAGGGGCATGGCCACCATCGTGAGGAGGTAGATGGAGGGAACAACCGCAGCCTCGCCGAAGTTGCCTATCCTGTGCCGCAGGTAGCCGGATATGAAATCGGCCTTGTAGTGCTCGGCCAGGCCGACCAGTTTGCCTATGCTGTCCTTCCCGTGCAGGGTGTCGGCGTCGGTGAAGTAGAGCCAGGCGCCCGAGGCGTTTTCGGAGAGGCGCTGCATGGCGTGGGGCTTTCCGTACCAGTCTGACTCGAGATGACCCGTAATTATTTTCAGGCGTTCGGGCTGCTCGCTTGCATAGCGGGCAAGTATCCTGGCCGTTCCGTCGGTGGAGTCGTCGTCGTAGACGATGATCTCGTAGCTGTCGTAGTTCTGGACGAGGAGGGAGTCGAGGCAGGCGCCTATGTTGGCTTCTTCGTTGCGGGCGGGTATGAGGACGCTGACAAGGGGGCCGGAGCGCTTCGGCCGCACGAGGTTGGTATGGAGGAGCCAGGCTCCGTTAAGGCCTGTGACGATGAGGATCCAGAGGCCGGCTGCGGCCGTGAAGGCCGCATAGATGGTGATGATGGCGGCGAGGTTCATTGGCTTGCCCTGTCGCGCTCGCGCAGGGCCTGGACATTGTGAGGGTAGAGTTCGAGGGCTGCCGTGAACCAGGCTCGGGCTTCGGCCTTGCGGCCCAGCTTTGCGGCGGCCGTGCCGATGCACATCCGTATATCGAAAAGCTCGTCTTTGGCGAGGCTTGAACCATTGGCGGCGAGGTAGGCGCTCAGTTCCTCGATGGCTTCCCTGGGCTTGCCGCCGAAGATGGCCGGTGGGTATGCCTTGGCGGCGGAGAGGGTTATCGTGGCGCCGGCGTGGCCAGGCTCCATGGCGAGGATTTTCTTCGCGTTCTGGGAAATCTTGGGGCCGTTGGCGATGAGGAATCCCATGTCTTTGAGGAGGCAGAGTTCGGAGAGGGGCTTCGTAAGCGCCATGAGGCCGGCCGGATGTTCGCCCGATTCCATCGAAAGGCGGGCGTGTTCGACAGCGGCCTCAAAATGGGGGATAGCCTTTTTCTTGTCGCCCGATTCGTTCCAGGAGCGCGCAACGTAGTATTCCATCTGCGCGAGGCTCACGAGTCTGCCTGTCGCGTCGAGGGTTGGCGCCTGCGCGGCGTTCGCGATGTTCAGGGCGAGGGTTTCCACCTCGGCGGTCGGCCGGCTGTCGTAGACGGCGTCTCTGAGGGCGTCGAGCAAAGCCGCCACTCCGGGGTCAGACCCCGCCCAGCTTGGCGGGACGCAGCATGCCGCCAGCGCGATGGCGAGAAGGAGAGGATGGCCGTAGAGCCGGGAGATTTTCATTCCGTATAGAGTAAGGCGGGGCGATGCGGTCGTCAATCCGCGCCGGCACCTCAAGGATATGCCGTGTCGCCGCGCTTGCGTCCGCCGGCGGGAAGCTTTACAGTGGGCACAGGGAGAATTGAATATGTGCGACACCCTTTATTGCTCGTCCATCAGTCCGTTTTTCGGAAAGAATTCCGACAGACAGCCCGACGAGCCGCAGTCGATCTGCATCGTACCGCGCCGAACGCCTTCCGATACAGCCACGATAGGGGGCAGGAGCTATCCTGTCAGCGACGCGGGTTTTGCCTTCGTTCTGTCGAAGCCATCGTGGATGGCGGGCGGCGAGATGGGCATGAACGAAAAGGGCGTGGCCATTGGCAACGAGGCGGTGTTCTCGCGCTTCAAGCCGGCCAGGGACGGCGTCCTTGGCATGGACATCCTGCGCGCGGCCCTGGGCGCCTCGGAGAGCGCCAAGGCCGCCGTCGACTTTATCTGCGCCTTTGTCGAAAAATACGACCAGGGCGGGAACGCTTCCCTGCGCGGCTCCCTTTACTACGACAACAGCTTTATCATTTCCGATCCCCGGGGCGCCTATATACTCGAGACGGCGGGCAGGCGCTGGGCCTGGCGCGCCATCGAGGGTCGCGACGCCATCTCCAACGCCTACTGCATCGGGGAGGACTACAAGCGCCTCGACACGCAGACGCGCAAGGAAATCGCGCCCGTCAACGAGAGGGCCGCCTGTTCGGACGAGGCAGACCCGGGCCGCAAGGGCGAGAAGGAATCCTTCAAGGCCCATATGGAGAACAGGTTCTATCTCAGATTCACGAAGGGGGAGGAGCGCAGGTCCCTGTCGCTTTCCTTGCTCGATGGGTTCATGGCAGGGGCCGCCGCGGGCGGCGCGTCCGCGCCTGATTCCTCCGCCGTCCTCAGGTTTTTCGATATCCTGCGTTCGCACGGCCCCTACGATCCGCGGCATCCCTGGAAAAAACACATGGAGAGCCTCTGCGTCCATGCTGGTGGAATCCCCGCATCGGCGACGACGGCTTCCTTCGTGGTGGAGTATCGCGGCGATGATTCGGCGATAGTCTGGTTCACGGGTACCTCCTATCCCTGCGTGTCGCTCTACAAGCCCATGCTTCTCGTCAAGGGGGAATTCATGCCGCTCTGGGCGGGCTACGATTACGCCGAGGGATCGAGCGCCTCCGAAGCATACTGGCGCCGCTGGAAAAAATGGCTGGAGGCTTCGCGCGCCTTCCTGCGCGCGGATGAGGCTTCCTTTGCCGCGGGGCGCGGCCAGGCTCAGGAGTCGCTCGCCATGATCGCGAACAAGGCGTTGTCCGATATAGCCGCGTCGGGCGATCTCTCTTCCCTGTCGGTATTGAGGCAGGAAGCGGGGGCCGTCATCGCCGGCTGGGAGAAAGACATAGGGCTCTGAATTCACGGGGGGGGGCAATCGATGCGGCGGCCTCGGGCTTGGATCGCTTTCGTGGTTCTTGCGGTTGTCGGTTTCTGCGCGCTGTCCTTCTTTGCGTGGAAGATTGCCTACGATGTGCGGCCGACTGTTTCCGAACGTTGGGCGCTCTATGTCGAAAACCTGAAGCCTGAAAAACGCATCGTCGTGCTTTCGTCTTCGCAGCGTTATGCGGCTTCGAAGGAATTTGCGGCGAAGCTTTTGGCTATCGTGAAGGTGAAGGCGTCCATCGAGCTTTCGGCCTGGGCCGATGTTTTCTATTACGTCGACGCGGGCGATCCTTCGCGCTGGTCGGTTTCGTGGGACAGAAAATCGCGGCTGCTCTCGATGACCGCTCCCGAGCCCGACTGCCTGCCGCCCGCCGTGCGCACCGACACTATCGAAATCGCCGTCAAAGGCTCCAACCTTATCACGAAAACGATATTCCGCCTGAAGGAAGAGGCTGCCAAAATGGAGGACGAGCTTTCGGCCGATCTCCTCGTCCGGGCACGCGCGTCGCTTTCGGACGTAGCCGTGCGCGCGGGGGTGAGGGAAGGCATTGCGGGCATCGGACGCTCTTTCTGCGAGGCAATTCTGGGCGTCGCACCGAACGAGGTAAGGGTCAGGCTCGCGGGGGATTCCTGAGCGAAATATTCCTCCAGGGAACGACATCCATTCCCCTGTAGAAAAACCGTTCATTTCCATCGTAAACGACAGTCAACTTCTCGGGTGAAAGTCCGGCGATTTGTTCCACATGCCGTATTCCCACGAGCCAGGCGGCGAGGCCGGAAAGCCTGAAGCCAACGGGAGAGTTCAGGAAAACGCTGAGCTTCGTCGAAAACCATGCAAGTTGAAAGTTGAACTTTCAACTTGCACAAGTTAAACATATAAGATCGTAGTTTTATCGTATAGTTGCTGTTTGGCTTCCCACAGAGCTTCCTCGATTTCTTCGAACCCTGCGGTAGCGCGCTCGAAAGCGGCCGCTTCTTCTTCGGACCAGGTGCCAGCCAAATGATCAAGGTCGCTATGTTTTATTGCACTATCGGCTTCAGCGCCTCGTCGATCCTGGCGAGAATGGCGGGGGTGAGTCTGGGCAGGACATCGAGGGCGCCCAGGTTTTCCACGAGCTGTTCGCGCTTCGAGGCGCCGGTGATCACGGTGGAGACATTGGGGTTGCGGGCGACCCAGGCTATGCCCATCTGGCCCATGGTGCAGCCGAGTTCGGCGGCTATGGGTTCGAGCCTGGCCACGGCGGCGATGAAGTTGTCGTGCATGTAGCGGCCCGAGAGCCAGTCGTAGCCGGGGAGGGCGAAGCGCGAGCCCTCGGGAATGCCGTTCCTGTACTTGCCGGTGAGGAAGCCCGCGGCCAGCGGACTGAAGGTGGTGAGGCCGAGGCCGATGCCCTCGTAGAGGCGGGCGAATTCCTTTTCCACCTTGCTGCGGGTGATCATGTTGTAGCTGGGCTGCTCCATCTGGGGACGGTGGAGGTTGCGCCTGTCGGCGATCTGCCAGGCTTCGCGGATCTGCTCGGCCGACCATTCGCTCGTGCCCCAGTAGAAGGCCTTGCCCGCCGAGACGATGTCGCTCATGGCGCGGACGGTTTCCTCCATGGGGGTTTCGGAATCGGGGCGGTGGCAGAAAACGAGGTCGACATGATCCATGCCGAGGCGCTCGAGGGAGCCGTCCATCGCCTCGAGAAGGTACTTGCGGTTGAGGGTGTTCTTTTCGTTCGGGCCGTCGTTAAGGCCCCAGTAGAGCTTGGTGGAGACGAGGTAGGAACCGCGGCGCAGGCCGAGCTTGCGGAAAGCCGCGCCCATGATAGTCTCCGATTTTCCGGCCGCGTAGACTTCGGCGTTGTCGAAGAAATTGATGCCGGCGTCGTAGGCCAGCTTGAGCATGTCGGCCGCGGCGTCGACGTCCACCTGGTTGCCGTAGGTTACCCAGGATCCGAGCGAGAGCAGCGATACCTTTATGCCGGCCGAGCCGAGTCGTCTGTAGAACACCGTAGAGCCTCCTCGAATAGATCGCGTGATTATATCGCAAAGGTACCATATAATTCCGTCGCTGGAAAAGGAGAAGCCATCCATGATTCATGAGAGGGTCGAGCTGTGGAGCGGGGCGGAAGGCGCGGAGAGGCCGTATCGGGGCAAGGGCGACTATCGTGGCGATGCGGGAGACGGTTTCATGCCCGCGATCGACAGCTATGTCCTCGAAGGGGATAAACGGCGACCTGCCATCCTGATATGCCCCGGCGGGGGTTACGGCTTCCGTTCGCCTCGCGAATCCGAGCCTGTTGCCCTCCGGTTCAACGCGGCTGGCTTTCACGCCTTTGTCCTCCAGTACAGCGTCGCGCCGAGACGGCATCCCCTGCCGCTTCTCGATGTCTCGAGGGCTGTCGGCCTGCTGAGAGAGAATGTCGATGCCTGGAAGATACATCCAGGGCGGATCGCTCTCTGCGGATTCTCGGCGGGGGCACATCTGGCGGCGAGCCTCGGGGTGCTCCGGGACAGATACGAGGAGCCGAAGCTGAACCGTCCCGACGCCCTCATCCTGAGCTATCCTGTCATCACGTCGGGGATTTTCGCCCACAAGGGCTCATTCGAAAACCTCCTCGGGCCGGGCGCTTCGGCCGAGGCTCTCGAGGCTCTGTCGCTCGAGCTGCACGTGAGCGCGAAAACGCCGCCCACTTTTCTCTGGCATACCTGGGCTGACGAAGCCGTGCCGCTCGAGAACAGTCTTTTATTCGCCGGCGCGCTCAGGAGAGCGGGCGTGCCCTTTGAGTTCCATGTCTATCCGAAAGGGGGCCACGGGCTCTCGCTCGCCACCGGGGAGACAAGCGAGGCGGGCAGGGAGCCTGACCTCCATGTTTCGTCCTGGATGCCGCTCTGCCTCGAGTGGCTGGGGGAATTGTTCGGGGAGCGAGCCACAGACGTCTGAGAGGCCTGAGTCGCATGTGTCGCCTGCGGCGCAAAAACGGCGGCTGATTTCCCTTGACCGGAGAGGCTCTCGGGCCTCATTCTAGCAGCATGCGACTTTTCCATATCGCCGACCTCCATCTCGGGAAAACTCTCCACGGCTATGATCTGCTCGAGGATCAGGCTTTTATCCTCGACAGCCTCGTCGCGAAGATCGGGGAGATGAAGCCCGAGCTCCTTCTTGTCGCGGGGGATATCTACGACAGGGCGATTCCGCCCGTGGAGGCGATACGGCTCTTCGACCATTTTCTCGGCTCGGCCAGGCGGGCGGCGCCTGGCTTGCAGGTCGTCGCTATTCCGGGCAACCACGATTCGGCGGGAAGGCTGTCGTTCGGCGCCTCGTTGCTGGCCGACTCGGGCCTGCACATAGCGGCCCGGGTGGCGATGGAGCAGGGTTCTGTGGTGCCGGTTTTAGATTCGAGGGCGGGCGCGGAGAGTTTCGCCATCTGGGCTTTGCCTTTTCTCACACAGGCGAGCGCGGAGTGGGGGGAATTGGGCGCGACTGGTTCCGGGGAGGCTGGCGCAGATAAGGCCGGCGGGGATGAGGCCGGCCGCGGTCGCGCCACCGTCGCTGTGCGTTCGCAGCAGGAAATGATGGGGCTGGCCATCGGCGCGATCCGCAGGGCGATGGACCCTGGCGTGGCGAATATTCTCGTCGCCCATTGTTTTACCTCGGGGGCTTTGGCGGGTGATAGCGAGCTGGCCTTTGTGGGTCTGGCCGAACAGGTGGACGTCGGGCTTTTCGAGGGCTTCGACTATGTGGCCCTGGGGCATCTCCATTCCCGTCAGAGCCCGGCTCCCCGGGTATGGTACTCAGGCGCCCCGCTCGCCTATTCGGTGCCAGACGCTTCACGGAATGCCGAGACGGGTTTTTGTGCCGTCGATGTCGTGCGGGGCGGGGTACCCCGCGTCGAATTCGTCCCCCTCGTGCCCAGGCGGCGGCTGAGGAGGCTTTCGGGCCTGTTTGATGAGCTTCTGGCTCATCCCCTTCCGGAGGATGAGCGGGATGACTATATCGAGGTGGATATCCTGGACGAGGAGGCTGTCCTGAACCCCATAGAGCGGCTTCGGGCGATATATCCCCATCTTCTGGGAACGAAGCAGCGGGCTTTCGAGCTGCGATGGGGCGCCGCGGGGGCTGAGCCGGGCGTGGCGGGAGAGGGTTCGGCGGGGATGGATGCGACGCGGCGCGCCCGCGGGGCCGGGAGCGCCTCCGACCGTATCGATATGGTCAGATCGGACTTTAAAGCCTTCTACGGCGAAATGACGGGACAGGCTCCGGACGAAGCTATGGAAAAGCTTTTTGATTTGATGGCCAGGGAGGCTTCCGATGCGTCCGATTAGGCTGGCCCTGGAGAACTTCGGTCCTTACCGCGAGCGGGTGGAGATCGATTTCGCGCGCCTGGGTGATTTTTTCCTCATCTGCGGAAAGACGGGCTCGGGCAAGTCGACGCTCTTCGACGCCATCACCTATGCCCTCTTCGGTCAGGCGCCGGGTGGGCGAAAGGGGTCGGAGTCGGAACTTGTGTCGGATTTCGCGAAGCCGGGCGACAAGCCGATGGTGGAATTCGAGTTCGCGCTTTCCGGTACGGCATACCTGGTGAGGCGGACGGCTCCTTTCTCGCGGCCCAAGCGGGGCGGCGGCTTCACGGATGTGCCGCCTTCCGCGGCTCTGTATGTGTCGTCAGGGTCTGATGGCGGCTGGAGGCCTGTCGCCGACGGGGTGAGGGACACGAACGAGAAGGCGGCGGCCCTTGTCGGGCTCAGCGCCGACGAGTTTTCAAAGATCATTCTCCTCCCCCAGGGGGATTTCCAGAAATTCCTCGAGATGGAGTCGACGGAGCGGAGCCAAGTGCTGGAAAAGCTTTTTCCTGTCAGGCTCCACGAGCGGATAACGGAGATTGCCAGGGCGAGGACGCAGAAGGCTCAAGCGGAACTCTCCCTGCTGAACGCGCAGATCGGGAGTCTGAACGTGGAGGCGGGGGAGGCTCCGGAAGAGAGGCTCGGGGCCTTGAAGGCCGGATTGGCCGAGGCGATGGCTTCGGAAGAGGGAGCCAGGGTGGAGGCGGCCGCCCGCGCGCTGGCCTTGGAGCGCGAGAGGGAGAGGGAGGCGCGGGCGGCACTGGCGCTGGCAGCGGCAAAGGCGCTTTCCGCCCTCCAGGAGAGGGCTGCCGCCGAAGCCGAAAGGGCGGCGCGCATCGCATCCGCCAGGTCCGCGGCCGCTGTCGCCCCCTTTATCCAGGCTTTTTCCAAGGCAGAGGCCGCGGCTGCCGACTTCTCAAACCGCGCCGCCCGCCTCGGGGCGGAACTTTCAGTCCTGTCCGGCGAAACTCCTTCGATTGAAGCCAGGCGCTTGCGCATACGGGAATGTCTTTCCCTTGCGGCGGCGAAACAGAAGGAAGTCTTCGGTCTTCAGAAGGCTGTTCAGACCTGGCAGCGCCGCCAGGAAGCCCTTGCCGCGATGGCAGAGGCTGAAAATTTCTGGAAAACCCTGGAAACGCGCCATGCCGACGAAGTCGCGAACATAGAAGCCGACAAGGCGAAGATCACCGGCATGAAAACCGCACCTGGCGACGAAGGCCTTCTCCGGGCCAACATCGATCGGCTCCAGGCTGCGGCGTCGAGTTTAAGCCAGCTTTCGGAATTGACGCCGCGCTGGATAGCCCTTCTTCGGGATAAGGCCGCGACGGAGCGTTCGCTTCGGGACCATGAAGCTTCCCACCAAGCGCGCCTTTCGGAGCGCGACGCGGCAGCCGGAGCCTTGGCCAATCTGGAATCGGCACAGGCTCATTCGGACGCCCTCCGCCTCGCAGGCAGGCTCAAGCCTGGCGAAGCCTGTCCCGTATGCGGCTCGCTGCAGCACCCCGCTCCCGCCACCTCCCTTCTGGATTTCGGCTCGCCCTCCCAGGAGGAGCTGGAGGATGCCAGGGCTCGGCAGATGAAGCTGTCCGGCGAGCTTGCGGGCCTTGAGGCGAGGATTGCCCACGGCAGGGAACGCCTGGAGGAAAAAAGCTCCGAAATAATGACCTTGCTGCTCGATATGGAAAAAAAGGCGGCTTCGCTCGACAAAACCCTGCTCGGTAAAATCCTGCCAGAAATCGACTTGTCCAGCCTCGACCTTGCCGCCGAATCGACTGCCGGCCTCGACCTCAATGACGCCTCGTCCCTCGCCGAGGAACTGTCCCGGGCCGCGAAGGGCTCGAGCGATGCTCTCGCCGATGCCCGCGCCGAGGTTTCCCGCCTCGAGTCCCGGCGCGAGGAAATCGCCAGCCTCGAAAAAGCGCTTGCCGGGCGGGTGGCCGAACTCGAAAAGCTCCGCGCCCAGGCTGAGGATGCGCGTTTTGGCTTCTTGAGGCAGAAGACTATCCGCGAGGAGGCCGAGCGCGATTCGGGAGCGGAAGATCCCGGCCCGAGGCTTGAAGCGGCGCTGCGCGAGCTTGCGTCCCTCGACGAGGAGAAAGTAAGGCTCGAATCCGAATGTTTGGCATGGGAACGCGCCGTGGCCGAGCTGAAAACGAAGCTCGCTACCCTCGAAATCGAAAAGGCGACGGCCATTGCCGCCCTGTCCGAAGAATTCGGCCGCCTTTCCCAAGCCCTTGTCCATGCGGGCTTCCTTAGTGACGAAGGCCAGGGCAACCTCGCCCCGGCCATAGCCAGCGCGCAGGCTCTTCAGCTCTCACCCGCGGCCCTCGCCGCCGAGGAGGAGGCGGTCTCAGCCTACAGGGAGGCTCTCGCGGCGGCGAAGGCACAGGCCGCCTCCCTGTCAGCCGACCTTCCGGCTCCCGGCGAGGATACGCCTGGCGAGGCTGCGCCTGGAAAGGCGGCGGCCGACATAGCGGCGCTCGAAGCCGCCACGGTCGAGGCTCGGGCTGCCCTCGATCAGGCGCGCTCGCGCTGTGACGAGCTTCGCCTTTCCATAGCCCGCCTCGAGGGAACCCTCGCGCGCCGCGCAGCCCTGGAAGCCCAGCGCCTGTCGCTGGAGGAAGGGAACCGAAGCCTCTACCGCCTCTCCGAGCTTTTGCGAGGCGCCATCTCCGGCAGGCAGCTGCCCTTCAAGAATTTCGTTCTGGCCATGTATTTCCGCGAAGTGACGATGCGCGCTTCCATCCATCTTTCGCGCATGTCGGACGGCCGCTACTATCTCAAGCCCGACGAAGGCTCGTCCCGCGGCAGGATCGGCCTCGGGCTTCGTGTCCTCGACGCGTGGACGGGGCAGGACCGCCCCACGGGCACCCTCTCGGGCGGGGAGAAATTCCTCACCTCGATCAGCCTCGCCCTCGGCCTCGCCGATTCCATCCGCGAGCAGAACGGCGGCGTCTCGCTCGACGCCGTCTTCATCGACGAAGGCTTCGGCAGCCTCGACGATGAGGCTCTCGACCGCGCCATTTCCGTGCTCGACATGATCCGCGGCTCGCGGGTGATAGGCATCGTATCCCACGTGGCAGCCTTGAGGTCCCGCATTCCGGCCTGCATCGAGGTTGAAAAGACGCAATCAGGTTCGCGCCTCACTCACTCGGCCATGTTCTCCGACCAAGCCTTGTAGAGGAGAATCTTCAGCTCCTCGTCGGTGAAGGCGTGCGGGCTCTGCGGCCTGCGCTTGTAGGTCTTCGCGTCGTCGAAAATCGCGCCCAGCAATGACTCGGGAATGCCCGCCGCGGCCAGATTGGGCGGAACGCCAATCTCGCCGCCCAGGTCGGCCATGGCGGCCACGGCGTCGATAGCCGTCGCCGAATGCCGGCCGGTCAGGGCCCGTCCGATGGCCGCGAGCCGTATGGATGCGTCGGGGATGCATGCCTGCATGACGTAGGGCAGGAGAATGGCGTTGGCCAGCCCATGGGCGAGGCCTCCCAGTGCTCCCGCCGCGTGGGCGAAGCCGTGGACCATCCCGAGGCCGGCCTGTGACAGGGCGACGCCGGCCAGGGTCGAAGCCAGAGCCATGCCCGCCCTCGCTTCCAGGTTCTCCCCGTGCCGGTATGCCCGCTTCAGGTTTTCCCCGATGAGACGGATCGATTCCAGGCAGAAAATATCGGCCACCGGGTTGTGGGAACGGCTCACGTAGGCTTCGACGGCGTGGGTGAGGGCGTCCATGCCCGTCGCCGCGGTGAGTTCGGGCGGCATGGAAACCTGCAGGAGGGGATCGACGAGGGCTATCCGGGGGAATAGGCTTGTGCCCGCCGTTCCCCTTTTCACTTTCTGCCCACCATCCATGAAGGTGAATACGGCGGCGTTCGTCACTTCCGACCCCGTACCCGCCGTGGTGGGCAGGGCGATGAGGGGAGGAACCGGCGCCGAAAAGGCAAGGCCTGTGCCGATGAAGTCCCTGACAGGCCGGCCTTCGCCGGCCTGTGCCCCGATGCCCTTGGCGCAGTCGATGGGGCTGCCTCCCCCGTAGGCGAGGATGGAATCGCAGGATTCCTTTTTATAGAGCGCCACGCCTTCGTCGACCATGTCGGTGCTGGGGTCAGACCCCGCCCCGGCGTAATGCGCCCAGCCCAGCCCCTCGGCCTCCAGGCCCTTTTTAAGCCGGGCGAGGGCTTCGGAAGCCGCAGTCCTTCCGGGCCCCGTCACGATGAGAACCTTGCGGGCCCCTGTCGCCGCTGCTTCCCTGGCCGCGGTGTCGGCGACCCCGTTTCCGAAGATCAGGCGCGTAGGCGCGTTGAATGTGAACATAAACACTCCATGAAAATTGAACTTGCATTCCTGGAAGCTCAAGTATATAGTTCTACGAGTACTATTACACAGGAGGTACGAATGAAAAAGAGTCTTATTGTTCTTTTCGCGATTCTCGCTCTCGTTGGTTCAATCAGTGCGCAGGATTTCATCATTGCGAACGGAGCCGAACCGGCGACCCTCGACCCGAGCCTGATGACCGACACCACCTCGTCGAACATCGACTTCGCTCTGAACGAAGGCCTCACGGTCTATGATCCCCGCACGAGCCTGCCTATCCCGGCCATGGCCGAGAGCTGGACAACCAGCCCCGATGGCCTCACTGTCACCTTCAAGATCCGCAAGGACGCGCTTTGGTCGGACGGAACCCCCGTAACCGCCAACGATTTCGTGTACGGCTGGCTTCGCACCCTCGCCCCCGAGACGGCATCCGACTACGGCTGGATGATCGGCATGGTGGTCAAGGGCGCCGACGCCTACAACTCTGGCAAGGGCAAGGCCGAAGATGTCGGCATTAAGGCGCTCGACGCCAAGACATTCCAGGTACAGCTCGCCGGTCCCGCCGCCTACTTCGTCGGCATGACGGCCCACCACGCCTTCGCGCCCCTGCCCAAGTGGGTTATCGAGAAGCATGGCACCAACTGGACCAAGCCGGGCAACTACGTCGGAACCGGAGCCTACATCCTCAAGGAGTGGAAGCCCCAGGACTACGTCCTCGTCGAGAAGAACCCGAAATACTGGGATGCGAAGAACGTAAAGCTCAAGAGCATCAAGTATCTCGCTTCCGACAACTCCACGACCAACTACAAAATGTACAAGGCCGGCGGCGTCGACTGGCAGGTGGGCATCACCCTCGACCTCATCGACGAGATCAAGCTCCGCAAGGACTATCAGCTCTCCGCCCGTTTCGGCACCTACTATCTGTCCTTCAACGTGACGAAGTCCCCCTTCACTGATGTCAACGTCCGCAAGGCTTTCGCCGCGGCCATCGACAAGGTCACCCTCATCGACAAGGTCGTCAAGGGCGGACAGATCCCCACCGATGCCTTCACCCCCGCCATGGCAGGCTATACCCCCCAGAAGGGCGTCGGCTATGATCCCGCAGCGGCCAAGAAATACCTCGCCGCGGCCGGCTATCCCGACGGCAAGGGCTTCCCTCCCCTCACCTACATCTACAACACGAACGAAGGCCACAAGAAGATCGCCGAGTACGTGCAGCAGCAGCTGAAGCAGAACCTCAACATCGAGGTCAAGGTTGAGAACATGGAGTGGAACTCCTTCCTCTCCCTGCGCTCCAAGCATGACTATGTCTTCGCCCGCCACGGCTGGATCGGCGATTATCTCGACCCGAACACCATGCTCGACCTCTTCGTCACCGGCGGCGGCAACAATGACGGCGTCTATTCCAATCCCGCATTCGACAAAGCCATCGAGGCTGCCGTTGTCGCTACGGGCGACGCGCGCATGAAGCTGCTCATGGAAGCAGAGAAGGTCCTTCTCACCCAGGATCAGGCATTCATCCCCATTTACCACTACACCAACCAGGACATGATCGACACCACGAAGTGGGGCGGCTGGTATCCGAACCCGCTCGGGTTCCACGTGCCGAAGTTCATCTACAAGAAATAGAATTACGGTCTAGCCGTAATTTCCAAGGGGAGATATAATTCCCCCTGGACGGGGAAGCGCTCCGGCGCTTCCCCTTTTTTGTGCTCTACGTCGGCAAATTTCCATTCAATCCGGCCTGTGGCACAGGTTTTCTCCCTTGTTTCAGGGAGGGTATTCCCTATTTGGAGGGTATGATGTCAAAGTACATCATCCGTCGGTTATTGAGTCTGATCCCGACCATGTTCGTGATCGTGACCCTGAGTTTCTTCCTGGTGCGGTTCGCGCCCGGAGGACCTTTCTCGAGCGAGAAGAAGGTGCCCGAACAGGTGCTGCAGAATCTGCTCAAGAAATACCACATGGACGAGCCGCTCGGCAAACAGTACCTGCGTTACCTCAATGACGTCCTGCACTGGGACTTCGGTCCTTCCTTCAGGTACCGCGACGCCTCGGTGAACGAGCTCATCGCCCAGACCCTGCCCAACTCCATGATGCTCGGTTCGATCGCCCTCTCCATGGCTCTCGTGGCGGGTATAGCCGTGGGAATAATCTCGGCGCTGAAACAGAACCGGTGGCAGGACTACGCGGCCATGTCGCTCGCCGTGGTCGGGATTTCCGTTCCTCTCTTCGTCATCGGGCCGATACTTCAGCTTGTCCTGGGCTTGAAGCTCCGATGGCTGCCGATCTCGGGCTGGATCACGAGCCGCGACGGGCTCAAGACCCTCATCATGCCGGCCCTCACCCTCTCATTCCCCTATTTCGCCTACCTCGCCCGCCTCTCGCGAGCCTCCATCCTCGAGGTGCTGCGCTCCGATTATGTCAGGACGGCCAGAGCCAAGGGTCTCTCCGAGCGGGTCGTAATCGGCAAGCACGTGCTCAAGGGCGGTCTTCTCCCCGTGGTGTCCTACCTGGGGCCGGCCTTTTCGGGCATCATCACGGGCTCCCTCGTTGTCGAGTCCGTCTTCGCCATTCCCGGCATCGGCCGGGTATTCGTCCAGTCGGCCATCAACAGGGATTACACCCTCATCATGGGCGAAGTCATCATGTATTCGCTGATACTCGTCACCATGAATTTTGTGGTCGATATCGTGTACGGGTTCCTCGACCCGCGTATCTCGTACAAGTGAGGAGGAACCAGACATGGCACAAAAAAAAGGAAACGCTGTAAACGAATTCAACCAGGCGATGAAACCGATATCGCTCTGGGCCGACGCCTGGAAAAGGCTCAGGCGCAACAAGATGGCGCTCGTGAGCCTCTGGATCGTCATATTCTATGCCGTCATCGCGATAGCGGCTCCACTTCTTCCCTTCCACGATTACAGGGTGCAGGTCCTGACCCATACGAACCTGCCTCCCTCCTTCAAGCCCGCGGGCGAGATAGCCCTCGACAATGTTGAAGCCCACGCGAAGATCCTCCAGGAGAGGATAAACGACGGGATGGACAGCCTGAAGCCCGATCTGGAGCGGGACCTCGCCGAAATCGAGAAGATGAAGGTCGAGATGAAGACCAACCCCGACAACAAGAAGGTCTATATCCTGGGGACTGACTATCTCGGCCGCGACATGCTCTCCAAGACTATCTACGGCGCGCGCATCTCCATGATGGTGGGTCTCATCGGAACCCTCACTGCCGTCCTCGTGGGCGTCATCATCGGGGCGATCTCGGGCTACGTCGGCGGATGGTTCGACAACCTCATCATGCGCTTCGTGGACATCATGTACGGCCTTCCCTACATGCTCATCGTCATCATCCTGATGGCGCTCTTCAGGAAGGAGGGGCAGGACTCTGTCGTCATCCTCTTCATCGGAATAGCCCTGGTATCCTGGCTGACGATAGCCCGCGTCGTGCGCGGCCAGATCATCAGCCTGAAGAATTCGGAGTTTGTGGAAGCGGCGCGCTCCATGGGCGCGGGGCCGGGGAGGATCATCTTCAGGCACCTTCTGCCCAACGCCCTGGGCGTCATCATCGTCTTCACGAGCCTTTCGCTGCCGAGCTTCATCATGAGCGAGTCCTTCCTTTCCTTCCTCGGCATGGGTGTCTCGGCCCCGCTCTCTTCCTGGGGCTCCCTCGTCAGCGAGGGCGCCAACACGATGGAACTCTATCCCTGGCAGCTCCTGGCGCCCGCGATCGAGATGACACTCTTCCTGTTCTGCATGAACTTCCTCGGCGACGGCCTCCGCGACGCCCTGGATCCGCAGAGCAAGAACCGAACCTGAGCAAGGAGCAGCGAAGCCATGACCAATGAAGTCATTCTCCAGGTCAAAGACCTGAAAACCTATTTTACCGTCGACGAAGGCCTCGTGAAGGCAGTGGACGGCGTCAGTTTCGACCTGCACAAGGGCGAAACCCTTGGCATCGTGGGCGAGTCCGGTTCGGGCAAGAGCGTCACGAACCTTTCGGTCATCAACCTCATCCCCATGCCCCCCGGCAAGATTGCGGGCGGCCAGGTGCTCTTCCATGACAAGGACCTTCTCGCCATGCCCCAGGCGGAGATACGCCAGATACGTGGCAACAAGATTTCGATGATCTTCCAGGACCCGATGACCTCCCTCAATCCCTTTTTGAGGATATCGACCCAGATGATCGAGACTATCGTTCTCCATCAGGGGCTGGACAAGGCAGCCGCCAAGGCGAAGGCCATCGATATGCTGAAACTCGCGGGAATCCCGGCTCCCGAAAAGCGCATCGATCAGTATCCGCACCAGTTTTCGGGCGGCATGCGGCAGCGCGTGATGATAGCCATGAGCCTCTCCTGCAATCCCGAGATCCTCATCGCCGACGAGCCCACGAGCGCCCTGGACGTCACTATCCAGGCCCAGATCCTCGAGATCATGAAGGAGCTCACCACGAGGCTCGGCACGGCGGTTATCCTCATCACCCACTCCCTGGGTGTCGTGGCAGGCATGTGCGATACCCTCTGCGTGATGTACGCGGGGCGCATCGTCGAACGCGGCCCCACCGACGTCATTTTCGAGGATCCCAAGCATCCCTATACCGTCGGCCTTATCCGTTCCGTTCCCCGCCTCGATAGGGAAAACACCGAGCGCCTCTACTCCATCCAGGGCCAGCCACCCAACGTGATCGACCTGCCCGACTGCTGCCCCTTCTATCCTCGCTGCGAAAAGGCGATGGATATCTGCAGGAAGAAGTATCCGGCATCAGCCAGCCTCGAACACGGCCGCGCCGTATCCTGCTGGCTCTATTCGGAGGAAAAGAAATGACTGACCGGAAAACGCTTCTCGACGTGAAGGGACTCAAGATGCATTTCCCCACCAAGGGGGGATTCCTTTCGAACAGCAAGGGATTCATCTACGCGGTGGACGGCGTCGACTTCCAGATAAAACAGGGCGAGACCCTCGGCCTCGTGGGCGAATCGGGCTGCGGAAAGTCCACGACGGTCCGCGCCATAGCCCAGCTCTACAAGCCGACAGCGGGCGAAGTCTGGCTCAAGGGGAAGGACCTCACGCAGATGAATTCCCGCGACCTCCTCGCCGCGCGCAAGAACATGCAGATGGTCTTCCAGGATCCCTATGCCTCCCTCAACCCCCGCATGACCTCGGGCGACATCATCGCCGAGCCGATGCGGATTTTCCAGCAGCGCGGCCTTCTCGACATGGGCACGAAAGAGCGCAACGACAGGGTGGAAAACCTCATGGAGCGTGTGGGGCTTTCGCGCTTCTTCAAGAACCGCTATCCCCACGAGTTCTCGGGCGGCCAGCGGCAGAGAATCGGTATTGCGAGGGCCTTGGCCCTCCAGCCTGAGCTCATGCTCTGCGACGAGCCGGTCTCCGCCCTCGACGTGTCCATCCAGTCCCAGATACTCAATCTTTTCAAGGATTTGCAGGCCGAGTTCGGGCTCACCTATCTTTTCATCGCCCACGACCTCGCCGTCATCCAGTACATCTCCGACAGGGTGGCTGTCATGTACCTGGGGCTCATTGTGGAGATTTCTGGTTCGAAGGATCTGTACAAGAAGCCGATGCACCCCTACACCCAGGCCCTGCTTTCGGCCGCGCCCATCCCCGATCCCAAGATCGAGGCCAAGCGCCAGCGCATCATCCTCACGGGCGACGTGCCTTCGCCGGACAAGCAGCGCCCCGGCTGCTATTTCTACGATCGCTGCTCGAAGCGGATGGATGTATGCCAGAAGATGAGGCCCAAGCTACAGGAGACGGAGGCCGGACACCAGGTGGCCTGCTTCCTCTACCACAAGCCGGAGTGAGAGCCAGCGACTGGGGATTGAGGAATTCTTGTTTGTTTTGATGGGAAAGGGGCGGCTCGCGAGGAACTTCGCACGAAGTTCTTCGCGCGGCCGCCCTTATTTTTTATCCGAAAAGACGCTTCCGCAGGCCTCTGCCATTGCCTCTCCCGCCTTTTTCAGCCTGAGTCCGCGTCGGGCGGGCACTGTGTCGATAAGATAGGCCTCGCCTGACTTCGTTCGCAAGAGGAGGTTGATGTAAGGTTTGCGCCCCATCGACTTGAAAAGCGAGGGTTTCTCCCCTAGGTCAGAATCCTTTCCATTCATCATGGCGAAGGCCTTTTCCTCTTCCTTGGTTTCGCCGGCCGAGCCGGGCACCGTGCCGCGGGCGAAGGCCCCGAGGCTGAATCCTTCGATGTCGCTGAAATCCACTCTCATCTCGCGGGCGAAGGGCCAAATGCCGCCAAAATGGCGGATCAGCCCGGCCTTGGGGTCCAAAATCCAGCGCTCATCGTAGAGGAGTCCCAGAAGGAGAAGGACGAGGACTATCCAGCCGATGATGCCGGGCGAGCCTCCCGATATGAAGACGCCCGAGGCTACGACGGCTATCATGGCCGCCGTCATGACGCGGTACCAGAGGGGAATGCCGTAGGCGAGGCCGCCGTCGGCCGTTTTTTTAAGGGAGAGGGGAATTTCCATAGTTGAAGAATATCGGCGCGGGGCGGGCTGGGCAAGTGGCGAGCCTCTATGACGATATTCGCGTCTATTATAAAGCATATAGGTTTGATGCGACGCGTCCATCCGAGGCCGCCTCCTGCTGGCGACGGAGTGGTGCCGGCATTCTGATCACGCGGCCAGCGAGTGAATCGCCTCGACACCAGGTATTCAGAAGCCTGTAACAAGCAAACAATGGTATTGACAATTAATGCAGTATGCATCAATCATGATCATGACGCCTTGATCGAGGCGCGGGAGTATATATGGCAGATGTTTCGATCCGCAGTTTTCGCAAGGGACTCAGGGCGCTTGAGCGCCAGGTGGAGCTTGCCCTCATCGCGCAGACAGAATGCTGCGGCGTGACACCGGCCCAGTGCCACCTGCTTCTCGCGGTGGAAGAGGCGGGCGAGGCCAGCGTCGGGGACCTGGCCGTCGTTCTCGAACTCGACGCCTCGACGCTATCCCGCACGGTGGACGGCCTTGTCAGGGCGGGAATCCTGGATAGAAGGGAAGATCCTGACAACCGCAGGCGCCAGCTCGTCAGCCTCAGCGCCTCGGGGCGGGAAAAGGCCGATTCGATCAACGATCTCTGCGATCGTTACTACGAAAGACTCCTCGCATCGCTTCCGGCAGGTGAAAAAGATATGCTTATGGCAGCCCTTCCCTTGTTCGCCACGACCATGCGCGCCTGGCGCTTCGCGGAGGGATCGGGCGCATCGGGCGGGTCGGGCGAGCCGGGCGGCTGCTGCCGTGAATCCGTGGCGGCCGAACGATGAACCTGCTTCTGAAGCGCGAGGCCAAGGCCGAGGCCCAGGCGGGTTTCATAGTTCTGGAAGAGCTGAAGAAGCCCTGGGTAAAGCGCTTTATGGTCTACGGTGGCAGGACGATACCGGTCGTGGCGACAAGCCTGGACAGAGGCGACAGGCTGGGCGGGCTCAAGGCGCGATGGGGCGTCGGCCGGATGCGCTACAGCGTCCTGCCGGGAATCTACGCCGTGGGCAGCCCGAACCAGGATTCGCCGGTGTTCGTCAGCGCAAACTATAAGCTGAGCTTCGACGCTTTGCGCTCGAATCTCGAGGGGCTGGACGGCTGGATTCTTGTCCTCGATACCAAGGGCATCAATGTATGGTGCGCGGCGGGCAAGGGCAGCTTCGGCACGGCTGAGCTTGTGTCGCGCATCGCCAAAGTGAAGTTGGCCGATCTCGTTTCGCATCGCGGCCTCATTCTGCCCCAGCTCGGGGCGCCGGGCGTCTCCGCTCCCGAAGTGCTGAGGAAATCGGGTTTCCGCGTCGAGTGGGGGCCGGTGCGCGCCGCCGACATCGGGGCGTGGCTGGCTGCGGGTCGCGTCAAGAGCGCCGCCATGAGGGAGGTCACCTTCAATTTGCGGGATCGCATGACCGTCGCTCCCGTGGAAATAGCCCATTCCTGGCCGATTATTCCCGGAGCCTTGGCGCTGGCTGCCGTTTTCGCGCTTCCCGCGCAAGGCTGGCTGGCGCGCGCGATCCCCGCCGCCATACTCCTTCTCGGCGTCATCCCGGTGGGAACCCTGATTTTTCCGGCACTGCTTCCCTGGCTTCCCTCGAGGGCTTTCGTGGTGAAGGGCGCGGCGCTGGGGGCGGCCTGGACTCTGGCCTGCGCCTTGCTCTTCCACATGCCCGTCCTGGCCGCGGCTGGGGGAATCCTTGTCGCGACGCCGGTCGTGGCTTTTCTCGCCATGAACTTCACGGGAGCCTCGACCTACACCTGCCAGCCGGGAGCCCTCCTGGAAGTGGACAGGAGTTTCTGGCCGATGGTTTCATCGCTCGCCCTTGGGCTTGTCGCGGCCGGCGCCTCGCGGCTTTTCGGTCTGTAGGAGAAAAAATGACTCTGACCTATATGAAAAACGGCGAAACGCTCAATCTGGACGAGGCAGCCTGCATCGGCTGCGGGGCCTGTGTGGATGTGTGCCCGCACGCGGTATTCCGCATCGAATCGGGCAAAGCCCTGATCGCGTCGCGCGCGGCCTGCATGGAATGCGGCGCCTGCGCGCGCAATTGCCCGGTGGGGGCACTGTCGGTGAAGGCCGGTGTCGGCTGCGCGGGAGCCATCATCATCGGAAAGCTGCGCGGCACGGCTCCCGACTGCGGCGGGTCATGCGCAGGCGGATCCTCCGGCGGCTCGTCGAGATCCTGTTGCTGACTCTTCCAGGCTGCTTCTGGCTGGCGCCGATCGTCGAGGTTATCCGGCGATCATGCGTTAAAATAGACCGCGTCGGGGCGGGCTATCACGAAGGCAGTGACCGAGTGCTCGGGATCGAGCTGGTGACCCCCGGTGGCGCGAAGGCCGATACGCGAGGCGCCGAGGAGATCGAGGAGGGCGTCCTGGTGCTCGGTGCCGGGGCAGGCGGGGAAACCGAAGGAGTAGCGTCGGCCCTTGATCGCGGCGCCGGCTGACTGTATGTCCGCCGAGATCCTGTCGTGTGCCCATTGGGCCCCGGCCTCCGCGAGAGCCGAACCGAGGCCGTGGAGGCGCCAGTATGCCTCGAGTTTTCCCTCATCCTTCAGCGCGCGGGCGGCGCGGGCAATTCCGGCTCCCGCCGTGACCGCGAAGCAGGGGAAAATATCGCCTCCGGGAGCGAAGTAGGCCGCAAGGGTCCTGCGGTTGCCCTCCCTTTCCGCCGGGAAGGGCAGTTCCAGCGTATGCTGCCCATCCGCCGACTGAACGGAGACGGTCGTCTCATCCCTTCGCCGACAGCTGAAGTATCCATAGACAGCCTTGGCTTCGGCCAGGCGCTCGGCTTCGGGTAAAAGGCGTTCCAGCTCCCGCAGAGCCTCGTTTTCCTCGTCGCGGCGGTAGCCCCAGCGGGAAAAGAAGAGGACTTTGCGCTCGAGGAGCGAAAGCAGTTCGCCGAAGGGGATGGAGAAGGCTTCGGGGGAGCCGAAAAAGGGCGGCTCGAAGGCGGGGCTGGTCCTGGCTTCGATCCGGCGGCCTGGGCTGGGCTGGCTGGCCTGGCTGGTCTCGCCCGCGATCCTGGGCTGGTCGGGTTTTTCGTCCTTCGGGTTTCCGAAGTCCGGACTATAATGATTCATCCTCCTGTTTTTCCTGTCCAGGAAAGCATCCAACATCGTGACAGCCTCGAAGGCGTCGGCGCAGGAACGCACGAGGCCCGGATGCCTGGGTTCGACTTCGCGGGCGACAAAGGAGGGGTCGACCGCCGCTCCGCCGCAGAGCACGAGGCTTTCCGATCCCGAGGCGTGGAGGGCTTCGCAAACGCCCTTCATCTCGGCGAGGGAGCGGGTGAGAAGGCCCGAGAGGCCCACGGCCGCCGCGCCATGGCTTCTGGCCGCATCCACGATGGAAGGGACGGCTACGTCCGTGCCGAGATCCACAACCTTCCAGCCCGAACAGGCGAGTATGGCTGATACGATGTTTTTGCCGATGTCATGGAGATCGCCCTTCACGGTCGCCATCACGATGGAGCCCTTGGCATTCGATGATGCCGAGGCGGCGAGGGGGGCGAGAGCCCGTTTCGCCGCTTCCGCCGATCGCAACACGAGGGGGAGGGAGAGGAGCCCCTCGTTCCAGAGCCTTCCGGACTCAGCCATGGAGGCTGTCACGATCGAAGTGAGCCGGTCGGCGCCCTCGGTTTCCGCGAGGATTTTCCCTGCCAGCTCGGCGCCTGCCGTGTCGCCTCTGGACAGGGCGGCGGCGAGGATCGACGCCGGGTCGCTTGGGGCAGCCGGCGAGGGCGCGGCGACGGGAGGGCGCTGGCCGGACTTGGCCCTGCCAGCCGCCCAGGCGAGGAGTTCGTCGAGGGGGTCGGAGGCCGGGGCTGCTGTGGTTGAGACGGCTGGGGCTGCAGAGGCTCGGGCCGCTGAGGCCTCCGGATTTTTTTGGCCGTCCAAGCCCAGAGCGAGGAGGGCCGCCCGTCTCAGCTCAGGATCGATGGCCTCGGGGCTAGGGATGCCCGCGGTATCCATGATGGCCGCGTCCAGGCCGGCGCGGACGGCCGCTTCGGTGAAGAGGGAAGTGACGGCCGGACGGGTGATCTTGGGCAGGCCGTAGGACACGTTGCCCACGCCGAGGACAGTGAGGGAGCCGGGGCAGGCCGCTTTTATCGCGCCGATCGCCTCTATGGTAGTTCCCGCGTTTCCTCCCGCCGCTATCGTAAAAGTCAGGGGGTCGAAGAGGAGATCCTGAGGCGAGAGGCCGCATTCTTTCGTGGCGATATCGTAGAGGCCGCGGCAGATCCGCGTTTTTTCGGCGATGGTTCGCGCAGGCCCGGCGCCGTCCATGGCCAGGCAGACCACGGCCGCGCCGAATTCGGCTGCCAGGGCGAAGACACGCCTGGCCCGGGCAGGATCCTCCAGACTCGTGGAGTTGATGAGGGGTCGGCCGCCGATGAGGGGTAGGGCGCGCGCGACAACTTCAGGGTCGCCCGAATCCAGGCAGAGGGCGGCCTGAGCTCTCGGGGCGATGAGGGAGACGAGGCGCTCCATATCCCCCGCCTCATCCCTGCCGGGACGGGAAAGATGGATATCGATGGCCGAGGCGCCGCTTCCTTCCTGATCGAGGGCTTTTTCAGCCATGCCTTCGAAGTTGTCGGCGTCGAGAAGGACGGTGAAGGCCGCCGAGCCCGCGGAATTCGCCCTTTCGCCGATCTTGAAAAGGCCTGGACCGAAATGCCGCGCTCTATAGAGCGAGGCGAGGGAAGGAAAGGCGGTCGGCCTTGGCGGCACAAGAGGCCTGTCCGAAAGAAGGGCGTTCAGGGCGGCGATATGGGCCGGGCTCGTGCCGCAGCAGCCTCCCGCTATGGCTACCCCGAAGCGTCGCGCCAAAGCCTCGACTTTTTCGGCGAAAACCTCGGGTCCGAAGGGATAGGACGTGCATCCGTCCACCGAACAGGGAAGGCCGGCGTTGGGCATGAAGCAGAGGGGAAGGGGCGAGAGGGAGGCGAGCTCCCCGAGGGGGCCCGCGAGTTCGTCGGGGCCGCCCGAGCAGTTGAGGCCGAGGGCCAGCGGCTTGAAGGGGGCGACGATGGCGATGAAGGCCGCGATGTCGGCGCCCGCGAGCATCCTTCCCCGGCCGTCCACGGTCGCCGAAACGATGAAGGGAAGGCCGCGCCCGCCCTTGGGGCTTCGCAGCGCCGCGATAGCGGCCTTGATCTGGAGAGGGTCCTGGCAGGTTTCCACGATGGCGAGGTCGGCTCCCCCGTCGGCGAAGCCGCGAGCCTGGGGCAGATAGGAGGCGAGGAGTTCGGCGTAAGTGGAAGCCCCGAGGGATGGAGGCGCGTCGCCCGGCCCCATCGATCCCGCGACGAGGCGAATCCTGCCTGAAGCGTTCCGGGCGGCCTTCACCGCGATGTCGGCAGCCGCCCTGTTCACGGAATATGACAAAGCCTCGGCCCCGCCGGGCCAGCCCTCGGCGTAGGGCTCGAGGTCGCGGGCGCTCGCTGAAAAAGTGGCCGTCTCGACGAGGTCGGAACCCGCGTCAAAATACGCCGTATGCAAGGCTTCCAGAATGTCGGGGTGCTCAAGGGGAACAAGGGCCAGGCGCCCGCCTGAGGCTAGGTCGGGAGCGAGAGCCTCGAGGGCTGTCCCGGTCGAACCGTCGGCCAGGATGAGCCTGCCGCCGGAGATCGACCCGAGGCGCGCCGCCCTATCGGAGACGGTTTCGTTCACGCCGCGCCGCCTTTCGGGCCGAAGAGTGCGTCGAGTATCCATTTTGTCCCGGCTCCGCGGCCCATCGTGAAAAAGTGCAAGCCCGGGGCTCCTGCGTCGAGAAGATCAGCGCAGAGTTGGCTTGTCCAGGCTATGCCCGCCGCCTTCTCCTCCTCGGGGCTCCGCGCTTCGCGGAGGGCGTTCACAAAAGGCTGGGGCAGGTCGACGAAAAAGCTGCGCGGTATCATGTCCAGGCTCGATGCCTTGAAGAGCGGTTTTATCCCCGGAAGGACGGGGATGTCGAAGCCGAGTTCGCGCAGGCGCCGCACGAGGTCGATATAGGGTTGGGCCTCGAAAACCATCTGGGTGATGACGAATCTGGCGCCCGCGCGAATCTTTTCGGCCAGATGGGCCAAATCGCTTTCCGGATTCGGCGCGGCGAAATGCTTTTGGGGGTAGGCGGCCACGCCTACGGTGAAGTCGGTGGGTTTGCCCTCGGCGGGCGGCGTGTACTTCCCCGCGTTCAGCATGGAGACATGACGCACGATATCGCTCGCATGCTCGTAGCCGTCAGACCCCATCGATCCGCGAGAAGCCCGTCCATCAATGGAAGCAGGCTTATAGCGGTCGTCGCCCATCACCACGAAGATGTCGTGGAAATTCGCGTAGTGGAGATCGATGAGAAGATCCTCGACATCGAGCCTGTCGGCCATGCCGCCAACGATATGGGGCACCGTCGTGATGCCGAAGGCGTCGCGGAGGGCCACGGCAGTGCCCAGGGTGCCCGGTTTTGTCCGCAGGGCCACGCGCCTCGGGCCTTCCGTCGAATCGGCCCAGGCCCTTCCGCCGGGATGGTCAGTCACCGACACAAAGGAAGGATCGTGGGGGAGAATCGTCTCCATCGCCGCCATGATCGACTCCAGGTCGCCGCCCCGGGGCGGGGGAACCATCTCGATTGAGAGGCATCGGCCCGAGCCCAGGGATTCGAGCACGCGCTTGCCAGCTGTTTTGTTCTTAGCCATAGTAGCAGAATAGTATGACATAGCGTTCTTCCCGGGAATAGTAGGATGGGGGAGCCGGCGGGCGTCGCCACCGTGCACGACTCCAGCTTCTGCAAACCGTATGCAGGGCTTTCGGCTGCTAAAGCCTATTTCTGCAGCTCGAGCCGCTCGAGGAGCCTTCTGAAGGCCGAGCCTTCCTTTTTGAGTTCGCGCGATCCTCGGGTGATCTTGCAGAGGGAGAGGCCCAGTTCGTCGGCTATCTTCCGCTGGGTCATGCCCGTGGAGAGTTCCTTCACGAGGGCCCAGCGTTTGGCCATCTCGTCGGCCTCCGCGGGGGTGAGAAGGCAGTAGAGGAAGTCTTCTATGAGTTCGGCGTCCGCGCCCTCGAGGACGCGGGCCATCTCGGCGATATTATGGCGCATGAGTTCAGGATTGCGTGGCATCCCATCACTATACCATAAAATCGCCGCTTTGTGGGAGAGAATTCCGAAGCTTCCCCGGGTTCCCCTCACTCCATCCTGAAGACGACGACCACCGAGGCGCTCATCTCCATGCTGCCGGGGGCGAAAGCTTCCTGCGAGGAAGCGACCATCGCTTTCGCCATGTAGACCCTCGTGTCGGGGGCGCGCAGGGAGGAGCCCTCCTCTTCCACGGTAAGAGCCTTCCCCAGTTTCCTTCCCAGGGTTTCCGCTATGGCGGCGGCCTTTGTCCTGGCGTTGGCGACAGCAGCCTGCAGTGTCGCGACGCGGAGGCCCTCCTCATCCTTCTTGCCGTAGTTCAGGCTTCGTATTTCGTTCGCTCCCGCGTTGACGGCCGCGTCCACAGTGCTCGCGACGAGAGCCGTGTCTTCCAGCCTCACCGCTATGCCCGTCTCGCCCCTGTACCCCGTGATGAGGTTCTGTTTGCCCGGCCGGTCGTCATAGATGGGGTAGATGCTGAAAGTGCCCGTCCTTATATGCTTTTTTTCGATGCCGAGGGCCTGGATGGCGACGATCACCCTGTCGGCGGCAGCCGTCACGGCCTCGCGGGCGGCGAGGGGAGTCTTGGCCTGCTGGATTATGGCGAGGTTGAGGGTGGCCATGTCGGCCTCGATGGAGGCTGTCGCCTGTCCCGATACGCGGATGGTAGGCATCGCCTTTCGGATTTTGTTCTGCAGCTTCGGCGAAGCCTGGGCGCTCGCGGTGGAGGCGAGGGCGAGGCTTGCTAAAAGGATGAGCATAGTCTTTCTCATGATTATCCCCTTTTTCGATGTAAATGTATCGCTTCTACCCTGGGAAACAAAAACGGCTTTCCAAGGTATCGGCTCAAGCGCACATGAAACGAGAAATGCGTCGAAGGGACACTTGCTATTCTTTCAAGCCAGATCTATACTATAAGAGAAACGAAAGAGAAATGAAACAGTATAGAAAATATTTCGAAAGTTCGTCGTGGAGGCCGAGATGAGTTTCGAACTGAGCGAACGGGAACTCTTCATGCTCGACAGGATGGCGCGTGAAGGCTCGCTTTCCGTGGCCGCCCTTGCCCGCGAGCTCGATGTCTCCGAAGTGACGATACGCTCCGACCTCAAGGACCTCGAGGAAAAGGGCTTCGTCAACAGGACGCGGGGCGGGGCAGCCCCGGCTTTCTACAAGGACATCATCGACCGCCAGCGCCTCAACGTGGAGGAGAAGAACAGGATTGCCCGCGCCGCCGCGGAGTTCGTGCACGACGATGACAGGATCATGATCGAAGCCGGCACGACCACAGCCCTCATCGCGCGCTACCTCACGGGAAGGCGGGGCGTCCAGATCGTCACCAACTCCACCCTCGTTTTCTCCTACGCCCGCCTCAACCCCTCGCTCAATATCATTCTCACGGGAGGCGTCTTCAGGAAGGAGACGGAGTCCCTCGTGGGGCCCGTCGCGATCAAGGCCATCATGGATTTCAACGTGCGCCTGGCCTTCGTCGGGACGGATGGCTTCACGATGGACAGGGGCATGACAACCCAGCTCGTGGAAGGTTCCGAGATCGTCAAGGCGATGAGGGGCAGGGCCCAGGAAACCTGGCTCGTGGCTGACTCGTCCAAGTACGGTAAGTCGGGATTCGTCAACGTTCTCTCGCTCTCCGAAGTTGACGGCATCATAACGGATTCGAAAATCGACGAAAGCGCCCTCGCGGCGATGAAAGAGTCCGCGCTCAACGTACGCGCGGTGTAGGAGGAACTATGGCCCATGTGGTAGTGATGCCGAAGCTCGGCAATACTGTGGAATCATGCATTATCGTCAAATGGAATGTTTCGGAAGGACAGGCAATCAAGGCCGACACCGTCCTCTGCGAGATAGAGACCGACAAGGCCACGATGGATGTCCCTGCCGGCCTGGAAGGCACCCTGCTCAGGCGGTTGCGGAACGAAGGCGACGACGTGCCCGTTCTCGAGCCCATAGCCATCGTGGGCGCGGCCGGGGAAAAGGCCGAACTGCCTGCCCTTGGCGAGGCGGCTCCTGAGCCGGCGGCGCCTGCGGCTGGGAAGGCCGCGCCGACTGCGCCGGCTGCCGAGGCTCCGGCTGTCCCTCCCGCGACCCACCCCCTCGCGGCGGCGGAAGGCCACGCGGCGGCGAGCCCCCGCGCCAAGGCCGCTGCGCGCGGGGCGGGAGTCGACCTCGAGGCGATTGGCGCCGGCAGCGGGCCCGGCGGCAGGATTATCGAACGCGATGTGGAGGCGGTGGCAGCCGCCGGGCCCGGCCTCACGGCGGCAGCCCGCGACGCGGCAGCCCGCGATATCGCCGTCCTTCGCGGCCTCTACGAAACCGCCAAGACCGGCTCCGGGCTGGGCGGCAGGGCAACCCTCGCCGACCTCGCCGCGATGAAAGCGGCACAGGTAGTAGCAGGATCGGCCACGCCAGCCGCGCCGACAGCGCCCCAGGCGCCAACCGCCGCAGCGGCCTTCCCCGGCCCCTACGCAGACACGCCCATCAAGAGCATACGCAAGATCATCGCCGACCGCATGATGCATTCGCTCCAGGCCAGCGCCCAGCTTACCTTCAACGCGAGCGCACCCGCGGACAAGCTCCTTGCCCTGCGCGGCCGCCTCAAGAGTTCCGATCCCGCGCTCGGCCTCTCCGGCGTGACCATCGGCGACATGGTAGCCTTCGCCGCCACGCGCGTCCTGGCCAAGTACCCGAAACTGAACGCCCACGTCGTGGACGGCGTCGTGCGCAGTTATGAGCAGGTCCATCTCGGCCTCGCCGTGGACACGCCGCGCGGCCTTATGGTGCCCGTCGTCAGGGACGCCAGAACGCTCTCCCTGCGCCAGTTCTCCGAACAGTCGAAGCTCCTCGCCAAATCCTGCGTCGACGGTTCTCCCAATCCCGACCTGCTTTCGGGCTCCACCTTCACGGTGACGAACCTCGGCGCCTTCGGCATCGAAAGCTTCACTCCCATCCTGAACGAGCCCGAAACCGGCATCCTGGGCGTGGACGCCATAACGCCCCGCGCAACGCTCGGTTCCGACGGCCGGCCCGGCGTAGAGATGCGCATCGGGTTCTCGCTCACCGTGGACCACAGGATCGTGGACGGCGCCGACGCCGCGCGCTTCCTGAAGGATCTCGCCGACTATATCGCGAACATCGACATCGTCATGCTCGCCGCTCTCATGTGAGCAAGGGTAGGAAGGAATGAAAGATTTCGACATCATCGTCATCGGCGGCGGACCAGGCGGCTACCTCGCCGCGGAACGCCTGGCTCACGAGGGGAAGAAAGTTCTTCTCGCCGAGAAGGACAGCCTCGGGGGCACCTGTCTCAACGTCGGCTGCATCCCCACGAAGACCCTCCTCAACTCGGCTAAACTCTATGTCCACGCCCTCGAGGGCGGCAAATTCGGCGTTTCGGCTGACAGCGTCCGCTACGACTGGAAGGCCATGCAGGCCTGGAAGACCGAGGTCGTTGGCAAGCTCGTCGGCGCCATCGGCCTCACCGAGAAGAAGCTCGGCGTCGAGGTCGTGAAGGCGGAAGCCCGCCTCCTCGGTCCCGGCAGGGTCCAGATCGGCGAAAAAATATACGAAACTGAACATATTATCCTCGCGACGGGCTCGGTTCCCATCATGCCGCCCATCCCCGGCTGCCGGGGCAACCCCCTCGTCGTGGATTCCACCGGCCTCCTCTCCGTCCCCGAAGTGCCCGCCCGCCTCTGCGTCATCGGCGGCGGCGTCATCGGCGTCGAGTTCGCCAGCCTCTTCTCTGCCCTCGGCTCGAAGGTCGAGGTCGTCGAAATGCTCGACGAGATCGTTCCCTTCATGGACAGGGAGGCGGCGCCCATCCTGCGCCGAGGCATGAAGAGCGTCGCCTTCAACCTCGGCTGCAAGGTCGAGAAGATCGAAGGAGCGACAGTCTTCTATAGAAAGAAAGACGGATCGGAATCCAAGGTCGAAGCCGACCTCGTCCTCATGGCCGTCGGCCGCAAGCCCAGCGTCGAGGGCTGGGGGGCCAGGGAAGCCGGCCTCGACGTCTCGCCCAAGGGTGTCGTCGTGGACGACAGGATGCGCACCAACCTGCCGAAAGTCTGGGCCGTCGGCGACCTCACCGGCCGCAGCCTCCTCGCGCACACGGCCTACCGCATGGCCGAAATCGCCAGCGCCAACATCCTTCGCGGCGAGGAAGCCGCGCGCTCGGGCGAAACGATGCGCTGGGACGCCGTGCCCTGGGCCGTCTATTCGATGCCCGAAGCCGCCGGCATCGGTCTCACCCAGCAGGAAGCCGAACGCCGCGGCATCGAGGTCGTCACGTCCTCCGTCCCCCTGCGCGTCTCGGGGCGCTTCGCCGCCGAGAACGGCTTCGCCGCCCCCGGCACAGCCAAGCTCGTCGCCGACGCCGGGTCGGGAAAGATCCTCGGCGTCCACATCGTCGGCGCCTACGCCTCCGAGACTATCTGGGGCGCCTCAGCCGTCATTGAAAATGAACTGACAGTTGGCGATCTTCGTCAGCTCGTATTCCCCCATCCCACGGTTTCCGAAGCGATCCGCGAAGCCGCCTGGGCAATGAAATAAGGAGTGTTGCTATGCCTAAATCGATGACCGTGAATCCCGCCGACCTGCGGAAGAGCGGAGTCCTGAAAATCCCCTCGATTCCCATGAACCAGTACAAGCGCAATTTTTCCACGGAGATCGCCACCTACGGCAAGGACGGTCTCGTGGCCATGCTCCACGACATGATCGCGATCAGGGAATTCGAGTCCCTGCTCAACTCGATCAAGACGACGGGAGCCTGGAACGGCGTCGAGTACAACCACAAGGGCCCCGCTCATCTTTCGCTGGGACAGGAAGCCGCGGCTGTAGGGCAGGCGGCAGCCCTCGACCCGGACGATTTTATCTTCGGATCGCACCGCAGCCACGGCGAAATCCTCGCCAAGTGTTTTTCGGCGGCGCGCAAGCTCGATCCCAAATCCCTCGAATCCATCATGAAGGGATTCCTGGACGGCGAGACCCTCCGCTTCGCCGAACGCATTTCCTATGGCAACCTCGCCTCCCTCGCTGAAAACTTCATCCTCTTCGGCACGATAGCCGAGATCTTCGCGCGCAAGTCGGGCTTCACGCGGGGACTGGGCGGCTCGATGCACGCCTTCTTCGCCCCCTTCGGATCGATGCCGAACAACGCGATCGTCGGCGGCTCGGCCGACATCGCGACCGGTTCCGCGCTCTATAAGCGCATCAACAAGAAACCGGGCATCGTCGTCTCCAACATAGGCGACGCGTCCATGGGCTGCGGCCCCGTCTGGGAAGCCATGACCCTCGCCTCCATGGACCAGTACAGGACCCTCTGGCCCGAATCGGCCGGCGGGGCTCCTCCCATCCTCTTCAACTTCTTCAACAACTTCTACGGCATGGGCGGCCAGACGGTAGGCGAAACCATGGGCTACGGCGTCCTCGCGAGGGTGGGCGCGGGCATCAACGCCGACGCCATGCACTCCGAGCGCGTCGACGGCTACGATCCGCTCGCAGTGGCCGACGCCGTCGCGCGCAAGAAGAAGATTCTCCTCGAGGGACGCGGCCCCGTCCTCCTCGACACCATCACCTACCGGATTTCCGGCCATTCGCCCTCCGACGCCTCCAGCTACAGGACAAAGGACGAAGTCGAGCTCTGGCAGAAGAATGACTCCATCGAAGACTTCTCCGCCTACCTCATCAAGAACAAGGTGATGTCGAAATCCGAGGTGGAGACGATGCGCGCCGCCGTCGACGAAAAACTCACCGCCGTCCTGAAGCTCTCCACGAACGAGGCCGAGTGCCCGCGCGTGGACGGCGCCTTCATCGAATCCGTGATGTTCTCGAACCAGAAGGTCGAGAAGTTCGACGACAGGGAGCCCGAGTTCCTCCAACCCCTCGCGGAGAACGCCCGCGTCAAATCCATCGCGGGAAAAATCCGCAAGGCTACCGACGCCGAGGGCAAGCCTGTCTCCAAGAACAAGATGTACCAGTATCGCGACGCTCTCTTCGAAGCTATCGCGCATCGTTTCGCCATCGATCCCACCCTCGCGGCTTGGGGCGAGGAAAACCGCGACTGGGGCGGCGCCTTCGCCGTCTACCGCGGCCTCACCGAGGCGCTTCCCTACAACAGGCTCTTCAATTCCTCCATTTCCGAGGGCGCCATCGTCGGATCGGGTGTAGGTTACGCGCTTTCGGGCGGGCGCGCCATCGTCGAGCTCATGTACTGCGACTTCCTCGGCCGCGCCGGCGACGAGATTTTCAACCAGGTCGCCAAGTGGCAGTCGATGTCGGCGGGCATTCTCAAGATGCCCCTCACCGTGCGCGTCTCGGTCGGCAATAAGTACGGCGCCCAGCACAGTCAGGACTGGGCCGCCCTCGTGGCACACATCCCCGGTTTAAAGGCCTATTTCCCATCGACTCCCTACGACGCCAAGGGCATGATGAATCTCGCGTTGCGCGGCACCGATCCCGTCATCTTCTTCGAAAGCCAGCTTCTCTACGATATCGGCGAGCAGTTCGAGCCCGACGGCGTGCCGGAAGGCTACTACGAAATTCTCGAGGGCGAGCCTGCGGTGAGAAGGCAGGGCAAGGACATCACGATCGTGACGTTGGGCGCCACATTATACCGCGCCATGGAGGTCGCGAAGACGCTCGAGGAAAAATACGGGCTTTCCGCCGAGGTCCTCGACCTCCGCTTCGTCGCTCCCCTGAACTACAGCGTCATAATCGAATCGGTGAAGAAGACAGGAAGGCTCGTTCTCGCTTCCGACGCCGTCGAGCGAGGATCCTTCCTCCACACGGTGGCGTCCAACGTCCAGACCCTCGCTTTCGATTACCTCGACGCCCCCGTCGCCGTCGTCGGTTCGAGGAACTGGATCACGCCCGCCGCCGAACAGGAAGCGCTTTTCTTCCCGCAGAACGAGTGGATTCTGGACACCATCCACGAGCGGATCCTTCCCCTGAAGGATCACGCGGTCACGACGGTGCAGACGAACGGCGAACTCGCGCGCAGGGCGCGCCTCGGCGTGTGATGAACGACGTCATCAACGATTCCGGCGCCAGCCCCGGGCGGCGCATCGAGGCGCTGAGGGCCTTCGCGGCTTCAGGCGTGTCGGCCTCGGGCGCGCCTGTAACTGGCGCGTCGCGCAAGGTCGCTGCCGAAGAGTCGAACAACCACATACACACCATCTACAGCTTCAGCCCCTACACGCCCGCGGCGGCGGCCCTCGGCGCCAGGAAGTCCGGGCTTTCCGTGGCGGGGTCAGTAGACCACGACTCCCTCGCGGGCGCCGCCGAGATGCGGGAAGCCTGCGCCATCCTCGGCATGGGTTCGGTGACGGGCTTCGAGATACGCGTCTTCATGCACGCCGAATCCGAACGAGGCAGGGGAGGGGCTCCGGACTTCTTCGCGAGCCGCAAGATAAACAACCCGGATTCCGCCGGCATCATTTACATGACCGTCCAGGGAGTGCCCTCCCAGGCCTCTCGGCGCGTCGCCGAATTCCTCGAACCCATACGGAAGCGACGCCTCGAGCGCACGGCCGCGATGGCCGAGCGCGCCAAGGCCATTCTCGTCTCGGCCGGCCTCGATCCCTTCGATTTCGAGCGCGACGTCCTGGGACGCTCCAAATTCGCCGAAGGCGGCACGATAACCGAGCGTCATCTCCTCGCCGCCATGGCTGAAGCGCTCATCGCGGGTTTTAACCACGGCGGTGGTCAAAGCCGCGGCCAAGGCCGAAGCCTCGTCGCCGGCCTTGAGACGAAGCTCGGCCTCGCTCTCACGCCGAAGCTTCGCGCCGCCCTATCCGACGCAGCGAACCCGTATCTCATGTACGATCTTCTCGGTTTCCTCAAGGCCGAGTATCTCCCCAGCTTCTTCATCCAGCCTACGGACGAGTGCATCGACGCCAGAACGGCCGTCGAATTCGCGAAGTCCATTGGAGCCATCCCCGCCTACGCCTACCTGGGTGACGTCGGCGAGTCCCCGACGGGCGACAAGAAGGCCGAGAAGTTCGAGGACGATTTCCTGCCAGAACTCTTCGCCGAGCTCAAGAAGATCGGTTTCCTGGCCATAACCTACATGCCGCCGCGCAACACTTCAGCGCAGCTGGCACGCGTCAGGAGCCTCTGCCGCGAGTACGGTTTCATGGAAATATCGGGCGTGGACATCAACCAGCCCCGGCAGTCCTTCAACTGCCCCGAGCTGAGGCTGCCCGAATTCGCCCATCTCAACGCATCGACCTGGGCTATGGTCGCCCACGAAGCCCTCGCCGCCGTCGATCCTTCGCTGGGCCTCTTTGCCCTGGGCAATCCCTTCGCGGCTTCAGGCCTCGATAAAAGAATCGCCCTCTACGCCAAGGCCGGAAGGGACATAGGCCGTTCGGGCCTCTCCCCCGTCTCGGTGGCCGAATCCCTTCGTAAAGGAAGGTATGAACCATGACAGCATCAAATAACGTCATCATCGCGCCGATTGTCAGGGGCATTTTTCTCGACGCTATGGGGCTCCCTCTTCTGGTCGCGCCTGCCCGATCGGCGAAGGCGAAAAACACTGTATCGCCCATTGTCTTGAATCTCTCGACGGCCTGTTTAGGCGCCGACGGCGCTCTCGACGAGGCGAAAGCCGCTGCCGAGCTCGCTCTCGCCTTCGGCAAGGCGACGGCCGGCCGGAGCCCATCTTTGCCGGTTCACGTTGAAGTGAAGTTGGGCGACGAGGTCCTCGCTTTCGAAGCCACGAATTTCGCTGCCACCAGAGGCATCACCAAAGGCGCGGCCTTTGGCGATGCCTCGCCGGATCGCATAGACGCCAATTCAGCCCTCGGCCGCGCGGGCGTCGTCGCGGGCAAGGTCGCCCTCGTCACGGGCGGGGCTCAGGGTTTCGGCGCAGAAATCGTGCGCGGCCTCGCCGCCTCCGGCGCCTATGTCTTCATCGCCGATCTCAACCTTGAGGGCGCCGCCAGCCTTTCGGAGGAACTGAACGCCGCGGCCGGATCAGTCAGGACATCGGCTGTAGGCGTCAACGTCACCGACGAGGCCTCGGTAGCCGCCATGTTCGACACAGTAGCCGCCGCGACAGGCGGCCTCGACCTCATTGTCTCGAACGCAGGCGTCCTCAAGGCTTCCTCAGTTCTGGACCAGGACGAAAAAAGCTTCCGCTTCGTCACTGACGTCAACTACACCGGGTTCTTCTTCATGGCCAAGCACGGAGGCCGCCTCCTGCGCCGCCAGTGGCGCGCGGCTCCCCGCTGGATGACGGACATAATCCAGATCAACTCGAAATCGGGGCTCCAGGGCTCCAACAAGAACGGCGCGTACGCGGGTTCAAAATTCGGCTCCATCGGACTCGTCCAGAGCTTCGCCCTCGAATTCGTCCAGTACGGCATCAAGGTGAACGCCATATGCCCCGGCAATTTTTTCGACGGTCCCCTCTGGTCCGATCCGGTCAAAGGTCTCTTCGTCCAGTATCTCCAATCGGGCAAGGTTCCGGGCGCCACGACGATAGCCGACGTCAAAGCCTACTACGAAGCGAAGGTTCCGATGGGCCGCGGAACCACAGGAGCCGACGTTATGCGCGCCATCTATTATCTCGTTGAACAGGAATACGAAACAGGCCAGGCACTGCCGGTCACCGGCGGCCAGGTGATGCTCGGCTGAAACGCGGCGGGCGCGATAACGGAGGCATCATGGAAAAGGCGTTAGCCGTCATCGACATAGGGATGACGAACAAGAAAGTGGCGATATACAGCCCCCGCCTCGAACTCCTCGCCATGGAAAAGAAGTGCTTCGAACCCCTCATCGCCGGCGGCATCGAGGCCCACGACCTCGCCGGAATGGAAGAATGGTTTTTTTCCGTCCTGAGGATTTTTTCCGCCCGATTCGATATCGCGGCGATCGCCGTCTGCACCCACGGAGCCACCTTCGTCTGCACCGACGCCCGGGGCGAGCCCGTCCTGCCCTGCCTCTTCTACACGCACGAGCCGGGCGAAGCCTTTCAGCGCCGTTTCTACGCCATGGCCGGCGATCCTGAAGCGCTGCAGGCGGCCACGGGAACGCCCAAGCTCTCCGCCCTCATCAATCCGGCGAAGGGGCTTTTTCTTGCCAGGGAGCTCTACCCGCGGGAGTACGAAAAGACTGAACTCGCCTTGCCCTATCCCCAATATTGGGGCATGAGGCTCACGGGAAAGGCCGGCGTCGAAGGCACCTACGTTGGCTGCCACACCTACCTCTACGACTGGAACAAAGGCGGATATTCCTCCGTCGCCGGGAAACTCGGACTGGAAGGAAAGCTTCCTTCCCCTCTCAGGAATTCCTGGGAAGTGCTGGGTACGATCCTCCCGGAGGTCGCGCGGAAGACGGGGCTCTCCGAATCGACCATCGTCACCATGGGCATCCACGATTCGAACGCCTCCCTCCTGCCCTATCTCGTCAAGGATTTCGGCACCGAGTTCATCGTCAACTCCACGGGCACATGGTGCGTCCTCATGCATCCGCAGGAACGCTACGGTTTTTCCCCGGACGAAATCGGCAAGGTCGTCTTCTTCAACCGCTCGGCGTACAACAAGCCTGTAAAGACGGCGATTTTTCTCGGCGGCAAGGAGTACGAGACCTGGTCCGGCCTCTACAAAACCATCGCGAATCGCGCGCAGCCAATATCGCCCAACGCTGAGCTCTATGCGAAGATCGTGCGCGACGCATCGGCCTTCATTCTTCCCGAGATCGTCCCGGGCTCGGGCCAGTTTCCCGGTTCAAAACCCCAGGCTGTCGAAAACGGAATCCGGCATTCTCTCGCCGACATAGAATCGGGTATATCGAGGCCTGCCTTTTTCGCCGACCCCGCCGAAGCCGAGGCCATTCTCAATCTCTCCCTCGTCCTCCAGACTATCGTCGCCCTTGAGCGCGCCGGCCTGGCCGAGGGGCAGAAAATATTCACCGAGGGCGGCTTCCGCAACAACGCCGACTACAACGCCATCCTCGCGGCAGCCTTGCCGGCCAACGCCATCTATCTCACCGACATGAGCGAGGCAACGTCCTTCGGCGCCGCCCTCACGGGGTTGGCCGCCCTCGAGGGAAAGAATCCTTCCGATTTGGCAGGGCTCTTTTCGATAGGACAGGTTCAGGCTCGGCCCATGCCTGGACTTATCGGTCTCGACGACTATAAAAAAGAATGGCTCCGGCTCATCACTGACTCAATACATTATGACTGAAAGGAGAATAATATGAAAACAAAAGCGGTGAGACTGCACGGCATCGACGACCTCCGACTCGAAGAACTCGAACTTCCCAGACTGAGCGACGATGAAATCCTCGCCGAAGTGATATCCGATTCGATATGCATGTCGAGCCATAAGCTCGCGATGCAGGGCGACGCCCACAAGAGGGTCCGCTCTCCCCTGGCGAAGACACCGGTGATGATAGGCCACGAGTTCTGCGGCCGGATCGTCGAAGTCGGCTCCAAATGGGCGGGGCAGTTCAAGGCAGGGCAGAAATTCGCCATCCAGCCCGCGCTCAATTACGAGGGCACGCTCTGGGCGCCCGGCTATTCCTATCAGTGGATCGGCGGCGATGCCACCTACATCATCATCCCGAACGAGGTGATGGAGATGGGCTGTCTCCTCGACTACGATGCCGACGCCTTCTTCATGGGTTCGCTTTCCGAACCGATGTCGTGCATTGTCGGCGCCTACCACGCCCAGTACCACACGAAGCCCGGTTCATACGAGCACGAGATGGGCATCGTCGAAGGCGGAAGCCTCGCCCTCCTGGCCTCCGTCGGACCCATGGGCATGGGCGCCATAGACTACGCCATCCACGCCCCGCGCAAGCCCGGCACGATCGTCGTCACCGACATCGACGAAGCGCGGATCAAGCGCGCCGCGTCCCTCATCACGGTGGAAGAGGCCAAACGGAACGGCATCGCCCTCCATTACGTCAACACGAAGGACATGGCCGACCCCGTCGCCCATCTGGTATCGCTCAACGCGGGAAGAAAATTCGACGATGTGTTCTGCTTCGCTCCCGTGAAACCTCTTGTCGAGATGGCCGACGCCCTCCTTGCCCAGGACGGCTGCCTCAATTTCTTCGCCGGCCCCACCGACCCGAAGTTTTCGGCCATGCTCAACTTCTACAACGTGCACTACGAATCCCACCACCTCGTGGGTACATCGGGAGGCAACACGGACGATATTGTGGAATCCCTGTCGATGATGGCGAAGCGCACGCTCAAGCCCGAGGTGATGATCACGCATATCGGCGGCCTGAACGCGGTCGCCGACACGACGATTCGCCTCGACAAGATTCCCGGCGCCAAAAAGCTGATCTATACGCACAAGAGGCTCGATCTCGTCGCGATAGCCGATTTCGCCGAGCGGGGGAAGAGCGATCCCTTCTACGCGAAACTCGCACGGATCACCAAAGCCAATGAAGGGCTGTGGTGCAAGGAAGCCGAGGATTACCTGCTCGCGAACGCGCCCGAGATCTGAGCTTTAGCGCGTTCGGCCCTCACTAGTGGGCTTTCTTCTTGGATATCACGTCGAAGGCGACGGCTACCAGGAGGACAAGACCCTTGACGATCTGCTGGATGTCGCTGCCTATGCCCAGTATGGACATGCCGTTGTTGAGGACGCCCATGACGAGGGCGCCGATGATGCACCCTATGACGGTGCCCACGCCGCCGTACGCCGAAGCCCCGCCGATAAAGCAGGAGGCTATGGCGTCCAGCTCGAAGTTGAGGCCCGACTGCGGCGACGCGGCGTTGAGGCGGGAGGTGAAAGCCACACCGGCGACGGCCGCCAGGGCTCCCATGTTGACATAGGCCAGGAAGAGCACCTTGTTCGTGTTTATACCTGAGAGTTTGGCCGCCTTCTCGTTGCCGCCCATAGCGTAGAGGTATCTGCCCGGCACCGTGCGCATCGTGAAGAATGAATAGGCCAGTATCAGGATCCCGATGATCACGAAGATGATGGGCAGGCCCTTGTAGCGCGCGAACCATATAGTGATGGCCATTATGGCTGCCGTTATGAGGGCGATCTGGGCCGCGAAGATGGGGCCGGCCGAAAGCTCGAAGCCGCTCTTCCTCTGCGAAACGCGGCGCCTGAGCTGGGCGGCCACATAGAGGATAGCAGCGGCCGTGCCCACGATGAGGGCTGTGCCGTTCAAGGCTCCCTTGGGCCTCCCCAGAACATCCAACACAAACCCGGAACTGATGCGCTGAAAGCTCTCGGGGAAGGGCCCGAGGGTCAGACCCTTGAGTATGAAGAGGGTAAAGCCCCTGAAAACCAGGCCTCCCGCAAGGGTGACGATGAAGGCCGGAATCCGCACATAGGCGATCCAGAAGCCCTGCCAGACGCCGATGGCGATGCCGATCGCCAGAGCTATGAGGAGGGAGATGCCCACGTCCATCTTCAGGGTGATGATGAAGGTGCCGGAAAGGGCGCCGATAAAGGCCACAACCGATCCGGCCGAAAGGTCGATGTTGCCCCCGGTGAGGATGCAGAGGGTCATGCCTATGGCGAGAATGAACACGTAGGCGTTCTGCAGCACGAGGTTCGTCACGTTCATCGGGACGAGGAGAATCCCATTCGTCAGAATCTGGAAAAGCCCCATGATGAAAACGAGGGCTATGAGCATCGCGTACTGGCTCAGGTTTTTTCTGAAGAGAGTCTTAAAGTTTTCCATTGTCGCCCTCCGCCGAGCTCTGCATAATGCATTTCATGATGCCTTCCTGTGTCGCTTCTTCGCGCGGGAACTCGCCGACTATCCTTCCCTCGTTCATCACGTAAATCCGGTCGGAAATGCCCAGTATTTCCGGCAGCTCCGATGAGATGAAGATTACCGACTTTCCCTCGTCGGCGAGCCTGTTGATGATCGTGTATATCTCGAACTTGGCGCCGACGTCGATGCCCCGGGTGGGTTCGTCGAGGATGAGTATGTCGGGCTCGGTGAATATCCATTTGGAAAGGACAACCTTCTGCTGGTTGCCGCCCGAGAGATTGCCCGCCTTCTGAAGTATGCTCGAGGAACGTATGTTGAGCTTGGCCCTGTATTCCTCGGCGACGCCGATTTCGCGGTTCCTGTCGATAACCCAGCGCCTGGAGACTTTCTTCAGGCCGGCCAAGGTGATGTTCTCCCTGATGTCGCCGATGAGATTCAAGCCCGCTGTCTTGCGGTCCTCCGTCGTATAGGCTATGCCATGCTGGATGGCCTGGCTGACGGTGTTGAGGGAGATTTCGGTACCGTTCTTCAGGGCCTTCCCGCTTATGTGGAGACCGTAGGACTTGCCGAAAACGCTCATCGCGAGCTCGGTGCGACCGGCTCCCATCAGGCCGGCGAGGCCTATGACCTCGCCCCTGCGCACCTTGATATTGATATTCTTCAGCATCTGCCTCTCGGGGTTGATCGGGCTGAAAACGTTCCAGTCCCTCACCTCGAAAGCGATATCGCCCAACTTTGGAACACGCTTCGGGAACCTGTCCACGAGCTCCCTTCCCACCATGCCCTTGATGATGCGGTCCTCGTCCATGGCGTCGACGCCCTTTTCAAGGGTTTCGACGGTGAGGCCGTCGCGGATGATGGTGATGGAGTCGGCCACCTGGGCTATCTCGTTCAACTTGTGCGAGATAAGGATGGAGGTGAGCCCCTTGGACTTGAGGTCGAGGAGGAGCTCGAGCAGGTGCTCGGAATCGTCCTCGTTGAGCGACGCCGTCGGCTCGTCGAGAATGAGGAGCTTGACGTTGCGCGACAGAGCCTTGGCGATTTCGACGAGCTGCTGCTTGCCGACGCCTATGTCCTTGACCGGCGTATGGGCGTTTTCCTTCAGCCCGACGAGATCGAGGTAGGTCTTCGCGTCCCTGTAGGTCTTGTCCCAGTCGATGAGTCCGCGGCTCGCCCTCTCGTTGCGGAGGAAAATGTTCTCGCCGATGGAGAGGTAGGGGATGAGGGCGAGCTCCTGGTGGATGATGCCGATGCCCTTCTTTTCGCTGTCCCGCACTTCCTTGAAGGCGCACTCGGAACCTTCGAATACGATGGAACCGGAGTAGGAACCGTGCGGATAGACGCCCGAGAGAATGTTCATGAGGGTGGACTTTCCCGCTCCGTTCTCGCCGACGAGGGCGTGGATCTCGCCGCGACGAATCGCCAGGTTGACATGGCTGAGGGCTGTCACTCCGGGGAAGGTTTTCGTGATGTCGTTCATCTCGAGAATAATGTCGGCCAAGGCTGCTCGCTCCTTGTCGAATATCTGTGGCGGCGAACCGCGCCGTCCTGACCCTATCCTGCACAAAGGGCTGGCCAGCTTTGCCGGCCAGCCCTTTGTACTGTTTTATGATGGTTTATTTTAAATCAGCTTCGGTGTAATAGCCACTGTCGATGAGAAGAGCCTTGTAGTTGTTCTTGTCAGCGTATACGGGATCGCAGAGGAAGGAGGGCACGGTCTTGACGCCGTTGAAGTAGGTCTTGGTGTCGTTGACCGTGGCGTACCTGCCCGCCATCAGGGATTCGACCATGTCGACAACCTGTGCGGCGAGGGTGCGGGTGTCCTTGAAGATCGACATGGACTGCTGTCCCGCGATCATGGCCTTCACGTTCGCCTTGTCGCAGTCCTGGCCCGTCAGGACGGGGTAGGGTTTCCCGGCGCCGTATCCCGCGTTCTTGAGGGAGGCGATGACGCCGATGGCCACCGAGTCGTTGGGCGACAGGATAACGTCGAGCTTGGCGCCCTTGGCGTAGTTGGCGGTGATGAGGTTGTCCATCCTCGCCTGAGCCTTGGCGGAATCCCAGCTCTGGGTCGCAATGACGGTGAAGTCCTTCTGTCCCGAGGGAATGGCGAACTTTTTGGCGGCGATGTAGGGATTAAGGATGCTCATGGCGCCGTTGAAGAAGAACACTGCGTTGTTGTCGTCGGGGGATCCGGCGAAGAGCTCGAGATTGTAGGGGCCCTTGCCTTCCTTGAGTCCGAGAGCCTTTTCGATGTACTGGCCCTGGATCACGCCGACCTTGAAGTTGTCGAAGGTGGCATAGTAGTCGACATCGGGCGTGTTCATGATCAGCCTGTCGTAGGCTATCACCTTGATGTCGTACTCCTTGGCCTGCTTGAGGACATCGGAGAGCACCGAGCCGTCGATCGAGGCGATCACGAGGACCTTGCAGCCCTGCACGATCATGTTCTCGAGCTGCTGGACCTGGGTGTTCACGTCGTTGTTCGCGTACTGGAGCACGACCTTGTAGCCCTTGGCCTCGAGCTTCGCCTTCATGTTCGCGCCGTCCTGATTCCAGCGCTGCAGCGACTGCGTCGGCATGGCGACGCCGATGAGGGCGCCTTTCTGGGCCCAGGCACCCGATACCAGAATCGCGATACCCAGGATTACCAATAGGGTCTTTTTCATCGCAAACTCCTCCTTTTGCCATTTTTTTGGCAGCGATAAAAGCCTTGGGCGCGGACATGAGCCCGAGCCCGCCGGCCTCACTGTATCTTCAGTCAACTTCGACTCTACCGGAATGGCGGGAATTGATAGTATATGTCCCAAAATGATATTGTTGCCCCCTCCGCCGCGATGGAGTACTATACCTACATTGCAGGGGGGCAGGGTGCGTTTTGAAGACATTGTTTTTGTCTACCATCTGAGCGATCCGGGGCAGATAGCCTGGCATGGCAGGGATCACTGCCATGGCGACAATCTCTACGAAATCCATTACTTCGTCTCGGGCGAGGGCAGCTTCCGCAACGACAAAGCGCGTTATGCGATCGAACGGGGGAGCCTCTATTTCAGCGCGCCCGGCATGTGGCATCAAATTCTCGCCACCGTCCACGAAAAACCCATCACGTATTACGCCCTCCTCATCGACACATCCGATGACAGGGAGACGGCCGATCTCCTCGACCGCCTCGTGGGGCGGGGCGAGGGGCGGATCGTGGGCAACGGCTATCGCTTCTTTTTCGCCGACATCCTGGAAAAGCATCTCTCGGGCCAGCCCGAGCTGGAATTTTCGGCCCGACACGCCCTCGCTTCCCTCCTGTACCAGATCGCCGCGGGCAAGGGCCCCAGCTGGGCGGCGACCGACAACGCCCATATCGGCAAGGCGATCGCGATAATGCAGGCGAGAATCGAGAGGCACCTCGACCTGAGCGAGCTCTGCGAATATCTGGACGTCTCGAGGGAGCATTTCGTCAGGCTGTTTTCAAGCTATATGGGGATGCCGCCGATGCGCTACTACGCCCGGCTCAAGATCGAGGCGGCGCGGGCCATGCTCTCGAGCACCAATCTCCACGTGGGGGAGATAGCCGACAAGCTCGAGTTCGACAGCCAGTTTTCCTTTTCGCGGGCTTTCCGCCGCGCGACGGGCATCTCGCCCACCGACTACCGCGACAGGTTCCTCCAGAAAGTGGACTTTGTCGTGGACAAGAACGAGAAAAGCGGGAAGAATCCGGCCAAGGCCGAGACTTCCAGGGTTCTGTTGCGCAAGGGACTTGAGGACGTCTGAGAGCTTGCTTCTACCCTTCAGGCTTTCGCTCTGCGGCGGATCCGGTCCGCGTCCATGGCCGCGAGGGCAGGGGAAGCCCTTCGTGAAGCGATGATTTCGGCCAGTATAGAGACGGCGATTTCCGCCGGCGTCTCGGCGCCAATGTCGGCTCCAATGGGGGCGCGCAGCGAGATGACTTCGTTCCTGTCGAAACCCTCCGCGACAAGGGTGTCGAGCACCATTTTCGTCTTTCTCCGCGAACCGACGAAACCAGCGTAGCGGTATGGTTTTCCCAGAATCGACCGCACGCATTCAAGGTCGAACCGGTGGTCCGGCGTTGCAATGACAACGTAGGTGGAATCGCCGAAGGGAAACCGATCGACGATTTCCAGATAATCGCCGCAGCGGGTCTGCACGTTTTCGGGGAAACGCTCCGACGCGGCGAATTCCGGGCGATGATCGACGACGGTCACCTGGAAGTCCAGTTCGGCAGCGATACGTGCGATCGCCAGTCCGACATGGCCCCCTCCGAGAACGAGGAGCTTTTCGGCCGGCCGGATGCAGCTGAAGAAGCAGCCCGCCGCGGAACAGGCGAAGCCGTTCCGCGAGGCCTCGGCGGCCATCGCCGCCGCCTTCACGCCGCAGCTCTCCGGCACTTTTCCCGCGAGCGTATTGGCCGACAGGTCGAGTACAGCGCGGAGGCAGCCTCCCTCCTTCGATAGTCCAGGCGGCACGGGCTCGCCGACGAGGATGATTCCCAGGCCTTTTTCCAGCTGTCTGGCGGCCTCGGCATAAATTCCTGTATCGGCTGAATATTCTATCGTCAGTTCGACTTCCCCGCCGCATATGGCTTCGCTGCCGGCGGCTTCCAGCCCGACCATCTCCACGCCTATCCCTAAGGACATTCGCCGGTCAAAGGCAATCCTGGCGGCTTCCGTGGCCTTGAGTTCCACGATGCCGCCCCCGACGCTGCCTTCCGCGTTTCCGTCGGGCCGGAAGAGCATCATCGTGCCGAGGTGTCGGGGGGCAGAGCCCTTCAGTCCGGTGACGGTGGCCACGACGATCGGACCCGCGCAGGCCCCAGCCGCACGGATGACGTTATGGCTCATCCTGTCTCCTGATCGATCCAGGCTTCAGCTTGGCCGCGTTGAGCGCTCCCAGCCGCGCCCCTTCGCGGACGGCCTCGCGCAGGGAGCCGCCTCGGGCCAGGACAAAGGCGAGGCCGGCAGTGAAGGCGTCGCCCGATCCGGTGGGGTTGATCGCCTGGACGCTTTGGGTCGGCTCCTCGGCGGCGCGGCCTCCCTCCTCGAACCAGATGGGCTCGCCGCCGCGGGTGACAACGAGGTCGGTGCCGTATCGCTCCTTCCACGATTTCGCGTAGTCATGGATATGGGCTCGAAGGGCGGCGGCGCCGGCGGCGCCGCCGCCTGGCGCCGGAAAGGTGGCGAGGAATTCGCTCAGATTGGGCTTGACGACAGCGGGACGGGAGACGAGGCTCGTGACAAGATCCTTGCCCTTCAGGTCCAGCACCACCATGAGGCCTCGCGCGGCGGCGCGCTTCGCCATCGCCGGGATGATGGCATCCGAATACCCGGCGGCCTTCGTACCCGACAGAATGAGTACGTCGAAGGAGGGGATGAGGCTGTCGAAGCGTTCGAGGAGGGCCTCCTCGGTGCCTGGCCCCACGGCAGCGGCTTCTTCCACGAGTTCGGTGGCGTTGTGGGCTTTCGAATCGATGACGGTAGTGCAGATGCGCACTTCGCTTTCCGAATCCACCCAGCGCAGGTCGAGTGCGTCGGCAGCCGCGAGGGAGAGGAACCAGTCGCGGTTCGGTCCGCCTGCGTGCGTCAGATGGACGACTTCGGCGCCCAGCTGCGACAGCACCCTCGTCACGTTGACGCCCTTGCCCGAGGCGTCGGTGCGAACGGTTTTCGCCCTGTTGACGTGATCCAGTTCGAGCCCGTCGAACACGAGAGTCTTCTGGATCACGGGGTTGAGGCATACGACAAGAAACTTCGCGGCCATAGGACTCCCTTATTCCAAAAAACAATAGCCGCCGGCATTTGTCCATGTCAAGCAAAGCTTTCCGCCAGGGCGCAGCCCGTTTCAGCTGCAGCACGGCCTTTTTTCCTAGGCCGGGAGGGGGCTTCCGAAGTATACTTGAAAATGCGCGGCGCCCTGATCGCCGCAGTGACAGGAGGATGACCATGGAGAATTTCATATCTCAGCTCCCCACCAGGATACTTTTTGGACGAGGGATGGAAAACAACGTGGGCGATGAAGTTGCCCGCTATTCAGGAAAGGCTCTTCTTCATTTTGGCGGAGCGAGCGCCGAAAAATCCGGTCTTCTCGACCGCGTGCGCGCTTCCCTGAAAAAAGCCGGCGTCGAATGGGTCGAACTGGGCGGCGTCAAGCCCAACCCCGTCGTGAGTCTCGTACGCAAGGGCGTGGCGCTCTGCAGGGCAGAGGATGTCGGCATCATCCTGGCCGTGGGCGGCGGTTCCGTCATCGATTCGGCCAAGGCGATAGCCATCGGTGTCCATTATCAGGGCGACGTCTGGGATTTCTACACCGGGGTGGCGCCCAATCCGGACAAAGCCCTTCCGATCGGTACCGTCCTGACCATCCCCGCCGCGGGCAGCGAGTCCAGCACCGGGAGCGTTATCACCAACGAAGAAGGCGCCCTTAAAAGGGCGGTAAACGCTGACTGCATCGTTCCGCGCTTTTCGGTGCTCAACCCCGAGCTCGCCTTTACCCTGCCGCCCAACCAGATCGCCCACGGGGTCACCGACATCATGGCCCATCTGATGGAGCGTTACTTCACCAATGTCGCCCATGTCGAGTTCTCCGATCGCCTCATCGAGGCCAGCCTGCGCACGGTGATCGCCGCCGCCCCCCGCCTGATGGCGAAGGGGACGGACTACGACGCCTGGGCCGAAGTGATGTGGGCGGGAGCCATCGCCCACAACAATCTCCTCGACCGCGGACGCACAGGCGACTGGGCCTCCCACGACATCGAGCACGAGCTGTCGGGCATCTATGACATAGCCCACGGGGCGGGGCTGGCCGTCATCTTCCCCGCCTGGATGAAGTACAACCTTTCACATGACCTCGCCCGCTTCGCCCAGTTCGCCGTCCGCGTCTGGGGCGTCGAAGCTGACTATCTCAATGTGGAAGCTGTCGCCCGGGAAGGCATAGCCCGCCTCGAAGCCTTCTGGAAGAGCATCGGCCAGGCGGTCACCCTCTCCGGCCTCGGCATCGGCGTCGACCGCGCCGCCGAGATGGCGAAAAAATGCACCGACGGCGACAGGCATACCACCGGCCAGTTCGTGAAGCTGACGAGCGCCGACATCGAGAAGATATACCGCCTGGCGGAATAAGGGCGCTCGAACGCGCAATCGCCAAAATTCGCGTTAAAAAATTCGCGCTAAAAAAAGGTTGCCGGCATACGCTGGCAACCTTTTTTATCCTTATTCGCCGAAACGGCGCGGCATGCTCGGGGCGGGCCCTATTTGTACAGGGGCCCCAGCGCTGCGCAGGCCCTGTAGTCCGAGCCTTCAGGGTCCATGCCGAAGGCTTTCCAGTAGCTTGGCCTGAATATCCTGTCCTCGGAAACGTTGTGCATGCTGACGGGAATGCGCAGCATCGAGGCGAGGGTGATGAGGTCGGCGCCTATGTGTCCGTAGGAAATGGCGCCATGGTTGGCTCCCCAGGCCGCCATCACCGAATACACGTCCTTGAAGGGACCTTCACCCGTGAGAGTGGGCGCGAACCAGGTCGTGGGCCAGGTCGGGTCCGTTCTCAGGTCGAGCTTTTCGTGCACGGATTCGGGCAGGGTGGCCGTAAAGCCTTCGGCGATCTGGAGCATCGGCCCGAGACCGGCGCCGGGCCCGAGACCTTTTACCAGGTTGACGCGCATCATGGTGACGGGCATGCCGCCCTCGGTGAGGAAGTCGGATGAATAGCCGCCTCCGCGGAAATAGCCCAGGGAAGCGTAGCGCCAGCTGGTCGCCTTGAGGCAGGCCTTCGCGTCCTTGTCGGTCACTTCCCACCAGCGTTTCATAACGGGCTTGCCCTCGGCGTCGCGTTGGGCTCCCGTGCCGTCCATCGTCGTGGCGCCCGAGTTGATGAGGTGGATGAAGCCCTTGGCGGCGAGGCCTTCAGGCTTCCAGCCTGTCACGCGTTCCACAGCCTCGGGGCTCCAGTAGGTGCGCACATCGGAGAATATCTGCGCCTCGCCCGTCAGAAGGTGACCGAAAAGCATCGCGGCGCCGTTGAGCGCGTCGTTCTCGGTGGCGACGATATAGGGTTCGCGGATGCCGTTCCAGTCGAAACTGGAGTTGAGGACGGTCTCCAGGAAGTCGCCGTTCGGGGAGTGGTCGTTCCAGTGGCGCTGGCCCTGGAAGCCGCCGGCTATGGCGTTGTGTCCCAGGGCTTCCTCGTTGAGGCCCTTGCGGCGCAGATCGGGATTGCCCACCATGAGGTCCCGCATGATGAGGGTCATCTTCACGCAGGTTTCCCAGACCTTGTCCTTGCGCGCTCTGGAGTGCTGCTGTTCGGGCGGATTGTTGTCGGGGCCTTCCTTGCAGAATTCCCTGGTCCAGGCGAGGGCGCGCTTGTACTCGGCTTCCGAGTAGATTTTCTCCTCGAGCCGGCGCGTGATCTCGCTCATGTCGACAAATTCGTTCCTCATGCCCAGGTATTCCTGGAAGAAGTTGGGGTCGACGGTCGAACCGGCTATGCCCATGGACACGGAGCCCACGGAGAGGTAGCTCTTGCCGCGCATGGTGGCGGCCGCGATGCCGGCGCGCGCGAAGCGCAGTATTTTTTCGGCCACGTCGGCGGGAATCGTCTCGATGTCGGCCATGTCCTTCACGTCGTGGCCGTAGATGCCGAAGGCGGGCAGGCCCTTCTGGCTGTGGGCGGCGAGGACGGCGGCGAGGTAGACGGCGCCTGGCCTGTCCGTGCCGTTGAAGCCCCAGACGGCCTTTATGGACTGGGGATCCATGTCCATGGTCTCCGAACCGTAGCACCAGCAGGGCGTCACGGTCAGGGTGACAGCCACGCCTTCACGCTCGAACTTGGCCTGGCAGGCAGCGGCCTCGGCGACCCCGCCTATCGTCGTATCGGCGATGACGCACTCGACCGGCTGACCGGAGGGATGGCGCAGATTCCCGGAAATGAGCCTGGCGGCCGCTGTCGCCATGCCCATGGTCACCTCTTCGAGGCTCTCGCGTACGCCGCGTCGGCGCCCGTCGATGGTCGGCCTGATACCAATCCTGGGCAGGCTGCCCTGCAGCCGCATCGTTGGGGCCTGTACCTTAAAATCCGACATATATCCTCCCGCTAAAAGTTTTTACGCACAATTTCCGCTGCTGAGTATATGCTACATTACCCCTTTGAGAGGAGTAGCATCGTTCATCGTTTCGAAGGTCAGATCGTTTCGTCGAAGCCATGGCGGATCAGGCTCGTGGCCAGCCGCACCATATGGCGCTCGGCCCCGCCAATTCCCTTGAGGCGGTCCAGCACTATGCGCGCCGCGGCCCTTCCCATCTCCTCGACGGGCTGCCTCACCGAGTAGCGGCAGAAGCGCAGGAGCGGCGAGTATTCCATTTCGTCGAAGGAGGCGAATATGATCTTATCCCTGAGAGCCCTGCCTTCCGTCAAGAGGTAGTTGGTGGCGCCCACGTGCGTGTCGGCGTTGACGATGAAATAGGCTTCCGGCGCGTCGGGTTTGGCCAGCATTTCAGCCATCTGCTTGTAGCCTGATTCGATGTGGAGGCTGCCGAATCGCACAAAATCAGGCTCAAGCGGAAGTCCTGCGGTTTCCATAGCCTTTCTGTAGCCTTCGTAGCGTTCGCGGGCTATGGAGACGCGCAGGTCGCCTCCCAGAAAGCCGATGCGCCTGTAGCCATCGGCGATCAGGGCTTCCGTCGCCAGGCGGGCTCCCCCCTCGTTGTCCGAAACCACGGCGTCGGCCTGGACGCCCTGGGCGATTCGGTCGATGAAGACGAGGGGAATATCCTTCCCGTGCACGATATTGAAGTGCTCGCCGCGGTCCGACGAGGGAATAATGACGACAGCGTCGACGAAGCGGGCCGCGAGAAGCTGCAGGCGCTTTTTTTCCTGCTCCAGGCTCTCGCGAGACGAGCACACGATGAGGGAATAGCCGTGCGCCGCCAGCTCATCCTCCATGCTTTCCGAAAGCTGCATGAAGAAGACGGAAGCGAGTTCGGGCGCTACGACGCCTACGGTCCTGGTCGCCCTGGTCTTGAGGCCTCTTGCGACCTGATTGGGCTTGTAACCTAGTTTGTCGATGGCTGCCCTGACGTGAACCCGGGTTTTCTCCTTGACGCGGGCGTCATCGTTGAGGACCCGGGATACCGTCGCTGTCGAGACGCCCGAGGCGAGGGCTACGTCCCGCATCGTCACCAATGAATTCGGCATAGGCTTTGATTATGCGCGCCGCGCATACTTCTTCATGTCGAAGAAGACAGCGACGATGATGATCACGCCTTTGACGAGAAGCTGATAGTATGAGTCCACGCCCAGATAGGTCATGCCGTAATTGATGATGCCGAGGGTGAGGACGCCGATGACCATCCCGCCTACCGTTCCTACGCCTCCGGTCTGCGAGACGCCGCCTACGGTCACGGCCGCGATGGCGTCGAGCTCCATGCCGTTGGCGGTGAGCGCGTTGGCCAGACCGAGCCGGCCGGCGAGGAGACAACCGGCTATGCCGTACATGATTCCGGCATAGGTATAGACGGTGACCGTCTCGCGCTCGACATTGATGCCCGACACGCGCGCTGCGATGGGGTTGCCGCCGATCGCATAAAAGTTCGTGCCGCGCTTCGTGTGGCGCAGCAGAACCCAGACGATGACGGTGGCTATGACGACGAATATGGCAAGATTGGGCACCGGCCCGACAGAACCCTGCGAAATCAACTTGAATGCATCCTTCACGCTTCCTACAACAGCCGCTTTCGTATAGATGAGCTGGATGCCGCGGGCTATGGACATTGTGCCGAGGGTCGCGATGAAGGCGGGAAGCTTGCCGTAGGCGATGAGGATGCCGTTCATGAAGCCGCAGAGCCCGCCCGTAAGTACGCCCGCCACAAAGGGAAGGTAGATGGGGAAGTCTTTTCCCGGGTAGAGGGCGGCGGTGTAGTCGGGGTTCTGGGCGAAGGAAGCGGCCACGCTCGCCACGAGGCAGACGACGTAGCCTATCGAAAGGTCTATGCCGCGGGTGATGATGATCATGCCGACGCCCAGGGCGGCGAAGGCGCGCACCGACTCGGCAATCATGAGATTGCGCACCGATGCCCAGGCGAAGGACCGGCCGCCTGTCATTATTCCGAGTGTCGCTGCCAGGACGAGCAAGGTAACAAGATTCGTGTGCTTGCTGGTAAAGCCGCGGATGCTCGAATTCAGGGACAAGGAGCCGCTCGAGTTTTTGGCAGTCATCACTGCCTCCTTTAGTTGAACTGCGCCGCGAGACGCATGATATTTTCCTGGGTAGCCTCAGCTTTTTCCAGGGTTCCGGTGTGCCGCCCGGCGCAGAGCACGGCAACGCGGTGCGACATGCCGATGAGTTCAGGCATTTCTGAAGAGACCATGATGATCGATTTGCCGTTGCGGGCCAGTTCGGCCATGATCGTATAGATCTCGAACTTCGCGCCCACATCGATGCCTCGGGTCGGTTCGTCCATGATGAGAATGTCGGGCAGGATCATGAGCCAGCGGCTCACCAGCACCTTCTGCTGGTTGCCCCCCGAAAGATTCTGGATCAGGGTCTCCATGCTCGGCGTCTTTGTCCTCAACGTTTCGTTCAGCTTCAGGGCATCTTCCTCGATTTTCCTGTGGTTGAGGAATAATCGCCTGACATAATTTTTCAAAGAGGGTATAGCCGTGTTCGTGGTGACGGAGAGAAGCGGGAAAATGCCCGAGCCTCGCCTGTCTTCGGTGATCAGCCCTATGCCTGCGTCTATCGCGTTGCGCGACGAGCGAATCTTGATCTCCTTCCCGTTGACGAAAACCTGGCCGGAAGCGATCGGCCTCAGTCCGAAAATCGATTCCACGAGCTCCGTGCGCTGGGCGCCGACGAGGCCGCCGATTCCCAGGATTTCTCCCCGCCTGAGCGAGAAACTCACGTTCCTGAAGGAGGAGGGATTGGCGGAAGAGAGCCCGCGCACTTCGAGTCTGACTTCATTGGAACAGGGCTCGATTTGCGGGAAGCGGTTTGTGGTGTCGCGTCCGACCATCAGGCTGATGAGTTTGTCCTCGTCGAGTTCCGTAACGGGCCAGGTGCCGAGCATCTTGCCGTCGCGCATGACGGACACTTCGTCGGCGATCTGGAATATTTCGTTCATCTTGTGCGATATGTAGATGACGGCGACGTTTCTTGAACGCAGGTCGCGGATGATTTTAAAGAGATGTTCGGTTTCGGTCTCGGTGAGGGAGGAGCTCGGTTCGTCCATGACGACGACCGAGGCGTCGTAGGATACCGCCTTCGCGATTTCGCAGGACTGCTGCCGCGAGATGGAAAGGCCTCCCATGCGTCCGGTGGCGTCGATGTCCATGCTGAGGCTCTTGAGCAGTTCAACCGTCTCGGTGTGCATCTTCTTGTGGTTGATGAACTTGAAGGGACCTGCCTTGACGAGGGGCTCCCTGCCGAGCCAGATGTTCTGCTGTACCGACCGTTCGGGTATGTTCGAGAGTTCCTGATGGATCATCGAAACGCCCGCTTCGAGAGCGTCTTTCGCGCTGTGGAACTTCACCTGGCGGCCTTTCAGGGTGATAGTGCCGGAGTCTTCGCGGTAGATGCCAAAGAGACACTTCATCAGGGTGGATTTTCCGGCGCCATTTTCTCCCATCAAGGCGTGGACGGTTCCCGGGCGAACCTTTAAAGTAACATTTTCAAGCGCCTTGACTCCAGGAAAGCTTTTTGAAATGTCCGACATTTCCAGGACATATTCGGTTGCACCTTCGATAGACATAGACTCTCCCAATTCAACAGCTTCCCTACATAAAGTGCAGGAACGCCGCATGGGCGGCGTTCCTGCTTTTTACCATATCTCAATGCCGTAAATCGATCATTTCACGAACGATTTATAGTTGTCCATCGTTACTGCCTTGAAGGGGACAAGGTAGCACTGGCCGATGACGGCAGCGTCGTTGGCGGGAGCCTCGGCGCCGGGGACGGTCTCGGGCTTCAGGCCCCAGGCTACGAAGCCGGGCTTGTACTTGCCCTGGGCCATGGCGAGGGCGAGCTCGAAGGCGGTGGAAGACTGGCCGACGGAGTCCTGGAGGACGGTGGCGAACAGTTTGTGCTCGGACATGGATTTGAGCGCAACCTGGGTGGCATCGACGCCGAGGACGGGAACCTTGAGCACGGTGCCGTCACCATCGGTATCCTTCGTCGGATCCTTGGGATCGTCCACATACTTGGCGGTCAGGAGGGATTCGACGGCGCCGAGGGCCATGCCGTCGTTGTTGGTGATGACGATGTTGAACTTGCCGTTGTAGGCGGCGATCCAGGCGTCCATTTTCTGCTGGGCTTCATCCGGTTTCCAGTTGGCGGTGTCCTGGGCGATGATGTTGACCTTGTATCCCTTGGCCTTGAGTCCATCGAGAACCGCGTCGGTGCGGTATTTCTGGGCCGGATGGCCGAGCTGGCCGAGGAGCATGAGGGCGTTGATGGTTTTGTTGGGCGCGAGCTTCTTGGGGTTTTTCTGGAAGTACTTGTCGATGATGTCGGCCTGGATCTGTCCTGCCACGGATTCGGGGCTGGAGGCGAGGAAGAAGGTCTTCCCGACTTTGAGGGCCGCGACAGAGGGCTGGATGTTGGAGAAGGCGGCTCCGCCTCCCTGGGCGAGAATGGCCTTCGCCATCTGTTCGGTGGCTTCGGTCTGGTTCGGCACGATGACGAAGAACTTGACGCCCTGGGTGAGCAGCGTGTTGAGCTGATCGAGCTGGGTGGCCTGGTCCGAGCGGGAGTCGAGAAGCTTGAGCTCGACGCCTGCCTTCTGGGCGAGGACTTTGAGGTTGGAGGCATAGTCCGCTACGAACTGCTCATCCAGGTTGCGGATGAGGGCGCCGATCACGGGCTTGGCCTGTGCGAAAGCGCCGCCGGCGAATACGGCCAGCGCAAGCACGAGAACTACGATCTTCTTCATACTGCTCTCCTGTCAAACGATACATTTTCCCGAATCTTACGGTCCGGGCGGATTCCTGGCTAAGCGCGAAGGGGGATCACTCCCTTCTTGAGGATGATATTGCCGTATTTCGACGTGGTTCCCGTCATGACGACGGCAAAGGCTTTTTTTGTGCGATCGTAGAAGGCGAAGCGCTCGACGCGTTCGATCGGCGGGGTTTGGGGCCAATGGCGGTCGATGCTCGCCCGATAGGAGGCTTCGACGGAAGGGTCCAGGCTGTCGCCGGGCGTCGGCGCCATCATCAGCACGGGAGAGGCGACATAGCTGTCCAGATTGATGAGGGCGAGTATTCCGTCCAGCAGCCGCGGGATTTCTATGCCGTCGGCCCTGATCACCCGGCCGTTGCAGGAGTCGCCGGGAAAGAATGCGTCGGCAAGGACGATTTCGTCGCCATGGCCCATTTTATAGAGGACTGAAAGAAGTTCAGGCGATATGCAGGGGGCGATGCCGATCAACATGCCGCTTCCTCCTCTGAGTCGCGCTTTTTTGGATTCGATGGCGCGAAACCAGCACAAGCCTAATGATTCTCCCGTTTCCCGAATCTGTCAATATAAAAATGTAATCGATTACATTTTTCTTGATCCGAGAAACTGGTCGCCTCTTCAAAAGTGCCGAGTGCGCAGCCGCGACCTCGCCCGGAGGCGCATGGAGTCGCCTGGAGGCGCCGGAGACCTGGCTCAGCGGTAGGCGCCGTCCTCGAAACTCGAGACGATGGAATACAGTTTTTTGAGTTCATCGGCCCGGGAACGGGGACAGACGAGGGTGGCGTCGGCCGTGTGGACGATCACGAGATCCTCGCAGCCCAGGCAGGCTACCAGGTGCCCTTCCTCGGTGGATACGGCTATGCTGCCCGAAGATTCGGCGAAAACAGCCTTCCCCGAGTGGACATTGCCACTTAAGTCCGGCGAAAGGAGGCTGCCATATGCGGGCCAGGAGCCTATGTCGAGCCATTCCATCGCGAGGGGAAGGGCAGCGATGGCGATGTCGGGATCCCTGGAGGCCGGTTCCATGATGCCGTAATCGACGCTCTTCTTCTTCAGGCTCGGGTAGATCGACGCGAGGCGGTCGGCGAAACCGGCGCCGTCGATGCGGCTGCCCTCATCAGAGCCGACGATGCCGTCGATCGCGGCTCCGAGTTCCGGCTCGTAGCGATGCACGAGCTCGAGGAAGAGCGCCGCCTTCCACACAAACATCCCGGAATTCCAGAGATAGCGCTCGGGGCCGGCTTCGAGAAATGCCCGGGCTGTCGGGGCGTCCGGCTTTTCCTTGAATCGGAGGACGAGTCTGGCGCCGGCAGTGGTATCGGCGAGGGTGTCGGCCGGCTGCCCGCCTGCTGCCCCGAGCCGTTCGCCCAGCTCAAGGTAGCCGAAGCCCGTCGATGCGTAGGTGGGGCGAACCCCGAAGGTGACGAGGCTGCGCGGCTGCGTCTCGGCCAGAAGGTATGCCCTGTCGGCCAGGGCCCTGAACTCGTCGTGGGGGCGGATAACGTGGTCGGCCGTGAACACGCCGACCGTCGCGTCGGGGTCCTCTCTGGCGATGATCGAAATGGCAAGGGCGAGGGCGGGAAGCGTGTCCCGGCCCTCCGGTTCGCCAATATAGCGGTTTCCGCCAAGGGCGGGAATAAGGCGGGATGCCGCCTCGCGGTGCCTTTCCAGGCCGCATACCACGCGGCGTTCGGCGGGAACAAGCCCCTCCAGGCGAATATAGGCCTCTTCGAGGAGGCTTCGCCCCTCGATCACGGGGATGAGCTGTTTGGGTTCAGCATCGCGGGAGAGCGGCCACAGGCGGGTGCCGGATCCTCCGGCGAGGATGAGCGCGTAGCGCATCTGGGGCTCCTTTCAGAACCCTCGCAAATCCGTGCTGGCCCTTCGGGGCAAGCCTTTGGCGGGAGTTCTTTCGAGTACGATGTACTCAATATTGTGCTGTTCACAATACTTCCGTTTTTCGGGTTTGTCACCGTCGGTGTTGACGATGTAGCGGTCGGCCTTCAGCGCTATGATTTCCGGTTCCGCGTCCATCCAGCCAGTGCCTGAGGATATGAGAGCCCTCGCTACGTGGCGGATCGAGCCGGCGACGTATTGCCGCTCGGCCTGGGGGAAGAGGGGATGACCTTCGCCCTTCAGGAGCCTGATGTTTTCGTCGTGTCCCACGATCACCGTCAGCTCGCCGTAGGCCGAGGCTTCCTCGAAAAACCGGACATGGCCCGTGTGAAGCCAGTCGAAACAGCCCGTCACGACCACCCGCTTTTCGCCCTGCTTATGTGAAGCTTCTAAGGCGAGCGGTTTGCAGGGGAAGCCTGACAGATCGCCGGGTCCCAATTCGAGGTAGTCAATGTTTTTCCCTGCGCAGAAAACGGCTTTGGCGGCCGAAGGAGCTTCCGAAGGCTGGCCGAAGGCGCCTGTGACGGCCCATATCGGCTTTTCGCCCGAGCTCGGGCTGAGGGCGGCTACCCCGGCCAGATCGGGGAGGGCTTCTGGATCGAGCGTAACGTCCACGATCTCCACCCGGGACACGAAGCGGACTGCCTCCAGATAGTACCTGCGTTCGGCCAGGCCGAACCGGGGAGCCTTGCCCGTGGCCGCGGCCGCAGCCGCGTCGCTCCAGAGAAAAACCGTGACCAGCCCCCTGAGCGAGGCTTCCTGGAGGAACCTCAGGTGCGTGGACCTGATATCGTCGAATATTCCGGAGACAAAGACCTGCCTCATCGCGCTTCTCCGAGCGAGCCTCCAGGCGCGCCTCTCCACGTCCCCGTTCTCACCTTGACGCCGAATGATCCCGGCACTTCGCGTTCCGTGGCCACGAAGAGGTAGCCTCCCCCGCAGCCCGAGTACATCGCTCCGCCGAATTCGTCGCGGTAGGCGCACTGCAACTTTTTAAGGTCAAGGGTCAGGGTTGGATGGACTACCGTGGCAGGCAGGATTGCCTCCCACGCCAGCATGCATTCGTTCATCGAATCCTGGAGACCGCGCAGATCCCTGCCGACGATGGCGTCGAAGCAGGCGGCCCCGGAAAGGCCGAGGCGCCGTATCCACTTGGGATCGAGATTTTTCACGCCGAGGGGCGAATAGCCGGCGGGGCGGGGCGCCACGGGAAGGATATGGATGACGCGCTCAAGCCATGCGGCGAGGGTCTTGTCGGTGTTGGACACTACGCGCACCGGGAATATTCCGCCTTCGTGGGCCGAGTCGTAGTCGATGCGGTTGATCCCCGGATAGATGAGGCCGACCATGTCCTGGCTCCCCGAGGGGGCGGACTTGCCTTTGTTTTCCGCGGCGTAGAGCTCGCGCACGAGGGCCTCGGGCTCCCTGTCCGGCAGCCTGTCGCCCCATATCCGCGATGCCACCTTGCGGGTGCTCGTGGCCATGCCGGAGTAGTCCATGAACCTGAACTGCGGCTCCACAGCGACCACGACCATGGAACCCGGGGGGGATGGGTTTTTCGAGGATACGAAGGGCTGGTCTATCCAGCCCCCCGCGAGGGCGAGCCTGTAGGGAATGCCGCCTACGCAATCGGCGACCTCGTCTGACATATGTACTCCCTGGCCTTGAGTCAGTCGATGACGTGCTTTCCGGCCTTTTTGGCCGCGTACTGCGTCTCGATCCAGCGATAGGTCTTTTCGAGGCCGACCTTGAAGGACGTGGTGGGTTCCCACCCGAGAACGCTCTTGATGAAAGTGTTGTCGGAGTTGCGGCCGGCTACTCCCTTGGGCGCGTCGAGGTCGTAGCTGCGTTCCAGCTTCACGCCGCCGATCTCTTCGGCGATGGTGACGAGATTGTTGATCTCGATGAGTTCGGAAGAGCCCAGGTTGAGAGGGGTCGCCACAAGTTCGTCGCAGTGGGTGATCTTGTCGATGCCCTGGACGCAGTCGTCGATATACATGAAGCTGCGCGTCTGGGTTCCGTCGCCCCAGATCTCGATCGTGTGCGAATTCGTATCTTTGGCTTCGATCACCTTGCGGGCGATGGCCGCGGGCGCCTTTTCCCTTCCGCCCGTCCAGGTTCCGAAGGGGCCGTAGACGTTGTGGAAGCGGGCGATAAAGGTCGCCATCCCGCGTTCCTTCCAGTATTCCTGGCAGAACATCTCGGAGATGAGCTTTTCCCATCCGTAGCCGCGTTCGGCCATGGCGGGGTAGGCATCGGATTCCTTGAGGGCGCGGACATGGGGATCCTGCTGGAGATCGGTGTTGTAGGCGCAGGCCGAGGAGGAGTAGAAGTATCGCTTCACGCCGGCCCTGGAGGCCGATTCCACCAGATGCGTATTGATGAGGATGGAGCGGAGGCAGTCCACCCTGTGCGACTCGATAAAGCCCATGCCGCCCATGTCGGCCGCGAGATTGTAGACCTCGAAAGCCCCCTCGACAGCCCTGCGGCAGTTCAACTCGTCCGAAAGGTCGAGACAGAGGCTCTCCACGCCGGGAACCTTCCTGTACCACTCGCGCAGGGGCTTCTTGTCCACCGCCCTGATGCGCGCAAAACCCTTGTCCTTGAAGTAGGCGACGAGGTTTCCGGCTATGAAGCCGCCGGCTCCCGCCACCAAGATGAGGTCGTCTTTCCCTGCGCTGGGAATTGGCTCTTTGGCTTTGGGGAATGTGTATCCTGACATCGAATCCTCCTGAGCGCGGGGTGGAGTGATCCCCTCCCGGCTTTCGCAGACAAGCCTAAGCCCTAAATGAAAAGGCGGCAATAGTCAAAATGCGCATAGTATAGTATGTTTTGCGCACGACTGTATCCCAATTGAGGGGAAATCTCCCTGTGGATGCGCCGGCATCGAGGCTAAGCGTGAAAAACATCGCACTGTTCATGGAATTGTCCGACTTCTACGAGCATGGAATCGCCAAAGGCGTCGTCCGCTACGCGAAGTCCCAGCCTAACTGGAGACTCTTCGGCTATGGGTGGATGTTCAGGCCCCTTGCCGATGTGGGCGCCTGGCACGGAGAAGGAGTGATCGCGAGGATAGAAAGCCCCGAGGACGCGGACAGGATCGAATCGCTCGGCGTTCCCGTCGTCGATGTCGCAGGCGCCTATTCCCGGCCCGGATTCAGGACAGTCGCCAACGACGACTTCCTCACCGGATACAAGGCGGCCCTCCATCTGCGTTCCTGCGGCTTCGAACACTTCGCCTTCCTCGGCGTCTGCGGAACAATCTGGTCCGACGAGCGGAAGGCGGGCTTCCATAAAGGCGTAGGCGCCGCGTCGAAGCTGCCTTCCTTCGAAAGACCCCTCGCCTGGTGGGAGGACTCCGGCGACGTCAAGGCCGACGGCGGCCAGGCCTGTCATGACATAGGCAAGCTCGAGGAATTCCTCCAGGACCTGCCCAAGCCGGCGGCTATCTTCGCCTGCAATGATACGGCCGGACTCCGCGCCACCGAACTGGCGAGAGATGCCGGCACGGCTGTGCCCGATTCGCTGGCTATCCTGGGTGTCGACGACGAGGACATTCTCTGCGAACTGGCCAGCCCCTCGCTTTCGAGCATACGCCTCGACTGCGAAACCATCGGCTACAGGGCAGCCCAGGCCCTCGACGCCATCCTGGACGGCGGTGGTTCCCCGGCCTCTTCCCGCATCGCGATTCCGCCCAAGGATGTCATGGAGAGGGAATCCACGCGCATATTCGTGTGCCCCGACCCCCTCGTCGCGGCGGCCGCCACCCTCATCCGCGCGAGGGCTCACGAAGGAATTGGCGTTCCCGACCTCCTGGCCGTCCTGCCCTGCTCCCGCCGCTCCCTCGAAAATCGCTTCCGCACATCACTCGGACGCAGCCTCCACGAGGAAATCCTTCGCGTCCGGCTGGCGAGGGCGCGTCGTCTCCTCCTGGAAACGAACTTCACCGTGGAGCGCATCGCCGGGGACTGCGGCTTCGGTTCGCTTCCGAGATTCAATGTCGCCTTCCGCTCCGCCGAAGGCCTAAGCCCCGGCGCCTGGCGCCGCGGGAAGAGCTATTCGTATATGTCCTGATTCCGGGGCGGCTCAGCCAATGGCCTCCCAGCCCCCCGAAGCCTCTGAGCGGAACAGGGCGTCCAGCACTTCCATGTTCGCTATCGCGTCTTCGGCCGGCGTCGGTTCGGGCTTTCCCGCCAGCAGGTTCGCGGAATACGCGTCAAACATGAGCCTGTACTGGCCGGCTGGCCCGCACTGCACCGTCCTGCCGCTCACGCTCGTCGTCACCGAAAGTTCGGCGGGAACGTCAGGGTACATGTTGAAGGGAATCTGCAATGACAGCTTGCCCGAACTGCCCACCACCTCGATCCTCTGGGCGGCGAATGCTTGCGTCGAAACCGAGAATTGCGCCTGCGCCCTTCCGAAATCGAGAATCCCGGAACTGAGCATGTCTATGCCGAGCTCAGTATCGCGTTTGACGAGGGAAATCACGCGTTTGGGTTCCTCTCCCATAATAAAGCGCGCGCTGGATACGGCATAGCAGCCGATATCCATGATGGCGCCGCCGCCGGCTTCCCTCATGTTGCGTATGTTTTTGGGATCCTTGTTGTTGAAGGTGAAATGCGCCTGGACGAAGACGACCTTGCCTATTTCCCCCGAGTCCACGATCTGCCTGGCGCGTACCCACTGGGGGTGATAGCGGTACATGAAGGCTTCCATGACGTGCACGCCCTTGGACCGCGCGTACTCTATCGCTTCCCTGGTCTCCCCGGCCTCCATGGCGAAGGGCTTTTCGCAGAGAATATGCTTGCCTGCGTCCGCCGCGGCCTTCACCCAGGCGGCATGAAGGTGATTCGGCAAGGGAATATAGACGGCGTCGATCTCGGGATCGGCGAGAAGGGCTTCGTATGAACCATAGAATTTTGGAATTCCCAGCTTCCGCGCTTCCTGGGCGGCTTTTTCCGCGTCCCGCGACGCTATGCCCAGGACCTTGGTGAGAGAGGATTCCTTTATCTGGTCGTATACACGCAGCCTGTAGTGTGTGGAAACAGAAAGAATTCCCCATCGAATATAATCCATTGTGACCTCCGGCTTTTTCTTGAGCCTGATCGTATCACGGCCCCAGGCCAGCGGAAACCGGCCAGGCGGCGAGGTGGCGCCGTTTTACTCCGCAGGCTATATTACTCTGTATGAATATGGTATTGATGCGTATAGCCCTCTCCTTTGTCATCGCGGGCGCCTGGATAGCGTCCGTCACCTACTTCGGCGAGCGCCTGGGCAGCCGCAAGGCAGGGCTTCTCGGCAACATGCCTTCCAATATCCTCATTTCCCTCCTCTTCATGGGTATCACCAGGGGACCTGAATATGCCGCGGCTTCCACGGCGGGCGTTCCCATGGGGATGATGATCGACACGATATTCCTCGCCGTTTTTATTTTTACCATACCGCATGGACTTCACATCGCCCTGCCGGTCTCCTTCGCCGCCTGGGCTGCGTCGGCGATCTTTGTGCTGGCCGTCCTTCCGCCGCTCGGTTTTCTCGCTTCCATCGCCGTGTATGTCGTCGTCACGGCCGCGCTTTTCTTCCTGGTGAGCGCGAAACTCGGCGGAAAGCATGTCGAAAAGAAGCCCGTAAAGTTTTCCTGGAAGATCGCCCTGGTCCGGGCATTTTTCGCGGGCAGCGTGGTGGCGGGGGCTGTCGCGATCGCCCAGGTGGCCCCTCCCTACATGACGGGAGTCCTCGCCACCTTTCCCGCCGTCATGACTTCCACGATGGTGATACTGGCCAGGAGCCAGGGCCCCGATTTCGCCCAGGCCACCGGCAAGATTCTCATACTCTCCTCATGCAACATAATTGTCTTCTCGACCTGCGTCGGCCTCGTTTTTGTGGCTTTGGGACCCTGGCTGGGCACTCTTCTCGCCTACGCGGCCTCGGTCTGTTCCATTCTCATCATCGATCGCCTCACGATGAAAGTGCGTTAGGCCTGCCGATGCGCGAAGCGCTTGCCATTTTACGCGCCTGAGGCTATATTTTGCGAATGATTCGCAAAATATCCACCAATTCTCCCATACTGCGCCCTTCCTCTCCTGTCGCTCGCTCCTTCATCATCCTCCTCTTTGCCGCATACAGCATCGTTTCCGTCGCCGCCGTGGACAAAGCCCTTCCCGTCGTCGCCGTTTCCATCCTGCCCCAGTCAGAATTCGTGTCGAGGATTGCGGGCGACAAGGTCAAGGTTCTCACCCTTGTAGGCCCCGGCGCATCGCCGCACAGCTACGAGCCGACCCCCCGACAGATGGCCGAGCTGAGCGCGGCCTCGCTCTGGCTCTCCATCGGCGTCGAGTTCGAGAAAGCCCTCCTTCCCAAGGTAAAATCGCTCTACCCGAAACTGATTATCGTCAGCACGGCCAAGGATGTTGTCTATCGCAAGCTCGAGTCCCATGCCCACGAGGCAGGGGCGGCCCCGGATGAGGCGGGCGGCCTCGATCCCCATGTATGGCTCGGCCGCGATGCGGTGAAAGCCCAGCTGGCCGCCACGCGGGACGCCCTCATCGCCCTCATGCCTTCCGAAACCGCCGTTTTCAAGGCCAATCACGACGCTTACATGGTGGAGATCGAGGCGGTTTTTTCTCTCCTCGCCAGGGAGCTCGCGCCTCTCAGGGGCAGTACGGCCTTCGTCTACCATCCCTCCTTCGGCTATTTTCTGGACAACTTCGGCATAAGGCAGGAGGCTGTGGAGGTTGGAGGCAAGGAACCCACCCAGAAGACCTTGGCTCTCCTTATTTCCAACGCCAAGGCAGACGGAGCCAAGGTCATCTTCGTGCAGAAACAGTTCTCGCCCACGGCAGCCAGGACAGTTGCCAAGGCGATAGGCGGCATCGTGGTCGAAATCGACCCCCTCGCCCCGAACTGGCTCGAAAACATCAGGGCGATGGGCGAAGCCCTCAAAAAGACGGTTGCGCGATGAAAAGAAACGGAAGGAAGCACGATGAGCGGGCATAAACGCATTGCCATTGAATTCGCAGGCGTAAGCTTCGCGCATGGCGATCTGGAAGTCCTGCGGGACAGCTCCTTCCATGTTCACTCAGGCGAATTCGTCGCCCTCGTGGGGCCGAACGGCGCCGGCAAGACGACGATACTGCGCCTCATCATGGGCCTTTCCCGGCCACAATCCGGCAAGGTTGAAATCTTCGGCAAAAAACCCGAGGCAGCCCGGGCGGGAATAGGCTATGTCCCCCAGTATATGCATTTCGATCCGGCCTTCCCCATCTCGGTGGAGGAAGTGGTGCGGATGGGCAGGCTGGACGGCTTCGGGAAGGGCTGCAGGGGAGCCGAGGCCTCCTGTTCCGACATCGACACCGCTCTTGAGCTCGCCGCTGTCGCCGACCTGAAAAACCGTTCCTACACGGCCCTCTCCGGCGGCCAGCGGCGCCGAGTCCTCGTCGCCCGGGCTCTCGCGAGCGCCCCCGACCTTCTCATCCTCGACGAACCCACCGCCAACATGGACAGCCAGAGCGAGGAGAGGCTCTTTTCCGTGCTGGGAAATCTGAAAGGAAAAACCACCATACTGATAGCGACCCACGACACGGCCTTCGTGTCCTCCCTCACGGACATCGTGCTCTGCGTCGGCGAGAGGGACGAGCATTTCGGCAGCGTCGTCCGCCACGCCTCCGGTCCCGTCGAGAAGGTCTCCTCGGGCATGTACGGCGGCGCTGTCCTCCAGGTTCTCCATGACACCGAACTGCCCGACGCCTGCGGCGGCGACGCCTGTGGCGGCGATGCCTGCTGTTCCGAAGCCCGCAGCGAAGGAGGCCGGCCATGAACTTTTTCAAGGCTCTCCTCGATCCATCCATGCCCTTCGTCCGCAACGCCCTCTTCGCGGGCATCCTGTCGAGCATCCTCTTCGGCGTCCTGGGTTCCGTCGTCACCGTAAAGCGCATCGCCGGCCTCGCCGGGGCCATATCCCACGCCGTCCTGGGCGGCATCGGCCTCGCCCTCTTTCTCGCGGCGAGGGGCATACTGCCCGGCCTGCCCCCCATCGCCGGCGCTCTGGTTTTCGCCCTCATCGCCGCTGCCCTCATCGGCTTCGTCTCCCTCAAGGCCAAGCAGAGGGAGGACACCGTCATCAACGCCCTATGGGCTATCGGCATGAGCATCGGCATCGTCTTCATCGCCAAAACCCCGGGATACGCCGATCCCATGAGCTACCTCTTCGGCAACATACTCCTCGTCTCCGCGACCGATCTCGTGCTTCTCGGCATCCTGGATATCGTCGTCATCCTTCTGGCCTGGCGCTACTACCCCCAGATCGAGGCGAGCGCCTTCGACGAGGAGTTCGCCCGAACGCGGGGCGTCAACACCGACGCCGTCTTCCTCGTCATCCTCGCCGTCACCGCGGTAGCCGTCGTCCTTCTCCAGACCTTTGTCGGCATCGTCATGGTCATCGCCATGCTCACCCTTCCCGCCGGCACCTCGGGCTTTTTCGCGAAAAACATCGCCGGGATGATGGTGCTGGCAACCATCTTCTCCCTCGCCTTTTCGGTGGCTGGTCTCATCGTCAGCTGGAGCCTCGATCTGCCCTCGGGCGCCGTCGTCGTCCTCGTGGCGGGCGCCACCTTCCTCACCGTGTCGGCGCTCAAACTCCGCCGCAAGGCCTGATCGAGGATAGTGTATGACGAAGGCGAGAAAGGCTGTACAGGAAATACTCGGTGATGCGGGCAAACCGCTCTGCGCCCTGGACATGGAGGAGCTGATGGGTGGCCTCTGCGATCTCGCGACCATCTACCGCTCCCTCCACTATATGGAAAAGAATGGCCTCGCCGAATCCTTTGTCCTCCACTGCTCGGCCCATGGCACGGAGCGGTACTATGTATCGCAGGGCGCGCGGCACAGGCACTGGTTCCACTGCGAGCGCTGCCACGGCTTTGTCGACCTGGGCGCCTGCAGGGTGGAACCTCTCCTCAAGGACATGGAAAAGGACTCAGGCGTCGAGATCCGCAGCCACACGCTCTATGCCTCAGGCATCTGCGCCGGCTGCGTGGGGCTGGAATGGGAGCAGGGGAGCCCGGTCTCACAACCCCATCAGCAGCCCGCCGGCCACCTTCACGACGAATGAAACCAGCCAGGCCAGCGTGAACGAATAGAGCACCTGGAAGATGAGCCACTTGCTGCCCGCCTCGGCCTTTATCGTCGCGAGGCTCGCGAAGCAGGGCGGCATTATCAGGATGAACATCATGAGGACGATGGCGGTGAGGGGGTTCATGGCCGGGTTGCGCCGCAGGGCCGACCGCAGCGATGCCGCTTCTTCTCCATCGGCTGTTTCCGCCCCATAGAGGATGCCGAGGGTCGACACGACGAGTTCCTTGGCGCTGAACCCCGGGATGAGGGCCACGCCGATTTTCCAGTTGAAACCCAGGGGCCTGATGGCCGGCTCGATGAACTTGCCTATCCGCCCCGCCACACTGTATTCCAGGCGATACTCGCTCCGCATCGCTTCAGGCACCGCCTCCGCGTCCTTGGGCTGGGGGAAGGTGGTGATCAGCCAGATCAGCACCGAGGCGGCGAGGATGACCGTTCCCGCTTTCTTGATGTAATTCAGGGTTTTTCCCCAGACATGCCAGAATATTCCCCGCCAGGTGGGGAGACGGTAGGGCGGCAGCTCCATGACGAAGGGCGTGGTCTGCCCTTTCAGCACGGTCTTGCGCAGAAAAACGGTGGAGAGCATGGAGAGGACGACGCCGGCCAGGTAGACGGCCATCACCACGTTGTCCGCGTGGTTCGGGAAAAAGGTGCCCGCCAACAGGACATAGACGGGCAGTTTGGCGCCGCAGCTCATGAAGGGGACGGCGAGGATGGTCGCGATCCGGTCCCGGGGGCTTTTTAAGGTGCGCGTGGCCATGATGGCGGGCACGGTGCAGCCGAAGCCGAGCATCATGGGCATGAAGGACTGTCCGTGGAGGCCGAAGGCGTGGAGGGCCTTGTCGGTGAGGAAGGCCGCGCGCGACATGTAGCCTGTGTCCTCGAGTATCGAGATGCAGAGGAAAAGGATGACGATGAGAGGGACGAAGGAAAAAACGCCGCCCACGCCGCCTATGATGCCATCGACGATGAGGGATCGCAGGAGGCCGGGCGGAATGAGGGCCTGGCTGGCCGAGCTCAGGATGCCGAAGAAGTGGTCGAGGATTTCGGCGGGCAATTCGCCCAGGGCAAAGGTGAGCTTGAAGATGCCCCAGATTATGAGGAAGAAGAGGGGGAGGCCGACGACGGGGCTCATCAGGAACTTGTCAATGATTTCCGTCACCGGGACCGCGCGTACCGGCACTTTTTTGACGGCTTCCGTGAGCGCGCCCCTGATATAACCATAGCGCTGTTCGGTGACGACGATTTCCGAATCCTTGCCGTAGTGCCTTGAAAGCCAGGCCCTGTCGGCGGCGGCTTTCTCCCCGATTTCGGTGCCCTGCCCATGCAGTTCCAGTTTTGTGAGGGCGTTGGCGTCGTTCTCGAGCAGCTTGATGGCAATCCAGCGGGCGGGATACCGCGCCGCGAAGCTCCTGTCGGAGGCTATCGCTTCCTGAAGGGGGACGAGCCGCGACTCGATTTCGTCGCCATAGCTCGGCGCCTTGTCCCACCCCGTATCGGGGCTCGGTTCGGCCCTTTCCAGGGCGGCGAGCACGGCGTCGAGAAGTCCCTCGATGCCGACGCCGCTCGTTCCGACAGTCTTGACGAGTGGAATGCCCAGGGTGTCCGAAAGAATCTTCGCGTCGATGCTCAGGCCCTTGGCTTCGGCCTCGTCCGTCATGTTGAGGGCGCCCACCACGGGGATGCCGAGTTCCTGGAACTGGAGGCAGAGGTAGAGGTTTCGCTCGAGGTTCGTGGAATCGAGGACATCGACGACGATGTCGGGCTTTTCCTCCAGGAGGAAATCGCGGGTCACCACCTCATCGAGGGAGTAGGCGGTGAGGCTGTAGATTCCGGGAAGGTCGATAAACCGGAATTGTATGTTTTTATAGTCGCGGAAGCCCTCGCGCTTTTCCACCGTCACGCCGGGGTAGTTGCCCACCTTGTGGTGGGCGCCCGTTATGGCGTTGAACAGGCTCGTCTTGCCCGCGTTGGGATTGCCGGCGAGGGCCACGCGTATCGTTTTCATCCCTTCGCCACCTCTATGAGCTTCGCTTCCCCCCGCCTTATGAGGAGGTCGTAGCCCCTGATCCGCACCTGGATCGGCCCTCGCAGGAAGGCTCCGCGCACGAGGAGCCCGCCGGCCCCGTCCGTGAATCCCATATCGGCCAGCCTCTTGCCTATCTCTCCGCCCACGAGCACCCGCGACACCACGAAAGGCGTTCCGGGGACCAGATCAGAAAGCCGCATCTCAAGATTCCTTCGAACAGTCGGCGCAGAGCCCCTTGAGCTCCATCGTGTGGCCTACCGCCTTGAATCCATGGCTGCGGAATATTTTTTCCTGCGCCTTTTCGATGGCCGGGTCGCAAAATTCAATGATCTTCCCGCATCGCACGCAGAGAAGATGATCGTGATGGGAATGGCGATAGGCGTGTTCATAACGCCGGGGGCCATCGTCCTGGCAGGCGTCCCTCGCGAGGCCGGCGTCGGCCAGCAGCTTGACCGTCCTGAAAACCGTCGCCTGCCCGATGCCCGGATCCAGAGCGCGCGCGGCTGCCAGAATATCGTCGGCGCTCAAGTGCCCCTCGTTTTCCAGGAAAGCCTTGAGGACAGTCTCCCTGGGCGAGGTCATCTTGAGGTTCCGGGTTCGCAGATAGCCTTCGAATAACGTCCGTTCTTCGTTCATCGGGTATTCCTTGTTGATATTGATAATCATTATCAATAAGTCTGTCAAGGGGATATCATGCCTGCGGTTCCGGCAAGCCGTCGTCGAGCCTGACCGAACTATTGCCCAAGCAGTCGACTTGCCATACAATCGCCCCATGGAGAAACGCTACTTCAGCTATCAGGAAATCCATAGGACGGCGAAAAGCATGGCCGAGCGCATCAGCGCGGCTGGATTCGAGCCCGACGTCATCGTGGCCATCGGCACGGGCGGTTTCATCCCCGCCCGCATCATCCGGACCTTTCTGGGCAAACCCATCCTCGCCGTCGGTATCGCCTATTACGACGCCAACGACAAACCCACCGAGTTCCCCCGAAAGGTGCAGTGGATCGAAGAGGCTGAACGACAGTTGGCCGGCAAAAAGATCCTTCTCGTCGACGAAGTGGACGACTCGCGCACGACCTTGGAATACTGCATCAGGGAACTCCTGCGCCATCATCCTTCCGAAATCGTCGTCACCGTCCTGCACAATAAGAACAAACCGAAGCGGGGCGCCATTCCCGCAGAGGTGAAGCACTATATCGTCGGTGAGGAACTGGGCGACTTGTGGATAGTATACCCCTGGGACGCCAGGGATATCGACGAGCACGACAGGAAGGCCATCAGCCTCCGCTGATCAGATGGTAGATCTCCAGGTCATCGCCATCGGAAACGAAGATCGTGCCCCGCTTTTCCCTTTCCACGAGCCGGCCATTGAGCCTTGTGATTATATGAGGGAAGGTGTATCGCTTCCTGAGCATGATCTCGGAGATGCTCAGCTCGCTCTCGGCGAACTCCTCATCTTCCAGATTCACGGTGATCTTCATGGATGAATCCTATCAGTCGCAGAATCGCAGCGCAAGCGCGATCCCCTCTTTGCATAATTATACAGTCTACACGCATCAATATTATGCATTTCCAAACGGCAATCTTGACACTGCATGTCGATTACCGTATCCTGCCAATAATAAATCGCGAATATATCCTTTCCGTAAACAAGGAGTATGCAATGAAGAGATCCTGGTCATCCACGATTGCCTTTATTCTTCTGGCGGCTGTCGTCGTCGCCGGCTCGGCGAGCCTCTCGTCCTGCGCCAAGAAACCCACCAAAATCGTCGTCGCCTCGGACGCCACATGGCCCCCCATGGAATTCGTCGACGAGAACAAGAACGTCGTGGGATTCGATGTCGACCTCGTCAACGAAGTGGCAAAAGCCGCCGGCTTCGAAGTTGAAATCAAGAACACCGCCTGGGACGGCATCTTCGCCGGACTCGCCGCGGGCAACTACAACGCCATCGCCTCCTCCGTCACCATCACCGATGAACGCAAGGCCACCATGGACTTCTCCGAGCCCTACGTCAACGCCGGCCAGGTTCTTGTCGTGCGCAAGGAAACCGCCGGGGTCACCACCCTCGCCGACCTCGTCGGCAAGAAGGTGGGCGGACAGATCGGCACCACGGGCGTCATCGAGATCGGCAAGGTCGCCGGCGTCGAGCTGAAAACCTATGACGAAATCGGCCTCGCCTACCAGGACCTCGCCAACGGCAACGTCGACGGCGTCGTGGCCGATTCCCCCATCGCCGCCAACTTCGCCCTCCAGAACCCCGACTACAAGGAAAAGCTGATGATCGTCGGCACTCCCTTCACCGACGAGTGGCTCGGTTTCGCCTTCAAGAAAGGCGACGCGAAAACCCTCAAGCTTTTCAACGACGGCCTCGCCAAGGTGAGGTCGTCCGGCAAGCTCGACGAGCTGACGGCAAAGTGGCTCAAATAGCATGACAAAAGACTCCCCGTTGCCGAGAGGTGATCAACCTAAGAATCATCTCAACACAACGATCAATGTCACCGACGGCTCCCTCATCCCTTCCAGGGATGAGGGAGGCCTGCTTTCCGCCTGGAACATAGCCTTCTTCGGCGCCGTCGGCCTCCTCATCGCCCTGCCCCTGATCAGCCCCAATCCCTACCTGCGCATCCTTTCCTTTGTGCCCGACGGCCTCGTCGCCACCTTCTCCGTCACCCTGATCTCCATCTTCTTCGCCCTCATCATCGGCCTCTTCGCCGGCCTCGGGCGCGTCTCCCAGAACAAGGCCATCAATCGCGTCGCGACGATCTACGTCGAAATCATCCGCGGCATCCCCCTCCTCGTCCAACTCTTCTATATATATTACGCCTTGGGTCCCCTGCTCAAACTCCAGGGGCCGCCCGCAGCCATCCTCGCCATGTCCATCTGCTACGGGGCGTACATGGCCGAGATTTTCCGCGCGGGCATTCAGGCTATCCCCCGGGGACAGATGGAAGCCGCCCTCGCCCTCGGCATGTCCAGGGCCATGGCCATGCGCAAGATCATCATCCCCCAGACGGTAAGGATCATCCTTCCCCCCATAGGCAACGAGTTCATCGCTCTTTTAAAGGATTCATCCCTCGTCTCCATTCTCGCCGTGTCCGACCTCCTCAGGCGCGGGCGCGAATACGCATCCACCTCCTTCAGGTATTTCGAGAGCTATACCGTCATCGCCCTCATCTACCTCGTGATGACGCTTTTTTTCTCGCGTCTCGTCGCAATGATGGAAGAAAAGTTGAGGCATCGTGGAAACCTACATTGAGATAAAGGCTGCCGTAAAAACCTTCAACGGCGGTATACAGGCCCTCAGAGGCGTGGACCTGAGCGTCCACAAGGGCGAAGTCGTCCTCATCATCGGCCCCTCGGGCTCGGGGAAAAGCACACTCCTCCGCTCCGTCAACCGCCTCGAACGCCTCAATTCGGGCTCTATCTCCATCGACGGCGAAAGCGTCACCGACGACAATGCCGATATCCGCCACATCCGCGAGGAAGTGGGCATGGTCTTCCAGAGCTTCAACCTCTTTCCCCACCTCACGGTGCTGGACAACATCACTCTCTCCCCCACCGTTGTCCTCAAACAGGGCAAGGAAGAGGCGAAGGCAATGGCGCGAAGACTTCTCGCCAAGGTAGGACTCTCGGACAAGGAACTGGCCTGGCCCGAGCAGCTCTCGGGCGGACAGCAACAGCGCGTCGCCATCGCCCGAGCCCTCGCCATGAACCCCAAGGTAATGCTCTTCGACGAACCCACGAGCGCCCTCGATCCCGAAATGATCAAGGAAGTGCTCGACGTCATGACCGACCTCGCCAGGGAAGGCATGACGATGCTCGTCGTCTCCCACGAGATGGGCTTCGCCAGGGCTGCAGCCCACCGCATCATCTTCATGGACGCCGGCCAGATCGTCGAGGAAGCGCCGCCCGAGACCTTCTTCACCTCGCCCCGGGAAGAGCGCACCCGAAGGTTCCTCGAACACATCCTCTAGAAACAGCCTCAATAAATGCCCGCCGGCATTCCCGCCTCATTTCCGTTGCCCGAAAAGGGAAACCATACTATAATCCAGAAACCAAATAATCACAGAAGCCCAGAATAGAGGCTGTTCCAGCGGGAAGGAGGATCCAGCTCCGTGATCAAATATCTGGCTACTCACGACGAAAAATGCGTCGGCTGCATGACCTGCACCTCGGTCTGCTCAAAACTCTACTTCAAGGAAGACAACCCCGCCAAATCCCGCATCCAGGTGAACGAGTTGCCGGGACTGGCCTATCACCTCGTCGTCTGCGACCAGGAATGCATGGCCTGCCTCCGCGAGTGCCCGACGCGGGCTATCTCGCGCAACAAGGCTGGCGCCATCGTCATCGACAACAAAAAATGCGTCGGCTGCCTGGCCTGCGTAGCCGTATGCCCGATCGGTGCGATGCGCTGGTTCCCCGGCAATTCCGTGCCCTTCAAGTGCATATCCTGCGGCGCCTGCGCAAAAGCATGCCCCAAGGCGGCTCTCGAAATCATGACGAAGGAGGGCGCCGAATGAGCCTTGCCAAGGATACACTCCATAAGATCGCCGAGTGGCGCTACGATAAAAAACCCCTCGCGCGCGGCTACAACATGCGCAGCCTCGCCATCGATGTGGGCGCTCTAAAGTTCACCGAAAAACCCGTCAGCGCCGAAATGAAGAAAAAATTCGTGGGCGGGAAGGGCTTCGGCCTCAGGCTCCTCTGGGACGGCACAAAACCCTCGACCAAGTGGGACGACCCCGAGAACGAAATCGTCATCGCCATGGGCCCCGTCTGCGGCAACACCAACTACCCAGGCTCGGGCAAAAGCCTCGTCGTCAGCCTTTCGCCCATGACGGGCGTCCCCATCGACTCCAACGTCGGCGGCTATTTCGGCCCCTTCCTCAAGTTTTCTGGCTTCGACGCCCTCGAACTCACCGGAAAATCCAACCGCGACCTCATCGTCTTCCTCAACGGCGACGCAGGCACCGTGGAAATCTTCGAATCCCCCGAAGGCCTCGAATCCGACACCCACATCCTGGCCGACAAGCTCACCCACGCCTTCGCGGCATCCGAAGCCGAAGCCGACCTCGCCTCAGTGTCCGTGGTGTCGGCGGGCCGCGGCGCCGAGCATACCGTCCTCGGCCTCCTCAACTTCAGCCTCTACGACAGGCGCCGCGGCGGCTGCCGCGTCAAGCAGGCCGGGCGCGGCGGCATCGGCACCGTCTTCCGGAACAAGGGCATAAAGGCCCTCGTCTGCCGCTATTCCACCCTCGCCCAGGACTCGAACGGCGCCGCCGACCCGGCCGCCGTCCAGCGCCTCGGCCTCAAGCTCCACCGCGAAATCGTCAAGGAAGACGACAAGCAGTGCAAGATGCGCCGCATCGGCACCGCCCACCTCATGGAGGTCA
>CAYXUF010000006.1:0-74941 GCA_964468155.1 uncultured Treponemataceae bacterium
GCCGATTCCGTCGTCATCCCCGGCGGCGAATCCACGGTGATGGGCTCCCTCCTCCAGCGCTTCGGCTTTCTCGAGGCCTTCAAGGAGCGCATACATGCCGGCATGCCCGTTTTCGGCACATGCGCAGGCCTCATCCTCCTCGCGAAGGACGTCGAAGGGCGGAACCAGCCTGGCCTCGGCGCCCTCGACATCACGATCCGCCGCAACGCCTACGGCACCCAGATCGACAGCTTCAGGGCCGGTATCGCCACGACCCTCCCCGGCGTCGGTGAAATCGAGGGCGTTTTCATACGGGCTCCAAAAATCATCAGGCTGGGCACAGATGTCGAAGTCCTCGCCACCTACAGAGGCAGCCCGGTTCTCGTGCGCCAAGGCTCCATACTTGGAGCCGCTTTTCACCCCGAACTCATCCCCGGGGCAGGTATACATCGATGGTTCCTGGGATTGACCAGAGAACCGAGGAAGGAAGAATGATCGCCAAGGAAATCAAAAAGCCCGCCAGCAAGGACGACATTGCCGCCCATGCCAAGCGCGTCTTCACCGCCCGCGACAGGCAGATACTGGCCAACCACGGGCCGATTGCCGATGCCATCGCCTCCACCTTCGGGAAGAGCTGCGAGGTCGTCATCCATTCGCTGGAGGACTTGGGCAAGTCCATCATCAAGATCGTGAACGGAGAGGTGACAGGCCGCGTCGTCGGAGCGCCGATAACCGATCTTGGACTCAAGGTGGCCGGCAATGCCGTCGACATGAAGGAATCGATCATCGGACCTTATTTTTCGAAGACAAAGACGGGCAAACCCCTCAAGACGACCACAATGATCATCAGGAACGACGAGGCTGTGCCCATCGGCTTCCTCTGCATCAATTTCGACCTTTCAATTCCGCTTATCCAGTTTTTGACCGAGTTTTCCCCCGCCATCGAAACCCCCACCGAGGGAGAAAATTTCCCTCCCGATGTGAGCCATCTCGTCGCCCAGGCCGTGGCCGACGAGCTGGACGCGATTTCGCGGATCACGGGCGTCTCTCCCACGGAGAAAAACCGGCGCGTGGTGGCCAACCTCGAACTGCGCGGCGTTTTCGACATCAAGGGCTCTGTCGAATTGGTTTCGGGCGAACTGGGCGTTACCAAGCATACGATCTATAAATACCTGCGCGAATTGCGCGGCGAATGAGAAAGGAGAACCCCATGTCCAAACGCTGCTTCAACGCCAAAGTCGCCCCCGCGGCCCTCGGTCCTTATTCCCATGCCGTCATTGCGGGCGGTTTCGCCTTTCTTTCGGGCCAGACAGGCCTCGATCCGGCCACCAACGCCCTCGCTCCCGGAGGCGTCGAAGCCGAAACCAGGCAGGTGTTGGCCAATATCGCCGCCGTCCTCGGCGAACTGGGGCTCTCGCCTGCCGATGTCGTCAAAACCACTGTATTCCTTCGCGACATGGGCGACTTCGCCGCGATGAACGCCATCTACGGCGAGTTTTTCTCCTCGAACTTCCCCGCGCGCAGCACCGTCCAGGTAGCCGGCCTGCCCAAAAACGGGGCCGTGGAGATCGAAGTGGTAGCCAGCCTTCGAGCGGCCGGCTGACGCCGCGATGCCCTACGATTTCGACAGAGTCTACGACAGGGCTTCCTCCGATTCCCTTAAATGGGCCAGCGCTGTGGGGCATTGCGGCACGAATGATGTAATCCCCCTCTGGGTGGCCGACATGGACTTCGCCTGCCCGCCCGAACTTGTAGAGGCTGTCCGAGCGCGCGCCGAGCATCCCATCTACGGCTATCCTCTGCGAAGCGATTCCTATTACCGCTCCATCACAGGCTGGATGAAGCGCCGCCACGGATGGGACATCGACAGGGACTGGATACTCTATGTTCCAGGCGTAGTGCCCGCCCTCAATTTCGCCGTCCATGCCTACTCGAAGCCGGGCGATTCCATCATCATACAGCCGCCCGTCTACTACCCCTTCCGCGCCGCCGTCAGCGAGAATGGCCGCCGCCTCATCGAAAACCCCCTTGTACTGAAGGAAGGGCGCTATGTCATGGACTATGAAGGCCTCGAGCGCTCAATCGATGGGAACACAAAGGCCATCATCCTCTCGAGTCCCCACAATCCCGTGGGCAGGGTTTGGGAAAGACATGAGCTGGAGCGCCTCGTCGACATCTGCGATCGCCACGGCATCGTCATCGTCAGCGACGAGATCCACTCCGACCTCATCCTGGGCGATATTCCCCACAGTTGCATAGCCTCCCTCTCGGCGAAGGCCGCGACTATCACTGTAACGCTCAACGCTCCCAACAAGACTTTCAACATCGCTGGACTCACCATGGGCAGCGCCATCATCGCTGACGAGGATCTGCGCAAGGCTTTCGCGGCCGCGGTTGCCGATTCCGGCATCGGGGTGTCGAATGTCTTCGGCAATGTCGCCCTCGAGGCTGCCTACGACAAGGGAGAGGCCTGGCTCGAGGAGCTTCTTTCCTATTTGCGCGGCAATCATCGATTTGTGGCCGGCTTCTTCGCGGAAAAGCTGCCCGAATTCCGGCTCTCTGACCTCGAGGGCACCTATCTCGCATGGATCGACTGCAGGGGTCTCGGCCTGGATGACGCGGGGCTGAAGGAATTCTTCACGAAAAAAGCCGGACTCTGGCTCGACGAGGGAACGAAATTCGGTACGGGCGGCTCGGGCTTCATGCGTCTCAATATGGCCTGCCCGAGGTCCCTGCTCGCGGAGGCTCTTGTACGGCTTGAGAAAGCCATGGAAGAAAGAAGGAGGACTAACGATGGACTACGTGCTCGATGAAGTGGACAGGTTCTGGCGCATCATCAAACTGAAGCCTTTCAGGCGCACGGAGGGCGTGGCTTTCGACATCATGCCCATGAAATACCTCCCGAAGATCGACGGCATTGACCGCGTCATCCACAAGCACGGCGCCATCTCCCCGGGATCGGTCGGCGACGTTGTGCGGCCCTGGTATCTGCATCAGCAGCAGGAGGACAACCTCCTCGTTCTCCAGGGCGTACGGTACGTGGAAATCTATTCGCTGGAGTACAGGCGCGTTGAGCGATTTACTGTCGAGCCGGAAAGAATATTCCACAACGACAAGCTCGTCTACGAAGGTCCTGCCATAGTGGTGTGGCCCACCAACGTCTTCCACCGCATCGTTTCTGGCGACGATGGATCGGCATCGCTCAACTTCGCGGTGCGGCTTCCCGGCTACGACGTCAACACGAATTTTTCCATCTACGACCTCAACGTCGAGACGGGGGACTACAGGGTGGTGAGGGAAGGCAAACTGGACCAGTTCGCCTGAAAAAAATTGTGCGCCTAAAGTGCGTTGCGCGCTTTAGGCGCAATTTTCTTTAGGCGCACCATGTTTATTCCTCTTCCGAGGCTCTTTTTACTTCCGCTGTCCTGGTCACGAGAACCTTGTCGACCCTGTGACCGTCCATGTCCACGATCTCGATGCCGAGATCCTTCCATTCGCAGCGTTCGCCCGCCTTGGGTATCGAGCCCATGCAGTCGAGAACGAGGCCGGCCACGGTATCGTAGGAGGCGTCGTCGAATTCGCCCCCGTCCAGCCCCATCGCTTCCGCGAACTGGGCTATTGCGAGATTTCCGTCGACAAGCCAGGAGCCGTCATCCCTTTGGATAACGCCCACCGTTTCGTCCGATTCGTTCTGCGCAAGACCGGCGAGGACCGACTCCATAAGATCGCTCATCGTTACGAGGCCTGATACGCCGCCGTACTCGTCGATGATGAGTCCGGTGCGCGCCTCGTTGTCTTTCAGTATGGACAGGGCCTTCAGGGCCGATATCGTCTCGGGTATGAGGACGGGAGCTGTCAGGTGGGAGCCTATGTCGAGGGATCCGTCGCGCACGAGGGAGGCGAGAGCCTTCCTTACGTTGAGCATGCCGACAACCTTGTCGAGATCCCCTTCGATGACGGGAAGGTAGGAAAAATCGGCATGGGCGATAAGTTCGGCCTTAGCCGCGCCTTTGCCGTCCTCTTCGTCGATGGCCACCACGTCGGTGCGCGGCGTCATGAATGATGTCACCCGCCTGTCGTCCAGGTTGAGAACCCCTTCCACCATCTCCTTTTCGGTATTTTCAAAAACACCGGATTCGGCGCCCTGGGCGATGAGAATCTTCACTTCGTCCTCCGTCACCTCGGGGCTGGGCGCTCTCGAAAATCCGAGCGCCTTGACGATGAGGGAGGTCGCTCCGGAGAGGAAGCGGACGAGGGGGTCGAAGACGATGCCGAGGAAGGCGAGCGGACGGATGATAACGGCGGCTATGGCCTCGGGACGCGAGAGGGCGAGACTTTTGGGCACCAACTCGCCCAGGATGACGGAGACGAGGGTGGTTATGAAAACGATGATGGCGACGGAAAGGGGCTGAGCCATGCGGAGAAGGGCGGGAAAGTCCGAAAGCCAGGCTTCGAGGCTCCGCGACAGGGTGGCCCCGCCGACGGCGCCCGTGAGGATGCCGATGAGGGTTATGGCTACCTGTATGGCCGACAGGAAGCGGCCGGGCTCTTCGGCTGCCTCGAGGGCCATCCTGTAGTTTTTCTTGCCCTTTTCAGCCTCATGGCGCAGGCGCGCCTTGCGGGACGATACGATGGACATCTCCGAGAGGGAGAAAAAGCCATTGATAAGTATGAGGGCCAGGATGAGCAAGAGTTCGGCGATCATGGGGCACCGCCGGTACTGAAGGGCTCGGGTTCGGCAGATGGAGGTTTGGCGGGGTCGGAGGAGTGTTCGTTCATGGGGCTAGGATATCAAATATCCGGGTATGCGTCGATACTCGCCCCGGGGCTTGTACTGCTGTATATTTCAGCAATGAGCTATCGCCGGATCGCCATGGCGTTTTTCCTGGCCTTTGCCCTGCAAGGCGCCCTGGCCCAGGGTATCGATGCTGTCTTTCCCCGTGACGACAGCCTCAGAGTCATCACAGATCCCCTCCCTGTAGGCATCGGGGTCTTCGAGGCGCGTCTGGAACGCATCAGGGCCGAGGAAGGCAGGGAGCCGCTGGGCCTCGTCCTCGCGGGCGGGTCGGCCAGGGCCTTTGCCCATATCGGCGTCATCCAGGAGCTCGAGGCCGCGGGCATACGCCCCGACTTTATCGTCGCCAACTCCATGGGCGCCGTCATCGGCATGCTCTATTCGGCCGGCATCCCCCCCGCCAGGATGGCCGATATCGTTTCCGCCCTTCCCCTCGAGGACTACCTCAGCCCCGTTCTGCCCACAAAGGGCGGCATCATCAACGCCGATGCCTTCGCCGCCGCCGTCGAGATGCTGGTCGGGCCTCAGGATCTCGGCAAGGCTCCCATCCCCATCATCGTCACGGCCGAGGACCTCAGGACGCGGCGCCAGGTGGAACTGGCCTCGGGCGAATTCGCCAGGGTGATGGCGGCTACCTTCGCCATGCCCGCGATATTCGAGCCCGTGGCCCTGGGCGACCTCCTCCTTGTCGACGGGGGCTCCACCAACCTCGTCCCCGTGGAAATTGCGGCCAGGCATTCATCCCTCCTCATCGTCTCCACAGCCCTCTACAACAAGGGCATGAGCTTCGGCAACCCCCTCACTGTCCTGAACCGTACCTTCGACATCGGCAAGACGAGGGCGGGCATGGAAGATCTGCTCGCGGCCCGGCCCTTCGTCATCAGGAACGATGTGGAGAACATCTCGTATATGGAATTCGCAAGCCCCGAAGCCATCATCGAAAGGGGAAGGCGGAGCGCCCTCGCCTCTATCGGCGCCTTCGTCGGACTGCTGCCGCCTTCCGCCCTCCAGCGGCCTCTTTCGCCCGAACTCGCCGAGGCGAGGGCGCGGTACGAGGCGAGGATTCCCGCGCGGCTGGCCGATCTGCGGCAGGGCGTTCTCCCCTCCCAGCCTCCCTCGCTTCGCTTCACCCTGAGAGGGAAGCTGCTCGACGCCTTCGAGCCCTCGCCCATGGCTTTGGATGGCCAGGCCTACTTCGGCCTCGCGATGGTCGGTTCGGCAGGAAAGGCGAAGGCCACGCTCTCCTCCATCGTCGGTCTCTCCGGCCTCGCGGGCCGCCAATGGGGCCTAGCCGCCGGGCTATCGGCCAATCCCATAGGCGCGCTGCGCGCTTCGGCCGAGCTGAGGCTCTGGGGCGATTTCGGCCAGGCGGCCGACCTCTTCCTGGAAGCGCTGCGCGTTGAACCGCGAAGCGTGGAGACTCTGGCCGCCCTCTCCTGGTCTTCCAGGGGCGACGATCCCCGTTTTACACCCTACGCCGAGGCCGCCTTGAACCTGCCCCTCTCCTCTGGGGCCAGCTCATGGGAAGCCCGCGCGGGTCTCCTCGCCGAGATCGGCCTTGCGGGGCAAAGCCATCCGGAGGGTGTCTGGACGGGATTTTTCTCGGCGAAGGCGGGAGCCTTCGCGGACAGCCTTTCGGGCTCGCTGCGCTATGGGCCTGAAACGATCCTCAAGGCGGGGCTCGCCACTATCGGTACGGCTGCCCTTCGGGGGAGAACGGCCCTTCGCCTCGATGCCTCGGGAATTGGTCAGACTATCGGTCGCGAGGATGCGTATAGGGGCAAGGTCCCCGCCGGCAACGCTCCCCTCGCCGCGGTGGCCAACCTGGAGCTGGTCTGGTTGGCCAGGGCCCTCGAGTTCGACGCGGGGGAGATTCTTCTCGTCAAGAGTGTGGAGCTCGGCCCCTACGTCGACGGCGCCTGGCTGGTGGGTGATGGCTCGGACCTTTCGCCCGCTGCCCTCAGCCTGGGCTTGACCCTGAACGGCACCATGAGCTTCGCGGGCCTCACTCCCTTCGATCTCTCGCTTTTCGCGGGCATGGACACGGAGGGGAATCCCAGCGTAGGGCTGCGTTCGGGCAGGCTCTTCCCCGTCCTGCGATAACAACGCAAGTGTAATCAGTCTTCGCCGTCGGCGAGGACGTTCTGCCTCAGGGGATTCTTGAAGCGCCAGAGCAGAAGGCCGACGAACAGCATGTTCAGGACGCTGGCCGCCGCGAAGACATTCCAGCGCGGATTGCCCGAGGCCACCGACCCCACGTAGGAATGGAGCTTCACGCCGATGGTGTAGAGCCTGTCGTCCGTGAGGAAGACGAGGGGGACGAGGAAACCGTTCCAGGCCGAGATGAAGGCCGTCATCATGGACGCGGCCAGGGCGGGCGCCGCGAGGGGCGCGATAATCTTCAGAATATAGGCAAGCGGTTTCATGCCCTCGAGGGCGGCTTCCTCCTCGTAACTCGGGGGCAGGCGGTCCAGGAACGTCTTCAGCGTGAAAAGCGAAAAGGGCAGGGCATGGAAGAGGTACACGGTCACGAGGGGAGTATAGCCCCCCAGAAGGCCCAGTATCCTGAAAAGGATGAAGAGGGGTATGAGCGAATGGATGCCTCCCGTCATGCCCAGGGCCTGGAGGAAGGCGAAGGCCTTCGCCGAGCGGGCGGCTTTCGCCCGCGAAAGGGCCAGGGCTGCCGGCAGGGTGAAGAAGGGAATGAGGAGGGCCGTCGCGCCGGCGGCGAGGAAGGTGTTCCAGAAATAGCGCAGAATGCCCTCGTCGCGCAGGATGGTCAGATAGGGGCGAAACGAAAGGAAGCGGGGGAGGAGCCTGTCTATGTAGACGGCCGAAAGCCCTGAGAATGAAAGCCATACCACCGCATAGATGACGGCGGCCGCGGACGCGATAGCCAGCATTCTTGCCGACATGCAGGCTGACCGCCAGAGTGCATTCGCGATCCACCCAGCTATTTTGGGCTGAACCACAGGTTCCTTCTCCTCCGCTCCCTTCCTGAGCCTGAACCAGAGAATTACGAGCAGGATCACCAGGACTCCCACGGCCACGGCGTAGGCCGAAGGTATGCCGTAGTCGCTTTCGTTCCTGAAGGCGTCGTAGAGGAAGATTTCGAGGGTTGTCGTCGCGCCCAGGATGTTCTTTTCTGTGATGCCGCCGACAAAGGGCGGGCCCCCGGCCGTCATCAGGAAGGGCACCTGGAATTCCTTGAAGGATTTCACGAAATCGAGGGCCCACATCACGATCAGGGTCGAACGGGCCTGGGGCGCGCGGATCCAGCGTGCTGTCGTCCAGGAATCCGCCCCATCCAGGCGGGCTGCCTCCATAACGCTTCGGTTCACCGAACCCATGGAGGCGTAGAGGGCAAAGACGACCAGAGGGACGCTCAGCCAGACGTCGACGGCGAGGGCTGCGGCAAAGCCCGCGACAGGGTCCGTGAGGAGGTTGATCTCCCTGCCCAGCAGGGCCGAGAGGATCGATTGGCCCCCGCTGCCGTGGATGACCATCCTCCATACGGGCACGGAAATGAAGGAAGGCACGCCCCAGGGCACGAGGATGGCCGCGAAGAGAAGCTTGAAGCTCTTTTTCGCCTCATGGAGGACTGAGGCGAGGACAAAGCCAATGAGGAGGGAAAGGCTGGCGGAGAGCAAGGCCCATCCCAGCGTTATGCCCAGGGAAAGCACGAATGCCCTGTCCTCGACGAGGGCTTTGAAATTGTCGAGGCCGGCCCAGGATGCCTGGCCGTAGCTGTCGTGATAGAGGGAACTGGCCGCGGCGGTGAAGAAGGGTAGGATGCCCGCGGCCAGAATGAGGAAGGCGAGAGGCAGGGTGGCCACTTTGGCCACCCTGGATCGACCGAGAATCGATGCTTTCATCCCTTCCCTAGAAAACGAGATTGATCGACTGGATCTGCTTTACGTTCTTGATGCCCTCGGGGAGACGGGCAATGGCCTTGTCCCACACGAGAACAAGGGGGAATTCGCTTGCGTCGAGGCCCGAGCCATCCTTGTACATGGCCAGGATCACGTCATTGTTGGCGTCCAGATCGCGGGAATCGAGGCTGATCTTGTAGCCGTCGACGGCAACCACTTCCACCTTGTAGCCGGCTTTCGCCGCCGCCGCGTCGTAGGCCTGGATGCTCGCGTCCTGCTTGTGCGGCTGGTATTTGGGATCATCGGCGTAGGCGAGGAGAAGCTGGAGGGGGAAGCCCACGTACTGGCCCGTGATGCCCTTTCTTTCGAAGCTGACTTCCTTTCTGTGGCAGCTGACGCAGGACTGCACCGTGGATCTGTCCATCGTGCCGTTCAGCTTTCCCGAGTAGGCGATGGTGAAGTCCTTGTAATCCTTCTGCTTGACGACGATGCGGCGGATCATCTTCACCGAATTGTGGCCGTCGATATTGGGATTGTTGGGGCCTATCTTCACGGTCCTGATGTATCCGGGATCCTTGGGCAGCCAGTCGCCGTCCATCCTGAAGGCCAGAATCCAGGTGCCATCGGCTTCGTCGAGAACCTGTTTGCCCGAATAGGTCATCTCATAGCCGTCCGTGGCTATGAAGGTGATGGAATCTTCGGCCGAAAGGCTCATGAAGCGGCCGAGGATAGCCCTCAGGCCGACGCCGCCATAGATGTTGGAATACTTGGTGCCTGCGCTCGTCGTGAAGCTGCCCTTGTTTTCCATGTAGGCGGGGTCCTTTTCCAGTTCGGCGAGGGTGAAGGAAGCCTTGACGCCGTTGATATCGAGCTCGAGGGCGAAGGAGGCGGCCTCCGAAACGGCCTTGGATGCCGCGAGGCTCGTCGTGATCGACGCGAGGTCCTTGACCCAGAGGCTCTTGGCCGAATCGCCCACGGTCATGGGTTTGGCGAGGGGTTTCCCGTCCTCGGTGTCGGCGAGAATGAGGGCGTCAGGCCCGATGTCCTTGGTGGAGAAGGTGGCCGAGTAGCCGTCGGAGGCCGTCAGCGTGACATCGTATCCCTTGGCCCAGAGTTCGGCGTCGAAAGCGTAGGGGTGGGCCGAGTCGGCGCCGTCTATCATGGCGATAATCGCGCGCAGGGGAACGCCGGAGTAGCTGACCGCGACGCCCTTCTTGTCCACTGTTTTTTTGACGTAATCCTTGGCAGCGGCCTTGATCTTCTGGTAGTAGGAATGGCTGAGGCTGTCCTTCCTGGCGCCCGAAAGTTCAATGCTCCACTCGTCCCATGCTTCCGAGGCTGCCGACGTGGCTTCCGCCGCCGATGCTGCCGGCACTGTCGTTGTCGGCACAGCCTCTACAGGCGCGTCGGCTTTGGCCGGGGCCGCCTGCCGCGAAACGCAGCCAGCCAGGACGAGCAGTGCAGCCAGACTTATGGCGAGAGCCATCTTCGTTCCCTTGGTCATCGTTATCTCCTTCATATAGTTTTATGGCCGTAGCCTGTCGATCTTTTTTTCCGCAGTCACTGATCCGCCAGGTTGGCGTCGATGAGGCGGCGCGCCTCGGCGAGGGCCGCTTCGGGCTTCATGCTGCCGGCAAGGATGAAGCGCAGGATTTTCCACATCGTGTTCTTGTAGGCGCCGTAGCCCGAGCTGGGGGGAATGACGGCGCCGATTTCGGCGCTTCTTGCCAAAACGGCGTGGTAGCGGTTGGATTTCCCGGAAACCTTCCAGGCATCGGAATTCGCGGGAAGCTTGGAGAGGGCGGCCGTAAAGCGCTGCTGCACGCCGATGCCCGAAAGATGCTCGATAAGCCTGCGCGCGCTCACCGGAGCCTTTGTCGTGCGCGTCATCGCGAAACCCTTGTAGTCGAGCAGGGGGACGACGGGCTTTTCCGTGGCGCTGACGACGGGATAGGGCGCCACGCCGAAGTCCAGGCCTATGCGCTCGAACTCAGGGATGGAATAGGAGCCGCTCAGGATCATGGCTATGTCGCCCGAGGCGAAGCGCGCCATCATGGCATCGCGCTCGAGGGGCTCGAGGTAGCCTTTGTCGATCATCGACAGTATCCAGGCCAGCGCGCGCTTCGTTCCCGGGTCGTCGGGGCGCACTCCGCCGTCGGGGTCGGCTATGGCGGGCTTGCCGAAGCCCATGGCGAAGGAGAGGAGCCAGTACGCCGAATAGACATTCCATGAAAGGGGCTTTTTCCCGCCCGCGAGGATTCCGGCCGCGAGGTTTTCCAGATCGGCTGTCGTCCAGGCCATGTCAGGCGGTGTTTGTACCAGCTTTTTGTCGTAGAAGACAAGCTGCGCGTCGAAATAGAAGGGCATGGCCCAGAGTCGGCCACCCGCGCCGAAGGCCGACTTCCCCTTTTCGTCGAGGCTTTTCGCATCGATGCGGTCGAGAGGCTGGAGTGCCTGGGCAGCGATGAGGTCGGGAACATTATCCGACTGGATCATGACGAGGTCGGGGCTCCGTCCGCCGCCCCTCTGGACGGCGAGGAGTTTCGATCTGGTATCCGGCACATCCATGGTCTTTACTTTCGCGCCCGTGAGGCTGGCCCATCGCTGTATTTCGGCTTTCAGCTCCGGGACGCCTTCCCACGAGAGCCAGACTTCCAGGTCGCCTTCCTGGCTTTGGTCCCCGCTGATGCTTATCTGCCTGAGCGCCGCTGTTCTCGTTCCGCGAAAGAGGAGATCCCAGCCGGAGCCGGATTCGACGATATAGAATTCCGAGAGCTGGTCGGCGATATTTTCGCCCGTCCACGATTTTGTCCCGCCTGAGCCAAGGCAGTCGATCCGCCAGACATCGATGAGGGGAGGCAGGAGTTCCGAGAGGGCGAGGCCTCGCTCCATGGAGGTTGGGGTGGGAATGGAATAGCCGAGGGCGCGCAGCCGCTCGGCCGACGGCATGCTTCGCGCAGCGCCGTTCAGGCGGATTTCGAGGCCCAGGGCGGGAAAAAGCGCGGACAAGGCTAAGACTACAACCATGACCGCCGACAGGGCAGACCTGCGCGGCGGGAGTAAGCGAGTCATTATTCCCCCTTTTCAAGCATGGAAGGCTGAATCGTTTCCGACGCAACCCAGTGGTTTTCAGCCATGGAATCTCGCTGCTCTAGCAGAGCGGCGGATCTTTAGGCCTGAAAACTCGAAGGAATGTTCGAGTGGATTCTATAGCGCCCTATCCAAGGCGTCAAGCGAAGGCTCGGTGCGCTCAAAGCCGCACGCCGCAGGAATAAAAAAGGCGCCTTGCGGCGCCTTTTGCATCGATATCCTTTCCTTGTGGTTCAGAACTTGAAGAGAACGCCGATATAGGTAGCGTTGAGACCCGTCTCGAGGTTGACCGCGAGATTATTGGAAAGGAAATAACTTGTACCGCCGATAGAATTGAATCTGACATTGGGCAGAACCTGCAGACCGAGGCCAATGTAAGAATCGAGGTTGCCTACCCAGGCCAGAGCGCTAGGAAGGTTAAGGGCGCCCCAGCAGAAGTGGAGCGTTCCTACAGCGCCAAGACCCAATGAGACGTTGTTGCCGAGGTACAATCCGGCACGCGCCGCGGCGCCATAGGTGAAAGGCAGTTTCTCGGCGATAGTGAATTTGCCGATGGCGTACTCGATGCCTCCACCTATTCCAAAACCATAACCGTAGCCCAAACCAAGTCCAACATTCGCATTGATCGAGCCTGGCTCGATGAGCATGCCATTTTTAGCGTTGGACCCTTGGGCGAAGCCGAAGGCGGTGACGACACAAAGAAGCGCTGCTAGCAGGACAACTCTTTTCATATTCCTCTCCTTTTACGTGATGCTGTTATCCCTTTATTGTATATAACAACGCGAAAATATGCAAACGAATAATCTCCTTCGCATAATTTTTCATCTCCGCTTGACACTCCTTCCCGCTCCGGGCTATGGTGCGCGAAAGGAAGTTCATATGTTCAACAGCAAAGTTTCCTTATGTTTCATGCGGAGCGGCCAGCCAAGGCCGCATTACTCAACCCTCTAGCACTGGTACAAGCGCTCACCAACCCAACGCCATCCGTCCGTCCATCCGATCCTCCCCCCGCCATCGCGATGCGCGACCTCCGCAAGTCGTTCGGCCCCCATGCCGTCCTCGGTGGCGTGTCGCTCTCCGTCCCGGAGGGAAGGATATTCGGCATCATCGGGCGAAGCGGGGCGGGCAAGACGACCCTCATCCGCATCGCCTCCCTCCTCGAAAGACCCGACTCCGGCGAAGTGCTCTACGCAGGCCTCGGCGTGTCGGGAGCCAAGGGCGCCGAGCTCATCGAGGCGCGCAGGAAGGCCGGTTTCGTATTCCAGAACTTCAACCTCTTCGCCTCGCGCACGGTGGCGGGCAACGTGGCCTTTCCCCTCGAGGCGGCCGGCTGGTCGAAGCCGGCCATCCGCGAACGGGTGGGGGAACTCCTGGACCTCGTCGGCCTCGCGGACAAGGTGGACAGGCCGGCCGGCCGCCTTTCGGGCGGCGAACGCCAGCGCGTGGCCATCGCCCGCGCCCTCGCGAACCATCCCAGGATACTGTTCTGCGACGAGGCGACGAGCGCCCTCGACCCCGAGACGACGCGCTCCATTCTCGACCTCATCCAATCCTTAAGCCAGCGTTTCGGCCTCACTGTCCTCATGGTCACCCACCAGATGGAAGTGGTGAGGCGCATCTGCGACGATGTCGGCATCATCGCCGGAGGGGAGATCGTCGAGAGCGGGCCTGTGGCCTCCGTCTTCGCCAACCCCCGCAGCGAGATGGGCAGGCGCATCGTGAGCGAGGTGAGCCATGGGTGAAATACTCGAGCTCATCGCAAGGCCCGTGGGGGAGACGATTCTCATGGTTCTCGCCTCCACCTCCATTGCAGGCGTCATCGGCGGCGCCTTCGGCCTGGCCCTCTACTACATGGCGAACGAGCGCCTTTCGGAGCACGCGGGCAGCCTGTCTGTCGTCAAGAAGATAGCCGATCGCCTCATCAATACGCTGAGGTCCTTCCCCTTCATCATTCTCATGGTGCTGGTTCTGCCCCTTTCACGCCTCATCGTCGGCACGAGCCTCGGCACGGTGGCGGCCATCGTCCCCCTTTCGGTGGCGGCCATACCCTTTGTGGCACGCATCGTCGAATCCTCGTTGTCCGAAATCGAGGCAGGGGTTCTCGACGCGGCCCTCGCCTCGGGGGCCACGAAGGCGCGAATCCTCTTCGCCATCCTCGTTCCCGAAGCCCTGCCTTCCCTCATCTCGGGCCTCACTCTCACGATGATCAACCTGGTGGGCTACTCAGCCATGGCAGGGGTCATCGGCGGGGGAGGTCTCGGCGATTTGGCGATCAGGTACGGCTATCAGCGCTTCAGGACGGACATCATGATCGCGGCGGTGCTCTCCATCATCATCCTTGTGGAGGGCGTGCAGATGGCAGGCAACGCGATCACGAGGGGCATAAGAGCCGCACGCTGACTCCACTACAGTCTCCCATGCCCCCTGTACAGGCGTCGGCATACTCTCATTATAGGAGGTTCTCCATGAACCGCAGGAACACAGCAACATTCTTTCTAGTTTTAGCCGCGACCATGCTCATGGCAGCTTTCCCCGCCGCGCTTTTCGCCCAGAACGCCGCCAAGCCCGTCACCCTCAAGGTGGGCGCCAATCCCATCCCCCACGCCGACCTTCTCAATCTGGTGAAGGCCGATCTTCTCGCCCAGGGCATCAAGCTGGAAATCGTCGAGATCACCGACTATGTGACGCCCAACCTTCTCCTGGCCGAAAAGCAGATCGACGCGAATTTCTTCCAGCACACGCCCTACCTCGTCAATTTTGCGACCGAACGCAAGCTGGCTCTCGAGCCCGCGGGACAGGTCTTCGTGGCCCCCTTGGGTCTCTACTCGCGCAAGTACAAGAAGTTGGGCGATTTACCTTTAGGCGCCGTCATTACGATTCCGAACGACCCGACGAACGAGGCCCGCGCTCTCATCCTCTTCCAGAACAAGGGCCTGATAAAGCTCGATCCGAAGGCCGGACTCAAGGCGACGATACGCGACATCACCGAGAATTCCAGGAAGTTCGTCTTCAAGGAAATCGAGGCGCCCCAGCTGCCCCGCACCCTGGACGACGCGGCCGCCGCCGTCATCAACGGAAGCTTCGCCACCCAGGCGGGTTTCTTTCCCGCCAGGGACAACCTCATGATCGAGGGCGCCGAGTCGCCCTATGCGAACATCCTCGCCACCCGCAAGGGCGACGCGGGCGACTGGCGCGTAGTGGCTTTGCTCAAGGCCCTGCAGTCGGAAAAGGTGAGGGATTGGCTCAACAGTAATTACAGCGGAAGCTTCGTGCCGGCGTTCTGATCCCGGCATCCTAGCGTGCGGGAGCGACCCTGAAGCGCAGGACTGTCCTGCGCTTCTCGGGGGCTATCCTCCGCGGATCGGAGATGTAGATTTCCCTGTGTGTGCGCGAGGCCCTGATCAAGCCTGTTGCTTCGGCAAAGCGCTCCATGACGGCGAAGCTCTCGGGCTCGTCGTCGTAGCTGCCCAGGTGCATCATCTGGACGCAGGCCCCTTCGTCGATCCGCTCGAAGCGGACCTCGTCATAGAGGGGGCTTGGGCTTTTCCTCCGCGCCCTTTCGACGATGAACGAAGCGAAGCCCGAGTCGACGAAATCGGGCTGGCGTATCATGATCGTATAGACAAGGCTTTCCTTGTCGAGTTTCGCATGGGCAGCCGCTTTCGCCTCCTCCGAGATATCCCAGACGCCCTCCAGAGGGAAAACCGTGTATTCGGCGTAGCCTAGGGGAGCGATGCCCGCCTTGGGCGACATCTTCACGCCGTAGGCGAGCGAATAGAGGATGCCGACGCGTTCCGAAAAATCGGGGGCGTTCGGGTTCCCCCTTCCTTCGATGACGAAGAAATTGAAGGGGGGAATCGTCACGTATTCAGGCCTGCCTTTCGGCAGATAGAGAGCCTTTTCATCCTTCTTCCATTCGATCTTCATGATCCACCCCCTGATCGGACGCGCGTCCCGGCCGAGTTCCGATCCTGCGAAATTCCAGTATGGCATCGCGGAGACTCGGCGCCAAGCTTTCCGCGAAGGCCTTTGAATCAGTACTTTCTTATCGATAGAGGAGCTTGGCATGAAATATGTCATAATTGGCAATGGCGCGGCGGGCATGGCCGCGGCTGAAGCCGTCCGCGACAGCGACGTGGATGGCGAGATAGTCATCTATACGGATGAGGACAGGCTGCACTACTCCCGTCCGCGGATAATCGAATATTTGGGCGGCTCGATCGATGCGGAAAAACTGACGATCAGGAATGAGGAGTACTACGAGCGGAAAAAGATCAGGCTCATAAGGCCGGCCGTCGTGGAGGCGATCGATGCCGCCGGCAAAAGGCTTTCGCTCCAAGGGGGGCGCCGGGATTCTTTCGACAGACTGATCATCGCGAGCGGTGCATCGTCCTTCATCCCGCCCATCGATGGCCATGATCGGGACCGCGTCTTCACCCTGAGGACGATCGACGACGCGCAGCGGATACTCGCTTCCTGCGGGAAGGGGCGGGAGGCCGCCATCGTCGGCGGAGGCCTCCTCGGGATCGAGACGGCGGCCGCTCTGTCGCACAGGGGACTGAAGACGACGGTGATCGAAGTGTTCGACCGCCTTCTTCCCCGCCAGCTCGATGCCGAGGGAGGGGCGATGCTCCAGGCGATGCTCGAGGCGAAAGGCTTGCGATTTCTTCTCGGAAAGCGAACTTCCGCGATCCGGAAGCCCATGGATGCCCTTGAATTGTCCTTTGGCGACGGCTCGTCCTTCGAGGCTGACATCGTCGTCTTTTCCTCGGGGATACAGCCCAGGGTCGGCATCGCCCGCGCCGCCGGCCTTGCCTGCGATCAGGGCATCCTCGTCGACGGGCGCATGGAGACGAATATTCCCGGAATATTCGCGGCGGGCGACGCGGCACAGTTCGAGGGCAGGGTGTACGGACTCTGGCCGGCCGCCAGAGAGCAGGGAGGCTTCGCCGGCCGCAACGCCGCGGGCGCGAACGAAGTCTATCGGGGCAGTCTTGTGTCGGCGACGCTCAAGGTGAGCGGTATAGAGCTGGCCTCCATCGGGTCAGTGGAAGCCGGCGATGGAGTCTCGGTGACGACGAGCCGGGGCGAAGGACGCTTCAGGCGTCTCTTCGTGAAGGACGGCCGCCTCGCCGGTGCGATGCTCATCGGCGATGTCTCTGCCTTCCCGGCGCTCCAGAAACTCCTGAAATCGGGTGAAATTATTGGCGATCCGGAAGCCCTGCTCTAGGCGCGCGGGCCGGCTCCGAATGGAACCGGCCCGCGCTCTAGCCTTTTCAGAACAGATGGAACTGCGCGATGAGGGGAGCGAAGAGGCTCGAGACGAGGCTCATCACCGTGATCAGCGTGTTCAGCGATGGGCCGGCCGTATCCTTGAAGGGGTCGCCTACGGTGTCGCCGACGACGGCCGCCTTGTGGGCTTCGGAGCCCGGGCCGCCGCAGTTGCCCGCCTCGATGTATTTTTTGGCGTTGTCCCAGAGGCCGCCTGCGTTGGACATGAGGAGGGCGAAGACGACGCCCGTGAAGATGGCGCCGCCGAGGAAGCCGCCCAGGGCTGTCGGTCCCAGGATGAAGCCCACGGCGAGGGGCAGGACGACGGCGAGGAGTGCGGGCAGGACCAGGGCTCTAAGTGCTCCCGATGAAGCTATGCCCACGCAGCGGGAATAATCGGGCAGTTCGGTGCCGGCGAGTATGCCCGGCTTCGCCTTGAACTGCCTTCTGATCTCCTCGATCATCGTGAAGGCGTTGCGCGTCACCGCGAGCATCGTGAGGGCGCTGAAGAGGGGCGGGACGATGCAGCCGAGGAAAATGCCCCCGAGGACGATAGGATCCTGCAGGTTCATCAGGAAGCCTCCGCCCGAATATTTTACGATAACCTCGGAATAGGCAGCGTACATCGCGAGCACCGTGAGGGCCGCCGCGCTTATGGAGAACCCCTTGGTGATGGCCTTGGCCGTGTTGCCCGCCGAATCGAGAACGTCGGCCGTGTCCACCACCTCGTGGCTCATGCCCGACATCTCGGCGATGCCCTTGGCGTTGTCGACGATGGGGCCGTAGGCGTCGTTCGAGACGACGATTCCCGTGAGGGAGAGCATGCCCACCGCGGCGATACCCACCCCGTAGATGCCGGGAAGACCGAAGGCCTGGGCCGAGAAATAGGAGGCGAGGGTGGCGAGAACGATGCCGAAAACCGCCGGGGCTATGGAGATGAGGCCGTAGCTGAAGCCGGTGATGATGGTCAGTCCCGTGCCCGAGGCGGAAATCTCGGCGACATTGCGCACGGGCCTGAACTCGTCGTTGGTGAAGTAATCCGTGGTGAAGCCGATGAGGACGCTGATGACGAGGCCCGAGATGGTCGCGATGAGGGCGCCCCAGCTGAACACCGTCTCGCCGGCCGAGAGGTTGACGACGGCGAAGAGAATGGTGGAAAGAATGGCGAAAATGACGCAGGAGATCACCGTGCCGAAGTTGAGGGCCTTTCCCGGCTTGCCTTCGGGTCCCACCTTGACGAGCTGGAGGCCGATGAGGGCTGAGGCTATACCGATGATGCAGAGGATGAGGGGCAGGATGACGTACTGCATCCCTATGGTGCCAGCAGCCGCGAAGGAGGTGCCGAGGAGCATGGAGGCGACGGTCGCGGCCACATAGGAGTCGAAGATGTCGGCGCCCATGCCGGCCACGTCGCCGACGTTGTCGCCGACGTTGTCCGCGATGACGGCCGGGTTGCGGGGATCGTCCTCGGGGATGCCGAGCTCGACCTTGCCCGTGAGGTCGGCCGCTATGTCGGCCGTTTTCGTGTAGATGCCGCCACCGGCCTTCGCGAGCAGGGCGAGGGAGGAGGCGCCGAAGCTGAAGCCGAGCACTATCTCGGCGTCGTGGAAGATGAGGTAGAGGAGGCTCATGCCGAAGACGGCGACGCCCACCATGGCGAGGCCCATGACGGCGCCAGCCTTGAAGGCCACATTGAAGCCCTGTCCGAGGCTGCGGCCGCAGGCTGTTGCCGTCCTGACGTTGGCCTTGACGGCTATCGACATGCCGAGCCAGCCCGCGAGGGCCGAGCAGAGGGCGCCGAAGCCGAAGGCGGCCGCGGTATAGACGCCGTGGAGGGGCCGTTCCGCGTCACCCGAGAAGATGATGGCGAGGACAACCACGAGGACGACGGCCACGCCGATCAGGGCCTTGTAGAGCATCCGGAGGTAGGTGGAGGCCCCGTCCTTGATCCAGGAGGCTATCTGTACCGCCTTCTCCGTGCCGGGATCCTGGCGGAACACCCAGCGATAGTAGACGAGGGCCGCCGCTATCGAGCCCAGGCCGCAGCCGATGCCGATAAAGAGCCAAAGATCACTATTCATACTATCCTTCCAGGCCTTCGCGTATTTCTCCGGCGCTTCGTGTCTTGAGGCGGCGGGGCCGGCGAAAGCCTTATGTTCTCAAATAGAAGCTGATTTCCACCACTGATAGTTGCTTTCCTTGAGCTCGGTCCAGGGAGGGAGGCGGTAGACGACGAGACCCTCGGCCTTGTTGCCCAGGTAGAGGCCATCCTTGATGGTGCGATAGGAGAAGGCTCCGGGGTGGAGCCTGTCCACGACCTTCGTCGCCACTTCCTTGCTCTTCACCTGTCCGAGGCAGGAACGCAGATGGTTGATGTTTTCATAGGGCAGGTCGCCGATCGAAGCCCGGGCCGGATCGGCAGCCAGGTCGTCGAGCCTCAGTTCGACAAAAGATATAGCCGGAATGCTTAGAGGCGTTTCCGATCCGCCGCAGAGAAGGTGGAAAAAGGCCTCTGGTCCGAACCGGGACACGACGAGAGGGCGGACGGGCGCTGCTTCATGGTAAAGGTGGAGGGCCCCTGTGGATTCGGGCATTGTTTTTGAGCGTGTGACTTCGAGAGTGCGCCCGTCCTTTGTGGTGAGATAGAGGGATCCGATCGCCGAAAGGGGAATCCTTTCGAGCACCCTGTAGACGGAGGCATAAACAGTGTGCTTGGGACGGCCATCCTCGTGGGGAACGCAGCGGGCGAGGGCTTTCGCAATGGGAAGTCCCGCGTGGCGGAAGGCGATATCCACTTCAAAGAAAATGGCTTGCCCCTGGGTGGTGTGCTCCGAACCCACGGCGTAGTAGTTTCCGAATTCTTCGGGGCTGAGCATCGAGGCGATGAGGGCTTCGGGCATGAGGGATAGATACAAGTGTTGCATGAGAGCCTCCTTGATCCATTTCTGACGCGAAGTATATGCCCCTGTCCCGGGCTGTGCAATGGATTGGAGTGAAAATTATCGACTAAATGCCCTTAAGCCCTTCCGCTCCCATTTCCGGAAGAAGGGGCCAATACTTTTTCGGCATGTGGCTGGCCTGAAGCCGGGGATTTTTGCGTTGGGCGATCGCCACCGAGCTGAAATACTCAGCCCAACCCTCCCTGACAGCCCGCTCTCGTTCCGAAAGGGGAAAGACCCCGTCGCCGTCGGGCTTTACTCCCGTGGCGATCGCCCAACCTTCGCCGGGCCTATGGAACATCGCCTCGGCATGTCTCTTGTCATATATAGTGAATGCCATAGAGGAGAAGCGCGCGGCGAAATGCCTGGCGATGAGGGGGAGGACTTCGCAGTCGGGGGCGATGAGGGCATACCAGGAGCCATCCGCCAGCTCGGAAAAGCGCAGCAGGCCGGTGACGAGATGGGCCTGATTGCGGGTGCGGAGGCTGGCTTTTTCCACGAGGCAGACCGCCGGATCGTTGAGATCGCACAACGCGCTTTTCCCTTCGCGCGACAGTCGCCGGAGGAGATGGGCGATCGCGTCTTCCTTGCCCGCATGATCCGAGCAGAACGCTTCGAGGCAATGGTGGAGGCCGTCCTGGCCAGCTTCCTGGCTAGCCTCCTGGCCGGCGCGCCGGGCGATTCGTCGCCATAGCCTTCTGGCTCTTTCCCTGTCACTGCGGACGGTGAGGCTTTCGTCGAAGAGCTCCCCTGGGGAAGCAGGGCCTTTTATCGCGGGGGCTGGCAGCCCCTTGCTCACGATATTGATCGTTTCGGCCGCAGCGCAGAGAAAGCCGACGAAACTGCCGTCGTAGCTGAGGATATAGGGGGCTTGAGCGCCGATCACGGCGCCGAATCCCAGGGAAGTTCGGGTTGTGCCGATTCTTCTTCCCTGAAGGCCGGATCGAGGAGGGCTCGCCGCAGGATGTCGGTATTTTCGGGCATCGATGATCCGTATCCCGTGGCCTCGTCTTCGGCCAGCCTGCCTCCTGCCGTGATAAACCACTTTGCGCGCCGCATCACGACGCCGAGGCGCGAAAGGGAGGAGGACTTGATTGAGGATTGCCTTCGGGCTTTCAGGATGCGTTGAGCCGATTTTGGCCCGATGCCTGGAACGCGGAGAAGCTCGCCGTAGTCGGCGCTGTTTATCTCCACGGGGAAAAAGCCGAGGTTGCGCAGGGCCCATGAGCTCTTCGGGTCGAGGCGGGCATCGAGAAAGGGGTGGGCGGCATCGAGGATTTCGGAGGCCTGAAAGCCGTAGAAGCGGAAGAGCCAGTCGGCCTGGTAGAGCCTGTGTTCCCTTGCGAGGGGAGGCTTCTCCACGACGGGGAGCCTGGGGTCGGATCCCGTCGGGATGTAGGCCGAATAATAGACGCGCCGCACGTCGTAGGCGAGGTAAAGGTTTTCGGCGAGGCCGAGGATGGTGGCGTCGGATTCGGGGCTCGCCCCCACGACGAGCTGGGTGGTCTGGCCGGCGGGGATGAGGCTGGCCTTGGGATTGCGCGATCGGCCTGCACGCGCTTGCCAAACGCTCTGTGGACTGGCTTCGCGGATGGCTGTGGCTTCAAGGTTTTTTCCTGTTGCGGGGACGGGAAGGGGGGCTAAAGAAAAATCATTGCCGGGCAGACTCTTAGCGTGTGAGGATATGCCGGGTACAGCCAGGGCGGGCGGCGTGAATCCGCCAGCCATTGCCAAGCTTCGCATGGGGCCGAAAATAGCCTTGGGCGTCTTGTCGGGGGCTATGCGCGAAAGGCTCGCCGCGCTGGGCAGTTCGATGTTCACCGACACCCTGTCGGCCCATCGCGCGGCCTCGAGGACGAGGTATTCCGAGGCGCCGGGGATTATCTTCAGGTGGATGTAGCCGTTGAAAGCCTCCCTCTCCCTCAGGGTGCGGGCAACCCAGACCAGTTTTTCCATGGTCGCGTCGGGGCAGCCGAGGACGCCCGAGGAGAGGAAGGCCCCTTCTATGTAGTTGCGCTTGTAGAAATCGACGATGAGGCGCACGAGCTCCTCGGGCTCGAAGGCCGCGCGCCTGATGTCGTTCGACCTTCTGTTCTGGCAGTAGGCGCAGTCGTAGGCGCAGACGTTGGAGAGGAGGACCTTGAGGAGGGCGACGCAGCGGCCGTCGGCCGACCAGGCATGGCAGATGCCGCCGACGGCACCTGTCCCGAGCCCTCCAGGCCTGTTTTCCCGCGCGCTGCCCGAGGTGGAGCAGGATGCGTCATATTTGGCCGCGTCGGCCAGGACGCCGATCTTGTCGCTTGTATTCATCGTGTTTACTATACAAAAGTATAGTATGCGGGCTATGGGCCGTCAATGGGAATCCTCTGGGAGAGTGAGGCTTTTTCAGCCCTGCAGGGAGAACAGAGTTCGGTCGGAGAGGCTGTGGCCTGCCCGCGTGATGAAGAGTTCCACCAGCGTTCGGGGCGTCAGTTCGGCGCGTTCCCGCCCGGCGATGTCCAGGACGAGGCGGCCCGAGTCCATCAGGATGCTGCGGGTTCCGAAGCCGAGGGCCACGCCCATGTCGTGGGTGATCATGAGGGCTGTCAGCCCGTTCTCCGCCACGAGGCTCCGCGTGATGTCCAGGACTTTCACCGAGGTGGCGGGGTCCAGGGCTGCCGTGTGCTCGTCGAGGAGGAGGAGCTTGGGCCGGGCTATCGTCGCCATGACGAGGGCGGCCGCCTGCCGCTGCCCTCCCGAAAGAAGGCCCATCTTGGTTTTCATCCGCGTTTCCAGCCCGAGGCCGAGGCCGGCCAGCAGCTCCCGGAAATGGGCCGAATCCTTCCGGTTCACGGCGAAGAAGGATCTGGAAGCGCTCCGCGTATAGGCCATGGCGAGATTTTCCTCGATGGTCATGGAGGGAGCCGTCCCGCGCAGGGGGTTCTGGAATATGCAGCCGATGTCGATTGCCCGCTTGTAATCCTTCCTGTAGGTGATATCGTCCCCGCCCAGGAAAATCCGGCCCTTGTCGGGGAGGAATTTTCCCAGGATGGCGTTGAAGAGACTGGATTTTCCGGCCCCGTTGGAGCCGAGTATGGTGATGAATTCGCCAGGCTCCACGTCCAGCGAAATATCGTCGAGGGCAATTTTTTCGTTCGGGCTTCCCGCCTCGAAGCGTTTTGAAAGGTGGCGTACCGCCAGCTGGGCGCTCATCCCTTCATCCGCCTTTCCTCCGAGCCCCGGAGGCGCATGGCCTGCGTTTTTCCTTTCAGGAGGGGAAGGACGAGGGCTGTCGTCACGATCAGGACGGAGAGGAGTTTGACCATATAGCTCGGCATGTCGATCTGATAGGCCAGCTGAAGGATAATCCTGTAGATTTCAGAGCCGGCTACGGCCGAAATGAGGCCTAACGTCACGCCCCGTTTGCCGAAAACGGCCTGTCCGATGATCACGGAAGCCAGGCCAACCACGAGCATGCCTGAGCCGTTGCCCAGGTCGGCATAGCGCTGCTGCTGACAGAGCATGGCGCCGGAGAGGGCAACGAGGCCGTTGGCCAGCATGATCCCTTCGCATCGCGTCGCGTCCCCGTTGATCGACGAGGAACGGACCATCTCCTCGTTGTCGCCCGTGGCTCTGATGGCTATTCCCGGCCTTGTCTTGAAGAAGACGGCGAGGAGAAGGACGCAGAGCGCCGTGATGAGGGCCGAGAGAACGAGACCCGACAGGTCGCCGTTGTCGCCGAAGGCCAGGATTCTGTACAGGGTCCTGCTCGCCACGGGTACCTCGACCCCGAGTTCGTTCGCCCTCATGCTCTGCAGGTAGAGATTGGACTGTCCCCCGAGGACAAAGTAGTTGACGGTGTAGAGGCCTGTCATGGTGAGGATGCCCGAGAGGATGGGATTGATCCGCAGTTTTGTCTGCAGAAGCCCGGTGACAAGGCCGGCCGCCACGCCGGCCAGGCTGCCGACGAAAAGGCCCAGGACCGGATACCCCGCCACCGTCACCAGGGCGCAGCTCGTCATGCCGAAGACAAAGCTGCCGTCCACGGTAAGGTCGGGCGTATTGAGGATGGTGAAGGCGATGAAGACGCCCAGGGCCATGGGTGCGTACACCGTGCCCTGGCCCAGGGCCGATAGAAGCATGTCGAGGAAAGGCATCGGCTGCCCTATTTCCCGAAGTGGCTGCTGCCGTCTTTTTCGACCAGCACCCGGTAGGCCTTGAGAACCTTGTCGGACAGCTTCAGGTTGAGCCTTCCCGCGGCCTGGAGATTCACGAATTTGGCGTAGTCGCTCAAGGTTTCGTAGGGCAGGGATGAGGGAGAGGCGCCGTCGGCGACCTTGAGAACCAGGGCGGCGACCTGCCTGCCGAGCTGGATATAGTCGATGCCAATCGTCGCCAGCCCGCCGTCGGCCACCATGGAGTCGGCTCCGCAGTAGATCGGGACGCCCTTGCCGTAGGCGATGTCGGTATAGGTGGGCATGGCCGAGGCTATGGTGTTGTCGTTCCCTGTATAGAGGGCGTCCACGCCCTTGGAGAGGAGGCTGTTCACCGCGGCCATAAGGTCGGTGACGGCGGCTATGGAAGCCTCGGCGTAGGCGATGCCATTCTTGTCGCAGTAATCCTTGGCGGCCTTGATCGTCGAGACGGAGTTGGTTTCGCTGGAGGTGTACAGAAAGCCGATTTTCCGGTAACCGGGCTGAAAATCCGACACCAGCTGCACGATCTTGTCGGAGGGTATGCTGTTGGAAACGCCTGTGATGTTCCTGCTGTCCTCGCCGGTGAGGCCAGCCGCCACGGGATTGGAAACGGCGGCGAAGACGATGGGCGTCCTCGCGCCCCCGAAGACGTTCTTGGCGCTCTGGGCGCTGGGCGTGGCGATGGGTACGACGATGTCCACGCCCTTGTTCCTGATGTTCTGGTAGATGGTCGCCAGGGAGGATGTGTCGCCGTTGGCGTTCTGCATGACAATCTCCATGCCGCGCCCCGATGCCTTCAGTTCGGCGACGATAGTGTCGCGAATCTGGTCCAGGGAGGAGTGGCTCATGGGCTGGACAATGGCCACCCTGATCGCGGCCGGTCCGGCGGCGCCGGCCGGGGCGATGGCGATGGCGAATCCGAGGGCCAGGACGAAAGAAAGTACCCGTTTGAGCGTCTTCATACCTTACTCCTTTGATGCGATTTTTTCCGCCATTTCGATATGCTTGCGGATGATGCCGCAGGACCTGTTCAACAGAAGCGTCTCTTCGGGATCGAGGGGCACTTCCATCACCGCCTCGATGCCGGTTCGCCCGACCCGGCAGGGGATGCCGCAGTGGATGCCTTCCTGGCCATACTCGCCCTTCAGAAGGGCCGAGAGGGGCAGGATCAGCTTCCGGTCATCCAGAACGCAGCTGCAGAGGCTGGACAGGGCCTCGCCGATTCCAAATTCCGTGCAGCCCTTTCCCTCGAACACCTCCATTCCGCTCCTGCGGGTAGCCTGGAGCAGGCTCGAGCGATCAAGCTTGGGGAAGGCTTCGAAGGGTTTTCCACCAATGCTGATGGAGGAAAAGGGTATCATCGACGAATCGCCATGCTCTCCCATGGATAGGGCTTGGATCTTTGCTAGGCTGATGCCTGTCTGTTCGCCCAGGAGGCGCCTGAGGCGGCCTGAATCCAGCAGGGTGCCGGTTCCAAAAGCCCTGGACCGGGGCAAATCCAGGCGCTTTCGAACGAAGTCGGCGACGATGTCGGCCGGGTTGGTGATGGTGATGAAAATCCCGCCGCAATGGAGCGGCTTGAGAACGCCCAGCAGTTCGCCCAGCATGATTATCGAGCGTTCCAGAAGATCGGGCCGGGTTTGTCCGGGCTTGTGCGGCTCGCCGATGGCTATCACCACGATGTCGGCGTCGGCGCAGTCCGAATACACCCCCGGGCGCACAAGGGACGAGGAGGGAGCGAAGGAGAGGGCATCCGAAATGTCGAGGGCCTGGGCGCTTGCCTTCGTTTCGACCTTGTCGATCAGCACGATTTCGTCGCCGACCCCTGCCCTGGCCAGCGACATGGCGCAGTGCGATCCCACGTGTCCTGCGCCGATGATGGCTATCTTCCCTCGCCTCGTCATTGGTCTTCCTTCATTTCAGGATGTTTCTATGTATAGATACACGCAATAGAGCCACTATATCGGCACGATTGCCGCCCGTCAAGCGTGAAAATAAAAAAAAGCGAATTTTCCGCTCCGGCTTGACGGGAGCCATGGTGGGATTTTACTGTGCACTGGATCGGGCCGAGAGGGAGGTTTCAATGGCTGAGAGCAATATCAGGGCCAGGCGCGCGGCGATAGCTTCGATACTGCACCCGAGGGGCATCCCCCCTCTCTGGTGTCCGCCCATCACGCACTACAGGGACGACGGATCCCTCGATATCGAGCGATCGCAGACACATCTGGCGAGGATAATTCCCCACGCGCCCTGTCTCCTCATCCCCGGCTCGACGGGCGACGGATGGGAGATGGACGGGGCGGAAACCGAAGCCCTTCTGCGCGGCCTCATCCCCGTCGTGGGCGACCTTGGCGGCAAGGTTCTGATTGGCGCCCTCGATCCGGACGCCTCGCGGGCGGGGAGGGCGATGGAAGCGCGGATGAATCTCGCCCTGGAGTCGGCCGGAGCCGACTTCGACTTCGATAGCCTTCGGGGCGATCCTGAAAAGGCGGCCGTCGCCTGCGCCGCTGCAGGCATATCGGGCTTCGCCGTCTGCGCTCCCGCCGGTGAAGGCCGCTCCCAGGAGGAGATTGGCCAGGCTTTGTCGGCCATCCTTGCGCTGGGTTTGCCCACGGCCCTCTACCAGCTGCCCCAGGTGACGAAGAACGAAATATCGCCCGAAACCTTCGCGAGCCTCGCCGCCCGCTGGCCCAACCTCTACCTTCTCAAGGACACGAGCGGCCTCGACCATATCGCGTTGGCCGACATCGACAGGGCGGGCGTCTTCTTCGTCCGCGGCATGGAAGGGGATTTTTTCCGATGGATTTCCAGATCGGGAACCTGTGAAGGCTCCGGGCTTGAGCGACGCTATGACGGGCTGCTCCTGAGCTCGGCCAACGTCTTTGCCGCCGAACTGGCGGATACGATTCGGCTGGCGCGATCGGGCGAGGGGCAAAAGGCCGACTCGCTGTCGGGAAGGATATCACGCGTCCTGGCTTCCGTGCTGGCCGAGGCGGCAGGCCTCCCCTACGGGAACGCCTTCAGCAACGCCAACAGGGCTCTCGACTGGGTGATGGCCTTCGGACCGAGCCCGGCCTTGGGGGCCGGAGCGCAGGCTGGCGCGCGGGAAAGCCCGCGAACGCATTGCGGCGAGCGGCTGCCTTCGGCCTTTCTCGATTTCGCCGCGGCAACCCTCTCCCGGGAAGGCTTTGTGCCGCCGCGCTACGAGCTGGCCTGATCGCTCAGGCTCATGTCGAACACAAACTGTTCCTTCGTTTTCGTGAAGCCTTCCCTGAGGTAGAAGCGATGCGCGTCCCTGCGCAGGGCGTTCGCCCTGAGGCGCAGGATGCCGACGCCGCGCTCCCTCGCCCAAGCCTTGGCTTCTTGCAGAAGTTGCGCGCCGATCCCCCGGCCCCTGTGGTGTTCATCGACGATGAGGCCGGATACTTCGGCGCAGAGAGGGGTGTAGAAATGGTCGACGAGGGCGACGCTCGTCCAGCCGACCAGGGTTCCGCCGAGCTCTGCCACGATGATCCGCTCATTATGGCGCCCGATGTGCCGCCGCATCCGCAGCGCTATGGTTTCGGCCGAGGAGGGATATCCCAGCTGGCTGGCCAGGCTCGCGATGGCAAAGGCGTCCTCCAGCCCTGCTTCCCTTGTTGTCGCCTGCTCCATGAGGTCAGTAATACACGACGACCGTCGGCAGCGCCGAGACGATGGCAACACCTATGATATAGATCCAGTACAGGGTGCTGTACCTCGGGACGCTCACAAGGAGAGGCAGCTTTTCGCCCCGTCCCAGCCTTACTTCTTCCTCATGGTACAGTTCGTGTTCCAGCTGCCAGCTGTTGGCGAAGAGCTTCACCCTGTGGGAACCGGCCGGTACGTTCCTGATGTCGACACGCCTCGTGTTGGGGCCCCGCGCGTCGAGGAGGATCCTGTCGTCGACCAGGACCGTGAGCTGCGGCACCGAACGCGAGAGGAGGATGTTGATCTCGCCGTCGCCCATGTTCCAGATGCCGTTCCCGTAGTCCGCCTGGGCAGTGGCGCAGCCCGCAAGGAGGAGAATGGCCAAGGCCGCCAGAACCATACAACCGAGCCCGATCATGGGTTTCCTGTGTTTCATGAGTTTTCTCCCGGAAGAATTATATCGTGATTCCAACCTGATGCCAGTGCCCGCTGATGCCAGTGACCGGGGCCAGCCTGCCGGAGGCCCCCGGCTCATTCCAGCATCGGCTTGAGCTTCAGGAGATTCTCCTTCAGCGCGGGAGGTGCATCGTTCTCGATCTGCTTGAGGATCGCCTTCCGTTCGCTCCTGCCGCTCTCGATCCGTATTCTGGCCTCCTTCGGGCTTGCGTCGAAGACGATGAAGGACGGCTCGGCGACGCTTGCGTCCCAGGCTGGCCAGACAGGGAGGGAGGCCTCCGCGTTTCCCGTCTTTTCGTTGGGATTCCCTGTCCTGATGAAACTCAAAAGATATGAGCCCATCCTCGCCTGCAGCTCCCTTCTGCCCTTTTCGTTCGCCTTTGTGAAGATGAGGAAGGGCAGGAGGTTGGCGTACACGGCGTCGGTCTGGAGGAAGAAGGGAATCTCGATGCCATGCGCGGCTCCCAGCCTGGTGCCCATCCTTCCGCCGAGCACGCTTCTGCCTTTCTGGTCGGGAGCGCCCCAGTCGAAGCGGTAGAGATAGGTATGCACGCCGCCTGACCGGGTGCCGAGAGCGTCGGCCACGGCGTCCGCGCCCTCCGCCTTCCAGAGGGAGCTGGACACCTCGGCCAGCTCCTGGTAGCGAGGCTCATTGGAATTCTGGCGCCAGAGCGTGAGGAAGAGCTTCGTCTCCTCCTTGTTCGTGCCAATGATGAGGGGAACATCGGCGCGGCGGAGGGGATCGGCGAGGGCGGCGAATCCGTCGGAGGGAAGAACCTGGCCGTCCAGAACGGGACAGGGCAGGGTGAGCAGGTTCTCGATGGGTGCGTTCGAGAGCCGGATCAGGTCGGACGCCTCGGCCGACTTGAGCCATTTCGTTCGCTCCTCTTTCGGCAGCGAGGCGAGCCATGCTTCGGCTTCGGCTTCGTTCGCCGCCTTCCCCCTGCGGATGGCGAGCCTCCTTTCCAGGTCAAGGGCATAGGCTTCGGGCTCCACCTTCAGGGCTCTGGTGTAGCCGCTTTCAACGACTGCCTTGTGGAAGAGCCCCTTGGCCTTGGGCGCGATCAGCAGTGTGAGTATGTTGAAGGCTCCGGCCGATTCGCCCGCGACCGTCACATTGCCGGGGTCGCCGCCGAAGGCCGACACGTTGCGGCGCAGCCAATCGAGCCCCGCGATGAGATCCAGGGTTCCGAAATTGCCCGAGTCGGAATCGGGGTCTCCGCAGCGGAGAGCGGGGTGGGAAAACCAGCCGAATATGTCCAGCCTGTAGTTGATCGAAACGAAGACGAGGTTTCCCTTCGAGGCCAGGCTGTACCCCAGGTATTCGGGCATGCTGTTGGAGGAGCCCATCCTGTTTGCGCCGCCGTGTATCCAGAGGTAGACGGGCAGGTTCCTTGCGGCGCTGGCGGGCCGCCATATGTTGAGGTAAAGGCAGTCTTCGGAGCCTGTCGCCATCCCCGTGACGAAGGATCGCTGGGTGGCTTTAGAACCATAACGCCTGGCCTGGCGGAGGCCCATCCAAGGCTGCGGGGGCGCGGGCGCCTGCCAGCGCCGGTCGCCGACGGGGGGCGACGCATAGGGTATGCCGAGCCAGGAGAATGTCGCCTCGCTGTCGGTTCCCCCGGCGAGAGCGCCGTATTCCGTCATCACGAGGGCCTTGCCCTCCCATTCTCCGGGCGCGAAGAGCGTGGGGGCGACGGGGTTGGGCATGGTGGCGCAGGAGAAAAGAAGGAGGCTGAACAGCAGGGCCAAGCCTGGAGCATGCCTGGCCCGGTTTTCTGTCATAGCATAAAGATACTGCCAAACCTGGCTTTCCCCAAATGACGCATTCACTGAGGCAGGAAAGCCGGTGCCGCGCACTAAATGGCCTTGTGTTTGGGAAAATCCTTGACGGCTGGCTGTTCGTCTTCTAGACTGCATAATTATGTGATGTCTCATGATCGCCCATTCACAGGAGGAATTTTGATGAAAAAAGCAGTGCTCATTCTCGTCGTGCTCATGGTTGCCACAAGCCTGGGCGCCCAGAACAAGGCCGGCTGGCCCGATCAGCTCAAGTTCATGGCTGGCCCCCCGGGCGGCAACTGGTTCGCCCTCGGCACGGCTCTCTCCGAGATGTGGAGCAAGAACGTACTCCAGACCACCTCCTCCACGGGCGGCGGCGTGGGCAACATCGTCAACACCGACCTCAAGAAAGGCGATTTCGGATTCTCCGTCGTCTCCCTCGTGGGAGCCGCCCTCGCGGGAGAAGAGGATTTCGCCGGCAAGGAGGTCAAGAACGCCGTTGTGATGGCCAACCTCTACACCCAGTTCACCTACTACATCATCAGGAAAGACTTCGCTGACAAGAACGGCATCAGGAGCGTCGACGACCTCGTCGCCAAGAACGTCCCCGTCCGCTTCGCCACCCTGAAGCCGGGCACAGCCTCAGAGTTCGTCATCAAGGCGATGTTCAAGAAGGGCTATAAAACCGATTATGAAACGCTCAAGAAGAAGGGATGGAGCTTCGAGTTCACCTCCTATGAGAACGGCGCCGACCTCATGGCCGACAACCACCTCGATGTCTTCGCCTTCTCGGTGGGCAAGGCGGCAGCCATCATCATGAACATCGAAAGCTCGACGCCGATCTATATCCTCCCCCTCGGCCAGCCAGCCCTCGACGCCCTCGCCAAGGCCTACGGCACTACCACCTTCACGATCGAGCCGGGCATCTACAAGAGCGTGACGGCTCCCATCAAGACGATCGGCGACTACAACTGCATCGTCGTCCGCAAGGACCTGCCCGACAGCCTCGTGTACGAGCTGAACAAGGCCATGTGGGCGAACAAGGCCAGCCTTGCGGCTGCCGTCTCGGATTTCAACGAGCTCACCATCAAGGACGCCCTCCCCGCCTCGCTGCCCACCCACCCGGGCTCGGTGCAGTTCTGGAAGAGCGCGAAATAGGCTCGTTTCTCTCTTTTCCTTCGCTTGTCTTTTGTGTTTGAGTGATGAGGCCGGGAAGATTCCCGGCCTCCTTTCTTGAGTTTTGCTTCGGCAGCAATTTTGATCCTGGAGATACCCAATGCGGAAACTGGAAGGTTTTGCCAAAAAGGCAATGTATGTATACATCACCCTCATAGGAATTTTTCATATCTATACGTCGGTGTTCGGCAATTTCGAGGCCTATCTGCAGCGGTCCCTCCATCTGTCGATGATCCTGCCCCTGGCCTTCATACTGTGGCCGGTGAGAAAAAAGGGGCCGATGGACAGGATCCCCTGGTACGACCTCGTCCTGGCCGCGGCCTCCTTCGCGCCCGGCGTCTATATCGTGAAGAACTACTGGGCTATCACCTCGAGGATGGTTCAGGTCGACGCCGTGACGAACGTGCAGCTCGTGCTCGGCATTCTGCTCATCGCCCTCCTCCTCGAGGCGGCGCGCCGCGTGGTGGGCCTTCCCATCACCATCATCGCCCTCGTGGCCATCCTCTACATGCTGTTCGGGAAATACATTCCCGGCCTCTTCCAGGGCATCTCCTTTACCCTGCCCGAAGTGATCGAGCAGTCCTTCCTCACGGACGAAGGCATCTTCTCCTCGCCTCTGGGCGTTTCGGCCACCTACGTGATGGTCTTCCTCATCTTCGGAGGATTTCTCGAGAAGACAGGCGTGGGCGCATATTTCATGGATCTGGCCCAGGCCTTCACGGGCACGCAGCCAGGAGGGCCCGCCCTCATCGCCGTGACATCCTCCTGCCTCTTCGGATCGATTTCGGGATCGGCGGTGGCGAATGTCTACGGCACCGGCACTTTTACCATTCCCCTGATGAAGAAAATCGGCTATCCGGCCCACTTCGCGGGCGCCGTCGAAGCGGTGGCTTCCACGGGAGGCCAGATCATGCCGCCCGTCATGGGCGCGGGGGCTTTTTTGATGGCTTCCTTCCTTGGTCTGCCGTACAAGACGATAATGATAGCCGCTTTGCTTCCCGCCCTCATGTACTATGGCGCCGTATTTTTAATGGTGAAGCTGGCGGCCCTCAAGAACAACATGAAAGGACTTCCCGCCGAGGATCTCCCCTCCAAGAAGAGCGTCTTCAAGAAGCTCTATATGATCACTCCTCTGGTCGGCATCGTCGTTTTCCTTCTTTCGGGCTCGACACCGATGCGATCGGCCATCATGGGGATTATCCTCGCCTGGGTGACGGCCTTCTTCAGCCCGAAGACCGATGACGCGAAGAAACGAAAGCTGTCATACCTGGTGGGAAGCATCGCCATCGTCGTATTCCTGGTTGTTACGGCATTCCCCGGCCTCACCGAAGGCCTGATGAAATCGAAACTGGGAATCATCCCCATCCTGGCCCTCTTCCTCGCGGCCACCTGGTTCAACGCCGGCATGGGGCTTAAGGATGTCATCGACGCTATTTATGAAGGATCCAAAGGCATTCCCCTTATCGCCATAGCCTGCGCCACGGCCGGTATCGTTCTCGGCGGCGTTGCCCTCACCGGCATCGGGGGCAAGCTGGTGGGCTTCGTCCTCTCCTTCTCCAAGGATCTGCCCCTCCTCGCCCTCATCCTCATCATGCTCATCTCCATCTTCCTGGGCATGGGCCTGCCGACGACGGGCGCCTACATACTCGCCTCCGCCCTCGGCGCCCCCATTCTCGTCCGGATGGGCTTTTCGCCCCTCGCTTCCCACATGTTCGTCTTCTATTTCGCCGTCATATCGAACATCACGCCTCCTGTCGCCCTCGCGGCCTTCGCCGCCGCCTCGATATCGGGAGCCAATCCGAACAAGATAGGCTTCCAGGCCATGAGGCTGGGCTTCCTCGCCTTTATCGTACCCTTCGCCTTCTGCTACGACCCGGGTCTCCTCATGCAGGGCAGCGCGATCGCGAGGATTCTGGCCGTTATATCGGGAACGATAGCGATCTTCGCCTTCGGCTATTTCTGGATGGGCTATATCACGAGGGTTATTCCGCTATGGCTGCGGGCCATCCTCCTCGCTGCCGGCGTCTATGCCCTGTTCCCCGGCACAATCCCTGTGGTGCTGAGCGGCTTGGCTGTTGTCGGAGCCTTCGTCTACTCGAAGTTTATTCCCGCTAAACCGGCGAAGGGCGCCGCGGCCTGACAGCCATGGCCGATACGCTCGAGCGCTGCTCCTGGTGCGGAACCGACCCGCTTTACCAGCGCTACCATGACGAGGAGTGGGGAACGCCCCTGCACGACGAGGGCAAGCATTTCGAATTCCTCCTCCTGGAAACCCAGCAGGCCGGGCTTTCCTGGATAACGATCCTGCGCAAGCGGGAAGCCTACAGGAAGGCCTTCGCCGGGTTCGATCCCGAGGCTGTGGCGCGTTTCGGGGATGCCGATGTGGCGAGGCTCCTCGGCAACGCGGGCATCATCCGCAACAGGCGAAAAATCGAGGCGAGCGTCAAAAACGCCCGTGTCTTCCTCGAGATCAGGGAAGAATTCGGCAGTTTCGACGCATGGCTCTGGCATTTCGTTGACGGGAAACCCGTGCAGGGAATGCGCCGCGTCCTGGCCGATCTGCCCGCGACAACGCCGCTTTCGGACAGGGTGAGCGCCGAGATGAAAAAGCGCGGCTTCGCCTTTGTCGGCTCGACGACGATCTACGCCCACCTGCAGGCTGTAGGGCTCGTCAACGATCATTGTATGTCCTGTTTCCGCTGGAAGGAGCTTCAATGAAAATGATGGAAGCCATGGAGGCCCGCGTTTCCACGCGCAGCTTCGACGGGGCGAGCCTGACGGCGCCTGAGGCGGCTGAGCTTTCTGCCATGCTCGAGGCCGTCGCCGGGGAGAAGGCGCCCTTCGGCAACAAGGTCCGCCTTGCGCTCGGCGCGGGCGATGGCGAAGGCAGGCCCTTGAAACTGGGCACCTACGGCCTGATATCGGGAAGTTCCGCCTTTATCGTGCCGGCTGTCCTTCCCGCGCCCGGCGCCCTGGAAGACGCCGGCTTTATCATCGAGAAGGCCCTGCTCGAGGCGACGGTTCTCGGCTGGGGATCCTGCTGGATAGGAGGCGTTTTTTCCCGATCGAAGGCCGCGGCTGCCGTGAAGCTGCGGGAGGGCGAACTTGTGCCTTCAGTGATCGCTCTCGGCCGACCCGCCACCAGGCGAAGCCTCGCCGATAAAATCGTCACCGGGGCCGCGAAGGCCCGGTCGCGGAAGCCCCTTGAAAGCATCGTCTTCTCGTCCGATGGATCGGGCTTGGATGAAAAAGCCCCTGTCCAGGAATGGCTTGGCCAGCCATGGCTGGCGATCGCCGAGGCCCTCCGCGGGGCTCCTTCGGCATCGAACAAGCAGCCCTGGCGGCTCGTGAGGCTGCCCGGAGACGAAGGCTGGCTCATATTCCTCGAAGAGGACAAGATTTACAACAACAGCCTCGGCGAGGTTCATATCCAGAATATCGATATCGGCATAGCCATGAGGCATTTTCAGGAAGCTGCCGCGGAGCTCGGTACAAAAGGCCTCTGGATGCCCCTGCCCGGCTCGAGGGATGGAGGTTTAGCGCAGGCGCTTCGCACGGGCGAGGCGAGAGGCTGGAAGCCCATAGCCCTCTGGCGCTAGGCGAGTGCGAAGCGAAAATTCCCGCGCGGTTTGCCGTACGAAAGGAAAATCGGTATATTCATGAATGTAAATAATCAGGCGCGGTTTTACGCGCAGCGAAGCATATCCAGGGAGGATTCCATGATTTCCAGCAAAATGAACGATAGGATCAATCTTCAGATCAACCGCGAAATGTATTCAGCCTATCTCTACCTCGCCATGGCGGCGAAGATGACGGAGACCGGCTACACAGGCGTCGGCACCTGGCTCACGGTGCAGTACCACGAGGAAATGTTCCACGCGATGAAGTTCGTAAAATACCTCGAGGAACAGGGCGCCACCGTCAAATATGCCCAGATCGACACGCCCGCCTTTACCGAGACAGGCATCAAGGAACTTTTCCAGCACATTCTCAAGCATGAGCAGTTCGTGACATCGAGCATCCGTGAAATGGTGGAACTGGCCAGGGCCGAGAAGGACTACGCCACCGAGAACCTCCTCCAGTGGTACATCAATGAGCAGGTGGAAGAGGAGAAGAACGACGCCGAGATCCTCCAGACCATCGACCTCCTCGGCAACAACGCCCAGGGGCTCTACATGCTCAATATCGAGCTGGGCAAGCGCGGCAACGGCGCTCAGCTCGACTTCACGAAGATCTGATTTTTTAAAGGGAAGCGTTCCGTACCGAACTACGTCCCGCGAAAGCCCCGCCTGAGCCGTTGAGCTCGCGGCGGGGCTTTTTTTACGCCCGCGGATACCGTATTTTAGACAGATGCAACCCATCCAGTTCACCGACACGAGGATTTCTCCAACAGGCAGCTCCGCTTCACCCGTCGGCATAGAGGAGGCCATCGTCCGAGGCATGGCACCCGGCGGCGGACTCTATGTTCCTTCGGAATTGCCCGTTTTGCCCGGGCGCGTCTTCGATCCGGCGCCGCTTTCCTACGCCGAGCTCGCAGGCCTCGTCCTTTCGCCCTTTTTTCCTGGATGGGAAGGCGGTACGCTCGGTTCCATCCTTGAGGCTGCCTATGGAGCCGCTGCCGAACAGCCCTATTTTGACCTTCCCGAGATTGCGCCCTTAAGACCGATCGGCAAGACAGGTGCGGCTGACGGGCAGGCGCGGCTCTACCTCCTCGAGCTTTTCCATGGCCGGACCTGCGCCTTCAAGGATATGGCCCTGAGCGTGCTGGGCGGCTTTCTGCGCGAAAGCCTCTCCCGTATGGGGCGAAAGGAGCCCGTCCTCGTCCTGGTGGCCACCTCGGGCGACACGGGTTCGGCGGCTCTCGAGGGCCTTTCGGCCGTCGAGGGGGTACACACGGCCGTTTTTTATCCCCAACAGGGCACAAGCGAGATCCAGCGCCTCCAGATGACGACGACGGGGCTGGAGCGGCGCTTTGTGGCGGGCATAGCGGGGAACTTCGACGACGCCCAGACTGCGGTCAAGAAAATTTTCGCGCGGGCCGCGCGCGGCGAAGGGCCCCTGGCCGGCTACCATCTTTCCTCGGCCAACTCGATCAACATCGGCAGGCTTCTGCCCCAAATCGTCTACTATGTGGCGGCCTACCGGGCTCTCGCCTCGCGCGGGGCTCTGGGCGAGGGCGGGCTCATGCATGTGGCGGTGCCGACGGGCAATTTCGGCGACATCCTGGCGGCGAAATACGCCAAGGAGATGGGACTCCCCATCGGCAGGCTCATCTGCGCCTCGAACGCCAACAAGGTGCTCGCCGACTTTTTCGAGACGGGCGTCTACGACAGAAGGCGCGAGCTTGTGAAGACGGAGAGCCCCTCGATGGACATCCTCGTTTCAAGCAACCTGGAACGTCTCCTCTATATGGCCTCGGGAAATAATCCTGAGAGGGTTTCGGCGCTGATGGGGCAACTCGCTGCCCAGGGTTTCCTTGCCGTGAACAAGGCGGAAAAGGCATATATGGCCGATTTTGCCGCGGGCTGGTGCAGCGACGCCTCGGCCAGATCGGCCATAGCCCAGGTATGGGAATCGGATGCCCTTCTCATCGACCCCCATACGGCCACAGCCGTGGAAGTGGCGATGCGGCTTTCCTCCAGGATCGCGGACGAAGCGCCCATAGTGATAGCCTCGACGGCCAGCCCCTTCAAATTTCCTAAAGCTTGTCTCGAGGCCCTTAGCTATGGGGTTTCGGGCAGCGACGCGGAGGGGTGGGGTGATCTGGAGCTCGCGGCGAGGCTCGCCGCCACGACGGGCTGCGCCATGCCAGGCTCGATCTTTTCCCTCGGCTCGAAGAAGGCGCTACACGATACAACGCTGCCCGTAGAGGGCATGGAAGACGCGCTTGGCGACTACGCGAAGAAGAATATGGGGGCGAGGATATGAGGCTCAGGCTGAGAGTGCCGGCCACCAGTGCCAATATTGGACCTGGCTTCGATTCCCTGGGCCTGGCCCTCTCGCTGGTCAACAGCTTTACCCTCGAACCGGCTGCCTCCACGAGCGTCTCAGGCTGCGAGGAAAAATATCGCGGCGCGGACAACCTTTTCCTCAAGGCCATGAATCAAGCCTCCCAGGTTCTGGGAAAGCCGGCGCCTGTCGCAAGGCTCGCGATCGACGCGCGCATCCCTGTAGCCCGGGGCCTGGGCTCGAGCGCCACAATGATCGTTGGGGGAGTGGCCGCTGCCGTCCTTCTGAAAGACGGCTGGGCTGAGCTGGGGCAGGGCAGGGGAGACATAGGTTCCTTAGGGCTAAGCTCCGAAGAGCTGAATTTTATCACGGAAGTCTCGGCCTCCCTGGAAGGCCATCCGGACAATGTCACTCCAGCCGTCTATGGCGGCTTCTGCGTGGCCGTATCCCAGCCTAGTCCGGGCAAGGCGCCTGTCCTCAGCGTGCGCTGCGGCGTCGATCCAGGGTGGCGATTCCATGCCCTCATCCCCCCTTTCGAGCTTCAGACTGCCAAGGCCCGGGCCGCCCTGCCCGCCCTCCTGCCACGGGCCGACGCCGTATTCAACCTGGGCAGGGCGGCCCTCGTGGCCCTCGCCTTCGAAAAACGCGACCCAGCCCTTCTCGGCGCCGCCTGCGACGACAGAATCCACCAGCCCTACAGGAAGGCCCTCATTCCCGGCTACGACGAGGTGATGGCCGCATGCCGGAAAGCCGGAGCGGCGGCTGTCTGGCTTTCCGGAGCAGGGCCCTCGCTCGTCGCCCTGACCACGACGGGCGATTTCGAAGGTCTCCTGGAACCAGTCCTCGCCGAACGTCCCGAAGGAGCCTGGAGGCTGGAGACGCTCGCCGCCGATCCCGAAGGCCTCAGCTTTGCATTTGAATGAGAAGGAGCTTGAAATGAGCGCAATGCCCGTTCTGTTCATCGGCCATGGTTCGCCGATGAATATCCTGGAGAAGAACGCCTACACCGATGCCCTGAAGACGCTGGCCGCTTCCCTGCCCCTGCCCAAGGCCATCCTTGTGGTATCGGCCCATTGGGTGACGCCTGGCCTGAAGGTGACAGCCTCGCCCGCCCCCAGGCAGATCTACGACTTCTACGGATTCCCCGACGAACTTTACAAGGTGGAGTACGCTCCGCCCGGCGATCCTGCCCTGGCATCCCGGGCGGCCGGCCTTCTCGCGGCCGCGGGCTTTCCCTGCAAGGAGGATCCGGGCCGGGGCATCGACCACGCGGCCTGGGCTGTCCTCGTCCATATGTATCCTGAGGCGAGAATACCCGTTCTCGAGTTGAGCCTCGACTACAAGGCCCATCCATCCAGCCTCTTTGACCTGGGAGCGGGCCTTGCCGCCCTGCGCGACGAAGGCGTCCTCATCATGGGCAGCGGGAATATCGTCCACAATCTGTATAAAATCGAGTATGACACAAACGCCAAGCCCTATCCCTGGACACTGCAGTTCAACGAGCTTGTGAAGGCCGCCGTAGCCTCGGGCGACAGGGAGAAGCTCGCCGCCTTCGCCCTGCCTATTGATGAATCCCGGGAGGCAGTGCCCACGCCCGAGCATTACCTGCCCTTCCTCGCCGCACTCGGCGCCATGGCAGACTCTGAAAAAGCCACTGTCTTCCACGAATCCTTCCAGAACGCCAGCATAGCGATGACAGGCTTTATTTCTTCACGATGACGACGCAGCGCTCCTCATTCAGGAAGGGAACCCATATCGGATGGATTTCGGCTCTGGAGAAGGGGTCTGCGAGAACAGGATCGGTGGCAACCTCGCCGATTTCCATCTTCGTGGTGAGCAGCCTGCCCTTGTAGGCGAAGAGGGCGCCGCCCGGCCTCATGTTTTTCCAGAGTGTCCTGAAAAGCTTGAGCTCGGAGAAGGGCCTGAAGGCCCTGAAGACGACGACATCGAGGGGGCCGGGCGCCTTCTCCAGCTCGCTCTCCACAACCTCCACGTTGTCGAGCCCGAGGATGGCTTTCTGGCTCTCCAGGAAGGAAATCCGCTTGCCCATCCTTTCGATCAGCCGCAGTTTCCTGTCGCCGAAAATGATGGAGAGAGGGATGCCGGGAAGCCCGGCGCCCGTGCCGACATCGCTCAATGTCGCCGCGCGGCCTTCGGCCACCATGGCCGGCGAGCGGTCGCATTCTTCAAGAAGGCTCTTCAGCAGGTACCAGGGAGCCAGGCTGTCGAGGATGTGCTTGATGACGATATCGTCACCGGCGGCGTTCACGAGCCCATAGGCGGGATTCCATGTCTCGATCTGGCCGATATAGCGCAGCAGCGTATTCATCTTCCCGTCCCCGATATCCAGGTTGAGGACGGCGAGCCCCCGGGCGAGAAGGGACCTTGTGTCATTCATGCCCTTATTGTACTCGCTCGGTCAAATATTTTCCATTCCGGACATCTGCCTGAGTTGACAAGAACCTGCCCTATTCCCGATACTGAAATCCCATGAAGAAGCTAGTATTTGTCACTGGCGGGGTCTGCTCTTCATTGGGCAAAGGCATAGCGGCCTCGTCGATCGGCGCTCTCATGGAATCCCGCGGCTTTACCGTCCGAATGGTAAAGATCGACCCCTATCTGAACGTGGATGCCGGGACGATGAGTCCCTACCAGCACGGCGAAGTGTACGTCACCGACGACGGCGCCGAAACCGACCTGGACCTCGGCAACTACGGACGATTCACCTCGGCTCCCCTGTCGCGCATCAACTCCATCACCACGGGCCAGGTCTACAAGACCGTCATCGAAAAGGAACGCGCGGGCGATTTTCTCGGCCGCACGGTCCAGGTCATACCCCACATCACCGACGAGATAAAGCGCCGGGTGCTCGCCGTGGCCGAAAGCCCCGATGTCGACATAACCATCGTCGAGATAGGCGGAACGGTGGGCGACATGGAATCGGTGCCTTTCCTGGAATCCGCGCGCCAGCTCATCCACGAGCTCGGCAAGCAGAACGCCATCTCCGTCCACGTAACCCTCGTCCCTTCCGTCTCGGGCGGGGAGATAAAAACCAAACCCACACAGCACGCCGTCAAGGAACTCCAGGAGATGGGCATCCAGCCCGATGTCGTCATCCTGCGCTCCAGGGAGCCTTTGGACGACGGCATCCGCCGCAAGATTTCCTCCTTCACCAACGTCGAGTTCGAGGGCGTCATCTCGGGCTACGACGTGGGGACCATCTACGAAGTGCCTCTCGTCTACTACAAGGCTGGCCTCGATGCCTTTATCCTGAAGAAGATGAATGTGGAAAGCCGGCATGCCGAGCTTTCGGCGTGGAAACAGGTTGTGGAGAAGGTGAAGAAACCGGCCGCGCGCGTGCGCATCGGCGTGGTGGGCAAATACATGGAGCTCCACGACGCCTACAAGTCCGTATGGGAAGCTCTCGGCCACGGGGGCATCGCCAACAACGCAGGCGTCGATATCGTCAAGATCGATTCGGGTTCTCTTGAGGCTCCCGACGCAAGGCTGGAGGAAGTATTCGCCGATATCGACGGCATCCTCGTGCCCGGGGGCTTCGGCGAACGGGGCATCGAGGGCATGGTGGTCGCGGCCCGTTATGCCCGGGAGCACAGGCTTCCCTATTTCGGCATCTGCCTCGGCATGCAGATCATGGTGATCGAGTACGCCCGCGATATTCTGGGGTGGACCGATGCCCACTCCACCGAATTTTCCAAAACGACCAGGCATCCCGTCATATCCCTCCTCGAGGAGCAGCGCGAGGTGAAGAACCTGGGCGGAACCATGCGCCTGGGGGCATCGGAGTCGCACACAAGGCCCGATACAGGGATGAGGCGGGCCTATGGGGCTGAAACGATAATGGAAAGGCACAGGCACCGCTACGAGGTTTCGAACCTCTTTCGCGCCGAGCTGGAGGCTGCCGGGCTTAGGGTGACCGCCACCACCCCCGACGGGGACCTCGTCGAATCCTGTGAATGGCCTGATCATCCCTGGGGCCTGGGCGTGCAGTTCCACCCCGAGCTGAAATCGAAGCCCACGAAGGCCAGCCCCCTGTTTGCGGCATTTATCGCGGAATGCCTGAAAAGGCGCCCATAGCCGCGAGGCCGCCATTCCAGCCTTTCCCTATTGTATTGACAGCATGCGGGGGGCAAACCATACTCAGTAGGTAATGCGAAAACCCTCGCCCTTCCTGAAAGCCCTGTCGCTGGCTGCCCTCCTGGCCGCCGGAATTCTCGCGGCCTCCTGTTCCATGGAGGAGACGATCGTCGATCCCGCGAGCCTGGAAGAGAGGCCGGACGCCACCTTCATGGGTTTCAGCCGCGAGGAAGTGGAGAACGGCATCGTCACCTTCACCGCCACGGCCGAGCGCGCCGAATACTTCCAGGACAAGGGCCTTCTCGTCATCTACAATGTCGTCTTTGAAGACAGAGGCTCAGGGGGCGGCAGCCCCAAATCCACGGGCCAGGCCGACAAGGCCGTCTACCACGAGGATACGGGCGACGCCGAGTTTTCGGGCTTTGTCCAGCTGAGTTCCCTGGAGGAAGAAGCTTCCTTCGAGACGAGCAGCCTCAGCTATCGCTCGGCGACCCAAACCATCGAGGGGGCTCCCGACAATCCCGTCATCGTAAGGGTGGGCAGGAAGCTCTTCATGCAAGGCACGGGATTTTTCGCCGACATACAGTCGAAGGCCTTCGCTTTCCGCAACGGCGTCACGGGCTTTGTGAGGACCGATCCGGATCCGAAATCGGTAAAAGGAGAGGAACGATGAAGCGTCATGCTCTCGGGTATCTTTTTGCAGCCATGCTCCTCGTTTTTTCGGCCGCGGGAACCTTTGCACAGTCTTCGTCAGCTACGCCGACCGCGCCGGCAGATGACACGACCATCACCTTCACCGCCCGCCGCATGGAGAGCGTCATCGCCAAGGGCAAGGAAAAAACCATTCTCATCGGCGAGGCCGTGGTCAACACGGGCAGCATCGAGATCAAGGCCGAGCGCATCGAACTTTCGGGCACTGACTACAATGACGTGGTCTGCGTTGGCACCGTGAGCGTCTTCGACGAGTCGAAGGGCTTCCTCCTCAAGGCTGCCGACCTCAAGTACGCCCGCGACACCGAGATCGGCCTCGCCCAGAATCAGGTTGTCCTCGAGGATTCGAAAAACGATGTCCTCCTCAAGGCCGAATGGGTGCGCTTCGACCAGAAAGAATCCCTCGTGGACGCCCGCATATCCGTCCATATCCTGAAGGAAGATTTCGCGGCCAGGGCCGAGTTCATCCACTACAACCGCAACGACGAGAGCCTCCAGCTCTCGGGAACCCCCGTGGCCGTATCGGCCGACGGCCGCATCGAGGCCGACACCATGAAAGGCACGACCACCATGGACAGCATGGCCTTCGGAGGCCGGGTGAGCGGCACGATAACCACGAAGAAGAAGGAAGGGACAAGCCCTTGAGCGAATCCCTCCTCGAGGTGAAGGGGCTGCGGAAGCTGTACGGACGCAAGGTGGCGGTCGCCGATGTGGGCTTTGCCATGCGAACGGGCGAGGTCGTGGGCCTCCTCGGCCCCAACGGCGCCGGAAAGACCACTGTCTTCTACATGCTCGCCGGCTTCCTGCGCCCTACGACGGGATCGATCGAGCTCGACGAAGCCCCCCTGAACGGCCTCTCCATGTACAGGCGCGCCCGGCTGGGCATCTCCTACCTTCCCCAGGAAGCCTCGATTTTCCGCAAGCTCACAGTCGAGGAGAACATCCTCGCCGTCCTTGAGGCGCGGGCTGATATGGACGCCAAGGCCCGCCGCGCCCGGGCCAAGGAGCTCCTCGACGAGTTCAACATCGGGGGGATCGCGAAGCAGCCCGGCTACACCCTCTCGGGCGGCGAGCGCCGCCGCACGGAGATAGCGCGCGCCCTCGCCATCGAGCCCAAGTTCCTCCTCCTCGACGAGCCTTTCACCGGCATCGACCCCATCGCCATCCACGAAATCAAAAAGATCGTCCAGAGGCTCTCGGCGGCCGGCATCGGCGTCCTCCTCACCGACCACAACGTGCGCGACACCCTCGACATAACGGACAGGTCCTATATCATCCACCTGGGACAGATAATCGTCTCGGGCGACAGGGAAACCATTCTCGGCGACTCAGGCGCGCGGAGCCTCTACCTGGGCGAGGAATTCTCCATGTGATTCGATACTTTTAGAGTGGATATTGCAACTAAAGTATCCTAGTATAGGGCCCATGAAACCGATGCGAAAAAGTCCTACACTTCTTGTGCTCGTCGGGTTTGCCTTCATCGCGATGCCGCTTTTCGCCTCGCCCAGCCTTTCCTGGCGGGAGGAGTTCAGCGGCAACGGCGAGAATTGGGCGGTGGGAGAAACCGAAGACTACAAATTTGAAATCGTAAACGGGGCCTACTCCCTGACAGGCAAGACAGGGGGCCGGTGGACTGTCCTTGGCTTGCCTATACGCAGGGACGCGGATTACGTCCTCGAAACGCGCATAAAATCCGATTCTCCCACGACGACGGACTACGCCGGGCTGATATGGGACTTCAAGGACAAGGACCACTATTACCAATTTCTCGCAGCCCAGCATGGCAAGTACGCCATACTGAAGATGGAGAACGGAAAGGTGAATTTTCTTGTTCCCTGGACCGCCGCATCGGTGATCAACGGCCGCGGCATGTACAATTCGCTCAGGGTAGCCCGCGCGGGGCAGAAACTCGTCTTTTCCATAAACAGGGTGGAGATAGTAAGCTTGCCCTACGAAAGTTATGCCGGGGACAGCATCGGCTTTTCCTTCCTGGGGGCTCAAACCACCACCGTGGATTCGGTGGTCCTTCGGGAAGAAAGAATTCTTTCGGGCGAGAAAACAGCACTCCCTTCCCTTCGGACGACAGTGTTCGAATCGCGGTTCAACGAAAAGAATCAGGGTTGGCTCATCTCGGCGCGGGATTTGCTGGGACAGTTTACCGATTTGGGCGGATCCGGCAGCTCCGGCTATTATCTCAAGCACAACTCCAGAAATTCTATCGATCTGCTCGCCCAGGACTTTAGCCTGGACCTGGCGAGGGATTTTTTCGTGGAGGCAGAAATCGAATGGGTCTCGGGGGATGAGGGCTATGCCTACGGCCTTGCCTGCGACGTAAATGGGCGTGACTGCCTCTGGTTCGGCCTCGCTGCCAACGGCTTCTATTCCATTGCCCGTACCATTGGGGGCGTCAAGCAGGAACTCGTCCCCTGGACGATGAGCGACAATGTCTACTGTTACGAGGCTGCAAATAAGCTCTCGGTGCATCGGAGAGGTTCCAGCCTCATCTTCTCCATCAACGGGCGCAAGGTGTACGAGATGCCCTACGAAGCCTGGTCATCGAATCGGATAGGCTTTGGAGCCGGCGGAACCATGTCCATACGTCCCCGGTTCCTCGGGATCTACCAGACCGCCATCCAGGCCGGGCCAATTCTTGGCAGCTGTTCCTATGGCTGGGGCGCCTACCGCTACGCCGACGGGGTCGTCTATGTCGGCTTCTGGGAGAGGGGCAAGCCCAACGGCTTCGGTACCCGCTACTCCCCCTCGGGCGGTGCCCAGGAAGGGTTCTGGAAAGACGGAATCCTGAACACGGATCCCGCCGCTCCCGGCATGGTCCCGGGTCGAACCTATTTCTCCGTCATGACAGCCTCGGGCGATATGGGCCTCGTGAACGACTCAGGCGAGGAAGAAGGTTTCGGGCTCAAGGGCGTCGTCTACCTCGACACCGTCCTTCAGGCGCCCCTGCTTAAGGCCTCGGAGGGCAGCATCGGATTCATGGATTGGAGTGGGAGTTGGATATTTTCGCCCGCCTGGAATATCGCCTCGCCCTTCTCCGACGGCTTTGCCCTCGTGAAAGGACCGAGGGGTGAAACCGGCATCGTGGACGAGAACGGCAGGATCAGCCTGGCCCTGGGGGCCTACGAGATCCTTCCCGGGCAGGATTTGAAGCGGGGCGTTGTGCGCGTGAAGGCTGCCAAGGACGGCAAAGCCCTGTACGGCCTGGTCAGCGTCGACGGCAAGGTTCTCTTGCCGCCCAGCCTTCTTGCCCTGGATGATTTTTCCGAGGGCTATGCCGCCGCAAAAGCCCGGAACGGGAACTGGGGATTCATCGATCTTTTAGGCGTATGGCGCGTCACTCCTGAGTATGGCGGGGCAGGAAGTTTTTCTGAAAACCTGGCATATGTCTATTCCGATGACTACATCCCCTGGGAAAGCTTTATCGGCCCTTCTGGCAAAATAGCTTTCGATCTGGATTGGGATGTCCATGAAGTGCTCTACCCCTATGCCTTCAGGGATGGCCTTCTGGCCTGCCTGGAAGAAGGGGAAAACCTGGTCTACATGACCTGGGACGGGGAGGTCTATGTCGAGGCCGGCCCATGGGACAAAGCCTATCCCTTCTCCGAAGGCTTCGCGGGCGTGAAGGATGGTTCGGGCTGGCAGTTCATCGATGATTCAGGCGATGTCGCCATAGATGGGATTTTTCGCGAGGTTCAGTCCTTTTCCCAGGGCCTGGCGGCTGTCCGGCAAGGGGATCTCTGGGGCTATATCGATAGAACGGGTCAGTTCGCCATCCCCGCCGCCTTCCTGGACGTCCGTTCCTTCAAGCCCGAAGGCATAGCCCAGGTAAAACTGCCCTCGGGCGCCTGGACCTGGATCAACCGCGAAGGCGAGCTGCTCTGGCCCGGGCGATAATCAGCACTGTCTCTCCCCGTCGATGTCCGCGAAGTCGACCATGATGCTCCTGCCGTCCCGCAGTTCGAGGCGGGCACCCAGGGCCGAATGGCTCGGCGTGATGTCCATGATCTCGATGGATGTGATGGGGTCCAGTTCCTCCTCGGTCCAGGCTCCGTCGTCGGTGCGGTGCAAAAGGACGCTGATCATGAGCTCCATGGCGGGGTTCTTGGCCATGCGCTTCTTGTGGGCGTAGACGACCGTGCTTTCGTCTGCTTCGGCGTTGCGTCCCGAGTGGACGCGCACCGCGAGGCCATCCCAGCCCGAGTAGGCGACGAGGGCGACCCGTCTGCCGGGGATGGCGGCGGTGATCACCCCGCGCCTTGCGTCGCCGAAAGTGCGCGTAATCGCCGGCGCCCCGCCCGAGTGCGGCAGGCCGTAGCAGCCCAGGGTGAGCTCGTGCTCGAAGGCCAGGCGCGAGCGGTCCACGCGCAGGACGCCTCCGGGGAGGCTTGCCTCGGCCAGGTCGATGATATAGCCCACGCCGTTGTTGGGCGGCTGGCGCATGATGGCCTGGCGATACAGGACTCCCCCGCGGATGCCGTTGTACACCATGCTCTTCGAGGTAGTGTAGTCGGCCTTCGCTGCCGCCTCGTTCTTGATAGTCTTGCCCGTGAGGTAAAAATTGATGTCATCGCCCCGCAGGTCCCGGGGGTCCAGGCTGCGGAAGGCGTACTCCATGGCAGTGCCACCTTCGGGATTGTGGTCTTCCCAGGGGAAGTGGGTGTTGTAGGCCAGCTTTGAATAGTTGGGGTCGTCGTAGTAGGTCTTTCCGGGCACTATTTCGGAGGCGCCCGTCTTTCCGTGGTTCACCAGGACGAGGCCGGGCTTTTCCAGCACCGACACCTTGGAAGCCTCTCCGAGCTCGGGCCAGAAGCCCTCGTTCTCCCTGGCCATCCAGAAGGGCGAATCGTCGGGCAGGGCCAGGCAGATGAAGGGCAGGAACATCAAGAAGGGGCTGCCGGGGCAGGAATAGTTCTGGACCATGTACTCCTTGTGTCCGTAGAAGCCCAGGGCGGGGATATCGTTGAAGTAAAAGTCCTCGCGTGACACGAACTGGAGTATGGAGCCGGAGCAGAGGCGCCTGGCCCAGCCCGGATCCAGAGGCGAGCCACCTTGGAGCATGAAGGAGACGGGGAATCCGCCCGAGATCCAGGTGCGGTAGCAGATTGAGCGAGCCCACATGTTGATGTAGCCGTCCCGGGCGAAAAAGTTGGGATAGGTCTTCATCATCTCATGGGCCGAGCGCTCTATCGTGGCGGCGATCTCGGGGTAGTGCTCGTCGCCAAAAGCGCGATTCCAGATCGTGCCGTACACGATGAAGAGGCTGATCGTGTAGTAGTTGTAAGTCTGCTCCAGGTACCAGCCTTCACCCGAATGATAGGACACCACCCACAAGAGATGGCTTTTAAGCAGCTCGTCGTCGATCTCGTATCCATGCTTTTTAAGGAAGGAGAGGGCCACAAGGTTGAAGATGCGCCAGTTGTTCTGGGTGGTGCGGTGGTGAGCCCAGGCCGATATGCATACGGCCATTTCGTCCTTCTGCGCTTTGGTAAAATACGGCCAGATCACGTCGGGCAGGAGAAGGAGGGTCTTGAGGAGGCCGCCGAATTCGCAGGTGAACTGGTAGGTGGCATCGGGCATGTCATCGGGCAGGGGCAGGGACTGGGGATTGCCGGGGGTGAACATCTTGTAGAGCTGGTTGCAGTAGTAGTCCCGCAGCTTGATGCCCCGTATCTCCACCTCGGGCTCGACGTGCATGAGGGGGGCGGCCAGGGTAAGGCTCCGCTCCAAAGACTCGAACTCATGGGAGCGGAAGCGCCAGGCTGGAGAATCGGCCTGGGGGTAGGTTTTCCCAGGGACGATGGGAAAGGCGAAGGGAGCATCCTTGTCGGCCACGTGCTTGAAGGCCCGCTCGAGCAGGTACTTGGCGCACTCGATATAATGCTTCTTTGTCATACCGGTAAAAGGGCTTGCGTGGAAATCGGGGTTCTTCACGCTGAATGCTGGGTCCATCGGTCTAGTCTCCTTTAATCGTGTTGCACATGCGAAGCATACAATACTTTTACTAGAATTTCCCGAAAATCATGTTGGGAATCCAGGTGACGAGGCCTGGGAAAAACACGAGGAGGCAGAGCTCCAGCATGATGGCGAAGAAGAAGGGAAGCGCCGCCCTGGTATAATCCTCCACCTTGCAGTCCATGATGCCGCAGACCGAGTACAGTGCAGCTCCCACGGGCGGCGTCATGACGCCCAGGGTGACCACGGTGGCCATGAGCACGCCGAAATGCACCGGGTCCACGCCCAGGCTCTTCACCATGGGCAGGAATATGGGCGTGAGGAGGAGGAAATTCACGTTTGAGTCCACGAACATGCCGGTGATGAAGAGGAAGACGAGCATGATGATCACCAGGAACTGGGGGTTGGTGGTTATGCCGAAGATAAATTGGCTCAAGGTGACGGGGAGCTGCACCCAGGTGAGTGCCCACTGGAAGGATCCCGAGAGGGCTATGAGAAGCATGATGGCTCCGTTGTCCTTGAAGCTGGTCGCTAGGGCGTTCTTGAATTTTTCCCAGGTCAGTTCCTTGTAGACGAACTTGCCGATTACGATAGCGTAGATGACGGCGAAGGCGCCCGATTCCGAGGGGGTGAAGACGCCAAACCTGATGCCGACGATGAGGAGAACAGGGAAGAGCAGGGCCCAGATGGATTCCTTCAGGTTCCTGAAGAGCTCGGTAAGGCTCAGCCTTGGCGCGTCGGGGCGGGGAGGGTCGTATTTATGGTAGCGGCTCGTGATGGAGGTGGTGGCCATCAGGAAGAACATCATCAGGATGCCGGGAATGATGCCCCCGGCGAAAAGGCGGCCTATGGACACCTCGCCGACAAAGCCGAAGATGATGAAGCCGAGGCTGGGCGGTATGGTGGCGGTGATGAGGGCCGTGGTGCAGTTCACCGCGACGATGTAGCCTTTCTTGTAGCCGATACGGAGCATTTCGGGGCCGAGGATCCTCGTCTCCATCATGGCGTCGGCCGTGGCCGAACCGGAGACGCCGCCCATAAGGGTGCTCATGACGACGCTGACCTGAGCCGTTCCCCCGTACATGCGGCGGGTCAGGAGACGGGCCAGGCTTAAAAGCCTGCTCGTGATGCCCGACACGTTCATCAAGTTCCCGGCAAAAATAAAGAAAGGTACGGCGAGGAAGGCGAATGACTGGCTCTGCTGCACCGTCATCTGCACGGCGATTTCAAAAGGCAGCTGCGGCTGGGAAAGGAAATACGCAAATCCCGCTATGCCGATGACAAAGGCTATCGGCATCCCCATGAGCATGAAACCGACGAAGCATATCAAGAGTAAGGTCATTTCGTCGCTCCTTTCTCGGCATCAGCGCCCATTTCGTCCGCCAACAGCCGCACCGCTTTTCGAATTTTCTGAACGGTCGAGAAAAACATCGAAATGGCGGCGACCACCAGGCTGAGGGTGACCAAAGCCAGAGGTATCGGCATGGATTGGTAGCGGCTCACCCGATCGGTCCAGGCGAGCCTTGAGCCATAGACAACGATGACGACCAGGGTGAGGGCGATGATGAGGAGGACGATGAGTTCGACGATCCGCTGCACCTTTGCCGGCAGCTTGCGCGTAACGAGGTCGATGCCGATGATCTGGCCTTCGCGCCAGGCGACATCGGCGCCCAGAAATGCCGTCCATGCCAGGCAGAGCATGGCCAGATCCAGGTACCAGGACATCGAAAGCTTGAAGAAGCGCAGGATGGCCGAAATAAAGATGAAGAAAATCAGGAAGCCGAATCCCACGCCGCAGAATATTTCCTCAACCTTGCAGAACCATTGGTAGATCTTTTTCATGCTGACTCCAAAAGGGGCGGTTGCGATGCGGAAAGAAAGGGGGGAGGCTCAGGGAAACCGCCTGCAAATCCTCCCCCGTGATACTGAGGGGCTGTTTACATGCCCAGCTGCTTGAAGAGCTTCTCCTTGAGTCCGGCGGAGAACTTGAGGTCGTTGTTGGTGTACAGGGGCGCGATGGCGTCCTGGAATTCCTTGATGTTGACCTCGTTGATAGTCACGCCGCGCTGCCTCATCTGGTCGTAGTAACCTGCCTCATCTTTCTCGGCGAGGGCTCCGTATTCCAGCGCCTTGTCCCTGATGGTTTTGAGGAAGAAAGCCTTCGCGTCGGGAGGCATCGCGTTGAGAAGCCTGGTGGAGCAGACGAAGGATGTCTGGAGCATGTAGTGCTTGGTCATGGCGATGTACTTGGTCACGTCCCAGAAGGCCGCGCCGGCGGCTGCCGACACCTGGACCTCGGTGCCGTCAAGGGTTTTCTGCTGGATGGCGGGGAAGACTTCGCCGAAGGATATGGCGATGTTGGCGAAACCGAAATACTTGGCAAGGGCGTTGCCGATGTCGTTGCCGAAGCCGCGGATCCTCAAGCCCGAGAGGTCCTTGACCGTCTTTACCGGCTTGGTGGTGTAGAAGTTGCGGAAGCCGTTGTACATGTTGGCCACGAAGACGATGCCCTGGGCTTCGAGCTTTTTGGACCACTCCTTGAAAAGATCGGTGTCCGGCAGGTTCTTGAGCACGGCAGGGTCGGTGAGGATGTAGGGGGCCATCAGGATGTTCAGGTCGGGGATGGCGAACTGGCTGGCCAGGCGGCCGGGATCCGAGGGCACGACGAGGGGAATTCCCAGTTTAGCCTGGGTCACCAGGGCGTTGGTGTCGCCGGAGAGGGCTCCTGCCACAAAAACCTTGGCATCGAAGCGGCCGTCGGCGTTCAGCACATCGGCCACTGCCTGCATCATCTTGCTCTGGGTCGTGGTCGCGGCCTCTGTGCCGGCGAAGGTTACTGGAATTTTAGCCTGGCCGCTCGCCGCAGCCACGGCGAAAAAGGCGATGGCTGCCATGGCCAGCATTTTGATGGACCGAATCCGTTTCATAGCTCCTCCTTGAAAGGAAAGGGTGATGGGAATCTGGTATCCATCCTTGAACGGGTTTGGCCAACGGTCAATTCAATATATTACGGAGTTTCTCCACAGAATTATGATAGGGGTCGCTTCAGCGCTTTGGACGGTATTCCTTCGCTGTTTGGCCGGTCAGCTTTCTGAAGGTGCTACTGAAATAATTGGGATTCTTGAAGCCCACATCGAAGGCGATCTCCGCGATGCTCTTCTCGGTGGAAGCGAGGAGCAGCCTGGCCTTTTCTATCCTCAACCCAGTGAGGTGGTCCACGAAGGTCGAACCCGTCTCCTTTTTAAAGAGGCTCAGGAAATAGGAGGGGCTTATGAATACCTCTTTCGCCACATCCTTGTAGCTCAAGGGCTCCGCGTAATGTTCTTCCATGTACTTGATTGCGTTCCGGATGAGGGACTTCGAGCGTTTTTCGTAGACATGGGCGACAAGATTTGCGATCTCCGCGACAATCCTGGAGAGCCATCGTTCGGCTGTCTCGGCGTCCTTGACATGGGCGATGTCATCGAAGCAGTTGCCCACGAGCGTGTTCAGCTTGGCTTCGTCGCCCCCGCCCAGGATGGCCGCGTCGATCATGGAACCGAGCAGTTCGTAGAGCCGCAGCGACAGGGCATCGGGCTTTTCGGCAACAAAGCGCGTGAATTTTTCCATAAAATCGGTAAGGGCCTGGCGGCTGCCTTCGGGATCGCCCACCTTGATCAGCGAAAGAAGCCTTTCCTTTTCCTTCACGGGATAAACGTTCAGCCGCGGATCGTGTTCGCATATGTTGTCCACGTGGACAATGTCGTCATTATCGAAATGTTCGGCGTATTCCTGGGCGTTCAGGGCTTCGTGATAGGATTTTCTTAGATCCTCCACGCTCTCGTAGCTTCTGCCTATGCCCATGACAACCCTGCGCCCCAGGCTCCGCGCGATCTCGCTCTGCAGCGCCTCGAGAATGTCCCAGAGGGCGGTTTTGTTGCCGGTTTCCCTGTCCGCCGGAAACCTGAGGGCGATGCCTATCCTGCCCCTGGTGAGGGGAAGGGGAAGGTAGGCGTCCTCGTCCAGTGTCCGCGACAGCTGCCTGGTGACGATCCTGATCACCTCGTCCGTCAAGCCCAGTTCCTTGAGCGGTTCCGCCCCCTCGTCCCGCAGCTTGATCATGACGATGGTGTTCGGGGATACCTTGCCCAGGCAGGCGAGCATTTCCGTCAGCTTGACCTTGGAAAACTCGCTGAAGGCGACATTGTCGATGATATCTTCCTTTATGAAAGGAATGAGGTTTTCGTAATTGCGGTAGACCTCCCTTACATCGATGAGGACGCTCCATCCAAAAAGAGTGGCGCTGAGGATGGACACGGTGTAGTAGATCTCCCACTTCCTGGTGAGGGATCCGACGATAAAAGCGACGGCATAGATCGAAACGCCCCCGTTGAAGAGAAAGTGCTTGTTCCTGAAAAGATCCCGAAACGAGGCGCCGAACTTGAGCCGGGCCAGCCTGATGGATGAGGAGAGGAACATCAGGGCGCCCGTGACCACCTGGACGCCGATTGTCACCTCCCTGCCGTAAAAGGGAGGGTTGCGTTCGGGGGTGAGGTTGTCGAAGGCGGTGATTCCCGCGAACTGGAACAGCTCCTTGCTCGACTTTGTGCCCAGGGTGTTGAAAACGACATAGGTGAGCCCGAGGAGGATGCCGATCGATACGATGGCGGCTTCCATCCCCTTCGCCCTTTGCCGGTTGAAGAGATTGGAGCCCAGAATGCTCACCGGAGCGATGACTGCGCAGAGGATGAAAACCCTTATGTTGACGATGATGAGGGAAGCCGGGTAAGGCCCCAGGATCAGCTGCAGGGGCCTGCCCAGGGAAAAGATGCTCATGCCCACGAGGAAGACGATAAAATACCAGTACGAGCTGGCCCTGGAAGGGTTGGCGATGATGAAATAGCCGAAATAGAGAAGAAAGAAAAGCCCGGCGACGAGGGGGGCTATGATATTGGGAAATAAGGGCATCGTCCCATTTCCGGCCTTGTTTCACTATTGTTCGATCATACTAGGCGGGAAATCCCCAGGCGTCAAGGAAATTATGGCACAATACCAGGCGCCCGCAGGGACATGGCATGGAACTCCGCACATAGTTTGACCTCTTTCAAATAAACATTGACTCCAAAAGTTTCGCATGGTACATTAAAGATTGCCCGTACGGGCTGCCCACCATTTTTATTAACGGAAGACAGATGCGGTATTTCGACACTCATGCCCACATCGGGCTTATTTACGATGACCCGATCGAGCAACTTTTGGTTTGCCAGCAGGCGAAGCAGGCCGGGGTCGGCAGAATCATAAGCATCTGCAACAGCCTCGTCGACTTCAAGCAAGTATATGAAAACCTGAAACCCGCGGAACATGTGTTTCACGCCGTGGGTGTTTCCCCCTCCGAAGTACAGAGTCCCGGCAGGGACTGGCAGTCCACGATCGAGGCAGCCGTCAAGCTGCCCCGCGTCGTCGCGATAGGGGAGATCGGCCTCGACTATTTCCACAAGTACGGCGACAGGCGCACCCAGATCGAGCTCTTCATCGACCAGCTCGAGATGGCGGCGCGCCTCGATCTGCCCGTGATCATCCACAACCGCGAGGCGGGCAAGGATGTGCTCGACGTGCTGCGCGACAGGCTGCCGCCCGCCGGCGCCGTCCTCCACTGCTATTCCGAGGATGCCGAGTATGCCGACAGGGTCCTTCAGGCCGGCCTCAACGTGTATTTCTCCTTCGCCGGCAACCTCACCTACAGGAACGCCCGCAATCTCCACGAGACGGCCTCGATGCTGCCCTTCGACAGGATCCTCGTCGAGAGCGAGGCGCCCTTCATGGTGCCCGCCGAATACCGCGGCAAGCGCAACAAGCCCGAGTTCCTGCCTTCGACGGTGTGGTTCCTTTCCGAAATCCTCCAGATGGAGCCCGAAGAGGCCGCCGAGACGACCTATCAGAATGCCTGCAGATTCTTCAAGCTCGAGCCCTGAGGGCTCGCGCCTTGAGCGGCCTTTGATGTCCCATGAAGAAAAGCCCGCGCTTGCGGGCTTTTTATTGCGCAATCCCTTCTTCCTCGCCCCCGTGGCGGGCTACTCTGACGCGGCCTTCCGCTCGGTATGCTCCGAGATGGGGGCAGCCATCTGCTACACGGAGATGGTGAGTTCCGAGGCCCTGACGCGCGACCATCCCAAGACGAAGCTCCTCCTCGAGCGTGCCGAGGCGGAGGATCCCTACGCCATCCAGCTTTTCGGGGCGAAGCCTGAGGTGCTGGGGAAGGCATCGGCCATGGCCGCCGCCTTCAAACCCCTCGTCATCGACCTCAACTGCGGCTGTCCGGTGCCGAAGATCGTCCGTACGGGCGCGGGTTCGGCCCTCCTCAAGACCCCCAGGCTCCTGGGCGAGATCGTCCGGGCCATGAGGGATTCCACCGACATACCTATAACCGTGAAGATACGAAAGGGCTGGGACGAGGACTCGGTCAACTTCCTCGAGACGGCCCAGACCGCCGTCGAGGCCGGTGCCGTCGCCGTAACCCTCCATGCCCGGACGCGAGCCCAAGGGTATTCAGGCAAGGCCGACTGGGCTTCCATCGCGGCGCTGGTGAAGGCCTTGGCGCCCTCCGGCATCCCCGTCTTCGGCTCGGGCGACGTTTTCGGCGCCAAGGCCGCCCTTGCCATGCTGGAACAGACAGGCTGCCAGGGCGTGATGATAGCCCGCGGCTCCATGGGCAACCCCTTCGTCTTTGCCGAAGCGGCGGCCCTCTGGGAGGGAAGGGGAGCCCCGGCATTCTCCGATGCCGACGTCGCGGCCATCGCCCGGCGCCACCTGGAGCGCTCGGTAGCCTTTCTGGGCGAGAAGAGCGCCTGCATAGAATTCCGCAAGCATTTCTGTGCCTATTCCAAAGGCCGAACCCGGGGCGCAGCCCTGCGCGACAGGGCTGTGCACTGTTCGACCGTCGCCGAATTCGAGGCAATCTTCAGGAAGTTTGGCGGCTCAGCGTAGATCGGGATTTTTATCGAGATAGGCTTCGAGGCTGGCAGCAAAGCTTGTGCCGATCGGGGCGTCGAGGCTTTCGCCCGCCGCTGCATCAAGCCAGGGCAGCAGAAATTCTGTCTTCAGCGAAGGCCAGCGCGGCGGCATAGGCAGGGGCGGGGCGATCATGGCTTTGGGGGGAATATGGCCGATGAGTTCGGTATAATAGCCCGGCATGATCGCCTCGGTGACGTCCTGAAGGGCTGAAAAACCCCCGGCTATGCCGAAGGCGCTTTCCGACAGGCGCAGGGTTCGGGATTTTTCGAGTATAGCCTTCTGGTTCTCCGCCTTGAAAAACCATTTCAGAAACTTTCTCGCCGTAGCCTTGTCGGGTGCGCTTTTCGGAATGCCCGCATAGCGTATCCCCTCGGAGAGGGCGAGCTGTCCATTTTCGGAAAAATAGCGGTAGTCGAAACGCGCGCGGAGCACTGGCGGCAGGGTGAAGAAATCGGCCGATTTGATGGCGGCGAAGAGGATCTTGCCCGTCTCGACATTTTTATAGCCCGGAGCGAAAAGGTATTTGAATGCGTAGGCATCCTCGGCCGCGGCCGAACCGTTCATCGCGCCGATGTAGGTGCGGAGCGCGTCGACGGCAGTCTCGAGGCCTTCAGGATTCCAGGCGAGGGGAAGCGAGCTGCCGCCTGGGCTTTTTCTCTCGCGGTTCAGTCCGTTTTCGCTGAAGGAGGCCCCGCCCAGCTGGACCCACTGGAAAAGAAAATCCTTGTCGGGCCAGCGGGGCGAAAAGCCGATCCGCTTGCCGGCGCCTTGGGACGCCGCGGTGAAGAGGCTGGCGCGCCTCTGTATTTCCTCCATCGTAATGACGGCGGCGTCCACGGGCGGAACATCCAGCTCGGTCATTCCGTCAACCTGGTCCTGCATCGACATATCCTTTCGCATGAGGACAAGGAGAATATCGAAGCTCACCGGAACGAGGGTTTGGCGCTTGTTCGTTGCCCCGCCTTCGAGAAGCGAGGCATAAAAAGCGTCCTTGCGGAGGGCGAGGGGGCCGAAGAGAAATTCCGTCGACTGGAAACGATCGCCGAGGGTTTGGGTACGCAGTCCCCGGCCCAGGACGAGGGAGGGGCTCACGGTGCTTTTGTCGGGCAGGGTGGAGAGGGAGACAGGCAGGTCTTTCTCGTACCGGACTTCCATGAGCCGGCTACTCTGGGAGGCATTGAACATCTCGACGGCGATGAGAATTTCGGGCGTATCGGTCCAGAGCAGGGCTGGCTTTTTCTCGAAGAGGGAGCAGGAGAGGAGGAGCAGGCTTGCCAGTGTCACCGCGAATCTGAGACTATGAAGCGGCGAAGCCTTTCGTTTTTGCGCCATGATCAGGACGATATAGCGGCTGGCTTTGGATTTCAAGCTCCGTGGAGAACCCATGAATTCGCGATTCAATCGGCATGCCGATCGCCTCATCGAGCGTCATGGGGAAAAAGTATGGCGCTTAGGCATCGACGCCGGCTTTACCTGTCCCCACAGGGCGGGGGGCGAGGGCCTTGGGCGGTCCGGGGGCGGACGGGGAGGAGGGGGCTGCCGTTTCTGCTCGCCTGAAGCCGGCCTCGCCACCTACCAGCACGAGGGCAGGCGCCTTGTCACCGACCTCGAGGAACAGATAGGCCGCGCCGTCGGCTTTACGCGGAGCCGCTACAAGGCCCGGCTTTTTTTTCTGTATTTTCAGGCATATTCCTGCACCAATCTCCCTCCTGACGAGCTGAAAAAAATATACGACAGGGCTATGGCCATCCTGGCCGGCATCGCGCCGGGTTCCCTCCGCGGCCTCGTCGTCTCTACCCGTCCCGACTGTTTCGACGCCGAAAAGGCCGCCCTTCTCGCTTCCTATGCCGCATCGAGCCTGGAAGTCTGGCTTGAACTGGGTCTCCAGAGTTCGAGCGACGCGACGCTCAGGCTGATCAACAGGGGGCACAGCGCGCAGGACTATGCCGAGGCGGCTAAAATCGCCGGCAAGGCGGGGCTGCGGCGCGCCGTCCATGTGATGCTCGGTCTGCCCGGCGAGGGACGTCGGCAGATGCTGGAGACCATCGGCTTTGTGGCCGCCTGCGGCGGCGAGGGCATCAAGTTCCACGACTTAAGGCTGGCTCATGGTTCGGCCCTCGCGCGGGGCTACCCTGCGGGCGAGTATGCCCCCTTGCATCCCTCGCGCCTTCCCGGCCTCCTCGCCGACTGCCTGGAAATCCTGCCTCCGCAGTTCGAAGTGATGCGCCTGGCTGCCGATTTCAGACCGGGCGAGGCTCTCGATGTCTTCCCCGCCACGGAGAAGACGCGGCTCTATACGGCCGTGGAAGCCGAATTGCTGCGGCGAGGGACGCATCAGGGCTCGGCCTCCGGCCTCTTTCCTGATATCCTGTCAACCGATGAGTGAACTTCCTCGCGATAGGTGCATTGTCGTAGGCGCCGGACCTGCCGGCCTCTTTGCCGCGATACGCATCGCCGAAAGGCTGCGGGCGATACAAAAGCCTTCTGAACTTGAGCTCCTCGTTCTCGAGCGCTGCCCGAAGCCAGCCCGCAAACTCCTCATAACCGGTTCAGGCCAGTGCAACATCACCCAGGCAGGGGACATCGCCGATTTTTTCGGGCATTACGGCGGCGGCGCCAAACCCGAATCGGCGGCTCGCTTCCTCAAGTCGGCCCTTCTGGAATTCACCAACGCGGATCTGCTGGCCTGGTTTCAGACCAGGGGCATCGAATTCGAAACCGAGGAGGGCGGCAAAATATTTCCCAAAAGCCGCAAAGCCTCCTCCATCCTCGAGATTCTGCTGGCCGAAGCAGGGCGGCAAGGCATACAGATTGAAACCGGCCGGCGCGTCCTCGGCGTGGAGCGGCGGGGAGGCTGTTTTGCCGTCCGCGCCGAGCCGGTGGCCGGGTCGACGGGCACTGCTGCGACGGGCCTTGAGTCTTACGAGGCGTCACGTCTCCTCATCGCCACGGGTGGAGCTTCCTATCCGTCGACGGGGAGTTCAGGCGACGGCTACGCCCTCGCCGCCTGGCTGGGGCACAGGATTGTCGCCCCGAGGCCAGCGCTCGCGCCCCTCGTTATAAAGGATTTTCCGCTCGGCGGCCTCGCCGGGCTTTCATTTCACGGAGCTGGTCTCGCGATAGGCAGAAAGGGCGGAAGGAAGATCGAGCGGGAAGGGGATCTTCTCATCACGCATCAGGGCTTCTCCGGCCCTCTCGTCCTCGACGCTTCCCGCTTTGTCGAGGCAGGCGATACCGTGGAGATCAGATTCCTCGACTGCGGCATCGATACATTCAGGGACAGGCTGGACAAGGCGCTGAAAGCGAACCCCCAGCGCCTTGTCAGAACAATCCTCACCGAGATTGGCAGTGCAAAAAGCATGGCCGAGCGCTTCTGTCAGCTGGCGGGAATCGGGGAGGAGGACAAGGCAGCCGACCTGGCGCGACCGAAGCGCGAAGCCCTCTGCCGACTGGCCTGCGCCCAGCCCTTCGAGGTGGAAAACCTCGGCTCCTTCGACGCTGCAATGGTGACGGCGGGAGGTGTCGACCTGTCGGAAGTGAACGCGAAGACCATGGAATCGCGCATCGTGCCCGGCCTCTACTTCGCGGGCGAGCTGCTGGACCTGGACGGCGACACGGGCGGCTACAACCTCCAGGCCGCCTTCTCGACCGGAAACCTCGCCGCTACCGCCATCGCAGCGCGAAGCATTCGCCATGAGCCTCCACAAGGCTGACGCGACACCCGCTTTTTTCGCCGGGCGCGATATCGATCACAAAGCCGAAGCCCAAGGCTTCCTTTTCGCTTTCGGCCATCCCCGCCTCCGCGAGGAGGCCTGGCAGCTTGATCCAGCCTACATGCCTCGCAAGCTTGCGGGCAAAGGCAATCCTTGGATCGAAACCCATGAAGCGGAGGCGGCGCTTGGCCGCGAAGAGCCACTGCTCAGGCTTGTATCCCTTTTTATCGACAAGCCCAAATTCGAGATCGGATGGAAACACTGATGCGGCGTGGGCGAAGTGGCGGGCGGCAGCCCCTGTCAGGCAGAGGGAGGAGAAGGCCCCCGACTCATGGAGGGAGCGCAGCACCGCGGCTTGAAGCGCTTCCTTGAGAAGCTGCCGCTTTTCCTCGGGCGTGACAGCCGCCGCTGCCTTTTCGAGGATCTCTTCCTTTATCATCGGGAAACTCCCTCGCTCGAGGCGAATCGGGCAAAGGCCTCCGCGGCGCGTTCGAGCCGGGGCCGGCCAGCGCGCGCCACAAAAGCCCCCAGCCTTTCCAGGTTCAGCCTCCCTGCCCTGAGCCCCGCACCAAAGCCTGCGGCCTCGAAGCGTGCCTCGTCCCACTCTCCCCCTTCCAGAAAGCAGAAATCGAGGAGGGCTTTTTCGGGGAAGGCCAGGCGGAGGCGCCCGTTTCCTGCCGATTCAGTCCATGTTCCGAAGAGAAGGTCGCGGGGAAGGGTGACGTAGGAATATCGCCCGAAAGCGTTTTCGAAAACCTTGGCGGGGCGGGCCGTCACCGCGCTGAACTCGGGGAGTGAGCCATCGCCTTGCGCCTTGGCGCCAAGGGCGCCGCAGCGCTCCAGAACCCAGCGCCCCGACAGGTATGAGGGCGGATATATCGCCGATGCCAGGCTTGGGGCGAAAAAAGCGGCCGTGTCAGCCCCCAGCCCGCTGTGCCGCCATGGTTCGGCCAGGGTGAAGAGGCCTCGCCTGAGCTCGACGATCTTGCCCGACTCCCTCAGGCGGTACAGCGCCGTGTGGACGCAGGCCGGGGCTTCGCCCGAGAGAAGGAGAACCATCTCGAAATCGAACCAGGCTTTGTCGCCGAAGAGACGCACGATATCGGCAAATTTCATCGCCGATACTATACACTACTGTTCAGTTTCGCGCACTGCAGGCCGCGGAAGGCTGGCTGAAAACCGCCCGCCCGCGGCACAGGCTCAGAATCCCAGGCCTACATACCAGCGCGTCCAGGCGGTGAAACTCTCCCCAAACCATGTATCCGAATAACTGAAACCCTTCTCGAGACTGAGGGGCAGATAAGGTGCCGATGCGAGCCAAACATCCGAACGCAGGCCCCCGAGAAGCCTCAGCCCGCCCAGGTTGAGGGAGAGGCAGGCGTCGATGGTGGGCCAGGGTTCAAGGACGTCGGCAGGTTCGAGGCCGTGGCTGTAAGTGCAGCCCTCGAGGAGGCGATCGAAGTCAGCCCCCGCGAACTGTGATGCCGAAACGGAGAGATCGATGAAGAGACCTCTCGCCTCGCCCAGCCTCGTCCCGAGCCCTGCCGACACGATCGTGTTGTCGGGAACCTTGAAAATTTCATCCTTGGGCTGGGCTACCGAGAAAACGGCGAAGGCCGATGTGTTCCCCGTCTTCAGGATGGCCCGGCCATAGTCGGTTTCGGTTTCCCAGACGGCATCGATATCGAATACCCCGTTGGATGAAATATTGACCAAGCCGAGCTGGACACCGTTCACATGGTCGGCCACGTTGACCAAGCCTACCTGCATGCCCTCGACATCGTCGGCAATATTGAACAAGGGGCCAACTTGGAAGCCCTGGACCTCGCTGGCGATATTGAACATCCCGCTGATCTGGGCTCCGGCGAGGTCGTCGGCTATGTTGAAGACGCCCGCTGATTGGATGCCCGCCACGTCGGCGCCGATGTTGAATACCCCTGCCACCTGCAGAGGCGTGTGAGATCCGTCTGCGATGTTGAAAACCCCGGCGGCCTGCAGTCCGTTCATGCGGTTGGCAATATTGAAGACGCCCGCCGCCTGGATGAAATCCACCCTGCCCGAAATATTGCCTACGGCGCCCAGGGCTATCCCGGCGCTCGAAGCCCAGGGCAGGGCTACACCCGGAACGATGGATATCTGGATGGGAGCGTAGTCCATGGCCGAAAGGCTGGCCAAGGGAAGAAAGAGGCAAGCAGACACTGCGATGAAGATGAGAAAACGTTTCATGACATCCCCCTTACAGGGCAGATACAAAATTAGCCTCCCGGAGGGCAGGCTTGGCCATGATACTATCACCAGCCAGTGACAAAATACAACTAGTTTAACCTTTTCGTCCATAGGTATCACTATTTTTTTATAGAGATTGCCGTAAAAATCCTGGCTCGAGCCATCGGCCGCACTGTCGTCCGACAAAGCTTGACCGCGTCTCCGCGCCCGTGTACGTTTCTTTTAGGTTTCGAAACAAACCCAGGAGGAATCTTCCATGAAGAGAATGCTCAGCGCGGCGATAGTTTTTGCCCTGCTCGTCTTCGCCCTCGCTCCGGCGATAGCCAAGTCCGAAGCCGAACTCAAGGCCAGTTATGAAAACGCCGTCAAACAAGCCTCGGCCTCGCCGGGCGATTACAAGCTCAACTGGCAGGCGGCCGAAGCAGCCCGCAGATATGGGGATTTCCTCGTCGTCGAAGAGACATCGGGATGGAAGGACGCCGCCCGGGCGGCAGCCAAGGAAGGCATGAAATACGGCGAAATCGCCTTCAAGCTCAATCCCACGGGCATAGAGGGCTGGTACTGGTACGGGCTGTGCGTCGGTACCTACTCCGATTGCGTCAGCATCGTCAAAGCCCTCGCCGAAGGCCTCAAGGGCAAGACCCAGATGGGCTTCGAGAACGCTTACAGGTTAGACAAGACATATGACAACGGCGGCCCCATCCTCTCCCTGGGACGATTCTGGCAGGTTCTTCCCGGCATAGCAGGCCAGGACAGGAAAAAGGCCGACCAGCTCTTCACCGAGTATATCAGCCTCTTCGGCGCAAAAGCGGATCCGAACAGCGACGCCTGGTACTTCCGCGGCCAGCTCTACAAGGATATGGGCAAGACGGCCGAGGCGAAAATCGACCTGCAGAAAGCCGCCTCCATGGGCAACAAGAACGCTGCCAAGCTCCTCGCCGAGATCAAATAAAGGAAGAAAGCGAGGCGCAGCTGTAGCCGCCGATCCCGATCGACGGGGCGGCGGCTGCCATGGAATTGAGAACGGCTTCCTCGGCGCACTCGGCCGCCGCCCTGAAAAGGACATCGATTTTTTCCTCGCGCAGGATGGGTATGGTGAGGATGTCGCGCCCCGCTCTTCCCTCGTCCGCCGCGCCCGGGATGGAATAGGCCGTAGAAAAGCCCAGGAAAACCTCGCCCGAGCCGTGGCCTATGAAGGAGCCGAGACGGGCCAGGCCCACCGAGCCCCGCTTGATCACCCGTCCTATCTGCCTGTCCGAGAGGGGCGCGTCCGTCGCGAAGACGAGGATGACAGAGCCCTTGTCGGGCGCCGCGAGCGCGTCTCGCGCAGCCTCGCGCGTATCCTCGCGCGTATCTTCGCGAGCCTTCATTTTTTCCGCTATTTCTTGGCCTATTGCCCTGCCACCGATTCTCAGGTCGGCGAGGCGGCCGTGGTTGGTGAGGGCGAGGACGCCCAGCGTGTAATCCTTGCCTTCCAGACTGAAAAGGCGCGAGGCCGAGCCTATACCCCCCTTCAAGCCGTGGCAGACCATGCCACGTCCCGCGCCGACATCGCCTTCGGCGAAGTCGGCGCGGGCATCGGCCACGGCGGCGGCCACTTCCGCCGCCCCCAGCACCCGCTTCCTGATGTCGTTGATCCTCGAATCGTTGCATTCCATGACGATCGGATTCACCGAGCGCAGGGAAATGCCTTCCTTTTCGCAGCGCTCGATCATGTAGCCCACTGCCGCGTCGTGCACGAGGCCGACGTTGAGAGTGTTGGTGAGGAATATCGGCGTTTCGATGCAGCCGAGCTCCTCCACCTGCATGAGGCCGAGGCTCTTGCCGAAGCCGTTCAGCACGAAGACGGCGGCGGGAAGCTTGCGCGAAAAGGGGTTCGCCACGGAAGGCGATATGAAGGTGACGCCCGTCCTCGAGTCGCCTTCCTCGACCGTGCAGTGCCCGACCATTACCCCTGCCACGTCGCTGATCCTGTTGAGCCTGCCCTTTCGCATTTCCCCGATTTCTATGCCGTAATCGCCGATCCGCTTGTGCATGATTCCTTCCTTGGGCCGACAGTATAATCCGCCCCGGACTCCCGCTCTATACCAAAAGGCCAATTATCTATACTATGGCTACATCCTCACCGCAACCAGCAATCAGGAGCCCCCATTTTGGCCCGCAAGGATTCCTCGAACCCGGCGATTCGGAATATCGCCATAATCGCCCATGTCGACCATGGAAAAACCACCCTCGTCGACGCCATGTTCAGGCAGTCAGGCGTATTCCGCGATGGCCAGGAAGCCCCCGAGCGCCTCATGGACTCCATGGACCTCGAGCGCGAACGCGGCATCACCATCGCCGCCAAGAACTGCTCCGTCGTCTGGCAGGGCGTCAAGATCAACATCCTGGACACCCCGGGACACGCCGACTTCGGCGGCGAGGTCGAGCGAGCCCTCTCCATGGTGGACGGCGCCATTCTCCTCGTCGACGCCTCGGAAGGCCCCCTGCCTCAAACGCGCTTTGTTTTGAGCAAGGCCCTCTCGGGCGGCCTCTCCATCATCGTCGTCATCAACAAGATCGACAGGCCCGACGCCCGCCCGGCTGAAGTGCTGAGCGAGATCTACGACCTCTTTATCGACCTCGGCGCCACCGACGGGCAGCTCGAGTTCCCCCTTCTCTACGCCATTGGCAAGCAGGGCATGGCGAAAAAGACCCTCGAGGGCGAGGGTGAAACCCTAGCCCCCCTCTTCGAGGCCATCATCGCCAGCATCGACCCGCCCGCCTATGCCCAGGGCGAGCCCTTTCAGATGCTCGTCTCCGACCTCTCCTATTCCGACTATTTCGGACGCCAGGCTATCGGCAAGGTGGTGAACGGCCGCGCCCATTCCAAGGACGGCCTCGTCTGCATCGGGGAAGGCGATGTCCGCGAAATCCTCAATATCTCCAAGCTTCACACCTATTCGGGGGTCAAGCTCGTCGAGGCCCAAAGCGCCGAACCCGGCGACATCATCGTCCTCTCGGGCATCGAGAACGTACACATAGGCGACACCATCTGCACGCGGGAGTCGCCCAAGGCCCTGCCCCGCATCACCATCGACGAGTCCACCGTGTCGATGCGCTTCTACGTGAACACCTCCCCCCTGTCGGGTATGGACGGCAAGAACGTCCAGTCGGGCAAGCTTTTCGATCGCCTGCGCAAGGAAACCCTCAAGAACGTCTCCATCCAGATAGAGGAAGTGGCGGGCGGGGGCGGCTACAACGTGCGGGGCAGAGGGGAGTTCCAGCTTGTCATTTTAATCGAGATGCTCAGGCGCGAGGACTTCGAAGTCTGCGTCAGCCGGCCCGAAGTGATCTTCAAGCACAAGGACGGCGCCAAGCTCGAGCCCATCGAGAACCTCACCGTCGATTGCGCCGAAGCCTTCGCGAGCGTCGTCACCGACAAGCTCCTGGCGCGCAAGAGCCGGATGCTTTCCTATTCCTGCCATGACGGCGGCCGCGTCCACCTCGAGTTCTCGGTGCCCACGCGCGCCCTCATCGGCTACCGCGACACCTTCCTCACCGACACGAAGGGCACGGGCATCATGAACACCTATTTCCTGGGCTACGAGCCCTACCGCGGCGACTTCAACGAGCGCTTCACCGGCTTCCTCGTCTCGGACAGGAGCGGGAACGGCGTCACCTACGGGCTTTACCATCTCGAGCCGCGCGGCCAGCTCTTCGTGGTCCCGGGCGACCCCGTCTACGAAGGCATGATCGTCGGCGTGCACAACCTCGATTCCGACCTGTTGGTGAACCCTTCCAAGGAAAAGAAGCTCTCGAATATGCGCTCCGTCCTCAAGGACGAAGCCCTCACCCTCACGCCCATCCAGCCCATGACCCTGGAGCGGGCCATCCAGTACCTCCAGGAGGAGGAGATGGTCGAGGTGACGCCCCATGCCGTCCGCCTGCGCAAGACCATCCTCGGTTCCACCGAGCGCAAGACGACGAAGCGGGACGCAGCCCGCTAGAGGTAGATTTCGGGGTTGAGGCAGTCGGGCGGGCGGCGGCCGGCCAGCATCGCGATGAGGTTGTTTGCCGCCTTGGTGGCCATCCCATTCCGCGAGACGACGGTGGCGCTCGCCGTATGGGGCGTCATCACGACGTTGGGCAGGGCGGCCAGGCCTTCTGCGGCCTTGGGTTCGGCTTCGTACACGTCGAGGCCGGCGGCGGCAATCGTGCCCTCATGCAAAGCCCGCACAAGGGCAGCCTCATCCACGACGGGACCGCGCGATGTGTTGACGAGGACAGCCGTCTTTTTCATGCGGCGCAGGGCCGCTTCATCGATGAGGTGGCGGGTGCTGGGCATCAGGGGCACATGCACCGATACGAAATCGGACTGTTCCAGCAGCTCGTTGAGGCTCACTCTTTTCGCCCCCAGGCGCTCTTCCATTTCGACGCAGGGGTATTCGTCGGTGTAGAGCACCTTCATGCCGAAGCCCGCCGACTTGAGGGCGAATGCCTTGCCTATCCTGCCCGAGCCTATGACGCCCAGGGTGGCGCCCGTTATCTCCTGCCCGATGAACTGTAAAGGTCCCCAGCCCTTCCATTCGCCGGAACGCATGACGGCGTCCGATTCCACGACCCTGCGCGCGGCCGAAAAGAGGAGTGCCCAGGCCATCTCGGCCGTGGCCGTGGTGAGGACGTCGGGCGTGTTCGAAAGGGGGATTTTCCTCTTCGTCGCCTCGGCGACGTCCATGTTGTCATAGCCGACAGCGTAGTTGGCGAAGCCGCGCGCCTTTTTGGCCGTATCGAACACTTCCGCGTCTATTTTATCGGTGAGGAGGCAGAGCACGCCGTCGGCGTCGGCTATCTTGGCCAGGAGCTCGGCCCGCGAAAGCGGCCTGTCCTCGGGGTTGACCTCAAGGTCGAAGAGAGGCCGCAGGAGGGCGAGGCCCGCTTCTGGAATTTTCCGCGTCACGTATATTTTCATGCTGTTCTCTCTCCTTCGCTCCAGGCTTTTTTACCACGGAGACTGCGGCTGGCGGAAGTGGAGAAATTTCGCCTGCTCACTGTATCGGTCGACAAAGCGCGGCGATCGACACTACACTTCCTCCATGGAAGCATCGTGAGCGGGGAAGAAGGGCGGCATATCCGACGCAAGCGCTATCGGGGCACTCACCCCAGGGCCTTTTCGGAGAAATACAAGGAACTCGATCCGTCGAAATACGCCGAGGACGTGAAGAAAGTCCTCGCGCGGGGCGACACGCCCGCCGGCACGCACCGATCCATCATGGTCTCTGAGGTTCTCGAGGCGCTCGCCCCGCGCCCGGGGGATACGGCTATCGACGCCACCCTGGGCTTTGGCGGCCACTCAGGCGAAATCCTCGGGCTCATCCTCCCCGGAGGAAGGCTCTACGGCTTCGACCGCGATCCGGTTGAGCTGGAGAAGACGGCGTCTCGCCTCCTCGCCATCAGTTCCGCCTTCATCCCCGTCCTGGCCAATTTCGCCACCATCCCCGAGTATTTCGCCCAATCCGGCCTTTCGGGCGCCGACGTCTTTCTCGCCGACCTGGGCCTCTCCTCGATGCAGATCGACGATCCATCGCGGGGCTTTTCCTTCAAGCAGAACGGCCCCCTCGACATGCGCATGGACATAGGTTCGGGCCAGAGCGCGCGCGATTTCCTCGCCACCGTTTCCGAGGAAACACTCTGCCGCATCCTCGCCGACAATGCCGACGAGGCGCAGAGCGAGGACATCGCGCGCGCCATCTGCGGCCGCCGCGGCAGCCTCGCCTCGACCCGCGATTTGGCCGAGGCCATCTGCTCCGTATTCCCCGAACGAGCCTTCAAGGACCCTGAGATGACGCGAACCCTGCGCCGCTGTTTCCAGGCTATCCGCATCGAGGTGAACGCTGAGTTTTCCTCCCTGGAAACCCTCCTCGCCGGCCTTCCTTCCATCCTCAAGCCGGGCGGACGGGCAGCCTTCCTCTGCTTCCATTCGGGCGAAGACAGGAGGGTGGAAGCAGCATTTTCCGCCGGCCTGGCGCAGGGTACCTACGCATCCATCAGCGCCGAGCCGATACGTCCCGGGCGCGAGGAACGCTACGGCAATCCCCGTTCTACAGCCGCCAAGCTGCGCTGGGCTATCCGGGCTTGACGCTTCTCTCAGGCTTTCACTTGTACTGTCGCGGGGAAACTATTATATTAAAAAAGTTGAATACTGGAGGTTCCCGCATGAAAAAATTCCTTGTCGTTCTCTTCGTCACGATAGCCCTTGCCGCCGCTGTCCAGGCGCAGGGCCAATCCGCCAAGCCGGCCCCCATCAGCCCCAAGGCTGCCAGAGACCTGATCGCGAGCAATAAAGAAGCCCTCCTCATCGATGTGCGCACCCTCGACGAGTTCGTCCAGGGGCGAATCGCCGGTTCCGTGCTTTTGCCCTACGACCAGATAACAGCCGCGAGCGCCGCGGCCGTTATCGGCCCCAACAAGGACAGGACCCTGATCGTCTACTGCCGCAGCGGGCGCCGCAGCGAAATCGCGGCCGCCACCCTCGCTTCACTCGGCTATCGGAAGGTTCTGGACCTGGGCGGCATCGCCTCCTGGCCCTACGGCACTATCTCGGGTCAGCCGAAAAAACCTTGACGAGTATTGTGCTGTAGTATATTGTAGTGGATGTATTACATTTCAGGAGGGATCCATGCCATCCCCGCTTTCCATTCGCCTCAGCGATGAACTCGATTCCGCTCTCAACGAAACAAGCAAGCGGCTGCGCCGTCCCAAAAGCTTCATCGTAAAATCGGCGCTCGAGCAGTATTTTGCCGAGTACGCGGACTATCAGCTCGCTCTGGACCGGCTTAACGACAAAGACGATGCGATTCTGAGCTCGCCTGAGTTCAGGTCCGGATATGAAGCTTAATATCAATTTCAAGGTTTCGGTTCGCAAGGATTTAAAGCATCTCGACAAGGCTACGGTCATTCGAATTCTGGACGCTATCGACAATGATCTAGCCTCGCATCCCGGCAAAGATAAAGTGCTGAAAGGCCAATTCGAGGGCATATGCTCATATCGTGTAGGCGATTGGCGCGTTCTCTATTCCATCCAAGGCGCCACGATTCTTGTCCTGAGGATCGCCCATCGCAAGGAAAGCTACAGAGACTGATGAGAAAATAATCGCCAGATTTATTATGTTATTCCCGGTCAGTTGAAATTACTTTGAATCGTGTGAATTCTATAACGCTTCCCATCAACTCGAAATGCCTGTCGACAGAAAAGAGAGCGCAGTCGTAGTCGCGGGCATTCTGAACGATGATAAGATCGGGAATTCCGACCTTATTGATTCCCTCAGCCAGGTTGAGCGCCTGAAATTTCATAATCTCATTCCAATCGATATGAAGGGGTTTTATCTCAACTCTCCTGAGCAGGGAGATCAGGCGGGTTTCCCTTTTCTGTTCCAGAAAGGGAATGAGTTCGGCAAGAATCAGTTCATTGACGCATATAAGGTTATTATCGATAAGATGATCCAGTATTGAAACCGAGGCCTTCCCCTTGAAGTAATCGATCCATACGGATGAATCCACAAGAACCTTTTTCATCGCTTCCTCAGCGTGTCGAGATCGATATCGATATCGACCTTGCCGTAATACTCTTTGAGGCCCCTGATGTTTTCCCTGACAATGATACCTTCAAGAGCGCTTTTGATGAGTTCGGTTTTCGTCCTGCTTTTCGTAATCCTCATCGCTTCATCGACGAGATGCTCGGGTAGATCCAGGGTTGTGCGCATATACAGCCTCCTTCCATGCATATGATACTAAAGAAATATAAGCACAGCAAGAGGTGGATATATGCCGTCACCAGTATGGTTTCAGCTGCTCATTCCTGAAGAACAGCATCGACCATGCTCTTTTCGCTTTTTCCCGCGATGCGCTCGGCTTCCTTGATCTTGTAAATCTCCTCCACGGCGAACTGCAGCTTTGTCACCACGTTCTTTTTTGTGAGGGGATATATGTAGAAGGTATCGTCGTGGGTTGAAAGATCGATGCAGTCGCCATGCTTGCCGAGGTAGTTAAACTCGATGTGGAGGCTGTAGAGGGAGAGGGGCTTCTTTTCCAGAAGGAAATGCTCGTTGTCGGTGAGCGTTTCGAGGCGGAAGCCCTCGGCGGAGTGGGTGAGGGTAGCCTCGCCCAGGTTGATGTAGCCCTTGGCGTTGGGGAGGGATTCCACCCTCACCCTGTCCTTGAAGTGGTAGGTTCCTTCCTCCACCTGCCTGCGCACCTGGGCACGCTCCCATTCGAACCAGTCGGGGATATGGGAAAACTCCGTCTCGCCCTTCTCGGCCGACAGCTCGCCCAGCTCGCTCATCCGCCAGCGCTTGTGGCAGTGCCCGCACCAGAGTTCGTCCCTGTCGGATTCCATCTTCGACTCGGTGAGGCAGTGGGGGCAGTGGTAGAGGATCTGGTGCAGGCCCTTGGCCCTGTCGGGATAGTCGATGACGATGTTGTTTTCCTTCTGCCAGCGGTACTCGTCGTAGTTGAAGGTGGCGTTGACGGCGCGGTTGATGTCGGCGACGCTCGTCTTCGCGATCTGTTCGGGGGTGAAGAGCTGGGTCATCGTCGCCTCGATGCGGCATTTTCGCTTCTCGAGGTTCCACACCGGTTGCGAAAGGTAGTTCCCGTGCTGGATGTAGGTGACAACAGGCACCTTGTACATCTTTATGAGCTTGCCCAGGGAGGCCGGCAGGACGGAGTTCGTTCCGCAGTAGGAATACCGCGCCTCGGGCCAGAGGGCGACGATGGACTTGTTCGTCTCGAGGGCGTAGCGCATGTGCCGAACGAGGAGAAGATCGTCGGTGAACTTGCGCTTGCAGATGCAGCCCACCTGCCGCAGGAGCCACTCGCCCCTCAGAAAGCCGTCGATGGCGACGATGTAGTTGGCACCGTGGGGAAAAATGGCGCGCGTCGTCGACTTGAAGTCGACGAAAGCCATGTGGTTCGAAAGGAAGAGATAGGGAGGCTTCAGGCCTTCCATGTTCACCTTGGTGATCTTCAGCTTTCGCGCCCTGATCTCCGGATAGCTGAGAAGCCAGGTGATCGGCGTCAGAAACCAGCGCTGCTTGACCGGCTTTTTCACCATATCGAACTTTTGGATCTCTTTCACTCTTGCCCCTTTTTTCGTTTCTCGTGTGGCGAAACCTAATGGAAGTTTCGGCCGCGAGCAGAGGAATTGTCAAGGCAAGATTTCTCCTTGCTTCGACTACACCACCTTGCCCGCGAGGATCTCCTTGTAGTCGATGTAGTTTCGCTCGAGGAGGGAGGGCGTATCGAGGCCGTAGGGGCACTTGGCCTTGCATGAATCGCAATGGAGACAGCCTTCGACTTTTTTCATCATCGCCTGGTTGTCGGCCGAGAGAAAGCGCCCGGGCTGCGAGCGGCGGATCAGGAGGGATATCCGGGCGCACATGTTGATCTCGATGCCGGCGGGGCAGGGCAGGCAGTAGCCGCAGCCCCTGCAGAATTCGCCGAGGAGCTGGGCCCTGTCCTTTTCGATGATAGTCTGGATCTCCGGGCCGAGGGCAGGAGGATTCGCGATGTGGGCGAGGAATTCATCCAGTTCCCATTCGTGCTGGATGCCCCAGATGGGAAGCACGTGGTCGAACCGGTTCATCCAGGCGCTGGCCGCCGAGGAGTTGGTGATGAGCCCGCCGGCAAGGCCCTTCATGGCGATAAAACCCATGCCCGCCGCCCCGCATTTTTCGACAAGCTCGATTTCCTTTTGCGCCGCCAGGTAGGAAAAGGGGTACTGGAGGGTTTCGTAGAGGCCGGAGTCGACAGCCTCCTCGGCCACATGCATCCTGTGGTTGGATATGCCGATATGGCGGACTTTTCCGGCTTCCTTGGCTTCTATCATCGCTTCCCAGAGGCCCGAACCGTCGCCGGGCCTGGGGCAGAAGGGCGGGTTGTGGAACTGGTAGATGTCGAGGTAATCGGTCTTCAGGGCGGCGAGGCTCGCTGCCAGGTCCTTTTTCAGCCCCTCGCCCGTCTTCGATGGGGTTTTGGAGGCGATGACAATGCTGCTCCGCAGGGCTCCGAGCCCAAGGTTCAGCTTTGCCTCGCTGTCGCTGTAGGATCGGGAAGTATCGAAAAACCGTATCCCGCCCTTATAGGCTTTCCGCAGAAGGACCGCAGCCTCCTCGGGGGGAACCCTCTGGATGGGCAGGGCTCCAAAACCGTTTTTCTCCACCTCGATGCCTGTTGAACCTAATCTGATGCTGGCCATACTGTCACTGTATCATACATGCTTTGTCATTGACAGGAAGCATCGGAATCCCTGAATATAAGCCTTTCAAGGAGCGATCATGAGCCAAACAGGCCTCGCTGTCTATAAACCCCTTCTCGGCGTACGGGAAACCGAACGCGCGATCAAGGAAATAAAGGATTTCTTCCAGCTGAGCCTGGCCACCGAGCTCAACCTCACACGCGTGACTGCCCCTCTCTTTGTCCTCTCGGGCCTGGGCATCAACGACGACCTCAACGGTACCGAACGCCCCGTCGCCTTCCCGGTGAAGGCCCTGGGCGACCAGAGGGCCGAGATTGTCCACTCCCTTGCGAAATGGAAGCGCCTCGCCCTCGCCGAGTATGGCTTCGGGAAGGGCTTTGGCCTCTACACCGACATGAACGCCATCCGCGCCGACGAGGACCTGGATGCCATCCACTCCCTCTATGTGGACCAGTGGGACTGGGAGAGGGTGATCGACGCTTCCGAACGCAAGCTCGGCTTCCTCAAGAACGTGGTGCGGCGGATTTATTCAGCCATAAAGCGCCTGGAGTTCAGGATGCACGACCTCTACGACGCCCTGCCCATCGAGCTTCCCGAGGAGATCACCTTTATCCACGCCGAGGAGGCGCAGGCACGGTATCCGGCCATGAGCCCCAAGGAACGCGAGGACGCCCTCGCCAGGGAATACGGGGCTGTCTTCCTCATCGGCATAGGAGGGGTCCTCGCCGACGGCAAGCCCCACGACGGGCGCGCCCCCGACTACGACGACTGGAGCACGCCCACGCAAGGGGGCTTCCAGGGTCTCAACGGGGATATCATCATATGGAACGGGGTGCTGGGGCGCGCCTTCGAGCTTTCGTCGATGGGCATACGCGTCGACCCGGCCGCCCTCGAACGGCAGCTCGCCCTGACGGGCAAGGAATCGCGCAGGGAGCTCTACTTCCACAGGCGCCTCCTGGCGGGGGGCCTCCCCCTCTCCATCGGCGGGGGCATCGGCCAGTCCCGCCTCTGCATGTTCATTCTGCGCAAGGCCCACATAGGCGAAATCCAGGTGGGCATCTGGCCCGAGGCAATGCGGCAGGCCTGCGAGGCGGCGGGCATCACGCTGCTCTAGCCCGCGCCACGGCCCAGGCAGGAGGGGAACCATGAAAGCCTTTCATGCCATAGTCGAAGGCGAAGTCCAGGGCGTGGGCTTCCGCTATTCGGCCATGAGGGAAGCCCGGGAGCTGGGCGTCGCGGGCTGGGTGCGCAACGCGGAGGACGGGACAGTGGAAGTATGGGCCGAGGGCGAGGACGCGGCCCTCGGGGAATTTATCGCCTGGCTGAAGGTAGGCCCCTCGGCGGCCTGGGTGAGGGAAGTGAAACTGAAGTGGGATGCCCCGAAGGGGAGCTATACATCATTCGGAATTGCGTTCTAAAAGCAGGGAGGTTGGTATGGATCTGGGTCTTGCAGGCAAGGTGCTGTTCGCGTCGGCTTCCACCGACGGTTTGGGCTTCGGAATCGCCGAGAAGGCTTTCGCCGATGGGGCCTTCGTCTTCCTCGGGGGAAGATCGGAGGAGCGCCTGGGCGCCGCCCTCAAGCGGCTCACCGAGTCCGGCGCGACGGGGGGCAGGGCGGCGGGCGCCGTCCTGGACATGGCCTTGGCCGACTCCATCGCGGCCTGGGTGGCCGCGGGCAAGGCAGCCTTTGGCGAACCCGATGCCCTCCTCGTCAACGCTGGCGGCCCGCCCCCTGGCAATTTCGAGGCCTTCGCAGGCGATGAGCCCTGGCAGGCAGCCTTCAATCTTACCCTGATGTCGGCCGTGCGGCTCATTAGGGCCACGCTTCCATCGCTGAAAGCGAAAAAGGGTTCCATCCTCACCATCACCTCCAGCTCGGTGAAGGAACCCTGGCCCGGGCTCATACTGTCGGGTGTCATGCGATCAGGCGTCGCCAGCCTCGTCAAGTCGCTTTCGATCGAGTTTGCGCCCTTTGGCGTCCGCGTGAACAACATAGCCCCGGGCAACATCATGACGGGCCGCCTGGAGCGGCTCATCGCCTCGGAAGCCAAGGGAGCGGGCATCAGCCAGGACGAACGTACCAGGCAGCGGCAGGCGAACATCCCCCTGGGACGCATCGGCGAGGTGGAGGAGTTCGGCCGGGCGGGAGCCTTCCTCCTGTCGCCGGCGGCTTCCTACCTGAGCGGCCAGACCCTCCTTGTGGACGGGGGCGCGTCGAAGTTCCTGTATTGAGGGTACGAAAACTGGACGGGTTGCGAAAAACCGGACAGGATAACAGCGAGGACAGGATTTACATGTAGATCCTGTCCGGTCCTGTTATCCCGTCCTCTTTTATTGTCTGCCCTATTTGATTTTCGAGTTTCCCGCCGGGCGGACGGGGCGCGCTTCTATGTACCCGCGCCAGCCCTGGGGCTCCAGCTGGAAACGCGGGGCTGAATCGGGCGCCCAGGCGAAGCCGTAGAGTGACGGGTCAAACCTGTCGATTTTCTTCATCACCGCCACGACGGCTTCCTCGAAATTCGCGTCGTCGTAGGGCTCCCCCTGGAATACCATCATCATCGCCGGGCCGAATTCCGCAAGCTCGAACCCTTCCGGCACGATTCCCTTCCAATCCAGGGGCAATTCGACACCCTGCACGTACTCGGAGGTGCCCACCGGGCGTAATTTCTCGGGCAGCCATAAGCCTACCGGTTCGTAGAGCGCTTCCTTCACGCTTGTGAGAACGCCCCATACATCGCAGCCCACTTCCTCGCAGTAGGCATAATAGTCGCCGGCCGTCCTGGCTCTTTTCAGCAGCATTTTGCGGGCTGGCCTTTCGATCACCTGAACGAAAATCGCCGCAGTCGCCGTGTCTTTCATGGTTTTTTCTCCTTCTTCAGAGTTTTTGCGCAGAGGAAGAGGAAAGGGAAGGAAGAGCTTCACGGGTCGCGGTTGTCTGCGGTACTTCGCCGGCGTGACGCCGAACTCCTTGGAAAAAGAACGGGTGAATCCCTCATGCGAGTCGAACATGAAGTCGAGCGCCACGTCGAGAACCCTTCCGGGCTTGTCCCGCAATACCAGAGCCGCCTGTGAAAGCCGCAGTCTGCGGATATATTCGAAGGGCGGCTGACCGGTCAGCTCCCTGAACATCCGCTGCGCGTGCCAGGCGGAATACCCCGCCGCGCGCGCCAGATCATTCACCGAGATTTTTTCGCGCACATTCAAAAGAATATAATCCTGCATGCGGCGTACCGCCCGGACCATATCCTCCCTCGTGTGTTCCCGTTCCACAATCTCCTCCTCCGAGCCACGCATGGAGTATCGCAGACCGCGACGATCAATTCTTGACTTGTTCTGCGGAATTGAAAAATAACTCTACTACCACGGATATTTCTTTTGATCATCTCTGATTCAGTATTTATTGTGAACTTCTTTCCTCCCGGAATTCAAATCTTAAAACTCCACCGCAAAACCAGGATCGTCATGCTCAAACAGCGAAGCGCAGGTATGGAAATTGCGGAAGATAAAACCTTTGAAGGACTCTACCGACTCTCCTGCGTAGATGACCCCGCCTGATCCCACCATATCATCAGGGTAAGCGGAGAAGAATTTTTTAAGGTTCAGCGTGTGCTTGATATCCATGGTCCTGCCGCTTTTTACCTCGTAGGGGCTGACCTTCCTCTGCTGTCCTACCAGCAGATCCACCTCCAATCCGTTGCCGTTTCTGAAGAAAAACAGCTGGTCGCTCCTGCCTGCGTTAAAGCGCGCCTTCACTGCCTCCATGACAATCATGTTCTCAAAAAGATTGCCCATGAGGGGATCCCGATTCATCTGGCCAGGCGTTTCGATGCCCAAGAGATGGGCGGCCAGCCC
>CAYXUF010000006.1:75041-76723 GCA_964468155.1 uncultured Treponemataceae bacterium
CCCACTGCCCCGACATCCCTCTCCACATAGGTGCTGAGGTAGCTTCTATAATAATCGGAGGGGGATCGCCCCGCAGCCTGGAACAGATAGGGCATAAAGCCGGATACCAATTGCTGGTCCCTGTCCAGGACAATGCCTGCATTTGCCAGCTCATCCAGCGATAAGGGGAGCAAATTGACTATGGCCGTGCGTCCTGCCAGGGATTGCGACACCGTATTCTTCACGCGGATTTGCTGGCTTCCCGTGATGATATATTGCCCCATTTTCTTATGCTCATCGATTCTCACCTGTACGAGGCTGAGCAGGGACGGGACTCTCTGGATTTCATCGATCACCACGGGTTCAGGGTATCGGACAAAAAATTCGTAGGGATCTTCCTCTGCAAGCTTGCGCGTCTGCAAGTCTTCCAGGTTGGCATAGGAAAAACCGGGGAACATGCTGAGCGCCAGGGTGGTTTTGCCGCATTGCCGGGGCCCGAACAGCGTGACGGCGGGATACTCTTCCATCAAGCGTCGTACCAATGGTTCGATTTTTCGCGCGATCATGGGGAGACTGTAATATAAAATGACGGAGAATTCAAGTAATACTTTAAATCTCCGTAGGTTTTAGTTTTGGAATTGGACAGGATAACACCGAAGACAGGATTTACCTGTAGATCCTGGTCGATCCTGTTATCCTGTCCAATTCTTCCACGATCAACCGCCCCACTCCGAAGGATCGCGCCTGAAAAAGAGCCTTAGCTGCTCGAAGACAGCCGGGTATTCACTGATGAGGAGGGCCGGCTTTTCCCAGAAATATTCGCAGGCTACGGCGAAGAACTCGTCGGGGCTTTCGGCGGCGTAGGGGTCGATGCGGCTGCGCTTTGCGGCGCTTCCTTTTTTCGGCACTCCTCTGGGCGGGTGGCGGGATCGCGCGGCCGCGTCCAGCCTCGCGGCCAATTCCTCGAAGGCTTCATTGAAAGCCGACTGCCAGAGCCGCGGATTCATGCCCCTGTGGAGGGGAGGCTTGCCGTCGTAGACCCCGTCCAGCCCGTCCAGCTTGTGGGCCATCTCGTGGATGACCACGTTATAGCCATCGCCCCAGCCCGAGGCATCTATGTCCGGCAGGGCGAGCGCGACAGGGCCTAGGTCGAAGGCTTCGCCAGCCAGTTCCTCCTCGTACTCGTGGACTACCCCGGCCCTGTCCTCCCTCCTCTGGGTGACAGTGTAGGCTTCTGGCGTGAGGAAAATGGTGCTGAAGTCGCGGTACCAGGACAGGTCGAGGCCGAGGAGGGGGAGGCAGGCCTGCGAGGCTATCGAGACCTTGAGTTTGTCGTCGGCGATGGCGCCGCCCAGGGCCTCGAAGCGCTTTTTGGCCAGGAACTGGCTTGAGAGTTCGCGCAGGCGGGCTTCGTCTGCGGCGCCCATGCCCCTGAAGATGCGGTGTTCGCCGAAAGTCCATGACCAGAGCTCGTCGGAAATCGGCTGGCTCGCGGCTATGCTGCGCTCCATGGCGGCTGTGCGGCGCTCCATGGCCTCGCGGAGACTGTCCAGGATGCCCATGCCCACAGACTAGCCTTCCTGTCAGCCCTTGACAATCGGGGGTCTTTCGCGTAATGTCGATTCTCGCCGATTCATTGTTTTCTGCGTGTGGAGCGGTGTCCGAGGGGTTTAAGGAGGCGGTCTTGAAAACCGTTGAACCGC